>CAZCZZ010000012.1:9879-13874 GCA_964503335.1 uncultured Verrucomicrobiota bacterium
GCGAGAGGACAGATTTGGACGTGCCAGGCGCGGGCGATTGGGTTGGTCAACCGAAATACCTCGGAAGGGGTGCGGAACTTGGCGATTTCGGTGAGCTACAAGATGTGGACCTTCTATCGTTGTGACCCAGCTGCCTACCACACTATGTGGGGCTGATCCGGCGAGGGTGCGGCTTGGCGCGATTTTCGGTGGCACGCACCATGCTGATAAGCCGCCGTTCGGACAGACAGGAGGAATGCATGACGAAGATTCACCGGGTTGTTGCGGGAATACTGGTCGCGGGCAGTCTTCTGATGGGCGATCGCGCTGCAGGCGGGACGCTCCTTCAGATGGATTACGATGCTGATTTCCGTTCCGACATTGCGCTTTATCATCCCGCCGCGGGCAACTGGTTCATCATCAATAGCTGGAGCGGTTTGCCGCGTCAGGATAACTGGGGATGGGACAAGGCGTGGACGGTTCCTGGTGATTACGACGGCGACAAGCGCGTCGACCTGGCCGTCGTGGATCCTGTCCGGTTCGACTGGCTTATCTCCAAATCGTCCGACCGTCAGTTGAAGAAGGTCATGTGGGGATTCTCGGGCTGCCAGCCCGTGCCCGCGGATTACGACGGCGACGGGAAAACGGATATCGCTGTCTTTTATCCCGCCGCCGGCATGTGGTTCATCATCCAGAGCAGCAACAATGCGTTGCGCCAACTCAACTGGGGATGGAGCGAAGTCATTCCCGTGCCCGCAGACTATGATGGCGACGGCAAGGCGGACATCGCCGTGTATCATCCCGCCGCCGGCAACTGGTACATCGTGCAGAGCCAGACGGGCGCGCAACGCATCCAGAACTGGGGCTGGCTTGATGCCGCGCCGGTTCCCGCGGATTACGATGGCGACCGCAAAGCCGACATCGCGGTCTACAATTCGAAGAACGGTGACTGGCATGTCCTCTACACGCGGACCGCGAAAGGTGGCGTGAAGAACTGGGGCAATCCTGAAACGATCCCGGTGCCTGCCGACTACGACGGGGATGGATGGGTTGATCTGGCCGTATTTTGGCCGAGCCAGGGCGCGTGGTTCATTTTTGAGTCGATCAAGAAGAACATTCGCGGCGTCAGCTACGGATGGTCCGAAGCCGTGCCCGTGGGAAATCTCACCTGGAAGCTCTTCAAGTCGCTGCAACCCCCGCCTCCTCCTCCGCCGCCGCCTGCGTCGACCAATTCACCTCCGCCCGCAACATCCATCGACCAGTTGGATGTGAGCAATGCGGTGTTGCTGGGAACGCACAAGAAGGTTCACCCGCGGAACGCGAGAATCACGAAGACGTTGAACTCTGCAAACATCGAAGGCGGCAGCGTCAAGCTCAGCTACGAAACGCTGGGCTGGCCCGACAACAACAGCGGTATCGGAAGCAACATCGACGGACGCGTGTACATCTTCTGGATGGAAGGCAGCAGCGTGATCGGAGGTCACTTCGATTGGAAGAGGCCCGGCCAGACGAGCAAGGGTCTGGAAAACATCATGAACGGCTACCTTGAAGGACGTCGCCCCGCGAAGGGTGCCACGGTCTGGTTCTGCCTGCTCAATAATGCGGGCACGGAACGCACGAACGTGGTGAAGAGCAAGACGCCGTTTCCTTGAGTGGAAGTCGCGTCGCGGGCGCTCCGCGCTCCACATCAAGACCAGCCGCGGCTATGGAGTGCGGAGCGCCTGCGACGCGTCAGGTCTCTACATCAGCCAGAGCACAAGCCCAGCCACCGCAAGACGGTACCATGCAAACGGCGTCAGCGTGTTGTGGCTGACGAAGCGGATCAGGAAGCGGATCGCGAGCAGGGCTGAGGCGAACGACACCACGAAGCCGAGGCCGAACATCGACAGGATCTGCGTCGTGATCTCGCCTTCGAACTTGATCAGCTCATAGGCCGACGCGGCGCAAATCATCGGGACCGCGGCGAAGAACGAATACTCCGTGGACGACTTGCGATCGAGGCCGCACATCATCCCGCCGAGGATGGTGCATGTGGAGCGCGACATGCCGGGCCACATCGCGATGCATTGGAAGAATCCGATCGCCAGCGCCCCGCGCCACCGCAGCGTGTCGAGGCTCTGCGGGTTGTGGTGCCGATAGTAGCGCTCGGCAAGGATGATCCAGATTGATCCGACGGCCAGGCCGATGGCGACCGTCGTCGCGTTGAAAAGGTTCGCCTTGATGTAGTGGATGAGCAGCGGGCCGATCGCGAGGGCAGGAAGCGTGGTGAGCACGAGTAGGCGAATGCCGCTCCATCCCGAAAACCCCGGTGCCTGCGGAGGCCGCAGCAGGTCCAGGAATGTATTGTGGTAGGCGACGACGACGGCAAGGATCGCGCCGAGCTGGATGAAGATGGTGAGCGAATCTGCTGTCGGGCCCGTGAAGCCAAGAAGGTTCTCCGCAAGGATCAGGTGGCCCGTGGAAGAAACGGGAAGAAACTCGGTGAAGCCTTCAACGAGTCCAAGAATACAAGCTATCAGAATCCACGACATGATCGCACGGATAGAACGCGAATCCGGCTGCTGCGGCAAGTCGAATGCCGCGACATCAAGGGGAAGCTGCCGGTTTCAACTTGCTGAGGGGCACGTTCTGCTGGAGCGCCACCTTGCCGTCAAGCGTCCGCAGTTCGAGGGTCAGGACAGGGTCCCTGGCTGAGCCGTCGATGGTGATGAGGCCGAAGTTGTTCTGACGGACAACGGGGCCGATGCGGTGGCGGTTGGGTTCGTCGCCGGCCCCGACGTGCGTCATGTTGAGGCCGCTCGCGGTCAGGTCGTACATGGGATAGCCGACGATCCCGGGCACCGAGGTGCAGAGTTCGCCGTGATGGCGGTCACCGCTCAGGAACACGACGCCAGTCGCCTTCGTCTTGTGGATCAGGTGATAGAGGCGCTGCCGTTCGTGCGGATAGTTCATCCACTTCTCCCAGTTGTGATCCTGGGCCACCACCTGGATGCTTGAAACGATCAGGCGGATATCCGCCTCCTTGGCGAGTTCCTCTTCAAGCCACAGCCACTGTGCCTCGCCGAGTATGGTGGATGACCCATTGCGATCGGCGGTGTAGCGACCTTCGCCGGGCTTGCGCTTGACGAGTTGCTTGAGGGGGCTGCGGTTGTAGCGCGTGTCGAGGAGGATGATCTGGACGCGCCTTCCCTTCGGGCCGAAAATCGTGGCGTCGTAGATGCCTTCATGCGACCTGCGGGCTGCGTTCGGCGGGACGCCCCAGAAATCCAGGAAGATCTCCCGTGACTCCTTCTTCTTGGGAAACTCGCCCCCGCTGTCGTTCAACCCATAGTCGTGGTCGTCCCAGACGGCGAGGACCGGGCAGAGCTTCTTGAGATCCTGGAAACCTTGATGAGCAGCCAACTGGCCGTACTTCTTCTTCATCAGCGCCATGTCGTACGTGTCGGAGTAGATGTTGTCCCCGCAAAAGATGAACGCATCGGGCTTCGCGTCGATGATGGCTTTCCAATGAGCCTGAGCACGACTCTGGTGGGCGCAGGAGCCGAAGGCAATTCGCAAAGGCGCCGCAATGGCTGCCACCGGAAGCTGCGTGAGGACGATTGTCACGATAAGCCGGAACAGGTTTTTCATGAAGCGCCTTTCCTGGGCGGGGTGATCGCCTGCCATACCGAGAGGCACAGCACGACGACCGTGGCCGGGACGATGATGAATCCGGCCATCGTTAGAAATGTAAGGGTGCCTTGCGACCCGGTGGCGCGGGCGATCAGTTGCAGCGTGTAGAAGACGTAGTAGCCCAGGAAGACCGCTCCCTCCCAGCGCGCAATCGAAGCGCCCGTGAAGAAGACGGGCAGGCATGCCACGGATACAGCGAGCATTACGGGAAGGTCGTACACGAGGGCTGCGCGCGACACGATCACACCGTCCGGTGCAACCAGCGCGGAGAATCCGAGGACAGAGAGTATGTTGAAAATGTTGCTGCCGACGATGTTGCCGACGGCGATGTCGCGCTCTCCGCG
>CAZCZZ010000012.1:13974-73351 GCA_964503335.1 uncultured Verrucomicrobiota bacterium
GGCAAGGCCGATCGCCATCAGCAGAATGTGTGAGATTTCCATGAGCTGGGCCGGAGAGTCTGACCAATACCCGTCGGTAGTGGCAAGCAAATCAGGCCGCACGGCGCGGACGTGCCCCGTGTGTTTGATGAGGCGACGAAAACCTGATAGGCTTCCGGGACCATGAAATCGAAAGCACTGCTCGTGCTGCTCGTCGTCGCCGGCCTGCTCGCTGCCGCGTGGTCTCTTTCGCAAAAGGCCGGCTCACACACTGTGGTTTCCGGAACACTTGAACTGGACGAGGTTCGACTCGCTTCCCGGGCGGGCGGGCGCATCGTTGAGTTGGGCGCAGCAGAAGGCGATGTGCTTACCAACGGGCAGCTCGTGGCCCTGCTGGATGCGCCAGAACGGAAGGCGCGGAAGGATCGCGCGGAGGCGCTCGTGGCTGAAATGGTGGCGGGACCGCGGGCCGAAGAGATTGAAGCGGCACGGCGTGAATGGGAGTCCCTGCGCAGCGAGCTGGAGTTTGCTGAGGCTGATGCGAAGCGTGCGGACGAACTTTTTCGCAGCAGTACCGTGTCCGTGACGGACCGCGACCTCGCGGCAACGAGGGCGCGGACCTTGTCGCAGCGCGCCGACGCCGCGAAGGCGCGCCTCGATGTGCTGCTCGCCGGGACGCGCTCGGAGGAGCTGGCGCGGGCTCGGGCCGACCTCGATGAAGCGGCTGCGATGCTCAACGAGCTACGCGTGTTGTCGCCGGGCGACATGATCCTGGAAACCCTGAATCTCCGCGTGGGCGACGTGGCCGCGCCGAACGCGCCCATTGCGACGCTGCTTCATCTCGAGGATCCGTGGGCGCGGGTGTTCGTTCCCGAGCCCTGGCTCGTTCGCCTGCATGTCGGGGACCGCGTGCTCGGGCGTGCAGACGGTATTCCCGGAAAGGAGTTCGAGGGCGTGATCGAACAGATCCAGCGCCGCGCCGAGTTTACCCCGCGCAACGTCCAGACCCCGGAGGAGCGCGTGAAACAGGTCTTCGGTGTAAAGGTGCGCTTTCCCGGTTCGCGCGATGTGCTGAGGCCTGGCGTCAGCATGGATGTCACGTTCCCGGAGGCGGACGGCTCCTGATATCCCATGACGCATGAAGTCATGATCGAGTGCGAGAATCTCACCCGGCGCTTCGGTGACTTCACCGCCGTGGATTCCGTCACCTTCTCCGTGAAGCGCGGTTCCATCTTCGGGTTCCTCGGTCCCAACGGTTCCGGAAAATCGACGGTCATCCGCATGCTGTGTGGACTTCTTGCGCCGACGGAAGGCACCGCCCGCATCGCGGGCCACGACGTGACGCAGGCCACCGCGGAGATCAAGGGACTGGTCGGCTATATGTCCCAGAAGTTCTCACTCTACGATGAGCTGACCGTCCGGGAGAACCTGACGTTCTATGGAAAGCTCTACGGTCTTTCGGGTCCTGTGCTTGAGCAGCGGTTTCATGAGTTGATCGAGCTCACGCATCTCGAACCGTATCTGGATCGCCGTGCGGCGCTTTTGTCCGGGGGATGGCGACAGCGACTCGCCATGGCCTGCGCGCTCGTGCACAAACCTTCAGTGCTCTTCCTGGACGAGCCGACGGCAGGCATTGATCCCGTGGCGCGGCGCGAGTTGTGGGACCTGCTGTTCCGCTTTTCAAGCGACGGCATGACGCTGTTCGTCACGACGCATTACATGGACGAAGCCGAGCGCTGTTCCCATGTCGGCTACATTCACATGTCAAAGCTGATCGTCTGTGGTTTGCCCGAGGACTTGAAGGAGCTTCCCGCCGTGAATCCTGCCGGCACGCGAAGGCTTGAAGTGCTCTGCGACCATGTCACGACCGGACTGCAGGCCCTGCGCAAGCTCCCGGGTGTATCCAGCGCCACGATCTTCGGTCAGACCATGAACATCGTCGTCGCGGACGCAGTAAGCGATGATGACATCCTCTCCGCTCTCCGCGCCGTCGGCATCCACCACGCCGACCTCCGCCCCATCGCCCCGTCCCTCGAAGACGTCTTCGTGGCCCTGACAGCAACGCAGGGCGGGAGATAGAAAGAGGAGGACTGATGGTTGCCCACGGAACACACGGAATAGACGGAAAGAAGAGCCGGAATTTGCCCGCGGAGGGCGCGGATTCTGAGGATATCCGAACAAGAGAATCCCCTTTTCCATTCAGAAGCATCCTCTTCATCCGTGCTCTCCGTGGGCAAACATCTTCTCCGGTGTCCGTGTATTCCGTGGGCAATAGTTCCTTTTGCAGGTCAACCTATGTTCCGTGGTTTTAGAGCGATTCTATATAAAGAGTTCATCGTCATGTTTCGCGACAGGGCGACGTTGTTCTTTATGTTCTTTCCGCCGTTGATCCAGATCATCGCGTTCGGGTTTGCGCTGGATACGGATGTGCGGCATGTGCCGATGGCGGTGTTGGACCAGGACCGGACCAGCGAAAGCCGGCGACTGGTCCAGCAGTTTGTGAACACCCAGACGTTTCGCGAAGCGGGGGAGGTGGGCAGTGTAGAGGAGCTCTCCGCCGAAGTCAGGCGAGGGCACGCCAAAGTGGGACTGCAGATCCCGCCGGGCTATTCGCGGGATCTCCGCGCGGGACGCACAACGCGCGTGCAGGTCGTCGTGGACGGGTCCGATTCCACGGTCGCGCTCCAGGCGCTCCAATCCTCCTTGCAGGTGGGGTTCTTGCGGTCGGCCTCGATCCTGATGCAGGAAGCCGGGCGAAAAGAGCTGCCAGTCGAGATCCGCCCGCAGGTGCTCTACAACCCGGACATGCGCAGCCCGAACTTCTTCGTGCCCGGCGTCATCGGCATCGCGCTCCAGATTTCCACGGTCTTTGCCACGGCGATGGCCATCGTGCGCGAAAGAGAGCGTGGCACCATGGAGCAGTTGCTGGTGAGCCCCATGTCACGCGGCGGCTTGATGCTTGGAAAGATGCTGCCCTATCTCGTCGTCGCCATGAGCATGACCGTGGGGTTGCTGCTGATCCTGAGATGGGTGTTCTTCGTCCCGATCCAAGGCAGCGTGGCGATGCTTCTTATCGCATCGTTCCTCTACGTATTCGCCCTGCTTAGTATCGGGCTGCTGTTCTCCACGAGGGCCGAGAACCAAATGCAGGCTCTGCAGATGACCATCACGCTGATGCTGCCTTCGATCTTCTTCTCCGGCTTTATCTTCCCGCGCGACACGCTGCCGCTGGTCTTCTACGCCATCAGCATGTTCCTGCCCGCCACGTACTTCATCGAGTTGATGCGCGCCATCGTGCTGCGTGGCGCATCCTTCGCTGATTTCTGGCCCGGCATTGCGGTCCTTGCGGTGATGGGCGCCGTGCTCTTCTCGCTGTGCGCCTTGCGCTTCAAAACGCGCGTAGCGTGAACGCTGTCGCTAGTCTTTCAGCAGGCTGACGCGGTAGATGCGCGTGTCGCCGGTCGTGGGAAGAGTGACTGAAGTCGTGGACGTGGTTGCTGTGAGGGAGCCTGCGTTGAACCAGGGGCCCGAGGGGCCTGTTTCCGAGTATTCCACCAGATACGTTGCGCGACGGAAGCTTTCAAACGTCAGCCGCAGGCCTTCCGATACGTTGATGGCCGTATCCTGTTGCACATCTGGAACCATGTTGCGGAAGCCGACGTTGGTGATGCCGTTCGGTTGCCGATAGGAACCAAGCCAGAAGGAGGCGTTGTTGGAGAGCGTGATGTCTCCGGCTGCGGTGTAACCGAATGGAAGGGTGATGTTCGTGGAAGCGCCCGCATTCCGCAATTCGATCCAGATTTCACTCGCGTCGGGCAGGTCGTTGATCGGGATGGCGAAGCTGCCGCTCGTCTGGCTTGTGTCGTACCAAAGCGCCTCGCCTCCGCCGTTCCACAAATGGACCTCGACCTGGCCAACTCCCTCCCGCTCGTCGTACACCCCGTTCGTGTTGGCATCGAAGAAGATCGTGTCCGTGAAGAAGTGGTTCGAGGAGGTGCGGCCGAAATCCTCCACGTCGTAGTCGTACGTGCGGAAGAACGGGTTCACAAACGCGTTCGTGCGGAAGGTCCCGATCCCGATCTCGCGGGCCGTACTGTTCAACATGGCCTGCCGGTGTCCCCGGTCATCGATCGTTGCGTCCACGAAGAGCGCCGCATAGACGTTGCTCACGGGACGACCCTCGGCCGGATACGCGACGGAGTTTCCCCTGTCGCCGGACGCGATGTTCTCGTAGTAGCCCACGATCTGGTTTGTGTAGCCCTCAAACGCGTGGCGCTGCAGGGGTGTGCTGTTGCTGGGATAATAGGTGGAGGAGGGGCTCCCGTGCTGCAATGCACCGGTCACCGCCATGTCCTTTGCGTGCTTTGATGCGGCTGTATTCAACTTCGCGTTCGGTGCCAGGGGCTCCCGCGACGTCGTCCACGCGGCCCAGGCGTTGGTCGTAGACCCGAACGCGTTGACGTTCGTGTCCTCGCACACGTCGTAGTTCGGACTTCCGCCCGGATACGTGTTGGTGAGCAGTCGCAAGTCGGCTTCCCGCTCCGGGGCATAGCGCGCCCGGTTGATCGCCCAGCGCTGGTACTCCTCGCGGTCGCCCGGGACCCCGTCGCCGGTGTAAAGCGTGGCTGCGCCTGCTGGCACGGCGGCGAGAAGAAGAATGAGATGGGTGATACGCTTCACGCCGTGGATAAAGCAGCCGCCATACCAACTGCCAAGGTAAAGGAACTGTTGATTCAGTGCGTCGAATCGCGATGATCCGGGATATGGCGCGCATCCTGGTTTCCGGCCTGATCAACATCGAAACGACTCTCCGGGTGGAGCAGTTCCCAATCCCTTACTTCCCCGTGACGTATCCGTTTCACGGCATTGGAAGCAGCGTATCCGGCGTCGGATACAACGTAGCGAAGGCGCTGACCACGCTCGGCCACGATGTGCGATTTCTTTCGCTGGTGGGACAGGATGTCGCAGCGCTTCAGGTCCGTGAGGCGCTGCGAACCGACGGGATCGACGACCGCTTCATCCTGTCCCCGCTGAAGCAGACGGCGCAGTCCGTCATTCTCTACGAACCGTCGGGCCGACGACAGATTCACGTGGACCTGAAGGACATCCAGGAGTGCATGCTGCCTCCAGCCGTTTTCGAAGAAGCGGCGGAGGCTTGCGACCTTGCCGTGCTGTGCAACATCAACTTTTCGCGCCCTCTTCTCCAAGCCGCGTTGAGTCGAGGTCTAACCGTGGCCACCGATGTCCATGCGCTGGCTTCCCTGGACGATGCCTATAACCGAGATTTCCTGGAATCCGCCGATATCCTCTTCATGAGCCACGAGAATCTTCCTGTCTCCGCAGGGGACATGGTGAAGTCGATCCTCAGCCGGTTTCGCGCTCGCATTGTCGTGATCGGACAGGGTTCCGCCGGTGCACTCGTGGTCAGTCGTAGCCGGGGTGTGGCGCTGGTGCCTGCCGTTTCCGTGCGTCCGATCGTCAGCACCATCGGCGCGGGCGACGCCCTTTTCTCCGCCTTTATCCATGGACATGTGAACGGCTTGGATCCCGAAACTGCGCTCCGTCGCTCCGTCGTATTTGCCGCGTGGAAGATCGGGGAATCATCCGCGTCCCAAGGGTTTCTGGATGCCGCAGGGCTGGACGAGGCGTGTAAGGCGGGATGTTAGTTTCTACGTAAGAACTTGCGTATCAAGATGTAAGGTTGACGGAGCCCTGGTCGTGCGCTAGAGCTTCGGGGCATGAGCGATCAGGTTCAGGCTTCGGCCGGTTCATCCCGCAATCGACTTTCACTGAAGATCGCCATGTCGGTCGTGACGGCCGGTTTCATGCTGGGGGTGTCCGAATTCGCGCTGCGCCTTCGCCCGCATCCGCACGACAACATCGTTCTCCACAAGCTTGAGGACAACCTCAAGAAGAACCATCTCGAGTCGTTCGCGCAATCGATCGTGAATGACGACGAGATCTTCTGGCGGCTGGCGCCAAACGTGCGATTCCCTGACGATGCGCCCCATATCCGCGGCCTGGTCTCCAACGCCGCGGGACTGCGTGAAGACCACGAGATCCCGTTTGAGAAGCCCGGGGGCGAGGTGCGTGTGCTCTTCCTTGGCGATTCCTGCACCTTCGGGTTCGGTGTGCTGCACCACGAATCCATCGTGGAATGCACCGAGCGACTCCTGAACGCGCGATTTCCTGCCGTTCACACGGAATGCATCAACGCGGGCGTGCCCGGCTACACGATCATGCAAGGATGGCGGTATTTCGAGCGGGCGGGCCTGAAGTATCAGCCGGACATCGTCATATCGTCCTTCGGCTGGAACGATGTGCGGGCCTGGTCCACGTTGAGCGACGTTGAGCGCTACGAGCGCTTCAAGAAGTCCACGCCGCCGGGCTGTCTGGCGCGCAGCGAGGTGTGCTGGAGCATCTGGCATCTGGTGGCCGGATATAAGAAGCCTCCGGAACAGGATCATCCCATCCCGCGCGTATCAACGGGTGAGACAGCGGAAATCCTGCAACGAATCAACACAGTAGCAAAGACCGTCGGCGCATCATTTCTTCCGATGGTGTGGCCGCTGCTCGACAACTTTACGAAGGGTGATCCTCTCTGGCTGAACGAATACCAGAAGGTCACGTATCGGTTTGGAAGCGAACAACTGACCTTTGGCTCACGTCGAGAACCCGCCGTGATCGACCTCATTCCCGCGATCCAAGAGGCCCTGAAGGTCCACTCGCTCACAAACCTTTTTATCGATGGCGTCCATACCCAGGCGCGGGCCAATGAGATCATTGCCGAAGAGATCACACGGAAGATTGCCGCCTGGTATGAGGACCACACGCACAGTTGATCGCGCGGGATGGCAGTCTACGAACCATCCATGAGGATCATGGTGTGGAGCTCGGGGACCTTGATGCTGACTTGTTTGGGTCCTTGCACCACGGGGAACTTCGGCAGGCCCTTGAGGTCAATCTGCACGCCATCGCCGATGACCTTCCAAACGCCTGCGGGCAGGTTGATCGTGAAATTGTAGGCCTTGTCGGAAGCGTTTGCGAGCACGGCGAAGGCGTTGCCGGGATGTGTCCTGTCGCCGTTGACGAGGTAGCCGATGGTCTTCAGGTCCGGCGGCATCAGCCACTTGTAGTAGGACGAAGGCGGCGTTTCCCTGAGGCGGAAGGACCGGCCTTGCGGGCTCTGGCGCATGGCGATCAGGTCTCGGTAGTACTTCAGCGCGTCACCGGCGAGCGGGCGTTCACGGTCGGACCAGCGAAGCGCGTTCACGGCATCGCCCTTGTTATACGAGTTGTGAATGCCGTACTTGCTGCGCAGGAATTCCTGGCCTTCGGAGATCATCGGCATGCCGAGTGACGTGAAGAGGATCGTCGCGGCGAGCTTGTTCATGGAGACATCGTACGGGTCGAGATACTTGCCGTTTTTGTCGGGGCGCAGGCAGAACTCGTCGGCGAGCGCCATGTCGTCGTGGCTTTCGAGGTAGTTGACGGTCTGCATCGGGTTGTCGGTCCAGATCTCGCCCGAGCCCATGATGGTCTTGCGCAACCAGTCGCGGTTCACGCGGCCCCGCGCAAAGTCCTTCGCGGCGTGGCGGAAGTCGTTGTTCCACGCGGACCAGCCCGTGCCCTTCAGCTCCTTTTTGTTCTCTCCGCGGAAGCTCCAGGGTTCCGAGATCAGGACGATGTTGGGATTCACTTCCCGGCAGGCGTCGCGCACTTCGAGCATCGTCTTCATGTCGATCAACTCGCCGAGGTCAAAGCGGAACCCGTCCACGTGGAACTCCTTCGCCCAGTACACGCAGGAATCCACGATCAGGCGTCGCATCATCGGCGCTTCCGAGCGCACGTCGTTTCCGCAGCCGCTGAAGTTGATGAAGGTGTAATCGGGCGCGAGGCGGAAGTGGTACTTCTTGTCGATGAGGTTGTAGATGTTCGGACCGCCGACGTGGTTGTAGACCACGTCGATGATGACGCCGAAGCCTTCGTTGTGCAGGTGGTTCACCATCTGCTTGAACTCGTAGTACTGCGAGCCCTTGGTGGGGGCACGGCCGTAGGATGCTTCCGGTGCGAAGTAGAACACGGGCGCATAGCCCCAGTTGTATTCGCGCACGCCGTTCTCGAATTCCTGCACGGGCATGAACTCGATCATGTTCACGCCGAGCGCCTTGAGGTGGTCGAGCCCGACGCCGGTCCCGGTGGTTGCGGCGAACCCTTCGTAGGTTCCGCGAAGGGGCGCCGGAATGGTGGACGAGGGGTGGATCGTAAAATTGCGGACGTGCGTCTCGTAGATCAGCATGTCCTCGTGCGGGGGCGTCTTCCAATCCTGGTCGGTCCAGCCCGTGAACCACTGGTTGGTCACCGCCGGATCGATCACGATGCTGTTGTTGTGCGCATGGGCGACAGCGATGGCGTACGGGTCGCCCACCTGGGCGAACGGCATGAACGATTCCCCGTCGCCCTGCGGCCCGTCGATATTGAAGGAGTAGTAGCGGCCGGTATCGAGGCCGAGCAGGGTGATTTCCCATGTTCCGTCTGCGTCATCCTTCCACATGGCGTAACGCTCAACCGGTGTGAGCTTCTTGTACTCGGGGCTGCGGACCTCGAACTCGGGCTGGTTGAAGAGGCAGAGATGAACCGAAGTCGCGCGCGGCGAAAAGATCCTGTACGTCGTGGCTTTTTGTTTGTGGTCGAGGGTGACGCCGAGCGGCTTCTTCGAGGTCACGCTGTCCAGGGCCTTGCCGGGATGCAGGAGTTGTCGCGCCGTGCGTTCGGCGATGCCGTCCACGTGGGCGACGAAGTTGTTGGAGAGGTCGATGGGCTTGTCTGTCGTGATCTTGATCAAGCTGCACCCGGCCACGTTGGGTTCGATGTACAGGTTCCGGTTGCCCTTCTCGTCCTTCAGCGCGTTCTCCGCATTCGGCGGTTCGAGCCACTGGTTGCCGTTGACTACAAACTTGAACTTCCACTCGCTCTCCCATGGAGAAATGCGCAGGCCCTCAAACTGCGTGGCAAGCTCCCACACGTTGTCGTCGTCATCATCCTTCAGGAGCCACTGGCCGCGTTCGCCGCCATTGCCGCCCCAGCCGGCAAAGCTGCCGGCAACCGCCACCTGCGATTCGGGCGGGATGTCGAGGCCGTACACGCGTTCGTCGAAGAGGAAGCAGACCAGATCGCCGGCCATGGCATAGCCGCGCAGCGTGCCGGCCTGAGGGGAGGCGAACACGCGAGTCTCCTTCGTGGCGAGTTCGGGCTGGAACTTCACCTTCACGGCGTCGGGATTCCTGATCGCGTCGCGGGTGTAGACGTGGATCTCGTTGCGCGAGAAGAGGGTGGCATCGAGTATGACATCCGGCGGGCGCTCAAGCAGTCCCTGGTCGTTGATGTAGAAGATGCGGTTGTCACCCGGCTCCCATTCGCCATCGATGATGAACTTGAATTCCCATCGACCGGGTGCCGCTTTGATCGTACGCACATCGAGAACCCACTGGCCGTCTTTCTCTGTGAAGCGTGGGCGGGTCTGCCACTGGTTCCATGTGCCCGTGATCTCCACCATCTTCGCCCGACTGTCCTTATAGGTCATGTAGGGCGTCGGCTTCTCGCCGGGAACAATCCGGCGCACGGAGGAAAGCGGCTGCTCGTCGGCGTGCAGGGGCCACGCGGCGACGATGAGGCTGGCGATCAAAAGGATGGATCGTGTTGAAACCATGCGTCGATTCAGGTGTGTATTCGCCCCGGGAGCATCCGGGGATTCAACACGAATGGCGGAACCAGTTCAAGCAAAGGCGGACACTGTGCGGTCGATTGTCGAGGGCATCTTTGCCCGTGCTTGCACGGATCAGGCGACGGCGTGCAGGCCGAGGCGATGCATGACCTGCGGCACGTCGGAGAGATCGTCGAAAACAATCTCCGCGCCCGTGGCGACGAGGTCGGCCCGCGTGTGCTTGCCTGTGGCGACGGCGACGGAGCGCGCGCCGATGGCTTCGGCTGCTGCGACATCGGAAGGCGTGTCACCAATCAGGTATCGCGCGGTGAGCGATTGGCGTGCGGCAATCTTCTTGCGGGCCCGCTGCATCGCGAGGGCGGCGATCTGGGAGCGATCCGCGCATTCGTCGCCATACGCGCCGACGCTGAAGAAGTTGTCGAGGCCGGCCCACTCCAGTTTCAAGGCTGCGCAGGTCTGGATGTTTCCTGTGACGAGTCCAAGCAGCACGCGCGAGTCCTGGCTCAGTTCCTCGAGCAGCTTTCGTACACCTGGATAGAGGCCCGGCTGCGTGTGGGCGAGTGTCGCTACGAGTTCCTTCGGAAGGTGATCGAAGAAGCGAAGCTGGTCTTCGCGGGTCAGGACCCTGCCGTTGTGGTGGAAAATCTTGCGCAGGACATCGAGGTCGGTCGCGCCGGAGAACTTGATGTAATCGAGGGAGTCGCGCCAGCCGTACAAGGCCTCCAGCGCCTGCGAAAAAGCCTGTCGACCCGCACCTTTGACGTCAAGCAACGTCCCGTCGATATCGAACAAAACTACCGTGATGAAGGCGGAATCCGCCACATCGACCCCCATATGCCGGCTGTCGTAAATCACGCCAGTCCCCTTACTTGGTGAAACGTACAGCCCGATTACCTGCTAGTAGAGGATTTTTAGGGGCATGAGAAGCCGTTAAAGTGGTTTAATTTCACCTTCGGCGGGCAGTTCGGCGCCGGGGTGCTTGAGGTGAGGCGCAACAAGGTTCCGTTTCGCGTTGCAGCCAGCCCGGCCCGCACTACACTCGCGAGCTTTTTACGGCACCGATGGCAACCTGGATCACAGCAATCGCAAACCAGAAAGGCGGCGTGGGGAAGACCACGACCGCGGTGAACCTCGCCGCCTGCCTCGCAGAGGCGGGCAAGCGGGTCCTGCTGGTCGATCTCGATCCGCAGGCGAATGCGACGAGCGGGCTCGGACTCCGCAAGACGCCGGGCGCGAGCCTGTACCGGTCGCTCGTGGGCGGCGAGCCCGCCGCGTCGTTCATCCAGCCCACGACCGTGCCCGGCCTCATGATCATCCCGTCCGAAATCGACCTCGCCGGCTGCGAGATCGAAATCGCACGCGCGGAGAATTACCTCCACCGCCTGCGCGGCACCCTGGCACCGGTGCGCGACACGGGTCAGTTCGATTTCATAATCCTCGATTGCTCGCCTTCGCTCGGCATCCTGACGATGAATGTGCTCGCCGCGGCGGACTCGGTCGTGATTCCGCTCCAGTGCGAATACTACGCGCTCGAGGGCCTCACGGTGATGACGAAGCTGATCGACCAGCTTCGCACGAGCGGGACGAATCCAGGACTGCACCTCGAAGGCATCGTGATGACGATGTACGATATGCGGACGAATCTCTCGCAGCAGGTCGTGCAGGAAGTCATCGGACACTTCGGCGAGAGGGTGTACGAGACGGTCGTACCGCGAAACATTCGACTCAGCGAAGCGCCGAGCTTCGGTCAGCCGATCATCCAGTACAATGCCACCTGCAGCGGTGCCGCCGCATATCGCCAGCTCGCCCGCGAATTCATCGGCCGCCGCGCAGATGCGGACGAGATGGCGCAACCCGAATCGGTGTCCCTCGAAGCGACGCAGGAATAATTCTCATGGCAAACGGACAACGCAATCTCGGACGCGGCCTCGGGGACCTGATCGAGGAAGTCTCAGCGGTGAAGGCGATTCAAACGCCGCCGGCCCCCGCAGCGGACGTCCAGCCTCGGCCTCCGGCCGTGGTGCAGGAAGAAGCGCCCGCACCGGCTCCCGTCGCTTCGCCCAAGCCGAAGACCGCGCGCTGGCCCTTCGCGGTGCTGGCGGTGGTGATCCTGTGCTGGATTGTCACCTATGCGATACAGTCCGTGCGGCAGAAGGAACTGGCGCAAGCCGCCTCCTTCAGCGAGCAGCGCGTGTTGGACCTGGAGGCGCAGCTCACGCAACAGGCGCGCGCAGCGACGATTGAGGAAGCCCCGCCCGTGGCGCCGGTGGCTGTGGCGGTGGAGACGGATCCCGAGGACGGTTCCCTCGCGTGGGCTTCTTTGATCAAGGTGACAGGTGTGAAGACCGAACAGCGCGAAGGCTTTGTGCGCTTTGTGCTGGAGACAGCGGCTTTTGCCTATCGCACCGAAATGGCAGCCGACGCGGAGGAGCCGCTGAAGCAGCTCGCGTCTGCGATCGTTCCGCACGCAGGCGCGTGCGAGGTGGTTGTCGTGGGCCATACGGACAGCGACCCGGTTCGCGCGGGCGGACCCTACCACGACAACCTCGACCTGGCCCTGCGCCGCGCGACCGTGGCGACGGACTTTCTCCGGCGCGTGGGCGGCCTTCCCGCCGACAGCCTGCAGGCCCGTGCGGCAGATGAGGCAGGCGCGCCTTATCCGAATGACACCCCGGCGAACAAGGTGCTCAATCGAACGGTGACGATTGAGATTCATCCGAAGCGCTGATCGAGGTATGGTATCGGCATGAAGCCGATACTCCTCGTGTTTGCCCTCGCAGTGAGTGTTTCCGCTGCTCCCGTTTCCAGCCCTCGCTTTGAAGCGTATTCCCTGGGCTCCGGTGATCCCGTGGCCATGAAATCGATGGTCAAGACCGTGGTAGGCGAGGACGGGAATGTGGTGCTCGATCTCAAGGGCAACCGGCTGCTCGTCATCACGACCGACGAGAACCACGAACAGATCAAAGGCATCGTGGGACAACTCTCCGCACCGCCCGCGAATGTGAAGATCGATGTGGCGATACGCAGCGCCAGCGCGGGATCATCGTCCGAGGCTTCCGTTTCCGGCAGCGGCGACATTCAGTTCGAGAACGGCGTTACGTCGAGCCGGATCAAACTGTTCCCCAAACTGGAGCACCAGTCGGGCACGTCATCGAGCGACGTGAACCAGATGCTGGTTGTGTCCAGCGGGCGCGAAGCATCGCTGCACGTGGGCGAGAGCGTGCCGTATATCGATTGGCTTGTGGACTACGGGCTGCAGTGCGGAGCGCTGGTGCAACGCGTGGCGTGGCAGAATGTCGGTTCGAGCCTGGTCGTTGAACCCACGGTGCTGGCTGATGGAATGATCCGCGTGCGCCTCACACCGGAGTTGAGCGGCATGGTGGACGGCCAACCCATGCGTACGCGTTTCGCCACGGTGGCGACGGAAGTGTACGTGCGCGACGGAGAGACAATTTCCCTCGGTGGCCTGGACCAGAATCGTGACTTCTACTCGAAATTCCTGATCGGTCTCAGCCGCGGCGGCATGCAGGAGTCGCTCTCCATTACGCTCACGCCCCGCGTGATGCAGCCGGGGTCGGCTCAATGACACGACGGTTTGCTCTCGCAGCATGGTGTTGGCCGATCGTCGCTATCGCGCAGGGCGACTATCCGATCTGCCAGATCATGGATCGTGTCGAAACGCCGGCGTGGGAGGTGCGGGCGGGGTACCTGACGGAGGAGGAGATCGATCAGCCGACGGCGGACAAGTCCGGCGTGATCAGCATCGAAGGCGGCGGCGGCATCGCCTACTTCCAAACGGGGCTCGGTGACTTCGATATAACGGGTGACTATTCGCTGTGGCACTTCACGAGCAGTGGCGGAATTGACCTTCCCGACCAAGTTGGTTCGGCGACGCTTCAACTGACGCACACCCTTCGCTCCTGGGCGGGGCAGGGGCTTCGCATTGATCTGCGTCCCGGTTTCTATGGCGATCCGGGCGATGCCGGATCGGACGACCTGTTCATCCCGTTCGGTGTCGCGGGCATCAGCACGATCAATCCGCAGCTGTCCACGCTGCTCGGCTTGAACATCTATCCCGATTTCGATCGCGTAGCCGATCCCGTGTTCGGCCTCCGGTATGCGCCGAATGAATCGCTGATGGTGGACGCCATGTATCCTCATTCGCGGCTGGTGCTGGTGACGTCGGGCGGCTGGGAGTTCGAGCTGGGCGTGCGCATTTTGCGTCAGCTTGAATTCCAGCTGGAAGAGGACGATCCCCGCGAGCGCCTCATTATCGAGGAGAGCCGCGCCTACGTCGGAATGGTGCAGTCGCTGCCATCCGGCTTGAACCTGACGTACCGGCTGGAGCATGTGTTTGGCCGCAGCATTGGCTTCGACAGCAACTTTCCCGAGTCGGACCAGGACAGCGGAATCTCCGTCTCGGTCGGTTTGATGGGATCGCTCTAATCTGCTAGAATTCACCTGATGAGAATCGGCGTTGTATCGGACTTTCATGTGATGGCGGCTGCCGAGAAGGGGCATGTCCTCGAATCGCACAAGGCCCTCGGCGCCGGGCTGCCCGCCTTGCAGCGCAAGTGGCGGCGCGGGCTCTACCGCATGCGCCGGCTGCTCTGGAACACGCATCCCGAATTGCGTGAGATTGCGTTCGAGCGGGCGCTCAATTTGATGGAGACGTTCAAGCCGGACTGGGTGATCGCGAACGGTGACTATGGCGGCGATCACAGCGGGATGGGTGTGAGCGACGATGCGACGTTTGAAAGTGCCGCGCACGTGGTCGGGTCGATCCGCCGTCGTTTTCCCGAGAACAGCCGTTTCGTTTTCGGCGACCATGACATCGGCAAGTACAGCACGGAACGGCGCGAGGGCGGCATCCGGATCGCCAGCCTGCACCGGGGCGAAAAGCAGCTGGGCATCCCGTCGTTCTGGCATGAGATTGACGAGGATGTGCATCTCATCGGCGTGAACTCATCGCTCTGCACACTCGACCTTTTCCTGCCCGAGGCGCTTGTGGATGAGGTGCCGGAATGGAAGCGCTGCCGGGCGGAGCACATCGAGCACGTGAGCCATGCCTTCGACGGTCTGCCGGCGAAGGCGCGGGTCGTGTTGTTCTGCCACGACCCGAGCGCCCTCCACGCGCTGAGCCAGGTGCCCATCGTCAAGCGCCGCATGAAGCAGATCGAGCTGACGGTTATCGGCCACCTCCACTCTCCGTCGCTGCTCAAGCTCGCGAAGCTCATGCCCGCCAGCAAGGGGTGGCGGCCGAAGTACCCCGTCGCCCGCATCATCGCGCACGGTCTTGAAGGCGTGAAGTCATGGCATCAGTTCAACCCCGTGGTGTGTCCCTCCACCTTCGGCACCGGCCACCATTTCCGCGGCGGCCTGCTCTTCATCGAGAAGGACAAGCACGGGAAACTCGTGGCGCGCCGCCGGCGTGTGAGCAAGAAGTAGGCGTCGGCCTGTGATGCAAGTCCAACCTCCGGCCGGCAATACGGCCGCGTATTGCGTTCTCGTGGAGTCTCGGGACTAGCCATGTTGCGGGGGTTTTGCTCGACCCGAGACAAGCCGGAAGGCAGAGTCCTCAGCGCGATGAGACCCTGCGCAACGACACTGGAATCGGAGATCACGGAGGAGGAAATGGACGCGCTGCTCGCCGTACTCGGCGAAGCAACGACGAAGGGTCCGTTTCTCGAAATCGGCACCGCAGCGGGCGGCACACTCTGGCGCATGGTCCGGTCCGTGCGCGCCACGGATCCGACGTCGTCGTTCTCCGTGCTGGATCCTTTGAAGTACTTTCCGAATCAGCGGGCAACCGTTGAGAAGAATCTCCGGGATCACGGCATTGATCCCGCGTCGATCGATTTCCGCGTCTGTACGAGCGATGAAGGCTACCGGATTGCGTCCGGGCGTGGGGAGCGCTTCGGTTTCATCTTCGTCGATGGCAACCACAAGTGCCGTTATGTCATGGAGGACCTGCGATGGGCGTCCCTGCTGCACGCAGGGGGAAGACTCGTGTTGCACGACTACGGTCCAAGGCACCCCGGGGTCATCGCCGCGGTCGACAGGTTTCTGAGAAACAACAGTAACTACCGGAAGGTTCGTCTTGCGGGAACTCTTCTGGTCCTGGCGAAGGATCGGGAATCGACACGCGACGAGGTGGGCTTCCCCGACATGCTCGTCGCGCATGTTCTCACCGTCGCGTATTCCCTCCGCGCCTCGGCAGAGAAGCGGCTGCGACGGTAACGCGGATGTGGACTACCGCTTCTTGCGCTTCGCGCGCGAGATTCCGAAACCGCCGGCGAGCATGCCCGCTCCGGCGATGCATGCGAATGTTTTGTGATCCAGCAGGTGCGAATGCGAACCCTCGGACTGCCCGCCATGGATGCCGTGGGCGAAGCCCTGCGGGATCACGAACAACGCTGCTGCCACAACCAGGCCTTGGATCAATGTTTTCATCGAGGTAATACGGAACTCCTTTTCGTAATACCAACAGTAGTGGAGGCTCATTCCTTGGCAAGACGAAATCTCAGTGCAGGTGGGGGCCGGCGCCGCTCATGCTGAGGGAGCCGTCCTTGACGCCGCGGATGGCGATCAGCTGGTCGGCGAGGCTTTGCACGCGGGACGCCTTGCCGCGGACGATCGTGACTTCAAGGCAGTCGTCGTGGTTAAGGTGGATGTGCGTCGTGGAGACCACGTCGTGATGGAAGGCGTGCTGGATCTCGGTGAGCTTGTCCTGGAGCTGCCGCTGGTGGTGGTCATACACGAGCGTGATGACGCCCACGACGTCGCGGTTGGCCTCCCAGTCCTCCTTGACCAGCGCCTTGCGGATCAGGTCGCGCACGGCCTCCGACCGGTTGACGTACTTGCGCGCGCCGATGTAGCGGTCGAACTGCTTCAGCAACTTGTCCTCGAGCGAAACCGAAAAGCGTTCCAGCATGGTGATCTCCTGAATGCGTGATCGTATGCCGCGGGGGGCATTTTTCCAAGGATTGGAACTCGGGATGCGCAGAAGTTCCAATGATTGGAAAACTTCCCACGGACGGCGGTCGCTGCTATGGTTTTCGGCCTATGAAGAACCTGATGGTAACTGGCGGATGTGGCTTTATTGGCGCGAACTTTATCCGCTATGTGCTGGAAGAGACGGATTTTAAGGGCCGCATCGTCAACCTCGACAAGCTGACGTACGCGGGCAATCCGGAGAGCCTGGCGGACCTCGCGAAGAAGCACGGCCCCCGCTATGTGTTCGTGCGCGGCGACATCTGCGATCGCCCGGCGATGGCGAAAGTTTTCGACGAATACGATATCGACAGCGTCGCGCACTTTGCCGCCGAGTCGCACGTGGACCGGTCCATTGTCCGGCCCGATGATTTCATCCAGACGAACATCATCGGCACCTACAACCTGCTGCAGGTCAGTCGCGAGCGCGCCGATCGCGTGAAGCTGTTCCACCACGTCAGCACGGACGAGGTGTTCGGGAGCCTCGGAGAAACCGGGTTCTTCACCGAGGAAACACCGTACTCGCCGAATAGCCCGTATTCAGCGTCGAAGGCTTCGTCCGATCATCTCGTCCGCGCCTACCACGAGACGTACAAGCTGCCCGTCACGATGTCGAACTGCTCGAACAACTACGGCCCCTACCAGTTCCCCGAGAAGTTGATCCCGCTCATGATCCTCAATGCGCTCGAGGGGAAGGCCCTTCCCGTGTACGGCGATGGATTGAATGTCCGCGACTGGCTCTATGTGAAGGACCACTGCGTCGCGATCTGGCTCATCATGAACAAGGGCGAGCATGGCGACACGTACAACGTCGGCGGCCGGAACGAGATGAAGAACATCGACGTCGTGCACGCGCTCTGCGACCTGCTCGACGAGATGGCGGGCAAGCTCCCCGGCAAGGCATCACGCCGCGAGCTCATCACGTACGTGAAGGATCGCCCCGGCCACGACCGCCGCTACGCCATCGATTGCTCCAAGATCGAACGTGTGCTCGGCTGGGTGCCGGATGAATCCTTCGAGACCGGCATGCGCAAGACGATCCGCTGGTACCTCGACCACAAGGAATGGGTCGCCCACGTGAAATCGGGCGATTACCAGAAGTGGATTGAGCAGCACTACGGGTAGACGATCTGACGTTAAACGCAGAGGGCGCGGAGTTCGCGGAGAAGGGGTCGGATCAAAGAAGAGAGCCTCTGCGCCCTCCGCGCTCTCTGCGGTTAAGTCTTCTCTTCACGCCGGGGGGTAGCTCAACTCGCCGCGGAACACATGGACGGCAGGGCCGAGCAGGGTGGCGTCCTTTGCGCCATCCGGTGATGGCGTAAAGCTCACTTCAAGAATGTCGCCACTTGCGGGCGTGATCTTCACGGGTGTACGAACGCGACCGAGCTTTCCGGCGATGAGGCCGGCGGCCACAATGCCGGTGCCGCATGCCGGTGTTTCCGCTTCAACCCCGCGTTCGTAGGTGCGCACGCGCAGCGAATCGGGTCCGGTGATCTGGATGAAATTCGCATTCGTTCCCTTCGGCGAAAAGGCTTCGTGATAGCGGATGGCGCGACCCGTGTTGTGGACGTCGAACGATGCCAGGTCGCTTACCTCAATCACCACGTGGGGGACGCCGCTGTTGACGAAGTGATAGGTGTAGGTCTGCCCGTTGACGTGGAGAGTCTGGTCCATGCGCCAGTCCTTGGGCTGCGTCATGTGCAGGAGCACGCGGTCGCCGGCGACTTCGGCGCGGACCGTGCCGGCAGGCGTTTCGATGCTCATGCTGGAGGGCGCGGCGCCGATCTCGTGCGCGAGGCGGGCGATGCAGCGCGCGCCGTTGCCGCACATATCGACTTCGCCGCCGTCGGGATTGAAGAAGCGCATGCGGAAATCGGCCTGGTTCGACGGCTGGATCAGGAGCACGCCTTCGGAACCCACGCCGGTGTGGCGGGAGGCGATGCTGGAAACCCAGCGGCTGTCATCGGCCGGGAAGGTCTGGCGACGGTCATCGACCAGGATGAAGTCGTTGGACGCCCCGTGCATCTTGTAGAAAGGTATCTGCATAAGCGGACAACGATACAGGAGCCGACGCGTTGCTGCAAATGGAGAGGGGGCTGCAGCCGCAGGTAGGGGCTACGGCGGGATGGTGCTGCGGAGTTCCGGAGCCGAATGCTCGGCGTCTTCCTGCAGCGTAGCAGGCTGCATATGCTCTTCGCGATGAGGTGGATGCGGGTCCCAGCCTACGACCCATAGGAGCACGAAGAACCCGATCACGTATCCCACGGCCACATGCCAGCCGTGTCGCAACCAGTGGGCGACCGACTTGGCCTGGGGGAACATGGTTGCCACGGCGACACCGGCGGACGAGCCGAACCAGATCATCGATCCCCCGTAGCCCACGGCGTAAGCGAGGAAGTCCCACGCATAGCCGCCTTGATCAAGCGCGAGCTTGGTCAGCGGGATGTTGTCGAAGATGGCGGAGATGAATCCCAGAGACAGGGTGGTCACCCATGTGGCGGGCGGCAGGCTTTCGACCGGCATCATGGAGGCTGAGATGACCAGCGAGAGGAGAAATACGCTTCCTTTTACCGGATGCTCCAGGATGTGCCAATGCGTCTTCCGGAACATGGCGCCTATCAGGATGGCAATCCAGACACCCACGGCCGGGAAATCGAGGAAGATGTTGGCGGCAATCGCGCCGGCCAGGATCATGCCGACGATCAGCAGGCGCATGCCGTCGATCTGGACCGATGCGTCGATCTTGGTCTGGATCGGATGATGTGCGTGTTGCTGGCGTGAGGCAATCAAGCCGCAGACGAGTACCGCCGCGCCACCACCCACAAAAGCCGGCAGCAACTCTTTGGCCGCCACTCCATCGATCCACATCATGGTGGTGGTGGTGTCACCGATCACGCTTCCCGCACCGCCTGCATTGCTCGCTGCGACAATGGCGGCCAGATAACCAACGTGTACGCGATGTTGAAACACGGTGCGGGCCAGAGTCGCGCCGATCATCGCGGCGGCTATGTTGTCGAGAAAGCTGGAGAGCACGAAGACGAGGAGCAGCAGGACAAAGGCGCCCGGGAAGCCCTGCGGAAGCCACTTTGGCATCACCTCGGGAAGCCTCGACTCCTCGAAGTGCTTGGCGAGGACTGCAAAACCGAGCAGCAGACCGAACAGGTTCGTGGCCAACTTCCACTCGTGCATCAGGTGCTCGCCGAGATGAAGATCGGTGAATACCAGCTTGAATGCCGTGATGACGACGAGGCCGCTGATGGCGATCTGCATCGTTCTTTGATGGAACATTGCAACGCCAAGCAACGTTGCGGCAAAGAGATAGAACTCGATCGGGACTCCCGCGAAATTCGGGCCGTGGGCGCCACCTCCTGAGGCAAAGGCCTCCAGCGGCGCGAGGAAGAAACATGCGAGGGCAACGACTGCGCCCACAAAGGGGCGAAGGAGTGCGTGGTGCATTCAGGGAGATTAGCAGACCGGTCGCGTCAGGGAAACCCTGATATTCGAATCACCCACGGCGATGCCATTTTGCTCTCGTCGGGATTGGTTGTTATGCGTCAATTTGTGCCTTGCGGGGCCAAATTCAGGGTATCCGCCCGGACGGTTTTTTGGAGTGATCCATGACGGTTGAGCTACAACACCTGATCGATCGTATTCAGAAGGAAGCTGTTGATGCGGGCGCACGACAAGCCGAAGAAATCCTCGCGAAAGCCCGGGCCGATGCAGATGGAATCGTCAAGGCCGCCGAAGCCAGGGCGCGCGAGATGGTCGCAAAGGCTGAAGTCGACGCCAAGGTGTTCACCGATAGAAGCCGTCAGACCCTGTCCCAGGCTGCGCGCGACCTCCTGATCTCCGTCGGTCGATCCGTCGAGCAGGTCGTCGGCAGCCTCGCACTCCGCCAGACCACGGCGTCCCTTACGCCCGATGTGATCGGCCAGATGCTCGTGAAGCTCGCAGAGGGTTATGCGGCGAAGTCCGGGCAGGAGACCCGTGTCGAAGTCCTCCTCCGCGCCGAAGACCGCGACTCGGTGATCGCGCACTTGAAGAAAGCCTACGGCGACGCCCTGGTGAAAGGTATCCAGTTCACCGCGGATGATTCCATCAGCGGCGGCTTCCGGATCTCGCTCGGCGAAGAGCGCGTCTATCATGATTTCACCACCGGGACGCTGGCCGCTGCGCTAGCGGCCCTTGTCCGGCCGCAACTCGCCGAAATCGTCGCATCCGCCGTGCGGGATGCGCAGGGGAGCAACGGGAGCGGTCGGTGAACTACTACTTCCTCCTCGCGAGTCTTCCCGCCTTCCTAGCCGGTGAACTCGCGCCGGTCTCGATGGAAGAGTTCCTTGCACGCTGCGACAGGGAGCTGTCGCCCGCGGACCGCAGGGAACTTGACGCCGTGCTGCTCGCCGACGAGGACGTGGCCGCATCCTGCTTTGCGCGCGAGTGGTTCCGGCACGAGCGTCATATCCGCAACGCCATCGTCCATGTGCGCGCGACACGCCATGGCGTTGATCCAGGACCATGGCTGCGACCCGTGCAGGGGATCGATGGATTCCTCGCGAAGGCGGTCGGCGAGGCGATGGCGCGTCCAAATCCGCTGGAGCGCGAACTCGCGCTCGACAAGGTGCGCTGGCAGGCCCTTGACGACCTCGCCATCGGACACGATTTCGACCTTGCCGCCGTCCTCATCTATGCGCTGCGCCTGCAGCTGGCGCTTCGCCTGCGCGGGCTCACCGTCGAGGACGGGCACAAGGCGATGAAGGCCTTTGTCGTACGATCCGGCAGCAAGGCCGGCTTCTCCGAATTCCGCACACAACGAACATGAGCACACCCTCCGGTACCATCAGCGGCATCAACGGCAACCTCCTCACCGTTGAATTCACCGATCGCGTCATGCAGAACGAGGTGGCCTACGCGGTCCAGGGCGATCTTCGCCTCAAGTCCGAGGTGATTCGTGTCCGCGGACGAAAGGCCCAGGTTCAGGTTTTTGAAGACACGTCGGGACTCCGCGTCGGTGACCCTGTGGAATTCACGGGCGAGTTGCTCGGCGTCGAGCTCGGGCCCGGCCTGCTCTCCCGCATCTACGACGGCTTGCAGAACCCGCTGCCTGACCTCGCGGAGCGATCCGGATTCTTCCTGAAGCGCGGCCTCTATCTCCCGGCGCTGGATCGGGCGACGAAATGGGCCTTCACGCCGGCTGTAAAAAAGGGCGACACCGTGGAGGCCGCGGACACGCTGGGCACAGTCCCCGAAGGGCTTTTCACGCATCGCATCATGGTGCCCTTCGGCCTCAAGGGCAAATGGATCGTCGACGACATGGCAGGCGGGGGCGACTACGCAGTCGATCACGTCGTCGCGCGCCTGAAGGATGAGCGAGGCGGCACCGTCGAGGTGTCGCTCATGCAACGCTGGCCGGTCAAGATGCCGATCAAGAAGTACGCCGAGCGGCTTCGACCTGTCGACCCCTTGACGACACAAGTACGCATCGTGGACACCTTCTTCCCGGTCGCGCGAGGCGGCACATTCTGCGTGCCCGGCCCGTTCGGCGCCGGCAAGACCGTCCTGCAGCAGATCACAAGCCGCTACGCGGAAGTGGACATTGTCGTCATCGCCGCGTGCGGCGAGCGCGCGGGCGAAGTCGTGGAAACGCTCCGTGAGTTTCCCCACCTGCAGGACCCGCGCACGGGGCGCAGCCTGATGGAGCGCACGTTGATCATCTGCAACACGAGCTCGATGCCCGTCGCAGCCCGCGAGGCCTCCGTCTATACCGCCGTCACGATCGCGGAATACTACCGACAGATGGGGTTGCATGTGCTGCTCCTCGCCGACTCCACGTCGCGATGGGCCCAGGCGCTGCGGGAGGTTTCCGGACGCCTTGAAGAAATCCCGGGCGAGGAAGCGTTCCCCGCGTATCTGGAATCCGTCATCGCGTCGTTCTATGAGCGCGGCGGTTTGGTGCGGCTGAAGGACGGCACGACGGGGTCCGTGACGATCGGCGGCACCGTCAGCCCGGCCGGCGGCAATTTTGAGGAGCCCGTCACGCAGGCGACGCTGAAAGTCGTCGGCGCATTTCACGGTCTCTCCCGCGAACGCTCCGACGCGCGACGGTTCCCGGCGATCCATCCGCTGGAGAGCTGGAGCAAGTATGTGAGCATCGTCGGAGAGGAGGACGTCGCGTTCGCGCGCGGCATCCTCCGTCGCGGCAACGAAGTGGGCCAGATGATGAAGGTGGTAGGCGAGGAGGGCACGTCGATGGATGACTTCGTCGTCTACCTCAAGGCGGAGTATCTCGACGCCGTGTACCTGCAGCAGGATGCGTATCACGAGGTCGATGCGGCGACGCCGGCGGACCGGCAGCGCGACGTGTTCAGTCGCCTCGTGGCAACGCTGCGTGCGGGGCTTCAATTCAAGGACAAGGAATCTGCCCGCCACTTCTTCCAGCGCCTCACGCAGGCCACAAAAGATTGGAATCGTATCGCGGCCGGCACGCCGGATTACAGCGGGACCCAGGATCGCATCGCGACGATGGTCGCGGAGGTGAGCGCACATGCATAAGGTCTACCATCGCATCGAGCAGATCGCGGGCAACGTCATCGTCGTGCAGGCTGAAGGCGTCGCGTACCGTGAGTTGGCCGAAGTGACGTCATCCTTCGGCATCTCGCTGGCCCAGGTCATCCGGCTCGAGGACAATCGGGTGTACCTGCAGGTGTTCGCGGGAAGCCGCGGCATATCCACGGAGGCGCAGGTGCGCTTCCTGGGTCACCCGATGCAGGTTTCTTTCTCGGATTCCCTGCTGGGCCGCATCTTTACGGGCAGCGGGCAGCCCCGCGACCGCGGACCTTCGCTGGACGAGAACATGACGGCGATCGGCGGACCTTCCGTGAACCCTTCGCGACGCATCATCCCGGAGCGCATGGTGCGCACGGGCATCCCGATGATCGACGTGTTCAACACGCTGGTCGTGTCGCAGAAGCTCCCGATCTTCTCTGTCGCTGGCGAACCGTACAATCCGCTGCTCGCCCGCATCGCGCTGCAGGCTGAAGTCGATGTGATCATCCTGGGCGGCATGGGGCTGAAGCATGACGACTACCTGTTCTTCAGGGACTATCTGGAAGAGCACGGAGCCCTCGCGCGCACCGTGATGTTCATGCACACGGCGTCCGATCCTGTCGTCGAGTGCCTGCTCGTCCCCGATCTGGCGCTGGCCGTGGCGGAGCAGTTTGCGCTGCAGGACAAGCGTGTGCTGGTCCTGCTGACGGACATGACGAACTTCGCCGACTCGCTGAAGGAGATCGCCATCACGATGGAGCAGATTCCGTCGAACCGCGGCTACCCCGGCGATCTCTACAGCCAGCTTGCCGCGCGCTATGAGAAGGCGGTGGATTTTGAAGGCGCGGGATCAATCACAATTCTTGCCGTGACGACGATGCCGGGCGACGACGTGACGCATCCCGTGCCCGACAACACCGGCTACATCACGGAAGGCCAGTTCTACCTGCGCAACGGACGCATCGAGCCGTTCGGTTCGCTCAGCCGCCTGAAGCAGCTCGTGAACAACAAGACCCGTGCCGACCACCGCACGATCATGAACTCGATGATCCAGCTCTACGCCTCCTACAAGGAGACGCTGGAGAAGCGGTCGATGGGATTCCGGATGAGTGAATGGGATCGCAAGCTCCTGAAGTACGGGGCGCGCTTCGAGAAGGAGATGATGGACCTCAGCGTCAACATCCCGCTCGAAAAGGCGCTGGACCAGTGCTGGCAGATTCTTGCGGATTGCTTTGAGCCGGCGGAGACCGGGTTGCCGTCGAAGCTGACCGACACGTTCTGGCCGAAGTCCGCGATCGCAACGTCCTAGCCATGGCGAAGATCAAACATACGAAGAATGCCCTGAAGGCGGAGCGGGACTCGCTGAAGCGGTTTCGCCGCTATCTGCCGACGCTGTTGCTCAAGAAGCAGCAACTGCAGTCGGAGCTTCGCAACATCGAGGCGCAGATGGACGAGAAGGCCGCCGCATCGCGGGCGATCGAGGCGGACCTGAGTCACTGGGTGAAACTGTTCGCTCAGCCCGTGGATTTCGAAGCCCTGCTCAGGGTGAAGGATGTTCCAATGACGGAGGGCAACATAGCCGGCGTGGCCATCCCGGTGATTCAGGACGTCGTGTTCGAGCGGAACATGCCCGACCTGTATTCGTCGCCACTCTGGGTGGACGACGGGTTCGATGTCCTTGAGAAGCTGGTTCGATTGTTGATCGAGCGCTCCGTGCTGGGCGAACAGTATCTCCGGTTGTCGGAGGAACTGCGAACGACGAGCCAGCGCGTGAATCTCTTTGAGAAGGTGAAGATCCCGGAGTGCGAGCGGAACATCCGTACGATCCGGATCTTCCTCGGCGACATGCAGACCGCGGAGGTGGCGCGCGCGAAAATCGCGAAGAGCAAGGCGCCCGGCGAGGAGGCGGCATGATCGTTCCGATGAAATGTGTCACCGTCCTCTGCTTCGGCGCGGACCGCGATGCCTCCCTTTCCGCGCTCCGCGAGCTCGGCGTTCTTCATCTCTCGCCGTTCCAGGAAACCGAAGGCGCGGATGTCGAGAAAGAGCGGGAGCGCCTGGGCGGCATCCAGCGCGCCCTGCTGCAACTTCCGTCATTGACGGCCGGGACGACGGGCGGCGAGCTGTCCATCGATGCCGTGGTAGCCGAGGTGGACGACTTGACCCACCGGCGCTCTGCCCTGGACGCCGAGCAGCTGCGGCTGCAACGCGAAATCGAACGGACGCTGCCCTTCGGGCAATTTGATCCTGCCCAGATCCAGGCCCTGGCCAGGGAAGGCGTGCATCTCAAATTGCTTTCGATTCCCAAGGGCAAGTCGTTCGAAGCACCTGACTCGGCTGCGGTCGTCGAGTTGGGTGAGGGGAAAGACGCGCGCCGGGCGGCGGTCGTATCGCAGGCGCCCGTCGACGCCGGAGGGCTTGAGTTCCATCCGCCAGCGCACGGCATCGGCGAGATGCAGTCGGCCCTTGAATCGATCGCATCGCAACGGACGGCGTGTGACACGAGACTGGCCGATCTGGCTGCGCGCAGGGCGCAGTTGGAGCGCGCTCTCGTCGTCGCGGAGGAGAAGATTGCATTCCTCGAAGCGCGCACGGGCATGGGTGATTCGGGTGTTGTCGGCTATGTCCGGGGCTATTGTCCGGAGGACTGCGCCACGCGAGTGGCCGAGGCGTCGGCTCAACATGGCTGGGCCGTGGTGATCGATGATCCGAAACCGGGAGACCCTGTGCCGACGATGATGAAGAACACGTGGTGGGTGAGGCCGATCAAGGCCGTGTTCGATGCCATCGGGATCCTGCCCGGCTACGAGGAGATCGATATCAGCGCGGTCTTCATGCTTTTTTTCAGCGTCTTCTTCGCGATGCTCGTTGGCGACGCCGGGTACGGAGCCCTTTTCCTCATCATGACCATCGTCGCGCGCCGTCGTTTCCGCGATGCGCCTCCGGCGCCGTTCGTTCTTCTCTATGTGATGAGCATCGCGACGATGGTCTGGGGCGTGCTCACGGGCACCTACTTCGGCCTGTCGAATCTCCCCGCCCCGCTGCGTGAGTTGAAGATCGACTGGCTCGGCAATGAGCGGAACATCATGCTGCTCTGCTTCGTCATCGGCGCGCTTCACCTGTCCGTCGCCCATGCCTGGAATGCCTGGCGTTCGCGTACGACACTGCAGGCGCTCGCCCAGTTGGGCTGGATCGGCACGACCTGGACGATGTACTTCATTGCGCGCACCATGGTGCTGGGCGAGGCCTATCCTGCGGTTGTCACCTGGGTCTTTGCGTTGTCCGTCATCGCGATCGTCCTCTTCATGACCCCCGTGAACCTGCTGAAGCATGAGTGGTTCAACCATGTCATGCTGCCGCTGAGCCTTGTCAGCAACTTCGTCGATGTCGTGTCGTACCTTCGCCTTTTTGCCGTGGGCACGGCGTCCTTCGCCGTGGCCGCGTCGTTCAACGACATGGCCCTTGCGGGCGTGAAGGGGCTGGGCACCGGGCTGATTGCGGCGCTGATCCTCTTCTTCGGCCACGCGCTGAACATCCTGCTGTCCGCGATGGGCGTGCTCGTGCACGGCGTCCGCCTGAACACGCTCGAATTTTCGTCGCATATCGGGATGCAGTGGACGGGCTTCCCGTACCGACCGTTTCAGAAGAACGAAAACCGCCGGCATTGAGTATTAACGAGAGGAACTAGACCATGGATGCAGCAGTCATGACGGGACTTGGCAAGATGGGTGCGGCCTGCGCACTGGCTTTCGGAGCCTTGGGTTCGTGCCTCGGCATCGGCGCAGCGGGCCCCGCCGCGGTAGGCGCCTGGAAGAAGTGTTACCTGCAGGGCAAGGCGGCGCCTTTCATCCTCGTGACCTTCATCGGCGCCCCCTTGTCGCAGACGATCTACGGCATGATCCTGATGAACAACATCATCAAGTCATCCGTCGCTGTGCCGACAGGGTGGCCTGCCTACATCGGGGCAGGGCTCTTTGGCGGCATCGCGATCGGCTTGTCGGCCTATTATCAGGGCCGGATCGGCGCGGGCGCGGCAGATGCTATGGCGGAAACAGGCAAAGGTTTCGGCAATTACCTGATGGCCCTCGGCATCATCGAGACGGTTGCCCTCTTTGTGATGGTCTTCATCGGCGCGGCGATCAAGTAGGGCGGGAAATGGTCGGATGGTTAAAGGTTGATGGTTGATGCCGGAATCGGTATCACGCCTCCTGTTCTATTCAGACCATTAACCATCAACCCTTAACCATTCCTGCGTATGGACATACAGACACTTTTTGCAGAGCGCATCGGCGGCGCCAGGTACGGCACCTCCAACGAAATCTACAAGTTCGAGAAGATCAAACGCGCCAAGGCCACGGCCCGTGAGCAGCGGCCCGACGTGGAACTGCTGGACTTCGGCGTGGGCGAACCCGATCGCATGGCGCCTCCCGCGGTGCGCGAGGCGCTCAAGAAGGCGGTGGATGATCCCTCGAATCGCGGCTACGCCGACAACGGCATCCGCGAGTTCAAGCTTTCCGCGGCGAAGTACATGGAGAGCTTCTTCGGGGTCAACGACCTGAATCCCGACACCGAGATCAACCACAGCATCGGGTCCAAGTCCGCCCTCGCGATCCTGCCGCTATGCTTTGTGAATCCGGGCGACGTGGTCCTGATGACGGTTCCGGGCTATCCGGTGCTCGGCACGCATTCGAAGTATCTCGGCGGCGAGATCGTGAAGATCCCGCTGAAGCGCGAGAACGCGTTTCTTCCGGATCTGAAGTCGATTCCTGAGGAAGTGGCCAAGCGCGCGAAGCTGTTCTATGTGAATTATCCGAACAACCCGACCGGCGCCGCGCCGACGGAAGCGTTCTTCGACGAGCTCATCGCCTTTGCGCAGAAACACAACATCCTGATCGTGCAGGACGCGGCCTATGCGACGCTGATCTATGGCAAGAAGCGCTTCTCGATCCTTTCGCGGCCCGGCGGCAAAGACGTCGCCATCGAGCTGCACTCGATGAGCAAAAGCTACAACATGACCGGCTGGCGACTCGGCTTCGTCGCGGGCGCTTCCCGCGTCGTGCAGGCCTTTGCCGAGGTGAAGGACAACTGCGACTCCGGCCAGTTCAAAGCGATCCAGCTCGCGGGCTGCGCGGGCATTGCCGACATCAAGCTGTCGGAAGAGATCCGGGAGCACTACCGGCGTCGGCTGGAAAAGCTCGTCAAGGTCCTCAAGAAGGCAGGCTTCGACGCCCACATGCCGGGCGGCACGTTCTTTATGTATGTGCCAGCGCCGAAGGGCGCGGGCAGCCTGGAGTTCAAGAGCGCTGAGGACGCGTCGCAGTATCTCATTCGCGAGCATTCGATTTCGACCGTGCCCTGGGACGATGTAGGCGCCTTCCTGCGTTTCTCGTCCACGTTCGAGTCGCGCGGCGATGGCGATGACGAGCGGGTTCTCAACGAACTCGGCGCCCGCTTGCGCAAAGCCGATCTCAAGTTCTAGTCTTGTGAAGGAGGATCCGATCATGGTGGACCAGAAACTCTACAGCGCCCGCATCGGCAAACAGCTCTCGGTGTTCCTTGAAAACCGACCGGGCACGCTCTCCTCGGTCATCGACCGCCTGCGCGAGCAAGGCATCAACATGGTCGCGCTTTCATTGTCCGAAGGCCTCGAAGTCGGCTACCTCCGCATCATTGTCGACGATCACAAGAAGGCCGTCCGTGTCCTGCGCGACAAAGGTCAGCTCGTGATCGAGCGCGACGTCGTCCTCCTCGAAGTCGCCAACGCCCCCGGCGGCATGGCCAGCGCCATCGACGCCTGGGCGAAGGCGGGCATCAACATCGAATACGCCTACTCCGCCACCGGCCCCGGCTCCGACGTCAGCCTGATCGTAGCCCGCCTGAACGACACCGACGCCGCCCTGCGCGCCTTGCTGCCCTGATTCTGCCCACGGAGGTCACGGATAAAGAGGATGTTCAGTTTCAGAGAACAAGAACCCTCAATATTCTTTCTTCATCCGTGCCATCCGTGAACTCCGTGGGCCACAAATCTTACTCCTCTTTCCGCGTATTCCGTGTGTTCCGTGGGCAAAATGCGACATTGTTCTTCGCAACACGTGGACAGTATGAATAGGTCATGAAAAGACGGGACGGATTGAAGGAACAGCTGATGCAGGATGAGCTGATGCTTGTGGATGAGGAGGCGGACAAGGTACATGTCTTGAATTCCACGTCCGCCTGTATCTGGCAAGCGCTTGGCGAATCCTCCGATGAAGCGGTGATAGCGGCGCGTCTGCGCGAGCGGTTCAAGCTTCAGGCAGACCAGGATGTATCGGCAGTGATCCGGAAGGCGTTGGGGCAGCTCCGCGAAAAAGGACTTGTCGTCGAGGGGGGATGAGGGGCATCGTTTCGCACGGAGGTCGATTGATGAATACATTGCCAGAACCGGAAATTGCCACGTACACCATCGAGGAACTTTCAGCGACGTTGTCCTTTTGCGCCGTCATCTGTGACGCGTAGTCAAGACCAAGGAGCGATCATGCAGAACGAGCATATACCGCAGCCCGAGATTACGACGTACACCACCGCCGAGGTCAGCGAGCAGACCGTTTTTTGCGGCGGCAACTCAATTCCCGGTTGATCGCGGAGATTCCTATGACAACAACCATGCCCGAGCCCGATATCGTGACCTACACCGTGGAAGAGATCGCGTGTGATACGACCTATTGCCTCGCAGGATCCTAGCCTTTCGACATTCGCGGGAGAGCACCATGAACAACCAGGAAATGCCCCAGCCTGAGGTGACCACGTACACAGTGGCTGAAGTCTGCGAGCAGACGGCATTCTGCGGCAGGGTGTCTGTCGAGTAGAGATTGATGCACGATGCGCAGGAGTACCTGACTGTGAATACAACGATGCCAGAGCCTGAAGTCACGACTTATGCAACCGGCGATGTGGTCGAGCAGACGATCTTCTGCGGACTCAACTCGAACCCGCGCTAACCAGGCCTTTGAGGGAGCTGAACCATGAATATGCCTGAGCCAGAAGTCACAACGTACACGACCGGCGACGTCGTCGAGCAGACGACCTTCTGTCAGAAGACCTCGATCACGTGACGGCAGTCGCGCTGCCCCCTTGTGTTGGGCCGGAATCTTGCAGCCGACCCTGCCTTCGCTGAAAGCGGCATTCGTGGAAGAGCTGGAATCCGTTCAACTGACGTCCGTCGAAGCCTCCTCGCTGCAATCGCCCGCGGCACATCAAGCCGACTACCTTATCCTCGACCGGCGCGTCCGCCTTGCCGGCAATGACGCGGCGATTCTCGATCGTTTCACGAATCTCTACGGCGCGTTTCGCGCTGACGTCGTTGGCTCACCCGACCTGCTCATCCGGTATCACCTCGACGCAAAGGGATCCCTCGTGGTGTCCGGTCCCGCCGAGAACTACCGAAGCGCGGCACCGGAGGTCATTCAATGGCCGTCCGTGCTGATGGCGAGGATGATCCTGCGCGAGCTTGTCACGCATTGGATGATCCATGCAGCCTGCGTTTCGCGCGATGGCAAAGCCGTCGTGCTGGCCGGTGGATCGGGGATGGGCAAGACGACGCTGGCGGCGCACCTCGGGGCGAAGGGGTTCGCCCTGCTGTCCGACGAGTTTGCGCCGATCTCCCGCAGCGATGGGTTCGTCGAGCCGTTCCCGCTGCGCATCGGCATTCGCGAGGGACCCGGTCGCGCGCTGATTCAATCCATGCCGGCGATTGACCTCAACTTCCAGCAGGATGCCAAGAAGCTCGTGGACCTGAGCCTCATGTCGGGCAGCCCCGCGACGCGGGCGCTGCTTCACGCCGTCGTATTCCTCACCACGAAGGTCACGGCGAATGTGACGACGGTGCAAAAGCGTGACGCATACCTGAAAGCGTGGTTCACCGGTTGGTCGCCGGTGATGGAGCGCGAGATTGTCGCCGAAACCGGCGCGAGAATCCTCAGCGTCAAAACGGATCTCGATTTGCTCGAAGTGGACATGGAACTGGAAGACCTCGCGAAACACACGGAACCCCTCCGCGCCATCGCGCGCCGCCACGGCACGCTGCTGGCGCAAATCAAGTATGAGGATCATGAACCCATCGATCGAAGCGCCGATTCGGTCTGCATGCGGATTCCGGCCGCCGCGGGTGTCATGGAGCTGATCAAGAAGATTCCCTCGTCGTCCCGAACCGCGCTTCTTGAACGTGTCCATGGCGGCAAGGCGTCGGGCCTGATCGCGGACATGTCGGCCCGGCTCAAGGATGTGGAATTCTACAAGATGGTCCCGGGCCGCCTTGACTCCTCCATCGCCCACGTCGAGGAGATGTTGAAGTGAACGAGCGCGCCGTCATAGCCAGCGGACGCAGCATGGCGCCCCTGATCCGTCACGGTATGCGGGTTACGCTCCAAGAGCTTGATCCCGCATCGCTGGCCGTCGGCGACATCATCGCCTTCTCGCGGGATAACCTTGTGGTCCTGCACCGCATCCTCGAACGGCGGGGCGATGAGTTTCGCGAGAAGGGTGACAACTCACGCGTTGGATCGTGGGTGAAACCCGCAGATATCGTTGGTAAGGCTCTTCGCGCCGAAGGGGACGGCGTGATCATCCGGTTCGAAGCACCAGCGGATTCGAAACGCCTGGGCTGGATTGTTCGCCTGTCGCGATGGGAAGACGCGATCTTTTCGGTTCTTGGACGGGTGCCTTCGTGGATGAGGCGAGGGGTTCTCGGTGTCGCATCCCTCGGCTTCTCACCACTCCGTTTCATCGCTTCCCGTTTCATGTCGATCTATCCCCGCGAAGCAGCCCGCGAGGATGAAGCAAGGCTGGGCGACATCCTCCAGGTATTTCGCACGCTGGCTTCGCCGACGGAACACGCTGCATCACGTCCCATCGATTGGGAGAATCTTCGCCACGCCCTCTACGCGCATGGGCTGGAGAGTCTTGCAGCATCGCTTGAGCCGTCGTTCAAGCCCATGCGCCACCGCACGGGTTTGATTCACCTCGCCGCCGAAGCCACGCTCGTCGATGTCAGCCGTGCGCTTTCACCCGGCGCCATTCCTTTTGCCGTGCTCAAGGGACCGCCTTTGGCCTTGGCGCTCTATGGCGAGCCGGGGCTCCGCTCCTTCGCCGACGTGGATGTGATCGTCGCGCCCGCCGACCGGGCGCGCGCCCTCGATGCGCTCGTTGCTGCCGGATTCCGCGTCGTGGGATCCGCCCTGAACCAGGCCCTGGTCAAGCGAGGCCATTTCCACGTCGTCCTGAAACACGAATCGAAGAATCGCATCACGCTCGAACTCCATTGGGAACTCGTCGATCGCGGCAACCTGTACCGCATTCGAGAAGACGAAATCCGCAAGCGCTGGACACACGCCTCCCTTCACGGCGCGGCCATCGGAGTCCTCGCGCCCGAGGATGAGCTCATCTACCTGCTGCTTCACATCGCCAAGCACGGGATGTTCAACGGCTATGGCCTCGAACGCGGCGCCTCCGCCACGTGGTTCGTTCGCACGGTGACGGGCAACAGGCTGATTTGGTTCATGGACATCCAGCGATTCCTTGAAAAGCGCGCGGCGACGCTGGACTGGGATGCGGTGCGCGAGCGTTCCAATCGTTGGAATGTGATGCAGGAAGTTTTCCAATCCTTGGAAATCCTCGACTTGCTGCTGCCCGGAGCCGAAGCCTCCGCCGCGCTGAAGAAGCTGAAGCCGGGGTTCGTGCCGCAGCCGCGGCCGGAGGTCAATGCGGTGGAGCTTCCGGCTTCGCTCGCTCGCTGGATGAGGGCGGAGAAGAATCTCATCATCCGTCCCGCGCGGTTCCTCCAGCTCGGACAGCTTCTCTTCCCGGGGCAGGAGCAACTCCGAAAATATCACGAGGGTTCAAAGCTTCCCTTGCCGCTGCTGGCGATTGTTCATCCTTTTGGGATGATGCGGCGACTTGCGGGATTTCAGCGAAGGACCTGACGCTCAATCAGCCTGAGTGCCTTGTCCATGCCGCTCTCCGACGCCACCGCTTGCTTCATTCGCGCCAGCGCGGACTTCATGGCGTCGTCGCGCATCGCATCTGCCACGAGAGCCGCGAGGATCTCTCCCGTCAACGATGGCATCCTCGTGGTCCTGGCGATGCCGTGTTCGATCGCGCGCGCGGCATTTCCGGGCTGATCCCTCATCGCAGGAACGATGACCATCGGAACGCCGAACTCGATGCACTCCATGATCGAGTTGATGCCGCCGTGGGTCACCATCGCCGAGGCCTTCTTCAGAAGTTCCAGTTGCGGAACCTGCGCGTATACGGAGAAGTTCGCGGACCGCGTGTGAGAGGCGGTGTATTCAGGGTCGCTGGAATGCACCACGAACATCCAATCGGGCCGCAGCCGGCTCGCCTCCTCGATCGCGCGAAAGAAGCGCTGCCGGTGTGGGTAGAACGTGGCACTGGAACCGAGGGAGCAGAGCACGAGGGGACTGCCGTTCGAAGTGATTGGCGCTTCGAGCGTCGGCTCGACGCGATTCAGGTCCACGAAGTGTCCTGCGTACACACGCTCGGTGTCGGGGTCGCCGACGAATTGGAAGCAGCGCGGGCACAGGGCGATCTCGGGCAGGGCCAGCCGCGGACCCATCTCACCGAACCAATACGTTTCGTTCTCCACGCAGGGGAATGAAGATTGCCTGGCGATAGAGCGAAAGACGTCGATGAGGTGGTGCATGCGTGTCGGCGCTCGGAAGGCGCCGGTCAGCTTCGAGGCCAGCCGCTTCGTGAAGAAGTGTTTCACGCGAAGCCCGATCCATGATGCCCTGATGCGGACCCGCGATGCGGATGATCGCGCCGGCGCGGCGTCCGTTACGATCGGCGGAACGATCTCGTTGGGACGGGACGAGAGAATGACAGACAGGTTGATCGTTGGGATGCCCAGACGAATCGCGCGCAGGGCCGTGTACCACGTGAACGTGTCGCAGAGCAGAACCTGGGCCTGGCATTCCGTCAGGCAGTGATCGAGTTCGCCACCGACAATCCTCTGGAGAAATTTCCCAAACAGCTTCTCCCGCTCCCTGCGACTGCGACCCGGGTTGTGTCCGCTTCCAGCCGGAAGGAGATCTTCGGCAAATGCGATGAACTCAAACCCCTGGGCGGTCACCCATGCGCGGCACTCGGCGAGGCCGATGAAGACAACGCGGTGACCCGCCTGTACCAGACGTCGCGCAAGCCCGAACGCGCCGGCGTGATGACCCGCCTCGGCGAGCATGGACATCGCGATGTTCACGCGGGCGACCCGCGGACGATGTGGAGGTGCGAGCCGGCCTTCTCGGTACCGATCAGGCGGAAGCCCGCGGTCGTCATGAGTGACTCCAACTCCTCGGGGCGTCGCTCCCGACCGCCGTGCGTAACGAGCATGTGAAGATCCATGAAAGCCTGCGCGGCATCGTCGTCCCGTCGCCGGAGCGCTTCGATCACGATGAGCTCCGCTCCGGGCGACATGGCTTGACGGCAATTCCGGAGAATGCGCGCGGCGTTGCCGTCATCCCAATCGTGGAGTACCGACTTCAGCAGATACACATCACCGTCCCGCGGCACTTCGTTGAGAAGATCGCCCTCAACCCATGCGCAGCGATCGCTGACGCCCGCATCGCTGAATGCTCGCGATGCCGCCTGCTGAACCGATCGTTGCTCGACAAGCAAGCCGCGGAGTCCCGGCCAGCGTTTGAGGAGCGCGATGAGCAGGTGGCCTTCACCTCCGCCGAGATCTACGACACATTTCGCTCTCGAGAGATCTAGCGCGCAGGCAAGCAGCGGGGCGCTGTGCGCCGATAAACGGCTGGCCATGTCGGCGAATCGTCGTCCAGCCTCCTCGTTCGCCTCACGATAGGCCCACGCGCTCGTTCCAAAGACAGTGGGGAATGCGGCTTGCCCCGTCTTGATGCTGTCCGTGAGCCGACCCCATGTCGCCCACGACGCATCGTGCAGGAGGTGAAGGGCTTCGCTTCGCAGCGAAGAGCCGCTTTCACTTCGCAGCAGAGCCCCGCGAGGCGTCAGCGAGAACAAATGGTCGGGTGACTGCGCGACGATTCCGATAGACGACAAGGCCCGGAGCAATCTGTCCATGCCATCGCGGTCCGCATCGGCTCGAGTCGCGACTTCAGCGGATGAAAGGGCGGTGTCCGCCAGGATGTCGGGAACGCCCAGTTGCACAGCGGCATGGATGCACCGGGACTTGAAGTAGCCCCGTATCAGTTCCCTAACCTCTGCTTCCGGCCCCGTGTCACTCATGTCCTGCCACTCCGATCGCTCCCATGCGGTGGGGCCAAGCGCTGCCGGGTGCCGCAACGAGCAACTCGACGCGGTGGTTTCGTCCGTCGTGAATCTTATCGTGGAACATCACGCGCCATCCTGTATCGCCGATCCATTCGGGCTCGCTGCCCATGAAGGATGGTACGCGGAAGCCTTCCTCCAGCAGGATGTGGTGGGCCTTCCAGAAGCCGTCGATGCCCGTCAGCATCATCGCGATATGTGTGCCGATTTCGTCCCGGATCCACTCCTTGACCAGCCTGTCGTCTGCATCCGGGATGAACAGCTCCACACCGGATGCATAGGCGCCTTGCCGTGGCAGCGTGGCCGTGATGATGGTGGTTGGAACATGTGCACGATGCGTAAGACATGACAGCTCGCGGGCCAGTAGCAGGCTGTCAGCGCACTCGCCATGGGTCTCGAAGCCTTCCTCTCGACATACGGAATGGATACGACCCGACGGCATGCTGGATGCGCAAACGATGAAACCAAGGTGAGTGTGATCCGTCGCCAAAGCTCGCAGGGCGCTTATGTGATCCCTTCGGGTTACGACAGAGGCCAACGCGTCCGTCGTATGATGCCTCTCCAGGAAGGCCTTCGCCCCTTGCAGCGCGCTGCGCAGCGTGGATTCGGGATCCGCGTGCGCTACCAGGGAATCGCGCGCGGAGAACACGCCGGAATGACTATGCTGTTCCGCCATCAACTGCCTGAGCAAGAGGAGTGAAGATTCGAGGCGCACCGGGTCGCGACGCAGAAACACTCTCGCGCATTGCAGGCTTGCCACAACGCGCCAGAACCCGAACTCGCCGGGATCTCTTCCAGCGGAATACAGATAGCCTTCCATGAACGCCGTACGTTCGGATTCGGACATGGGCCAAAGGTGGAAAGTCCGGCCCAGGTCGAAGCCGACGGGGCCTGTCTCAAACAACTCATTGTCGATGATCCGAAGCCGATCGTCCTCATCCACGAGGATGTTGTCGGCGCAAAAGTCCAGATGCGTGATCGCGGTGACGGCGTGCCCGGGATCCAAGTCGCGCAGCATTACCGCGAGCCGATCTGCGTCTATCCCCGAAAGAACCCCGGCTTCAACGAGCTGCGCCATGTCGGCATCAGCGGACACGAGCCATGGCTCCGTCCGGATATCCCTGAGGTTGTTGGCGTGAAGGCCTCCGAGTATTTCCCCGGCCTCGCTGATCCGGAGCTGCTGCTCGCGCTGAGACCATGGTGTGCCGACGATCCATTCCTCGAGGACCACGGGACCGCACTGATCCAAGACAGGGGCGAAGGCCGCGTCGAGGCCCTTGCGCAAGGCAACGACACGGGATGCGACCGATTCGCTTTCGAAGACGCGGACCTTGAAGATCCGTCCGCGGGAATCCGTCAACCGATAGGCCCACCGACGCCCTTTCGCCTGTCCGAGCGGTGAGATCAACGTCATTTCCTGTTCTTCGATGCCAAAGCGCGCGATTGCAGGGCTTAGCGCTGCGTTGCTCATCCGCGCTCCATGGCGTTCATCAGGCGAACTGCAAAATCGGGATCGTCGTAGGCATTGGGTCCAAGGGTGAGTCGGAATCCCGCGACTGCCCGTGCAATGGTCCCTGCTTGATCATCGTTCCGGGGCGGCGGATTCCCGTAAGGGTTCGCCCGGAGTGCGGCGGCGCATTCATCGATCGTCAGTCCCTCGAGTCGCCATGAGTCCACCTCCGGGTCCAGTCGCGGAAAGAGAAGGACCTTGAGGGGAGCCGATGCCGCAGCTTCCGCGCCGAGTTGTTTCGCGAATTGGGCCGTGCTGAGTGCGAAGAATTCGGCGACTTCCCGGTCCACAAGGCCGTCGGGCCATTCGCCGAGCTCGCGACTGTTGTGGAGATAGGGGCGGCTCACGGCGGGGAGACCCCGGACGAGGTTCGGAAAGCGCGTCAGCGTGTCCGGTCTCAACTTCACCGCCGTGGGTATTCCCCGGACTTGATGGCCGTCGATGAATACGCGGTCGTTGGAAACAAAGCGAAAACGGCCCGATAGCAGCAGATTCAGGAGCAGTGTGCTTTTGCCTGACATCTTCGGGCCGCAAAGAGCGATGCCCTGGCCGCCGAACTCGACGGCGGCGGCATGCAGGTCGACCTGTGACCGGCGCCATTCAGTCGCGACGATCTCACAAAGCATCCACAAGAGGTGCATGCGCCAGCGACGCGACGACGGGTCCGCAAGCAACGTGACGCAGGTGCCGTCAATCCGGAGGACGCAGGAGCGCTCCGCATCGTGGAATACTGTCGCTTCATCCTCCGTCCACGAGGGCAGGGTGAACGCCATCTGGTCGAACGCATAGCATGCGCGGTGTGTCGCGCCCGAAGGCTGACGTCCGCGTGCGTCATCGTACAGGTCGCGTGAGCTGTGAATGGATAGGACGTGCGTCGCCGAACCGGTTCCGGATGTAAACCAGGGTTGTACAAATTCCAGGAGCCATGCCGCAGCCGCGGAATTGTCGGTGTGGATGCGAAACATCATCCCGCAGCAGGCAAGGTTGATTGCCTCGCGCTGTGCCGGAAGCGATTCCAACGGCCCCGTTCGGTTGGACATGGTGAGCTTAATCCCGCAACCATTTCAGATCATCCCGGGCGCGTCAAGAAAGGGGGGCGTCGGCTGGGGGCGCGTTTCGCAAGTGCCGCTCGCGGAGCGGCTACTACACGCTCGATGAGCGTTGTAGCAGCGCCTCCGCGGTTAATGCGTTGTCCTTGCTTCAGGATTCGTCGTCGAGCAGCGGATGAGGGAGCAGGCTGACGTAGTCTTCGACGCTGCCGCCGGAGAGGCAGCAGTCGATGATCTTCTTGCCGACCGGCAGAAGGTCCGCGTCGAGGAACTGCTTCAACTCCTTGTGGAAGAAGTCGGTCAGTTGTTTCGCGCCGATGTCATAGGCATCCAGGCCGATTTCCTTCTGCGTCTCGACGCGCAGCATGATGCCGGGGATGGTCTGGCCTTCGATGACGATGCTCTTCAGGGAGTAGCCGAACAGCGGGCAGCGCGAGGGTGTCACCTGGTCGCTATGGAACCGCGCACCGCCGCGACGGGCGAGATACTCGCGCGCAATCCACTGCGGCATGAAGCCGGTCTTCCACGAGCCGACGTGCTGGTTCGGCGTGAGGATGAATTTAACGCGCGGTGTTTCGATGATCTGCTGCAGGAGCAGGTTCGCCTGGTCCACCATGCGTCCCGTGGCGAAGGGCCAGTAGGAGCCGACGCCTTCCGAGCTCATGCCTTCGGTGGCGACGATGCTCGGATTGCCGTGTCCGCGCGGGGCGACAAGCCGCCAGAGCCAGGCGAGGGACGGCGGGAGGAGATGCATGAGTCCGATGATGCCGTAGGTCGGATTCTCCGCGGTGCAGGGCGGGCAACGAACGCCGAAGCTGCGGATATCGACGCTGACCGCGCCTTGCACGACGTCGGGCACGCACTTGCGGGGGACGATCACGCGCGGGTTCGGGCAGGGTTTGCCGGGCGAGTCTTCAATGTGATCCCAGATCAGCGCCGTGCCGCCTGGGTGGGCGTCGATGTTGAAGAAGAGCAGCGGCTCGCTCGGATGAATGGTCAGCTCTTCGAGGTGCGGATCGATGCCGTAGTGCGTGATGTGATTGACGCGCACGAACCAGCCCTGTTCGGCGTCCATCAGCGCAAGCCGTCCGTCCTTCTTCGCGAGCGAGGGATGGCAGAGCGCCATGTCGTCGGTCACAGGGCGCAGATCGCAGTTACGAGGCAGCACGAGCGTGCGCTTTTCGCCGGAGATTACGTTCTGGCCGAGGAGGATGGCTCCGTCGCGCTCGCGATGGACCTGCTCGAGCATCTCGCTCTTGCCGCCGCCGCTCGCGCCTTCGTGCATGATCGTGATCTTGTTCTCGTAGGGGGTTATGACCTGTACGGTCGAGCAATGGGCCGTGACCCAGCTCTCCTGTTCGCCGAGGGTCAGCAGCACACCGTAGATGCCCTTCTTGGCGCTGGGGCCGGGATACAAGTTGTAGCTGAAGAGCTCGTGGCGACCGGGGCGGCGGTTGTGCACCACCATCTGCCTGCCCTTGAAGTGGGTGTGGCGGAAGGGCGGGGCGACGTAGATGACCGCCTTCGGGTCAAAGGTTTTCGGCAGTTGCTCCTCGTCGAGGATGCCTTGAAGCAACGCGAGGCCGAGCGCGAAGAAGCCCGCGTTCGCGGGGGCCACGACGAGGGCATCTGCGCCCTTGCCCGGCGCGCCGGCGATGAACGGGAAGATGGCGAGTTCCTGCGTCTTCAGCCAGTCAAACGTCTCCTGCCGGAGTTTCTGGAACTCTTCGCCGAACTGGTCCTTGAAGCGGGGCTTGTCCGTGGGTTTCTCATCCGCAATGACCATGCAGTCCGGATCGCGGCGGCGCATGTAGGCGTCGGGGTAGTTTGCCGCAATGCCATTCTTTACCTTGCAGACCGTGGCTTCGACGATGCGACCTTTGCCCGGGACATCGTACGCGACTTCGTGCACGCCGTTGACCTCATCGCGCACCGCCAGGTTGAGCAGATCCTGCTTGTTCCTTGCGACGGTATAGCGCGGACACGCCGCAAGAATTTCCTCAACCGCCTGCGGAATTTTGAAACCAACATCGACCTTCGCCATAACCCTGTCTCCCGATACTCCAGAATACGAATTTGATTGCCGCGAAAGGTGGGGAGTGTAGTTATCATTGTCAAGCGGTTGACGGCGCGAGGATTGATTTGGTTGCCGGGGCCAGTTCGCTATTGCCGCGCGCATTCGCTTTGGTTGCAAGTGTTCGGCGGAAACTGTTACGGTAACTTGAGCGGGATGTAAGGAGCCGGCGCGCTCCTTCAAGCGCATGGCGGATCAAGACAACGATAGCGTGGCCGGGGCCGGGTCCATCACTCCGAATTTCAAAGCGAACGGAGCTGAGGATTTGTCGTCGGCGTATGCCGGCATTGATCGCGAGCCCGAGGTCTCGATCGACGGCTACGTCAAGATGCGCGAGATCACGCGCGGCGGCCAGGCGGTCGTCTTCTCCGCGATCCAGCAGTCCACCGGCCGGCGCGTGGCGATCAAGCTCATCAAGGACCGCCCCTTCGAGAACTCCATTGAGAAGAGCCGCCTTGATCGCGAGGTGCGCATCCTCGCCGCACTCGATCATCCGCACATCGTGTCGGTGATCGATCGCGGCGTGACGCGCGATGGTTTCCTCTACTTCATCCTCAACTACGTCGATGGCCAGACGCTCACGAAGTACATGGAGGAGTGTCGCCGCTCGCGGACCGCGCTGGAGATCTACCAGGACCCCGCGGATATCCTCCGCCTGTTCATGCGGATGTGCGACGCTGTGAATGCGGCCCACCTGCGCGGCGTGGTGCATCGTGACTTGAAGCCGTCGAATGTCATCGTCGATAACCACGGCGAACCGCACATCCTCGACTTCGGCCTCGCCCGCTCCTCGATGCCGCTGCTCAGCACGGACGAGGACTTGAACCCGGTCACAACGACGGGGCAATTCATCGGCTCGCTGCAGTGGGCCAGCCCCGAACAGGCGGAGGGCATTCCCGGCAAGGTCGACACGCGCAGCGATGTGTATGCGCTGGGCGTGATGCTCTACCAGATGCTCACGGGCGGATTCCCGTACGACGTGCAGTCCACGCTGAAGGAAGTGCTCGACCATATTCTTCTGACGCAGCCCAAACCGCCGAGCGAAGTGCTCATCAAGGACATCCGGGACCAGAGCGGGAAGAAGGTCGGGCGCGTGCGGGCCGAACTGATGAAAGCGGCCGACGCTGTCGTGCTCAAGGCCCTTGCGAAGAAACGCGAGGAGCGCTACCAGACCGCCGGAGAAATGGCCCGCGATCTGCAGCGCATCCTGTCGGGTCACGCCACCGATGCGTCCAAAGCGCAGGCCCAGCCCTCGCCCTGGCAGCGGATTGCTTTGCTGCAGACCCTTCTGGGCATCACCGCCGCCGCGGCCGTCGTTGTGAACTCGCCGAAGCCCGTTGCGGTGCCGGCGCCCGCCCCGGTCGTCACGAACTTCACGGCGGCTGTCCAGGGCGATCCGCCTTTCGGCTACCGTATCGACCAGCAGGACATCGTTTTCGAATTCGATGCGCGCCGGTTCAACAACGTGCGGCTGCCCAACGGCATGCTCGGCAATGTCTCGAACCTGGTCGACATCGCGACGGTGGTAGTTGTCGGTCCCTTCAACGGATGGATACCCGGCCGCGAAGGCTGGAAGATGACGCGGATCGACAAGGACCGGCACGAGCTGCGAAAGCCCGTTTCCGCCATGGGTGAGGCTTCGCTTTCGCCTTTCAAGTTTGTGCTGAACGGGAACATCTGGGTCAGCGCCCCGGCCGAAGCGCCGAATCGCGAGGTCGTGCTCACGGATTCCGCGTCCTACAACCTCATTTTCCGAAATCCCTTTCAACCCGTCGAACTGCCCCAGCAGACGCTCGATCTCTACCGCCGCCATATCAATTCGCACTGGCGTGGCTTCGGCGGGAACCTGGCGATGGATGATCGCTACCGCTTCTTCTTCACACTGTCAGGTCGCGAGATAATGGTGCAGGAGCTGGACCTTGAGCCGCTCTCCGGCGTTCCCCTGACGGGGCTGAACCTGTTTGATCTCGATGTGAAGAGTTTCGATCCACTTTCGCACATGTACCGCCTCGAGTTCCTCGTCCTCAGCGACATGGCATTAAAGAGTCGCTTCCAGCAGGTTGACGACAACCTCGCGCGTGGCGAATTCGGACTGGCCCAGCGGGCGCTCGAACGAATCATGCAGCCGCTGGAGGAAGTCCCTGCCTTCAGCCGTTTCAACAAGCTCATGGCGGAAAGCATCTACGCGATGAAGAAACTGGCGCAACACCCGGGCCAGATCCCGCCCGGTGCGAAGCTCTTCCAGGGACGCACCTATGTCCTGATCGTGCAACCGATGACCTGGCCCGAGGCAGTGGCCTATGGCGCGAAGCACGGCGGGCATGTCTGCACCATCACGACGCCCGATGAACTGGGCTGGATCTTATCGACGTACTCCCAGAACATGCTCGGCCATTCCATATGGATCGGTGCGACCGACGAAGCGTCCGAGGGCCAGTGGCAATGGGTCAACGGTGAGCCATGGAAGTATGAGAACTGGACCGGCGGCGAGCCGAACAACCAGAACGGTTCCGAACACGCCATTGAGATGAAAGCCGATGGCTGGTGGCACGACGTCGAGGGTGGTTCGTTCCGCTATCCCTTTATCATTGAATGGGATTCGTGATCTTGGCGGTTTCCCCTTTGGTCAACCGCTTAAACTTGCCCTAAACAAAGCTGATTTTTGCGGTATTCTGATGGGCGTGGTGACCGCAACTTCCAACCTGATCCGCGAGATGTCCGGACCCCGGGTCGTGGTGACCGAAGGGCCGGACCGTGGACGCATCTTCGAGCTGGGCCCCCGCACCAACTTCATCGGCCGCGACCGCGACTGCCATGTCCGGATCAGCGACGCCATGGCGTCACGCCGCCACGCCGTTCTCCGCTGGATGGAGTCTTACTTTGAGATCGAGGACCTCGGCAGCTGCAACGGCACACGCGTCAACGGGGCGATCGTCGGGAAGCGACAGCTTTCGCCGGGCGACACGGTCAACATCGGGCGCACGGCGATGAGCTTCCGCGCGGGACGGAATGTGGATGGACATGAAATCGGCGCGGAACCGACGGACACGAAGAAGGTGGCCCTGGCCGGCGACGGGTATCACATCCAGTGGCCCGACGATCCGAAAGATATCGAGTCGCTGCTCCGATCCCGCTCCGACCTCGAGGCCCTGTACCGCCTGAGCACGACCATTGGCGCCATTCTCGAGACCACGAGCCTCATCCCGAAGATCCTCGACATCATCTTCGACGAAGTCGACGTGGTGGATCGCTGCACGCTCCTGCTGCGCGACGAGGAGACCGGCGAGCTCGTCTGCACGGCGGCGCGCAGCGGATCGCGGGTGCCCTTCAGCCACGCGATGGTTTTCAGCCGCCAGATGGTGGAGCAGGTGGTCCGCGACAAGAAGGCGCTTCTTTCCATCGATGCAAAGAACGACGAACGTTTTCGAAAAGGGGAAAGCATCCAGGCCCACGGCATCCGGTCCGCCGTCTGCGCTCCACTCGTGGGTCAGGGCGGGGTGATCGGCGTGATCTATGCCGACACCATCGGCCTCGCCCGCGAGTTCTCGCAGGATGACCTTCGCCTCATCGCCGCCATCGGAATATCCTCAGGCGCCGCCCTCGAGAATGCTCGCCTCTATGAGAAGGTGACGCAGGATGTAGAGGACCTTGAGGATGCTAACGCTCGCCTCCGTGCCGCGCAGGAGCGACTCCTGCAATCCGAGAAGCTGGCGGCGATCGGACAGCTTGCCGCCGGCATCATCCACGATGTGAAGAATCCGATGACCGTGATCCTCGGCTACACACGGGTCCTGCGTGAGGGCCTCGAAGCGGCCGCGAGCGACCCGGCCGCTGTGTTGCGGATGGACGACGACCTGCGCGAGATCGAGCAGGGCGTGATCCACAGCAACGAAGTCCTGAACAGTCTCCTGATGTTTGCAAAACCCTCGAAGATCGGCGCGGACCCGCTGGACATCAATGTGCTGGTGGAAGACACCTTAAAGTTCGTGCGTCACCGCATCCAGAGCCAGAACGTCCAGGTGACCACGGAGCTGGGTACGGACATTCCCCGGATTCCGGCGGATGCCAGCCAGCTGAAGCAAGTGTTCATGAACCTCGTGCTGAATGCGGTGGATGCCATGGACAAGCCGGAGAAGAAGCTCCGTGTCCGCACGTCCCTCGTGATGGAAGAGGATGGCACGATGCTGCGGATCGAGTTCACGGACAACGGCAAAGGCATGTCCGACGAGCAACGCCGCCGCGTGTTTGACCCGTTCTACTCCACAAAGACCGACGGCAGGACATCCGGCGGCATGGGCCTCGGCCTGTCAATCTGCCTCAGTATCGTGAACCGTCATCAGGGCCACATCGACGTCCAAAGCACCCCTGGCGTCGGAACCACGTTCAGCGTCCTCATCCCCGCCCCGGCGCTGACCGATGCCGGCCCCGACGTTACGCAGCTCATCCGCGTCTGAAATGAAGACAGCCACTTCGATCGCCGCGATTTCGGTAGCCGCTGTGCTGGCTGCCATGGTGACACATCACGTCCACAGGAGTGCAGTCGCCGGAGAACCCCTTGCCGTGACAGGCCGTGACGCGGTTGCGTCGGGTAGATCCCCCGGGCAGGTCGCGATGATGTGGGTGGATGCATACAATCGCCATGACCCCGATGCTGCCGCGGCGCTCTACGACGAGAATGTGACCAATGTGCAGCTACCCTACGGGAAGCCGGTCCAGGGACGCGAGGCTATGAGGGACACGTACGTCAAAGTGTTCCAGGCGTTTCCCGACATCCATGTGGAGGTCGAGAATCTGCTGGAAGACGGGCCATGGGTTGCCGTCGAATGGCAGTTTCATGGCACGATGCGAGGCGAATTTGCCGGCCACCCGCCCAATAATTCTGAGTTCAAGATGCGCGGCTGCGAAGTCTTTCAGGTTGTGGATGGCAAGATCCATGTCCAGCGTGGTTACTGGGACAAGGAAACGATGTTCTCTCAACTCGGCATCAAATCGAACAGGTGATGAATTTGCCCATCAAGAACGTGGGGCTGTTCTCGCTCCACTCGAATGCGACGAATCAGGATATCAGGCGAGGGAAGCTGCGAACCGACGGCTCAAGCAACGCCTGACATAATCCATGTGGCCCTTCTCCAGAAGCAGTTCGCGTGTCGGAAACTGGATAACGCCTTCCCAGGCGCAACAAGCCATCAAGGTCTACTATACAGATTTGGATGAGGGCTGCTGGTTCGCCGCGGTGTTGCTGCCCCAAGATGAGGCCATCCGGCTTGCAGTCAGCACAGAGGAGGAAGCGAGGGAGACTGCGCAGGCCCTGGCCGATGAGGTTTTTGCCAAGTCGGGGCGAAGACTTCCCATCCAGAAAGGTCGCTGACTCCGCCCGCTTTCGCCACAGGCTAGCGGACGGCGTCAGATGTCCGCGGACAATCCTTGATGATGGATTCGGCGAGGTGCAGGCCGCTAAGGAAGGCGCCGTCGAGGCGGCCATTGTCGCACCAGTCGCCGCAGGCGCCGAGGCGCGTTTCCTTGTCCCAGAGACACCCCTTATGCAGCGTCTCGTCGGTGAAGGCGTGGTACCAGCGATGGACACGGACGAACTTCGGAACGGATGGTGCGATGCCGGATGACTCGAAGAACGACGAGAGCATCGTATTGGATACCTCGTCCTCGGGCGCGGTGAGGTTCTCCGCCGACCACGCGGGATCGGCCTGCAAGGTCCAGATTTCATCAGGGGCGCGGCCCGGCTTGGTCCGGTTGTTCGCGGCCCAGACAATCGGGCAGAAGTTGAAATGGGCGGCGTCGAAGGACACCTTCAGCGGATGATCGAAGCCGGCAGTGACCGTCCAGCACGGTTTCGTCTTCACCTTGGCGGCTTCCCCGGCAATCACGGGAAATGCCTGCAGCAGTTGCGCGGTCTGTTCCGCCGGGGCGCTGACCACGACAGCATCGAAGGTTCCGCGCTTTCCGCCAGCCATGATCTTCCAGCTCTGGTTCACATGCTTGATCGTCGATACGAAGGTGTCGAGCTGCACCCTGATCCCGCGTCCGAGGTGGCGGGCGACGGCGTTCATGGCCGGAACGCCGACATACATGGGGGACGATTCTTCGACCTGGTGCACCGTGCCATGCAGGCACGAGGCGAGTTTCGCGGGCCACACCGCTGCGGCGCCCCGTTCCACGAGCGTGTCGGCGTACGGCTGGAAACGTTTATCGCGGACAGAATAGTGAGGACAGCCGTGATCGAATGCTGCATCACGGATGTGAAGCGTTGATGCGCGGCCGCCGACGTCCTTGTCTTTTTCAAACACCGTGACGTCGTGCCCGTGTTGAACCAGAAGGCGCGCACAGGCCAGCCCCGCGACACCGGCTCCTATCACCGCGACGGTCAGTCGCCCGTCGCTCCCCTTCGCACCCGGACTGGATACTTCCTTGCGCAGATCGAGTTCCAGCATATGTCCCCCGCGTTCTTCGTTCATGATAAGGACCGGCCCGACACGTCGGGCCCTCCAGGGCGGATGGAGGGTCGGACTTGTCCGCCCGCCTACAGCTTGTTCTCTTTGTAGACGTCGGCGATTGACGATTCCAAGGCGGCGTGGAATTTGTCGATCTGCTCGTAGGAGATGACCAGCGGCGGTTCCACGCGGAGGACGCGGGCGTTGATGTAGGTGCCGGAGATCAGGATCTGGCGGCCGAAAAGTTTCTGGGCCACGTTGTAGCCGAGATCGTTATCGGTGAACTCCATGCCGAGCATCAGCCCGCGACCGCGGCATTCCTTGAGCACCTTCGGGTACTTCTGCGCGAGGCCGTTGATGTGCTTGAGCATATAATCGCCCTTCTCGCCGGCCTGCTTGGGGAGGTCTTCCTCGAGCAGCACGTTGAGCGTGGCGATGGCGGCGGCGCAGCAGACGGGGTTGCCGCCGAATGTCGTGGTGTGGAGGAACGGATTCTCGATGTATTTCTGCCAGGTCTTGGGCGTGCCCATGACAGCGCCGATGGGCATGACGCCGCCGCCGAAGCCTTTGCCCACGGCCATGAGGTCCGGCGTCACGCCGTCCCATTCACAGGCCCACATCTTGCCGGTGCGGCCCATGCCCGACTGGATCTCGTCGAGGATGAGCATCGCGCCGTACTTGTCGCACAGCTCGCGCGCGCCCGCGAGGAAGCCGGGGGGGCACACGTTGATGCCGCCTTCGCCCTGGATCGGTTCGATGACCACCGCGGCGACCCGCTCGCCGGTGAAGTCCGCGGACTTCATCATCATGCTAAGGCAATCGAGCTTGCCGAAGGGGAGGTGGGTCCAGTGTTGCAGCGGGAGGAAGGGTTCGCGGAATACGGCCTTCGATGTTCCACCGAGAGATCCAAGCGACTTGCCGTGAAACGCGCCGAGCATGCCGATGAAGTGGTGGCGTCCCGTCGTGAGCATCGCCATCTTGAGACAGCCCTCTACCGACTCGGTGCCGGAGTTCGTGAAGAAGGCAAATTGCAGGTCGCCCGGCGTGACGAGCGCCATCAGGTGGGCGAGATACGTGCGGAGCGGATCGATGAGCTCCTGCGAGTGGATGCCCTGGCGGCTGAGCTGGTCGAGCACGGCCTTGAGGACCTTGGGATGGCGGTGGCCCGTGACGTAGATGCCGAACCCGCCGAGCATGTCGATGAATTCCTTGCCGTTGATGTCCTTGAAGCAGGCGCCTTCGTCGGACCATTCGACTGCGGTGTAGTCGGTGCTGACGGACTTGCGGTACTGGAGGAAGCCCTCGTTGACGTGGTCGGCCCAATACTTCACGCACTCCTTGATGACGGTCTGCTTCTCATCGGCGGTGAGCGTCTTCTTCGCAATGAGATCGAGGACGTAAGCGGACTTTGTTTTGGCGGCTGCGAGGTCTTGCGGCATGATTGAACTCCTGAGCGTGAAGGGGGAAAATACCCGTTTCGGGTTGCGGCGTCACAAGAAAAGATCGGTCGGATCCGACGGATCCGACCGATCAGACTGCACGGCTACTCCGACTTCATCTGCGTCCAGATCTCGTCGTAGAGCGTCGCATCTTCGCCGACGTCGTTTACGAACTCGAGCTTGCTCATCATCTCATCCGGCGGATAGATCGCGGGATTGGCGAGGTCCTCCGGCGTGATGTGGGCCTTGGCGGCCTCGTTCGGGGTCGCGTACTGGTTGAAATTCGAGAGGCGGGCGCCGACTTCGGGATCGAGGATGAAGTTGATGAACTTCTCGGCGAGGTCGCGGTGCGGGGCCTTCGCGGGGATCGCGAGGTTGTCGCACCAGATCACGCCGCCTTCGCGCGGGACGAAGTACGTTGTCTCCGGGTCGTCGGCGATGGCGCGGATCGCGTCGCCGTTGTAGACGATCGACGCCACGGCGGTCTTCGCGAGGACCTTGTTCTTGCCGCCAACGCCGCCCTCGAGTCCGAGCGAGCGACCCTTGGCGTCCGCCATGATGGCCTGCACTTCCTTGAGCTGGTCGATATCGACCGTATTGACGCTGTAGCCCTTGTACTTGAGGGCGCAGCCGAGCATTTCACGGATGGAGTCCATGAGCAGGAACGGGCCGGGCTGCTTCGCCGGGTCGAAGAGCAGGCCCCAGGTCTCGTCGATCGGTGCGTCGCCGCTCTTGCGCATGTAGATGCCGACCGTGCCCCACTGGTAAGCGACTGTGTGCTGGTTGCCGGGATCGTAGGAAGGACTCTTGAAGCTCGGGCTGAGGTTCGCGATGTTCGGTATGTTCTCGTGGCGCAGGGGAGCCAGCAGGTTCTGCTGGATGAGCTGCGGGATGATGTAGTTGCCGGGCACGCAGATGTCGTACAGCGCGTCGCCGCCGCTCTGCAGCTTGGCCATCATGCTCTCGTTATCCTCGTAGAGGTCGATGATGACCTTGCAGTCGAACTGCTTCTCAAAGTCGGTGATGATCTCCGGGTCCATGTATTCCGACCAGATGAAGACGTTCAACTGGTTCTGCTGCGCGAGCGATGTGCCCGCCGCTCCGAGTGCGAGGCACGCGCCCAGCACGATGGCCGATGCGGTCTTTTTCATGTTCCTTTTCCTTCCTGTTGTTGAGGCCGCTGCAACATCGTCGCCGCGACCGTTCCCACGATCGACGCCACTACGATGAGCGTCGAAAGCGCATTGATGTCCGGGGTGATGCCCCGCTTGACGGAGGAGTAGATCAGGATCGGCAGCGTGGTGGCGCCGGGACCCGTGGTGAAAAAGCTGACGACGAAATCGTCGAGGCTGAGCGTGAACGCGAGGATCGCGCCGGCGAGGATGCCGGGAAGGATCATCGGGAGCGTGACGTAACGGAACGTCTGCCACGAGCCCGCACCGAGGTCGTGCGCCGCCTCCTCGATGGCGGGGTCCATGCCCGCAAGGCGCGAGCGCACGACGATCGCGACGAACGGGATCTGGAACGTGACATGCGCCATCACCATCGTGTTCATGCCGAGCAGGAACGGATCGGCCGAAAACGCGGACGCCAGGAACGGGCCGACCGCCTTCCGCAGGAGCTGGAAGAAGAGCGCGAGGGACACCGCCATGACAATGTCGGGTATCACAACGGGAATATACATCAGGAACGCAAAGAGTTTCTTGCCCGGGAACTTGAAGCGGCTGAGCCCGTAGCCGAGCATCGTGCCGAGCAGCGTGGAGATGAGCGTGCTGACGGCGGCCAGGATGAGGGTGTTTTCCGCGGCCTGGATCTTCGTCTCGCTGTCGAGCAGGTTCCGGTACCAGTCGAGGGTGAAGCCCCGCCACGGCCCGCCATACTTGGCGTCGTTGAACGAGAAGATCACGACGATGAGGATCGGGGCGTACATGAAGATGTACATGAAGCCCGCAGTCATCCAGAGCATGGGGGAGAGCTTTCTCAAAACAGGCCCTCCGATCCGCGCTTGGCCGCCGTCCGCGCGTACACCCACAGCCCGAGCATGACCGCGCCCATGCTCAGGAACGCGATCGCGGAGCCGAAGGGCCAGTCGAGGCTGGGTCCGAACTGCTGCTGGATCGCATTGCCGAGCATGACGGTCTTTGCGCCGCCGAGAAGGTCGGGCACCACGTACTGGCCCATCGCGGGGATGAACACCAGGATCACGCCCGCGGAAAGGCCGGGGATGACCTGCGGAAGCACAGCGTACCAGAACACGCGCTTGCCGTCGGCGCCGAGGTCCGACGCGGCTTCGGCGATCGACCAGTCGATCTTCTCCACCGCCGTGTAGAGGGGCAGGACAAGGAAGGGAAGGTAGGCGCCGACCATGCCGACGAAGACCGCGGCGGTGCTGGGATAAAGCGGCGCGCCCGCCGCGCCGATGCCGCAGAGGTTGAAGATCTTCGTGATGAAGCTGTCGGGGGCGAGGAGGAGCTGCCACGCATAGGTGCGGATCAGCAGGTTCGTCCAGAACGGGATCACCGCGAGCGTCAGCGCGAGGCCTTTGTACTTGGCGGGCATCGCGGCGATGAAGAAGGCGAGGGGAAAGGCGCACAGGATGCAGATGACCGTGGTGCCGGCGCCGAGCACGAAGCTGCGCCACAGGATCTTCGGGTAGAGCGGATTGTAGCCGAGGCGGCCGAAGCCGAAGAATCGCTTGTAGTTGTCGAGCGTGAAGGCCGACTTCATCTCGCCCTTCACCTCCTTCGGCTGGAACGCCTCGATCTTGCCCGTGGCCTGGTACTCCTTGAGCGCGGTCTTTGTGAAGAAGCTCATCGCGCCCATGACCAGCAGGGGAATGATCAGGAAGAAGGTCACCCACGCGATGCCCGGCCCGCTGGTGAAGAAGGAACGGATGACATGGTCGCGGGCCGTGAGCTGTTCACCGTACTGGATCTCGCCGCGGCGGCGACCCAGATCGGTCGAACGGGCGCCCTTCTGCGCGATGCCCGCAAGGATGAGCGTGGCAACGACCACCACGACCACGAGCACGATTATGACCACAAGGCCATTCATCCGCTGTTATTGCCTCCGTCGCGCCACGGGCGCGAGCGCACCTTCAATCGTCCAGCACGATCAGTCCCGCGGGCGGAAGGAAGGCGACCGCCTCCTGACCGATGTCAAATCCCTGCGAGCCGACCTTCGCGTTCATGATCTCCGCCGATAGTTCCGCGGGCCCGGCCTGCAGGTGGTAGTGCGTCTCCGAACCGATGTACATGAGCTGCGTCACCTTCACCGGGAACCGGTTCTCCCCTGAGCATTCATCCGGGCGGCAGAGCGTGACCTTCTCGGGCCGGATCGCAACGTGGAACCGGTCGCTCTTCGCCGCGGGCGAATGCTGGTTCGAGCCATCGATCCGCAGGGTTCCGACCGGCGTGGTGGCGAGGATGTCGTGGCCCTGGCGGGCTGTCACCGTGGCGTCGAGGATGTTTACGGACCCGAGGAACTGTCCGACAAAGCGCGTGCGCGGATGCTCGTAGAGCTGCTCGGCGTCGCCGAGTTGCTCGATCTTGCCCGCCTTCATCACCGCGATCCGGTCGCTCATGACCAGCGCTTCCTCCTGGTCGTGCGTGACGCAGATGAACGTAATGCCCAGCCTGCGCTGGAGCGTGAGCAATTCCACTTGCAGCTCCTTGCGGAGCTTGAGGTCGAGCGCGCCCATGGGCTCGTCGAGCAGCAGCACCTGCGGTTCGTTGACGATGGCGCGGGCGAGGGCGACACGCTGGCGTTGGCCGCCCGAGAGCTGCGAAGGTTTCCGGTCGGCGAACTGGAGGATCTGGACCATGTCCATGACCTTCTTCACGCGCGCCTCGGCATCCGCCTTCGTGACATGTTTCATGCGCAGCCCGAAGCCGACATTCTCGCCGACGGTCATGTGCGGGAAGAGCGCGTAGGACTGGAACACGGTGTTCACCGGCCGCTTGTGACAGGGGATTTCGCCGGCATCGACACCGTGGATGTGGATCGTGCCCTCGTCGGGGTAGTCCAGCCCTGCGATCAGGCGGAGCAGGGTGGTCTTGCCGCAACCGGAGGGACCGAGAAGGGAGAAGAACTCACCCTGGCGAATGGACACACTAACGTTGTCCAGCGCATGCATGCTGCCGAAGCGCCGCACCACGTTGTCGACCTGTACTGCGGGAACTGACTTGTCCGCTGCAACAGCCGCCATGCGATGACCATACACAAGATTCCAAGGGTTGGAAATGGAATTGAAGCGGAGTTCCAGGGATTGGACGGCAGGGCGAGGCCGCCCTGCCTCACGCCTCGTCCGCGGCGTGTTGGTCGTGCGACTTCTTGTGTTCGAGGTTGGAGAGGACGGCGTAGGCGCAGGGGACGACGACGAGGGTGAAGAGGGTCGAGACGAGGACGCCGCCGATGATGGCGAGGGCCATGGGTTGACGGGTCTCGGCGCCGGGTCCGATGCCGAGCGCGAGCGGGAGCGCGGCGCCCATTGTCGCGGCGGAGGTCATCAGGATCGGGCGCAGGCGGATCGGCGCGGCGGTCAGGATCGCTTCCATCAGCGGCATGCCTTCCTCGCGCTTTGCGTTCGTGAATTCGACGAGCAGGATCGAGTTCTTCTTGGCAATACCCATGAGCAGGATCACGCCGATGGCGCTGAAGAGGTTCAGCGACTGGTCCGTCGCGTACAGCGTCGCCAGCGCGCCCGTGATGCTGAAGGGCAGGGCGAGCAGGACGGTGAAGGGATGGATGAAGCTGTTGAACTGCGACGCGAGCACCATGTACGCGACGATGATGCCGACGATGAACGCGAACCACAGGCTCTGGAACGATTCCGTAAACGTCTTCGCGCCGCCTTCGAGGTTGAACGTGTAGCCCGGCGGCAACACGTCAGCCGCAATCGCGGCAGCCTTCTCCAGCGCCACCGACTGCGACGCACCTTCCGCCAGGTTTGCGGTCACCGAAATCGAGCGCTGGCGGTTCACACGGCTGATCGTTTGAAGCGTCGATTCCGTGGTGATGCTGACGACGTCCGACAGCGGAATCACTTCGCCGTACGATGTGCGCACGGTGAGCTTCTTCACGTCGTCCTCGGTCAACCTTTCCTCAGGATTCAACCGGATGCGCACGTCGTAGCGACGTCCGTCCTTCGTGAACTTGCCTTCGCGGATGCCTCCGATCGCGGCGTTGATGGTGCGACCGATCACGTCCATGCTCACGCCGCGAAGCGCGGACGCCTCGCGGTCGGGCGTGATCCGGACTTCGGGCATGCCGGCGCGGTAGTTTGTGTCGAGGTCCACGACGAGGCCCGTCTCCTCCAGCCGCTTCATGATCTCCTTCGCCGACGAATCCAGCACCGCGTAATCAGGTCCCCGCAAGTTGAACTCCACCGGTTGGCTGCGGCGCGGCGTGAGTCCGCGCGTCGAGAGATCCTGGTAGGAAATCTTTACGCCCTTCATCGTGCCCAGGTCCTTGCGGAATTCCTGGATGACTTCGGACTGGCTCTTCTCGCGCTTCGACTTGTCCACCAGCGTGACCGCCGCGAAGCTCTGGTTCGGCACGCCGCCGATGCCGCCGACGGCGACAAAGTAGCGCAGCACCTCGGGCCGGCTCTTGAGGTACTTCTCGATCTCACGCGTGATGGTGTCGGTGTGGGCGAGGGATGATCCCACCGGCGCCTGGATCGGCATGCGAATGAAGTTCTGGTCCTGCGGCGGGACGAATTCCTGCCGCAGTTGCCCGCCGAGCCGCAGCGAAAAGACGAAGAGCACGGTCGCGCCGATAAGGAGCGGCCAGCGAAGCTTCAATGTCACCTTGAGGGTCGCGCGATACGCGTTGGCAATGAAATCGAATACGGCGTTGGAAGCCCGCTCGAAGATCGACGGCTTCTCGCGCCGGATCATCATCTGCGAGAGCCGCATCGGTGTCAGCGTGATCGCTTCGAGCAGCGACAGCGCCACGGCCGCCGTGATCGTGATGCCAAACTGGTAGAAGAACTTCCCGATCACGCCTTCCATGAAGGCCACGGGCAGGAAGATCGCGATGACGGCGATCGTCGCCGCCGTCGCCGCAAACGTGATTTCGCGGGCGCCTTCGCGCGCCGCGCGCACCTTGCCTTTGCCCATGTGGAAATGGCGCGTGATGTTCTCCAGCACCATGATCGCGTCGTCCACGACGATGCCGATGGCCAGAGCCAGCGCGAGGAGGGTGAAGGTGTTCAGCGTGAAGCCGGAGAAGTAGAGGATCGTGAACGTGCCGATGATGGAGGTCGGGATCGACAGGATGATATTGAAGCCGGCGCTGAAGGAGCCGAGGAAGACGAAGCAGATGATCGCGGTCAGCGCGCCGGCGAGGAGTAGTTCGTGCTCGGTGGCCTTGACGGACTCCTCGACGAACTGCGTGAAGTCCACGTTGACCTGCAGCTTCATGCCCTCGGGCAGCGTCGCCTGCAGTTCTTCCATCTTCTGCTTCACGACCTTGCCGACCTTCACCTCGTTTGAGCCGCGCTGCTTGCTGATGCCGAGGCTCACGCCGGGCTCGCCGCTGACGCGGGCAAGGCGTCGCACATCGCTCAGCCCGTCCTCCACGCGCGCAACGTCCTTGATGCGGATTGAGGTGTCGTAGATGGGCTGGCCGCCGCGGGAGGAGATGAGGATCTCGCCGACGGCTTCAGCCGTCAGGCCTTCACCCATCGTGCGGACGTTCATTTCCTGCTTCGCGTTCTCGATGTACCCACCGGCGAGTTCCGTGTGTTCGAGCTCGATCGCGCGCTGGAGGTCGAGGATGGTGAGGTCGTATTGCTTCAGCTTCTCGTTATCGACCCAGATGCGCAGGTTGCGGTCGCTGTAGCCGCTCAGGCTGACCTCGCCGACGCCCGGCAGCACCTGGAACTGGTCGAGAAGGAAGTTGTCCACATACTCCACCAGCTCGCGCAGCGACTGCTTCCCCGAGAGGCCGATGCGAATCACGGGTTCGCTCTCCGTGCTGTTCTTGCGGATGATCGGCGGATCGACATTCAGCGGCAGGCGGACCTGGCTCAGCGCCGCCTGTACTTCCTGAAGCGCCGCATCGATGTCGCGATCGAGGTCGAGCTCCAGTTCCACCGTGGCTTGTCCGGCGCGGATCGTGGAGCGGACCTCCTTCAAGCCTTCGATCGCAATCACCGCCTGCTCGATCTTGTCGACCAGCTCCGACTCCATGATCTCGGGCGCGGCGCCGTCCCACGTCGTCCGCACTTCAAGCACGGGGAAGTCGATGTCCGGCATCTGGCTCACGCCGAGCCGGCTGAAGCTGATCGCTCCGAATACAATCAGCCCGAACATCAGCATCCACGCGAAGACGGGGCGACGAATGGAGATGTCGGAAAGAATCATGGCGCCTGTGTCCCCGCCGCGACGTGGAGTTGCACGAGACGCGCCTTCGCCTGCATTTCGAGCGACGCGGAGCGGCGTCGCAAGTTATGGAGCTGCACGAGCGCAGCAATCACGTCGATGTTGCTGGAGCGACCCAGCTCGTAATCGCGGACCTGCGTTTCATGGTTCTCCGTCGTGATGCGGATCGCATCCTGCAGCGCGCTCCATTGCGCGAGGGTGCCGACGAGGACTCGGTACGCGAGGCGTACGTCGCGGTCCGTGATGCGCTGAAGCTGCGCCAGGCGCAGTTCGCTCACGCGAACCTGTTCCGCGCGCTCCGCTTCCTGCGCGAGGCGCACGCCGTGGTCGAAGAAGGGCAGGCTCGCTTGCACGGTCAGGTCCCAGTCGCCCTCATCCTCCGGATCGCGCCAGAGGTACGCATTGCCATCCAGGGTGACCTCGACATTGCGATTGCCCTTCGCCGCGGCGAGGTCCAGTTCGCTCGACTCAATGCGCGCGGTGGCCGCGGCGACGTCGGGACGATCCTTCGTCATCGCGAGATAGCGATCGATGTCTTCCGAATCGGGCAGGGGAGTTGAGTCGACGGGATTCAGCTCTGTCGCATCTTTGCCGACAAGGAACGCTAGCAATTCAAGCGCGGCGCCTTCGAGCGCTTTCACCTGTTCTGCTGTGACGAGGACTTCGGCGAGCTGTGCCTGTGCGGACAACATCTCCGCGCGCCGCGAGCGACCCAGCTTCACACGTTCTTCGAGCGCTTCGGATTGATCGGTCAAAGCCGTCGCCTGGTCGCCCAGCGCGCGCAGCTCGGCTTGATAGGCGAGCACCTGGTAGAAGACGTCCGCAACATCCTCATAGAGCAGTTGCCGCGTGCGCTGCAGGTCGAACGTGAGCGCCTTGCCATCCGCCTTCCGCGCCTCGGCCTCGCGCAGCGTGCGGAATCCGTTGAACACAACCCAGCGCCCGCCGACACCGACCGAGTAAACCTCCGTCGCGCGATCCGAGCCCGTCGATCCATCGCGCAACGCCGCCGAGGCATCCGCCGAAAGCTCCGGCCAAACCCCGCCCGCCGTTCGCCGATAAAGGGCCTCCGCCGCCCTGATCTCCGCCTCCCCGATCTGGAGCGTCTCACTCTGCGCCAATGCCAGCTCGTAGGCCTCGGGCAGAGTCAACGGGGGTGTATCGAGAGCTAGTGCACGGGGAGCGACCAATAGAAGCGGAATCGATAGAGCGAGAAAGATGATCACGGCAGGAAGCTTAACCACGAATGGACACGAATAGACACGAATGAGCAGCGAACGCCTGAGATGCTCTGTCATCATCCGGAGGTTCCCGATTCGTGTGAATTCGTGTCCATTCGTGGTTGAATTTCGGCTCTTGCCGGCCCGCCAGCGGCTCAATGTCTGCCCCGGAGGGAGTCTGGTCAAGCAAAGCGGGCGAGAAAAACCGGTTTCCGCGCTCTTTTTCCGGACTGACCGTATTTTTTGCCCGGAAAGACGGCCAGCGTAATCGCTTTGTTTGCAATGGATTAGCCTCTGATAAGGGAGGGATTTGACTGCACGTGTCCTGGTCGAGGGGTGCTCTTGTCACCTGTTAGCAACTCTCTATCTCGCCAGCTTTCAACGTCTTGTGACTTTGTTGAGAAATCATCTTGCTCACCACAACAGGTAGGCGTATTTCTCGGTCACTCGTTAGTTTTACAACTACATCTTGTGGACCTTTACGCTGCCTCTTGCCGCTAACGAGTTGAATCCGGGGATTTTATGCAAAGGGGAGGATGTCTCTGATGTTGGATGCTCGCCAGTCGACCGATGTTCCACAAGCCAAGCGCTCGTCGCGCGCCGATTCTGTCCGCAAGTCCACGCCCAAAGTCGCGGCCCGTGCCCGCGCAGCCGCGCCTCGCGGACTGACCGTCCGTCGCGTCTTCAGCACGAAAGGGATCAGCCCCTTTGACCAGGTTGAATGGGATCGTCGCAAGGCGTCGATCAGCGACGACAAGGGCAAGCCCGTCTTTGAACAGGTCAACGTCGAGGTGCCGAAGTCCTGGTCCATGCTCGCCACGAACGTCGTGGCCTCCAAGTACTTCTATGGCGACGTCACGAAGTCCGAGCGCGAATTCTCCGTCCGCCAATTGATTCACCGCGTGACGCGCACGATCGCCGACTGGGGCTGGCGCGATGGCTATTTCGACACGAAGGAAGACGCCGAGATTTTCTACGATGAGCTGACATGGCTCTGCCTCAACCAGTACGGCGCGTTCAATTCGCCGGTATGGTTCAACTGCGGGCTCTATCACCAGTACGGCGTGGGCAAGGAAAGCGGCGCGGGCAATTTCTACTTCGACCGCGCGGAGAAGAAGGTCAAGCAGGCGCCGACGCAGTACGAGTATCCCCAGTGCTCCGCGTGCTTCATCCAGCACGTCGAGGACACGATGGAAGACATCATGGAGCTCGCGCGCAGCGAGGCGATGCTCTTCAAGTATGGCAGCGGCAGCGGCACCGACCTCTCCACGATCCGCAGCACGCGCGAGAAGCTCAGCGGCGGCGGCAAGCCCAGCGGCCCCATGTCGTTCCTGCGCGTCTATGACGCAGTCGCCAGCGTCGTAAAGTCCGGCGGCAAGACCCGTCGCGCCGCGAAGATGAACACCCTCAAGATCCATCACCCGGACATCAAGGAATTCATCGACGCCAAGGCGAACGAAGAGAAGAAGGCGTGGGCCCTCATCGAGCAGGGCTATGCCGGCGATTTCAATGGCGAGGCCTATGGCTCCGTTTGTTACCAGAACGAGAATCTGTCCGTCCGCGTCACCGACGACTTCATGCGCGCCGCGCTGGAGGATCGCGACTGGACGACGAAGTATGTGACCGACCCGTCGAAGGACGGCCCGACGTACAAGGCCCGCGACCTCCTGCGCTGGATGGCCGAGGGCACGTGGGTGTGCGGCGATCCCGGCGTGCAGTACCAGGACACGATCAACAACTGGCACACTTGCAAGGCGAGCGGGATGATCAATTCCAGCAACCCCTGCAGCGAATACATGTTCCTCGACGACACGGCCTGCAACCTTGCGTCGCTGAACCTCATGAAGTTCCAGCGCGAGGACGGGACGTTCGACGTCGAGCTGTTCAAGTCCGCGGTCGAGCTCTTCATCACGGCGCAGGAAATCGTCGTCGATAACGCGAGCTATCCCACGCAGGACATCGCCTACAACAGCCATGTGTACCGCACGCTCGGCCTCGGCTACGCGAACCTCGGCAGCTTGCTGATGTCGCTCGGCATGCCCTACGACAGCGATGAGGGTCGCTCCATGGCCAGCGCCATCACGGCGATCATGCATTGCCACGCCTACACGCAGTCGGCCCGCATCTCCGACAAGCTCGGCCCGTTCGCGGGCTACGCAGAGAACAAGGCCTCGATGCTCGGCGTCATCGAGCAGCACCGCGCGGCTTCGCTTCGCATCCACGACACGTGCCCCGGCTATCTCCGCGAGGCGGCGAAGTCCTGCGCCACGGCGGCGTTGGATCTCGGCCAGCGCTTCGGCTATCGCAACGCGCAGGTCACGGTGCTCGCGCCGACCGGCACGATCGGATTCATGATGGACTGTGACACGACGGGCGTGGAGCCCGACATCGCGCTCGTGAAGTACAAGCTTCTCGCCGGCGGCGGCATGCTGAAGATCGTCAACAAGACCGTCACGCCCGCGCTGAAGCAGCTCGGCTACGACACGAAGACGATCCAGGGCATCATCGATCACATCGACAAGAACGACACGATTGAAGGCGCGCCCGGACTCAAGGAAGCGCACCTCCCGGTCTTCGACTGCGCCTTCAAGCCGCGCAACGGCGAGCGCTACATTTCGTACTCGGCCCACATCCGCATGATGGCGGCCGTGCAGCCGTTCCTCTCCGGCGCGATCTCGAAGACGGTGAACATGCCGAACGAGGCGTCGGTCGAAG
>CAZCZZ010000013.1:0-13535 GCA_964503335.1 uncultured Verrucomicrobiota bacterium
AGACGGCGCAGCCTTGATGGGTTTCGGGCAAGGCTGTGCTGGTTTCGGGATGGGTTCACTGAACCGGACCGACAAGTCGGTCCCTCCAACACGGACTATCAGACTTCTGATATTTGCGCACGGAGTTCACGGATGGCACGGATGGTCAGCGAGATTTGAAACTCGAGGTCTGAGATTCGAAATCATGCGTCGGAACATCCTCTTCATCCGTGAACTCCGTGGGGAACAAATCTTCTCTGCGTTCCGTGTAGTCCGTGTGTTCCGTGGGCAAATTCTTCCCGTCGTCTCCTCCGCGGTACACTGTCGGCCTTAGCCCGAACATTGCATCGGCAGCGATGCAAAGTTCGCCCTGCGGGACGTGATGGATGCGGCTCTGCCGCATCCAAACGGGGCGCCACCACGTTCGATTTGGCACGCAGCAGCGTGCCAAGTCGTCACGTCTTTTGGTCACGGAACTTGCGGTGCATGTTCCCGTGCCAAAAGCGCATATTTCATCGCACTCAAAAGTGCGATGAAATATGCGGGTTAGAACGACGTTCCCAGCGAGAAGTACCAGCTGCTGTAGCTGCCTTCGGCGCGGCCGTAGCCGAGGAGGATTGGGCCGGCGATGGTGTCGGCGCCGATGCCTACGCTGCCGCCCCAGATGATGTCGTCGGTTCCGGCGTCGCTGGAATCTTCCCAGACGTTGCCGGTGTCCACGCGCGTGATGAGGTATGTGGCTTGGCCGATGCTGGGTGAGAGGCGTGACAGGCGGTAGCGGTAGCCGAGGGAAGCGACGCCGAGATAGGGGCCGCGCTTCTGGCCGTCGGCGAGACCGGAGAACAGGAACGGCCCACCCAGCTTGAACGCGTCGTACTCCGGAAGTTCAGTATCCAGGCTGGAGCCGCCGGTCAGGGCATAATTGATGGTGTGGTCGTTCCAGGAGAAGAACTGCTTGTGATAGGCATAGAGCCGGTCATAGGTGCGATCGCCACCCATGTCCTCGCTCATGGCCCGGTAGTCGATGTGTGTGCGGAAGCCTTTACGCGGGAATACGCTGCGGTCGAGGCGATCGGAGGTCAGACGGACACTCAATCCGCCGAGATCCTCATCCACTTCCTGCAGGTCCTCGGCGCCCGTGGCCACCTCCGCCTTGCCATGTCCGTAGGTGGGTCCGATGCGAAGTTCGGCATAATGGCGCAGTTGCACGCCGAGGTCGAAGCGACCGAGGACGGTCTGCACGTCGTACTCCGCGATCTTGTCCTCCCCGTCGTAGACGTCTTCGATCCGGTCGTTGAATTCGACCGATGGCGCGACGAAGAAGAATCCACGCGTATCGACGGGCTGGTAGAACTCCGTGAGAATACGCTGCCGGTCGCCGAACTGCAGCTCGTTGCGCCACTCGGCGCCGCGCTGGTTCAAACTGCGCCGCGTGAGATTCAGCAGAACAGCCCAATGCGCGTCGTTGTCGAAATCCGTGCGCAAATTCAGTCCCAGCTTGAGATACGTCGGCCCCCACGGCTTCTCCGTCACGTCGTACACCAGCTCGGTGGTGCCATCCTCGGCTGGAACCGTGTGGAACTGGATCTGCTGGAACTCCCCCATCCCATAGAGGCGGCGCAGATCGCGCGTCACCGTGTCCACAGCGAGGGGCTTCCCGGGCTCGCTGAAAATCCGGTTCTCCAGCACTCGGGGATTCACGCGCTTCGACCCGGTCACGGTGACTTTCGAAACGACCGCGGGCTTTTCGAGGGTCTGGCGCTGTCTCACCAGGAACTGCATGTACTCGCTCTCCGAAACGGCGTAGCGGGAAAGATCCGGCTTTGCCGCATCGGCCGCCACGCGGCCCACGGGGATGATCTCGCCGACGCGGTGAAACTCCGACGCCGAGAAAACGCCGGTCTCCGGCTGAATCAGGACCTGCGCCTTCTCCATCTGCAACAACTGCTTCGGCCTCTGCATGATCGCGTACGTATTCCCGAGAATGTCGCCCAGGGTATCGGCACGATCCTTCTGCTTCGCCTCGGACGGCTTGCCCACATCGACGGCGATGATGATGTCGGCACCCATCGCCTTCACGACATCCACCGGGATGTTGTTCACAAGGCCGCCGTCGACGAGCACGCGGCCATCACGCAGCACTGGCGTAAACGCGCCCGGCACGGCCATGCTGGCGCGCATGGCGGTGGCCACGCGGCCGTTCGACATGACGACCATCTCGCCCTTTTCGACATCCGTTGCGACGGCCCGGTACGGGATGGGAAATTCGTCAAAGTCCTCTTCGCCCGCGACACGAAGCGCGAGCATTTCGAGTAGGTTGTTGAATTTCTGGCCGGACGCCAGGCCGGCACTCATTGCAATGCCGGACCGCTTGATGCCGATATCGAGCCCGAAAAAGCGTCCGTCATCTTCCTTCTGGCGAAACTCCAATTGGTCGCGAGGCGTCGCGTCGCGAAGCACATCCCACCAATCAAGACTGAGCAACACATCCTCGATCTCCTGCGGCGACATGCCGATGGCATAAAGGCCTGCGACGATGGAACCCATGCTCGTACCGCCGATGTAGTCGATGGGAATGCGCTGTTCCTCAAGGGACTTGAGGACGCCGATGTGGGCGAAGCCGAGCGCGCCGCCGCCACCCAGCACCAGGCCGACGGTGGGTCGGCGCGTTGGGCCCGTTTCCCCCGCTATGACAGGACAAGCCATCAACATCGCCAAGAGACAGAAACTGGACTTTCTCACGGAACGCCTCCAATCGGTTCCTGCGACGTCAAAAGGCTGGCGCGGACATTTTCGAGAAGCACCTGATAGGGTCGGCTTGCGATCTTCAAGACTTTCTCCGCATCCCCGTCGCGAACCACATAGGCGTCTGCTTGCAGGAGGTGGCCGCCTTTGGGATCGGACGTTATGACCACGACGACGCGCATCTGCAACGTGTCCACGGCGGGACTGGCGTACATCACACGGTCCCGTTGCGTCGCGTCGCGGATGAAGACCACTTCGTCGGGAGACTGTTGCTCGATCTTGTAGAGCGCCTCCTGAAACACCCTGATGGTCTCCGACCGGATCGCGGCGTCCGTTGAATTCGGAATCACCACGTAAGCGATGCTGGCGGAACCCGGATGTGTGGACAGGCACCCCCCCAGCAGAAGGAGTAAAAAAGGAAGGGCTCCGGGTCCCGCCAGAAATCTCCGCAATGGACAGCGTCCGATCATCAGCGCTTGGCCCGCTCGATGGCCAGCCGCTCCTGAAGTTTCGTCGCCCAGAAGTCGATCGCCTGCTTCACGTCATCCCACTTGTCGAACTTGCCTTCAAACGTCTTGCCGCCGACCCGTTCATCCACGGCGGCCATGAGGCGCAGGTTCGATTTGGCATCGAGAAGTTCCATTTCGACGCGTGCCGAGCCCACGCCCGTGGCTCTGCCGGTGATCGCGGTCTTCAAGGCGCTGAGCGCGATGGCCGGGGGCATCACGTTGCTCATCGTGTCCAGGATGCGCATGGAGCCTTCCGCCTCGGTCAGTGCGATACGCAGGCGCATCGTCTTAGGCCCGGGCTTCTTGACCAGCTTGTAGTCCTTTGCGAGCTGCTCGCGAACCGCCGCGTCGAGGTAGTTCAGGATGCCGCGAAGCTCTTCGCTGGACGCGCCGCCGAAGGCAGAATCATCCGACGCATAGATCCGGATCGGATCGATAGATATGCTGTCGTAGTTGGCAATCCGAACCCGCGGATTGATGTAAAGCAGCAGGGCTTGCCCTTCCCCGCCCTCCGTCAGCCCCGCGTAGTTCCCGAGGAACCCGCTTGTTGAGGTGCTACGCGCCTGGTGCGTTGTTGCGCATCCCGTCATCATGGCCGCCAGGGCAACCACTACGAACCCGATCGACTTCTTCATCATGACTCTATCCTCGTTTCTGCGCCTGCGGCCGCAACACAGGCAGTGGTGAAAAAAGAAGGCCGCCGACGGGGATCCGCCGGCGGCCGATAACGACTAGAGGGTTATGCCCAAGCCGGCGATGACGCCCTGGAAGGAGCCGTCAAACTTGGCGCGGTCGCCTTCGGTCTCGTAGAACAGGCGGCGATAGCCGATGCGACCGGCCATCGTGTCCGTGAACTGGTACTGGAACTGCGGCTGCAGCTCGTAGATCAGATCCGAGTCGCCGCCACCGCCGACGCCCAGCGTCGGGTTGAAGGTCAGCTTCTCCGTGATGGGGAACCAGGGACGGACAATCACGATCGGGTCGACCAGATCCCTGTCCGATTCCACCGTCGGGCCCGCGCCCTTGGGATCGAACGAGTTCTCGAGCGATGTGTAGCGCACACCGCCCAACAGGTCGACCTTCGCGCCTTCGGCAAGCGGGTTATCGAACTCGTAGCCCACTCCGGCTTCGAGGATCAACGTATCCGAATCCAGCGTGCCCAGTTCGTCGAACTTGGTCACGTCCTGGTCGGAGGAAAGCGACATGTAGTCAATTTGTCCCCAGACTTGGAGGCGATTGAGTTCGCCGATCACCAAGAGGCCGCCCGCGACATCGACGTAGTCGATGATGTCTTCAAAGCCGACGTCCACTTCACCTTTCTTGTTCCCCACGGTCACGTCGGCATCAATGCCGCAAAGCCATGCATAAGGCGTGACTTCCAGCGACCAGGCGTCCTCGGCAGCCTGCACCGCTCCACTCGACGCGACCAAACCGGCCGCCAACATTCCGCTCAGTATCTTCTTCATGCTCTCACTCCTCCTGTTGTTGCTTCCAATCCTTGGAAGTCTTGTGTTGTCCGTTTTCCAATCCTTGGAACGTTTGTGGTAGGGCGAGGCGTCCCTGCCGAGCCGCGTTCAGACGGCTCACCCGGAGGGTTCGCCCTACCCGGTATATTCAGTGACGATCAACCTCGCCGAAGGCTTCGTCGGTGATCGAGTGACCGTTCTCATCCACCATGACAGCGCCCGTGCCGTCCTCCGAACCCATCACCGGCTTGCCGTGCGCCAGCCCGGTCTTGACGATGTAGTTCAGCCCAAGCGCCTTGGCGGCTTCCTTGCCCAGCGCGTTGAGCCGTGCCTGCATAGCGGCGACCTTCTCCGGATTTGCGTCGGCGACGTTGTTCGTCTCGTAGGGGTCATCCGCGAGGTTGAAGAGATCTACGCTCGTGGGGATGAGCGGACGCCAGATGCACTTCCAGTCGCCCTGGCGTATGGCGGCGCGGAAGGGCTCGATGTTGTAGATATACTCCGTGCGGGGAGAGGGCTTGTTTTCCGCGATGGTGTCCCAGACATTGAATCCATCGAGCGGCTTGCATTTGTCGGTGGAAGCACCAGCCAGCGCGGCGAAGGTGGGCAGGAGGTCCACGCCGGCGACCATGCCGTCCACAGTGCCGGGCTTGATCTTGCCCGGCCAGTTGGCGCAGGCGGCGACCCGGCTTCCGCCTTCGAAGAGCGTGCCTTTCCCCTCGCGATATGGGCCATTGTCGCAAGGCAGCTTGATCTTGGTCACGTCAGCCATCTGGCCGGCAGCCATGGGGTTGCGTGTGCCTCCGTTGTCACTGTGGAAAATAATCAGCGTGTTTTCGCGCAATCCCTTCTTGTCGAGCGCGGCAACGACCTTGCCGATGTTTTCGTCGAGGCAGTCCACCATCGCGCAATAGGTGCGACGGGTCGGGTCTTCGACGCCGGCATATTTCGCGATGTATTCCTCCGGCGCCTGGTAGGGCGTGTGCGGGGCGTTGAAGGTGAGATACAGGTAGAACGGCGTCCCGGCCTCCTGCGCCTCGATGTACTTCACCGCATCGTCGCCGATGAGTTGCGTCGTGTATCCCTCTTCCACCACCGGCTTGTTGTCGCGGTACCAGTCGAGCACGCCACCATCGGAGTGTGTGTAGTAATCGATTTCGCCAATGTTCGCGCCGTAGGCGTAATCAAAACCGCGCTGCCTGGGCCAGTATTTGATGTCGGCGTGGCCAAGGTGCCACTTGCCAATGATGGCCGTTTTGTAGCCTGCATCCTTGAGGACCTGCGGCAGCAGATACTCGCTGGTGTCCAAGCCGTAGGAAGCCGGGCCGGGGATGACGATCGTCTGCAGACCGTAGCGGAATGGATAACGACCGGTCATCAGGCACGCGCGCGATGGCGTGCAGATGTTCATGGAGTAGAACTGCGTGAACTTCGCGCCGCCCGCGGCGAGCGAATCGATGTTGGGCGTCTTGATGTCGGCGCATCCGTTGAATCCGACGTCTTTCCATCCGAGATCATCGGCCACGATGTGGACGATGTTGGGCTGGACGGCCGCGGCCCGGGCTGCGTTATGGAACACCGCCAAAAGGGCAGCCATACACACTATATATTTCAGTCTCATCTCCTGATTCCTCTCTTCTTGTTCGATCACCGATACTGAAACGGACTACTACCTATTCACGGGCCCGACACCGATTTGCTGAGCGCCCACTCTATGGCATCGAGCAAAGCCTGGTCGTCCACGGGTTTCCGGAAATACGCGATGGCGCCAGCGGCTTTCGCCTCCGCGCGTGCGGCGTCGGTGTCGTAGGCGGTGACAAAGATAATGGATACGCGCGCGCCCGCGGCCTTGAGTGCCTGGTGAAGTTCGAGACCGGTCATGCCATGCATCTTGACGTCGGTAATGACGCATGCGCCGTCGAGCGGAACGCCGGCCTTGAGAAAATCACGCGCGCTTCCGAAGCTGCGGGAACGAATACCCGCCGAGATGAGCAAACGCTCCAGCGCCGTGCGCACGGATGCGTCGTCATCAATGATGTAGACCGCTGCCCAACCCGCAGCCTTGCGCCCCTGTGATGACGGCGTGTCGCTCATGGTTCCTAGTAATATCAGCATCACGCCGGAAGGCACTATTGGACTTTGGGCCAATGCGCCGGGCCGAACGGACTACTTCCCGGCCGGCATGATACCTGCAACTGCACAGAGACGCACGAGCTCGGCGACGGAATCCACGCCCATCTTCTCCATCACGCGAGCCCGGTGCACCTTTACTGTCTTCTCGACAATGTCCAGGTCGCCGCCGATCTGCTTGTTCAGGTCGCCGGCGATGACATGGCGCATGACTTCGTATTCGCGTTCCGTCAGCAGGCGGATGCGTGCGCGCACCGACTCAAGCAAGGCCCTGTCTTCGTTCCGCCGTCTGTTCTCCTCCATCGCTTTCCGGATGGCGGCAAGCAGCACCTCCTCGTCGACGGGTTTGGTCAGGAAATCCGCCGCGCCCTTCTTCATGGCGCGGACACTCATTGGAATGTCACCACGTCCCGTCAGGAAGATGATCGGCATGGTACATTCAAGCCGGGCAAGGGTCTCCTGCATATCCAGTCCGCTCAAGCCGGGCATGTGCACATCCAGCACGACACATCCGGAGCGGGCGGCGAGGCCGGAGTCGAGGAATTTCTGGGCACTTTCAAACAGCTCCGCTTCGATCCCGTTCGCCCTGAACAACCGCGCGAGGCTCCTGCGCAGCGAAGCGTCGTCATCGACGACAAAAACCTTGGTCGCGACCTTATCCATGCCGGGTTGTATCTCGTGCCAAACGTAACTCAATCCTAAACTGCGCGCCACCGGACGCAGCATTTTCAACGCTCAGTCTCCCGCCATAGGCCTCAAGGATCGATCGGCTGATCGCGAGCCCCATGCCGAGGCCATGTTGCTTGGTCGTGAAGAAGGGTCGAAAGATGTCCGGAAGGATCGCGGCGGGAACACCCGGGCCCGTATCACGAACCACCGCACAAGCGACACCCCTGCCGCAAGATGTTTCAATCGTGAGCGTTCTTGTCTCCGCGGGCTGATCGCGCATGGCATCCATCGCATTCACCATGAGGTTGAGCAACACCTGCTGGATTTCGACACGGTTGGCAAGGGCAAGCGGCAAGTCCGGCGCATGGACGGTCACCAGGTCCACGTTGCGACCGATTCGCTCGCTGTGGAGCAACCTCGCCGCGTCGCGGACAAGCTCATTCAAATCAACCGGCTCCGCGTCGACATGCTCCCTCTTCTGCACGAGCGCGCGCAGTCGATGGATCACTTCGCCGGCCCTCTTGTCGTCGGCGACAATGTCATCAAGAATATCGCGGATCTCACCCATGTTGACATCTGGCGCCGCGAGGAAACGTCGCGCTGCCTGTGCGTTGCTGAGGATCGCGGCCAGCGGCTGGTTCAACTCATGCGCCATGGACGCGGCAAGCTCACCCATGGTGGACACGCGTGTCACGTGTGCCAGTTCCCGACGCAAGCCGTCCGCTTCAAACTGGGCGCGCTTGCGCTCGGTGACGTCAATCACCACGCCGCGCATCAAGGTGCCGTTTGTCTCCGCCAAGCCTTTCGCCACGCGCCCGCGCGCGGCGATCCAGCGCTCCGGCCCGCCGGCGGAACGAATGCGATACTCCGCCTCGTAGTCCTCGCCGGTCGACAGGGAATGCTCAACGCCCTTCCGGACCGTGTCACGATCATCGGGATGTACGGTTTCCTCAAAGCGGGCAAAGTTCAGGGGCTCGTCCGGCAGAACACCAAACAAGGAACGGGCGCCGGCATTCGCCCAGAGATCGTCCCGCCCCACATCCCACACCCAGAACCCCAGCGTGGCTGCGCGCGCTGCAAGATCGATCTTCTGCTCGCTCTCGCGCAACTGGTCCGCAAGTTGCACGGCCCGAAAGACGTCGAGGCTCAATTCAAGTCCCATGGCGAGCAACAGGGCAAGAAACGGGAAGATGAAGAAGAATGGCGTGTGCAGATGACCAGCCTCGACCATCAACGCATAGGTCCGCGATCCCAGCTGCGAGAACACGATGCTGCCCCCCACCATGAAGGCGCGGCGACGATCCCCCTGGCGCCACGCGCCTATCGATGCGTCCACCACGAAGACCAGCAGCAGGAGTACAGCAAGCACCTCGCCGATCGTCAGCACTCCGTTCTCCATCGTGGCGAGCGTGATCTCTACACCACCGAACGTATGGATCGTGCGAATGGCCGAGGCGTACCGGATCGTCATGTGGGACGGAACAAGCATGTTGGCCACGGCGACAGCGGTCATGAGCGCCACAGTCACAACGGCCAGACTCTTTCGCCCCGTGCCGAAGAAGTTCCACGTGAACCCGGCGAGCGAGATGACCATCAGCCAAAGCGGCAACTCCGCAAACAACATCAACTGCTGATAGGTCTGAAGGTCGCGCGTAAAGAGGAGGACCAACTCGATGCTGCCTGTCACGGCCACGGCGGTTGCGCTCAGCGTGAAAAAGGCGTGCGCCGCGCGAGCCCGTGCGCGGAGTCGCAGCGCAATCTGCGCGTGGATGATCCCCAGGGTCAAACACGCAGCAATAGCCATGGGCCACGAGATGGTGATCCAGTTCACATCGCAGAACGTAGAGAACGAACACGCTGGAAGCAACGCGCAAGGCGGCGCGACATCCGCTTGTGCCGCGCATCCGGGCAGACTATTCTCAAACGGAAATTGATGCAGAATCACTTGAAAGAAATCATCTATCGCCTTGCGGACCGGGGCATCGATTTCATTATAGGCGGTGGCGTTGCCGCAGTTTTGCACGGGGTGGAACGAGTCACCATGGATCTGGATATCGCGGAACTGCGTGCAATCTTGAAAAAGCCGAATGAATAGGTCCAAACGAGTTACCCCTCTGGCCCAAACGCCTGAAGAGATTGCCGAAGTCTTGAAGCACAGCAGCCCGGCGGATTTTGACGGTCACACGGAATTCCGTCGCCTCACTGCTGCACAGCGCCTTGACTGGCTCGCCCAGGCGGCAGCCTTTGTTTACGAATTCAAGGGCACCGCGCGCTGCGCGCGGAGGTAACCCCGGGCGCATGTTCTCCCGAGCTTTAAGAAGATGCCTCGCGATGGCCACGGTGGCGCTGATCGTGGCGAGCTGCTCAAAGCCCCCGACCATGGTCTCGGCACCGGCCATTATCGACAGTCGCCTCAAGGCTGTGTCCGCCGTGCCATCGCCCGACGCGCAAGTGTGCGCAGGTTGTCATCCGAAGGAAGTGGAAGCGTGGAAAGGGTCCCAGCACGCCAACGCCAACCGGCTCCTGGAGGCGCGCCTGGATCAGGTCGCATTTTCCCCGGAGCGCACACTGGTCCACGGCTCGTTCAAAACCACGACGCGGATGCGCGACGGCAACTTTGAGTTCGTGACCGTGGGTCCGGGAAGCACGACGAGGGTTTATCGCGCCGAAGCGGCGATCGGCATCACCCCGCTCGTGCAATACCTCGTCCCCTTCCCCGGCGGGCGCTTGCAGACTGTCGATGTCTCCTACGATCCGCGCAGCAACGAATGGTTCAACGCCTTCGGCGCAGAGGACCGCCAGCCGCACGAATGGGGCTATTGGACCAATCGCAGCATGAACTGGAACACCCAGTGCGCGTTCTGCCACATGACCGGGTTCGAGAAGAACTACGATCCCGTGTCGGATAGCTATGCATCGACGTGGGACGCGATGGGGATCTCGTGTGCGCAGTGCCATGTGGTCAGTAATCAGTTATCAGTGACCAGTAATCAGTGTCCATTAGTCGCCCCAGCTTCCAACCATCAACCATCAACCATCAACCCTTTCCCCTATCTCGACAACTGCGCCTCCTGTCACGCCCGGCGCGAGCAAATGACCGATACCTACAAGCCGGGCGACGACTTCCACGATCATTTCCGCCTCACGCTGGCGGACAATCCGGCGACGTTCTATCCCGACGGACAAATCCGCGACGAGGACTACGAGTACAATTCCTTTATGACGAGCCGCATGGGGCACAAGGGCGTCACCTGCCTCGATTGTCACGACCCGCATTCCTACAAGCTCAAGGCCCCCGCAGAGAACAATGCGCTCTGCCTGTCATGCCACATCGCTCCCGGCCAGCGAGGTGCGAGCGTCATTGATTTTGTCACGCACAGCCATCACTCGCTCACAAACAAGGGTTCGACTTGTGTTGAGTGCCACATGCCCCACGGGACCTACATGGTGCGGGACAACCGGCGCGACCACGGCTTCACGAGTCCCGATCCTCAACTCACGAAGGAGCTGGGTATTCCCAACGCATGCACCAAATGCCATTTGGACAAACCGGTGGAGTGGTCGATCGACTGGGTGAATCAGTGGTACGGCGCGGAAAAGATGGAACAGCGTCGAAGTCGGCAGCGCGCCCGCGTCATCGCGCGAGCACAGGCCGGCGATGACTCGAATGTCTCCAATCTCCTTGCCATGGCCCGCTCGGAGGAAATCATCTCCTGGCAGGCCACGCTGCTGACCTTGCTGCGGCCGTGGGCGGCACAACCGGAGGTCACTTCGTTTCTTCGCGAGTCGCTGACGAACGGACACCCGCTGATCCGCTCCGCCGCAGTGAACGCCCTGCACAGAACGCCCGGATCGTATGACGTCCTCACGCCACTGCGCCGCGATCCGTCGCGCTTGGTCCGGATGGATGCGGCGTGGGCCACGCTCAATCCGATCGAGAACGATCCTGCCAGCATGGCAGAACTCGTCCAGTACTTGAACACCGTCAGCGACCAGCCCGCCGGTGCGATCCGGCAGGGACAAAAGGCGCTGGCCGAGGACAAGCCGGCGCTGGCTGAATCGTGGATGCGCAAGGCCGCGGCCTGGGATCCGTCCGCCGTCCCCTTCTCCCTGCTCGGACAGGTGCTGCACGAGAACGGAAAGACCGCCGAGGCGGAGACCCTGTTCGTCAAGGCGGCAGCGTACGATCCCGCCAATGCGGAATACCTGCACATGCTGGCGCTCTTTTATGGCGAGACTGAGCGACTTCCGGACGCAGTAGTCCAACTGGAGAAAGCCGTGACCATCGATCCGGGCTTCGGTCGCGCGTGGTACAACCTCGGCCTCGTCCACGCCGAAATGCAAAACCTTCCCGAGGCGCTCAAGGCCCTGCAGCGTGCAGAATCCCTCATGCTCCAAAGCCCCGAACCCGCATACGCCGCCGCCACCATCCATGCTCGCATGGGCGACTCAACTGCCGCCCGCGCCGCAGCCCATCGAGCCCTGCAAATCGCCCCGGGCTACCAGCCCGCGATCGAATTGCTGTCGCAACTCCCGCCATAACTCGGACGAACTACGCACGCCGCTTACGTTTCACACGGGGCTTCGGATAAACCACCGGACACGACTTCTTCAGCCACGCCGCGTAGCCGGCCTCGGTGATCTCGCCCGCCGCGAGGGCAAGGGTTTGGAGGATGACCTCCTCTTCGGAAACGTCTAGTTCGATGCCATTCGCACCCAGGAAAATATAGGCGACCATGAAACCGGCACGCTTGTTGCCGTCAAGGAATGGGTGATTCTTGACGATTCCAAAGGCATACGAAGCTGCGAGATCGAAGAGTGTCGGTTGACCGTAAGCGAAGAGTTGCATCGGCCTGCCGAGTGCAGAATCCAAGAGACCTTCGTCCCTGATTCCGGAAAGGCCGCCGAAGCGAGACAGCAACTCGTCCTGCGTTGACAAGACAACTTCGCGTGTGACCCAGATCGGCTCTGTCACTTGGCCAACTCGCGCAGCGCGTTCCTGTAGCGCCTCATGCCCCGCTCTGCGATCTTCATCATGTCATCGAACCCCTTCCTCTCCGGTGTTACCCGGAGTGAGGACTCGGGTGCTTCGGTCAGGTAGAGTGTGTCGCCCTCTTTGACTTTCATCGCCTCAAGTGCCGACTTGGGCAGAATGATTCCGTAGGAGTTGCCGATTTTTCGAATTTTGGTTTCCATCGTCATGTTATAACTATCGTAACAACACGATGGTTTGTCAAGGCGGGAGGATCTGCCGCACATCGCCGGAGGTGCCGGATGGCCCGAGGATCGTTGTGCTAAGCAGGTAGACCTCGCCCTGCTCATCCATCCCGAAACCCTTTACATACCTGTTGATGCGACCACCCGACGGCGCAAGCCAGAACTCAAACCGCTCCCAGATGCCGGGCCGCGTTTCCGAAAGGTAATAGAGTGCGCCGTCCGGGACGCCGAACGCGGTGCTGAAGTCGCCGAAGACGTAGCCGCCTTGCAGCGACGGATAATCGCCGCCGCGGTACACGAATCCGCCGATGATGGAAATGCCGAGCGGACCGTGCGGGTACTCGTGGATCGGGAAATCGAGCGACGGGATATTGACGCCGACGGTCTGCGCCACCGCCGGATCGAATGCGTGATTCCCTTCCAGGATGCGCCAGCCATAGTTGCCTCCCTTCCGCACGATATTGATCTCCTCCCAGATGTTCTGGCCGACGTCCGCGACCCACAGGTTCGTGCCGTCAAACGATGCGCGATAGGGATTGCGGAAGCCGAAGGCGTAGATCTCCTCGCGCGCACCCACGACGCCCACCAGCGGGTTGTCAGGCGGGATCGCGTAGGGCGACACACCGTTCACGTCGATGCGCAGGATCTTGCCGAGCAAGTTGCTGATGTTCTGCCCGTTCCCGAACGCGCCATGCACATCGCCCGCCCCTCCTCCGTCACCCGTCGCAATGTAGAGATATCCATCAGGCCCGAACGCCAGCCATCCGCCGTTGTGATTCGACTGGGGCTGGTCGAACCGGAGGATGATCTGCCCGCTCGC
>CAZCZZ010000013.1:13635-25243 GCA_964503335.1 uncultured Verrucomicrobiota bacterium
AGGAATAGCTTGTACTCCACGCTGTCGACGAGCGCTTCCCAAGAGGCTTCGATCAGGTTGGTCGATACGCCGACGGTGCCCCAGGATTGTTTGCCGTCTGTGGACTCGATCAAGACGCGGGTCTTTGCGCCGGTGCCTTCCTCGGGGTCAAGGATACGCACTTGATAGTCCACTAGGGACACGTCCTTGATGGCCGGATAGAAGCGGGTAAGCGCCTTGCGGAGCGCGTCGTTCAATGCGTCGACTGGTCCATCGCCCTCGCCTGCGGTCGATTCGTTGTCACCATTGACCGACAGCTTCACAGTGGCTTCCGCCCTGCTCGTCTCGCCCTTGTGTCGCTTCTCGACGATCACGCGATAGCCATGCAATTCAAAGAACGGCTTGTGCTTCTTCAGCACTTTCTGGATGAGCAACTTGAAGGAGGCCTCGGCTGCTTCAAACGCGTAGCCCTTCTTCTCCAACCCTTCGAGTTCACGCAGGATCTGCTTCACCTCGGGTGAATTCTTGTCGAGATCCAAACCCATCTCAACCGCCTTGAGAAAGACGTTGCTTGCGCCGGATAACTCCGAGATCAGGATGCGACGCTGATTGCCGACCGACTCCGGGTTGATGTGCTCAAAGCTCGACGCGAGTTTCCGCACGCCATCGACATGCATGCCGGCTTTGTGCGCGAAGGCGCTGTCGCCCACGAACGCCTGCTTGGTGTTCGGGCGGACATTCGCCATCTCGTAGACAAACTGTGCCACGGCTTTCAGTTGCTGCAGGCTGTCCTTGTGCATGCACTCGAAACCCATCTTGAGGACAAGGTTCGGGATGATGGATACGAGGTTGGCATTGCCGACCCGCTCTCCAAACCCGTTGATCGTGCCCTGCACATGCATTGCGCCGCATTGGATCGATTCGAGTGAATTCGCGACGCCGAGCTCGGAATCGTTGTGCGTATGGATGCCGACGTGCGGTCCAAATGTCTTTATGACTTCGCGCGTGATTTCGCCCACTTCATGCGGAAGCGTGCCGCCGTTCGTATCGCAAAGGACAAGACGATCCGCGCCCGCATCCTTCGCCGCCTTGAGCGTCGAAAGCGCGTGTTCGGGGCTATCCTTGTAGCCGTCAAAAAAGTGCTCCGCGTCGTACACGACTTCCTTGCCATGGGACTTCAGGAAGCGAACCGTGTCACCGATCATCGCGCGATTTTCATCCTCGGTCGTTCGCAACACTTCCTTCACATGAAAACGCCAGCTCTTGCCGAAGATGGTGCAGACAGGCGTGTCTGCCTCGATCAGTGCCTTGCAGCCCGCATCGTCCTCGGCCTTCACGCCCGCGCGACGCGTGCTGCCGAATGCCGCGACCTTTGCGTGCTTCAGCTTCTCCTTCTTGATGGCATGGAAGAACTCCATGTCCTTGGGATTGGACGCGGCATAGCCGCCTTCGATGTAGTCCACGCCGAATTCATCGAGCCGCTTGGCGACAAGAATCTTGCCGACGCCGGAAAAGGAGATGCCCTCCCCCTGCGCCCCATCGCGCAACGTCGTGTCGTAGATTTCGATTCTCATCGTCAGACTCCTAAACCTGAGACCTGAGACCCGAAGCCTGAGTCAGAATGTCTTACTCAGGTCTCCAGTTTCAGGTTTCAGGCTTTCGCTACTTCTTTCCCAGTTCAAATGCCTTGTGCAGAGCCTGCACGGCTTTGTCCGCGTCGGCTTTCTTGATCACCACGGAAATCTTGATCTCCGAGGTCGTGATCAGTTGGATATTGACGTTGTTCTTCGCGAGCGTACCGAACATGCGGGAGGCCACGCCGGAATGGCTGCGCATGCCGACGCCGACGATGCTGACCTTGGCGATGTCTTCGTCCTCAAGGATCGCTGCGGCACCGAGCTGCTTCTGCTCGCCTTCGACCACGCGACGCGTCTTCGCCAGGTCGCCCCGCGGGACCGTGAACGTGATATCCGTTTCGCCCTTTTCGCTGACGTTCTGGACGATCATGTCCACGTTGATGTTCTTGCGGGCCAGCTCCGTGAAGAGCATGGCGGCCACGCCGGGCTTGTCCTCAAGACCCTTGACGGTGACCTTGGCCTGGTTCTTGTCCGACGCCACACCACGAACGACGATATCTTCCATGTTCTTAACCTCTTCCCTCACCAACGTTCCGGGTTTCTCCACAAAGCTCGACATCACTTCCAGAACCACACCGTGGTTCTTGGCAAACTCCACCGCACGCGACTGCAGGACCTCGGCGCCCATGCTCGCGAGCTCCAGCATTTCGTCATACGAAATCTCGTCCACCTTGCGCGCCTCAGGCACCACGCGCGGGTTCGCCGTGTAGACGCCCTCGACATCCTTCAGGATCTGGCAGCGGTCCGCCTTGATCGCGGCGGCGAGTGCCACCGCCGTCGTATCGGACCCGCCGCGACCCAGCGTCGCGATGTCCTCGCTGGGATTCAAGCCCTGGAAGCCGGCCACCACGACGATCTTGTTCTTCTTCAAGTGGGCCAGAAGCCGCTTGGGCTTCAGCGCCTTGATCTTCGCCTTTGTATGAACGTCGTCCGTGTGGATGCCGGCTTGCGGACCGGTCATCGACACCGCGTCCGCACCCAGTGCGTGAAGAGCCATCGTTAGTATGGCCGATGAGATCTGCTCACCGGTCGCCATCAACGCATCCATCTCGCGCTCGTTCGGTTCGGCATGAACCTTCTTCGCGAGATCGATGAGATCGTCCGTCGTGTCGCCCATCGCGCTGACGACCACGACAACCTTGTTGCCCGCATCGCGGGTCTTGAGGATTCGCTGCGCCACGCGGCGCATGCAATCCACGTCGGCAACAGAACTGCCGCCATATTTTTGTACGATTACACCCATAACGTTATTCTCCTGACAAAAGCTCAAACACCTTCTCGGGCTTCACGATACCCAGCGTGCCTTCCGCGCAGGAAGGTTCATCGAAATGCTCGACGCCATCCCCGCGCAACGCACCACTCCAAAGCACCAGCGGCGCCGTGCCGCCGAAGTCGCGATAGCGCGGCGACGACGCGTTGTCGGCCGTCACGAGCAAGCGGAACGGACCGGTCTGCTCCAGCAAGGCCACAAGCGGTCCCAGCAGCTTGATATCCAGACGCTCCAGCATCCGGACCTTCTCCACGGCGGGTCCAAAGTCCGCGCCTTCCAACGGTGCTTCGACATATACAACCAGCGTCTCGGCATGGTCCACGGCCACGCGAAAGGCCTTCTCATCAAATACCGGATCGCCGTCTTCCACGCCCCACGGGCTCTCCATGTCGATCACACGCAAGCCTGCATGCTTCGCCAGGCCGCGGGCCATGACGCTCTGCGTGAGCATGACGCCACGCGCCGCCCGTCCCCCGAAGAAGGACGTCGGTTTCGTGATGCGTCCGCCGCCCCACAGCCACATGTGCGTCGCCGGATTCTCGCCGAGGTCAATGCGCACATCGTTCACGGTCTGGCCTGCGAGCAACGCGGCCGATCGTGTCAGCATGTCGCGAACCCACGCGCCCTTCTTGCCGGCAGGCAAAGCCGATTCCGCATCCATTGCCTGCAACCAGGCCGGATTCCCGGCGACAACGGGGTCCTCGCCCTCCGGATTAAGCAGCACCACAGCCCGGGATGGCGCAACCGCCGATACACAGAGCTGCTTTGAGTCGAAATCCGATTGCATCGCCGCACAGAGAAGCCGCGTCTCTTCCATGCTCATGCGCTGCACGCGGCTCTCGCGCATCACGCCATCATCCATCGTCACGAAATTCGCGCGGCAGGCCCATCGATAGGCACCCGTATCCAATCCGCTGCCTTCCGCCTCCAACGGCCCGCGCCACAGTTGCGCTGCGTCGGAAAGCGATGCGCCACAAAGCGCTCCCAGCAGGAACTCGGGTCGGCGATCCTGCTCGCTCGCCACCGCACCCATCAAGCCGCAGCGGCCCTCCAGGGCCAGCCGCCGCGCCACGGGACACCGCGACCGCTGCAGAGGCGTGCGTCCTTCGAACTCCTTTTGCGGGAGATCGGATGCACCCTCTACAATGACCAGAACGGTCTTCATGCCACGCCGTCAAAATCCTCGATGCGCAGGCGAATCGTCGGGGATCCCACCACGTCCAATCCATCGATCGCATCAAGCGCCGCCTTGAACTGTCGCTCCTTCGCCCCGTGCGTCAGGATGATCACCGGCACATGGCTGCCGTGCTGGCTCTCCTTCTGCAGGACCGAAGCGATGCTGATCTCGTGTTCGCCGAGCGCCTTCGCGACGCGGGCAATCACACCCGGCTTGTCGAGCAGCGACAGGCGCAGGTAATAGCGCGTAGGCAACTCCGCGACTTCGGCCAACTTCACGTGCTGTCCACCGCGCAGGAAGGAGGGAAGGCGCTGGCCACGCCCCGTGGCCAGGCTGACCGCAACATCCACCACGTCGCTTATCACGGCGCTGGCGGTCGGAAGTCGGCCCGCACCGCGTCCGTAGTAGAGGGTGTCGCCCACGATGTCGCCCTTCACAAGGACGGCGTTGAAGACACCGCTGACCGAAGCCAGCATGTGCTGATGCGAGACAAGAGCCGGGTGCACGCAGACGCTGACGGCCCCGTCCACCTGACGGATGATCGCGAGCAGCTTGATACGATAGCCCAGCTCAGCGGCGTAGCGGATATCGTCCTGCGCCAGGCCTCGGATGCCTTCGGTGTGCAAGGCCTTCATCGGGAACGGGAATCCGTAGGATAGCGACGCCAGCACGGCGGCCTTATGCGCCGTGTCATGTCCATCGATATCAAGGCTCGGCTCCGCCTCGGCGTAGCCCGCGGCCTGCGCTTCGCGCAGCACCTGGTCAAACGGCAGCTTCTCGTTCTCCATCCGGGTGAGGATGTAATTGCAGGTCCCGTTGAGGATGGCGTAGGCGTTCAGGATGCGATTGGCGACCAAGCCCTCGCGCAGGGCGCGGATGATCGGTATGCCGCCGCCGACGCTGGCTTCAAACGCGAGGTCCACGTTGTTTTCATCGGCCAGCTTGAAGAGCGCCTCACCGTATTCGGCCAGCAATTTCTTGTTGGCCGTTACGACGGGCTTGCCCTGCTTCAAGGCAGCCTGGACGAGTTCCTTGGCGATTCCGACACCGCCGATCAGTTCGATCACCACATCGATGGAGGGGTCCTTGATGACGGCGTGCGCATCGCTGGTGAGGATCGAACGATCCACCTTCACGCCACGGTCGCGTTCGAGGTCCAGATCCGCGATCTTGCGCAACACGAGTTTGACGCCGGTCCGGGCCGCGATGAGGTCCGCATTCTTCTGCAGCCCCTCGACGACACCTGCCCCAACGGTTCCAAAACCCAGCAAGCCTACACCGATTTCTTTCATACAAAGACTTCCTTAACCACGAATGAACACGAATCGACACGAATCCGGATTCCTAAACTATTGGTGTCCATTCGTGTTCATTCGTGGTTGTTTCTCTTCTTCTTGGTCTATTCGGGTCACAAAAAAACCCCTCTTTCGAGGGGTTGGTCAAAGCAGTTGCACCAGAGCCCCTTATGAGCCTCCGCCCGTCGTAATCGTAATGATCGTCGTCGTGTTGTTCATGGCGCCTGAATCGAGCCCGCAAATGTATAGGGTTTCCCTGCGGGGACAAGCGGAAAAAGGGGTGGCCAAGGAGGCGCTACCCCTACTTGATGAGCTGCTTCGTCGCTTCGTTATGCGCGCGGCCGCGCTCAAAGGTTCGCTCGCCTGCCTTCACGGCATCGAGAACGACACCGGAGAACGATATGAAGAGGATCGCCGTCAACAGGTTGATGCTCCAAGCCGCCAGCGTGCCGACGAACTTCCCATGGATATACATATTGATGAGGGGAACGATCACGGCGACGGAAACAACCGCGGTCACTGCGCCATAGAAGGCCATCTCGCCAAACTGCGCCTTCAGGTCCGGCAGGTAGATGCTGCCCGCGGCCATGCCGACCACGATCAGGCCAAACCCGAGTCCCGTCAAAAGCACCCCATTAAACATCCCGATATTGGGGAGATCGAGGCGCTCACACACCTTGTTGAAAACGAAAGCACTGACGATCACGGCGAGTGCCGCAAGGATCCACCGGTGCTCCGGTGTGGCTGGACTCTGAAGGACCACATCCAGGATCTGCAGGCTCAAATTGCGCAACTGTTCCATACCGCCTCCAAAATAGTCCTATGCAGCAGGAATTACACCATTCCCGCGCCTTGTAGAGGCCGAGAATGGCAGAAGGCGTTACGGTTTGCGAACACGGAAGATACGGACGTCCGGAAGCCCTGCCGGCGTACCCGTCCAGCCGTTCGCCATGGTCGGACTGCACAAATTCGACCAGTCGTGGGCATCGAGCAGGCCAGAAGACGCCTCCAGCACCACACTTGTTGAAGCCCCGCTCCAGACGATCCACGGGCAACCATTGGCATCGATGCCAATTCCCTCGATCTCCAGATTCTCGAGGGCCGGAGCGGGCGCGGGCGGCGGGAGGAGAGGACCGAAATAGACCGTTCCAACCGCTCCGGGCGATGTTCCGGAGCCGCCGGACGCCGTGACGTTGTTCGTCGGCAAGCTCAATACGTTGTGATAGATCGCAACCCGGCCCCCGCCTCCGCCGACTTCCGTGCCACCGCCGTTTGCGCGAACAAGGCCGGAGCCGCTGAGATTGCCGGCCTGGATCAAGACGGAGCCGCCCGAACCGCCGCCGGCGTTGAATCCACCGCCCGGTCCGCCATTGGCGAGAATGTTGCCGTTCAGTGTCAGCGCACCCGATATCTGCAGCGTGATGCGTCCGCCGCCGTTGCCGCCCGAACTAAAGTTATCGCTCCGGCTCGAACCACCCGAACCGAGATAGACAGGGTTCGTCGCCGTTCCATAAAGAGGATTGGGCGTGCCTCCATTGACGCCGCCAAGTCCGCCGTAACTGCCACCGGATCGCACGCCAGACCCGACGGTATTGTTCGTGGTCAGACCTTCATTGAGGCCGTTCCCATCTCGCTGACCACCACGGTAACCCCGCGACGAAACATCGATCGAGCTGTTGGTGTCGATCAGCATCGACTGGGCCTGAATCGTGAGACCCTCTTCGAGCGACAGGGCATGCGTGACCACGCTGTTGCTGAGAATCTGCACTCCTCCCAGGACGACAAGAGGCGCGCGCAATTGGATTCGTGCACCGTTCCGGAATACGACCTGATCGAAGACCTCGTTCGTCGGGACCTGCGTGGAGTCCGACGCGGTCGCAAAGCCGTAGCCATCGACGATGAGGTTGCCGTTCGTCTGGCTCGAGCTCTTCAAGTACACCGTACCATGGCCGCCATCGGCTACGCCGCCGTCGCCGCCGGTGGCCCGCAACAACGACTCACTCATACCCAGCGTCGAATAGAGGACCGCCACACGGCCACCGCCGCCGCCCACTTCAAATGCGGCGCCGTTCGCACGGACGATTCCCGTGCCCTGCAGCGTTCCTACATCCAGCAGGATCGATCCGCCCGATCCGCTTCCCGAATTGAAGCCCGTTCCGTTGGTGCCATTCGCCGTCAGCACGCCGTTGACCGTCAGCGTCGACGCCGTGATCAGGATCCGGCCGCCACCGTCCCCACCAGGGGCAAAGTTGTCGCCCCGGCTGGATCCGCCCGATCCCAGCGCCACAGGATTCTTCACATCCCCGTACGTCGCATTCGGTGTTCCATCCGTCCGACCTCCCACGCCGCCATGGCTGCCGGCCGACCGCGCCGTCGAGCCCAGCCCGTTCGTCAGCGTCCGGCCCTGGTTATTCCCCGCGTTATCGCCCTGCCAGCCGCCCAGGTATCCGCGTGAATCCACGTTGATCGCACTGTTGCTCTCCACCGTGATCGTGTCCGCCGTGATATCCAATCCCGGCTCATACCCCACGTTGCTGTCGAAGTGCGTGATCACGCTGGTCTCGCTCACCGTCAACGTCCCGTTCACCGACAGCTTGTCCGACGTCGCCAGCCACGCGCCGCGTCGCAAGATCACGTTGTCGAACACGTACTTCGCCGCGTACACGTCGCCCGTGCTCGCCACCGTCAGCAGGTTCGAGCTCGCCGTCACGCTCACCGTGATCGTTGTTGCCGTGTTCGCCACGATCGTGAACGAAGCTCCGTTGTTCTCGTTCGGCACCAGCGTCGCCCCGACCAGTCCGCCCGGCAGCAGCGCCACTTCCCCGTCCACCGTCAACTCGTTCGTCGTCAGCGCCACGCTGCGGCCCAGTCCAACCGGCGTCAGCGTGCTCGACCACAGCGGAGCCGTGGCATTCGTATACGTCGCGTCGATGTACAGGTCCCCGATCCCCTGGCTGCTCGACTTCATCAGCACGCTGCCCGCGCTGCCGGCCTGCGACGTGCTCTTGCCGCCGGCTGCCGTGACGTTGCGCAATCCATTGAAGTCGTTCGTGCCGGACCCGATGAAGTTGTAGTCCACGCGGATGCGTCCGCCGCCGCCGCCCACCTCGAACGCGCCGCCGTTGGCCCGCACGCTGCCGCTGCCTTCAAACAGCGCGGTCTGGATCCAGATCGATCCGCCCGCCCCACTACCCGCATTGAAGCCTGAAGTTGCCTCCTGCCCATCCGCGGCAATCGCACCATGCACCGTCACGCGGTTCGTCGCCACGATCGTGATGCGTCCGCCGCCGTTGCCGCCAGCGCTGAAGTTGTCGCCGCGGCTCGAGCCACCGGCGCCGAGGTACACGGGCGCGTACGGCGTGCCGTACACCAGATTGCTGCCCGGACCCGAATTGACCGCACCCAAGCCGCCGTAGCTTCCGCCCGCCTTCGCTTGCGCACCAACCTGACTGTTCAGCGTCTCTCCCGGGTTCTGCGCGTTCCCGTCGCGGAAGCCGCCGCGATAGCCTTTTGCGCTCACGTCAAGTCGCGACGTGGAATCCACTTCGACAACGGCCGCCGTAATAACCAATCCCGATGCAAGGCCACGGGTATGGCTGATCTTGCTGCTGTTTTCGACGCGCAGGGTGCCGCTCACCACGATCGGCGCGTCGGCCAGTACCTTGGCCTGATTGCGAATGGTGATGTTGTCGAATGTCACACCGGCAGGAAGAATGACAGAGTCGTCGGGCGAGGACTGATTTCCACCATCGATGATGAGGGTCCCATCCACTTGCGAAGGCGTCTTGAGGAACACGGTGCCATGGCCGCCATCCGCAGCTGAGGCATCGCCTCCAAGCGCCTGGATCTGGGAGAGACCCATACCCAGCGTCGAATAGAGGACCGCCACACGGCCACCGCCGCCGCCCACTTCAAATGCGGCGCCGTTCGCACGGACGATTCCCGTGCCCTGCAGCGTTCCTACATCCAGCAGGATCGATCCGCCCGATCCGCTTCCCGAATTGAAGCCCGTTCCGTTGGTGCCATTCGCCGTCAGCACGCCGTTGACCGTCAGCGTCGACGCCGTGATCAGGATCCGGCCGCCACCGTCCCCACCAGGGGCAAAGTTGTCGCCCCGGCTGGATCCGCCCGATCCCAGCGCCACAGGATTCTTCACATCCCCGTACGTCGCATTCGGTGTTCCATCCGTCCGACCTCCCACGCCGCCATGGCTGCCGGCCGACCGCGCCGTCGAGCCCAGCCCGTTCGTCAGCGTCCGGCCCTGGTTATTCCCCGCGTTATCGCCCTGCCAGCCGCCCAGGTATCCGCGTGAATCCACGTTGATCGCACTGTTGCTCTCCACCGTGATCGTGTCCGCCGTGATATCCAATCCCGGCTCATACCCCACGTTGCTGTCGAAGTGCGTGATCACGCTGGTCTCGCTCACCGTCAACGTCCCGTTCACCGACAGCTTGTCCGACGTCGCCAGCCACGCGCCGCGTCGCAAGATCACGTTGTCGAACACGTACTTCGCCGCGTACACGTCGCCCGTGCTCGCCACCGTCAGCAGGTTCGAGCTCGCCGTCACGCTCACCGTGATCGTTGTTGCCGTGTTCGCCACGATCGTGAACGAAGCTCCGTTGTTCTCGTTCGGCACCAGCGTCGCCCCGACCAGTCCGCCCGGCAGCAGCGCCACTTCCCCGTCCACCGTCAACTCGTTCGTCGTCAGCGCCACGCTGCGGCCCAGTCCAACCGGCGTCAGCGTGCTCGACCACAGCGGAGCCGTGGCATTCGTATACGTCGCGTCGATGTACAGGTCCCCGATCCCCTGGCTGCTCGACTTCATCAGCACGCTGCCCGCGCTGCCGGCCTGCGACGTGCTCTTGCCGCCGGCTGCCGTGACGTTGCGCAATCCATTGAAGTCGTTCGTGCCGGACCCGATGAAGTTGTAGTCCACGCGGATGCGTCCGCCGCCGCCGCCCACCTCGAACGCGCCGCCGTTGGCCCGTACGCTGCCACTGCCTTCAAACAGCGCGGTCTGGATCCAGATCGATCCGCCGGCGCCACTGCCGCTCTGGAAGCCCGTACCGTCCTGTCCATCCGCCGTGATCGCACCATGCACCGTCACGCGGTTCGTCGCTACGATCGTGATGCGTCCGCCACCGTTGCCGCCGCTGAAGAAATTGTCACCGCGGCTGGAACCACCCGCGCCCAAATAGATCGGCGCATACGGTGTGCCATAGCCCAGATTGCTGCCCGGACCCGAATTGACCGCACCCAGTCCGCCGTAGCTGCCGCCCGCCTTCGCCTGCGCACCCACCTGACCATTCAACGTCTCGCCGGGGCTCTGCGCATTCCCGTCGCGGAAACCGCCACGATAGCCTTTCGCGCTCGCGTTGATCGATGCGGTGCTATCGACGAAAACGCTGCCGGCGTTGATCCTGATACCATTCGTCTGAGTCACGGAGTGCGTGAGGATGCTTCCTGACAGGACTTGCAGGGATCCATTCACGCTGATCACGTCGTCGACAACGACCCGTGCGTTATTGCGGAGGATAATGTTGTCGAATGTCAGGCCCACGGGGATCGGCAGTCCGGAGAACGGACTCGAGACGCCCTGCCCATCCACGATCAACGTGCCGTTCGATTCGCCGAAACCGAGTAGGAACACGGTGCCGTTTCCGCCGTCGGCAGTCGTCGCGTCGCCGCCGATGGCCTGGATAAGGCCCGTATCCTTGGTATAGAGATCGATATAATGGACAGCCACGCGCCCGCCTCCACCGCCCACCTCACCCTGGCCGCCGTCGGCCGCGACAATTCCGTTGCCCGAAAGGGACCGGACGATCATATAGATGGAGCCGCCGGAGCCGCTGCCGGAGTTGAAACCTGATCCCGACAACCCGTTGGCGTTGATTTCACCGTCTGCCGCGACATTCAGCGCGTTGATGAAGATGCGCCCTCCGCCGTCGCCGCCGGGGAAGAAGTTGTCACCGCGGCTGGACCCGCCCGAGCCGAGGTCCAGCGGTGTCACAACGCTGCCATACAGCGGGTTCGGCGTGCCTGTGCCCACCCCGCCGAAGCCGCCATGACTTCCGCCCGATGTTGCCGTGGAGCCAAGGGCATTGTTCGTCGTGCGTCCTTGATTGGCCGCATTTCCGGGCTGCTGCCCACCCTGATAGCCGCGACCCAGCACGCTGATCGACGAATTGGAGTCGATGCTGATCGTCCACGCGGTGACGGCGAGATTCGCTTCGTTCGTCGTCGATGACTC
>CAZCZZ010000013.1:25343-59150 GCA_964503335.1 uncultured Verrucomicrobiota bacterium
GGAATCACGAATTGGAACGAGGATGTGACATTGAGCGTCGAGGGAATGTTCGTAAGCCCGGAGCCTGTCAGCGCACCCGTCAGTGTGTACCGGACACGGGTCACGCCCACCGTATCGCTCGCCGCGACGCTCACCGTCACCGTCGCGCCGGCATTGTACGGCGTTGCGTTTGAGGGCGATTGAATGGTCACGGACGGCGCCGTCAGGTCCGCAACGGTCAGGCTGATCGCCTGCGTGGTCGACGACTTGCCGCCGATGTCCACGGACCAGGCGTTCACCGCGATGCCGCCGCCGATCGTCGCAGCGCCCGGAATATTCAGGCTGAAGTTGCGAACCGTGTTGGCTGACGCGCCGAATGTTTGCTGATTCGACGAAGTCAACTCGCCGCTCGATGTCACCACGACGCGCGTGATCCCGCCTGTCGGGTCGATGCCCTGCACATCGACGCCAACGAACTGGCCGCGCTCGACGAGTGTGCCGTTCGCCGGGCTGAGGATGACCGTGGACGGAGGAGGATTAAGATTCGAGTCCACGACGACCTGGACCTGCTTGGGCGCGAAACCACCAGCCGCGACCGACACCGTCGTCGTTCCGTCCCCGATTGCCGTGACAAATCCACTCCCGCTCACTGTGGCAACCGCCGGGTCGGCGCTGCCGAAAGACACGCCCGAGAAGAGCGGCGTGCTTGTGCCGTTGCTGTACTGGCCCGTGACCGAAAGCGTGGTCGTATCGCCCGCGAAGCGAAGCGTCGGATTCGCGATCGTCACCACGAAGTTCGTCATCACCACGATGTCCACGGTGATCGGGGCCTGCACGCTGTTGGTCTTGAACGTCGCCGTCAGCGTCGCGACCCCGTTGCCCTGCGGGACCATGCGTCCGGCGCTGTTCACGGAAGCAACGCCGGGGTTGCCGGATGAATAGGACGACCGGACGGTGACGTTCGATGTGCCCCCACCCGCAAGCTGCGCCGTCACCGTGAAATCCTGGAATTCGTTGACAGCAGTGAACAGGCGCGACGGCGGGGAGATCACGAGATTCGTGACGACGGGAGCGACAGGCACGACCACCGTCGTCGTCGCGCTTCCGAACGGCGACAAATCGAGTTGAAACGCCGATATCTGCAAGGTGTCGCCGCCAAAGGCGCCGATCGCACCGCTGAAAAGTCCGGCGGCGTTGGCGCTGATCGACTGCACGTAGCCCTGCGACACATTCACGATCGTGATCTGCGCATTCGAAACGCTGGTTCCTTCGACGAGTGTCTCGCCGGTGTCCGGGTCCGACAGGCTTGTCACCAGCGGCGCGGCAGGCGCAGGTCCCGGCGGAGCAGCGACAACCGAGAAGCGAAGGCGCGACGTGGATGCGCCTGGACTATTGGATCTGCCGAGCTTGTTGCTCGCGAGGATGATGACATCGTACTCACCGGTACTAAGATTCGCGGTGTCGATCGAGAATGGCTGCGTGCCCGTCGCAATCTGGTTCGTCAAGTCGTTCAGGAAGAACTGCACCGACTCGATGCCGGTCGGATCTTCCGCGCGACCGCTCACTGCAAAGACCGTGCCCGTCAAATACTTCGCACCCGGCACAGCGTTGTCAAAGCTCACATGAGGCTCGTTGATGTTCGTAATGACCGTGAACACGAAAACGTCGCTGCCGGTCTGGCTTAGGCCGTCTACCGCATACACCGTCACGGTGTGCGCACCGATCGAGAGATCCAGGGTCCCCAAGGTCGTCTGGTAAGGCGGCACAAAGATCGACGCGAAGGTGTTGGTTCCGTCGAGTTCGTAATCCACCCGCTTCACGCCGCCGGACACCGACGACGGCGCGAGCGTGATCGCAATACCTTGCAGCGTAGCGTTGGTAGGATCCTCGGGCAGCACGATGACCGGCGGGTCGGCATTCGGCGCGAGAATGACCGCCATGGTGGCCTCGCCCACGTTGCCGGCCCGATCCGTCGCAACCGCCTTGAACAGATACATGTGACCGGGGTCGAGGCTGCCGGAGTCGACCGCGAAGCGCGCCGGGATGTCCGACCCCTGGAAGATCATCTTCTGGTCCACGAAGTCGTAGAGCCCCGTGACGGCGAGATCGCGGCGGTACAATTCGATGACAGCCGGACCACTGCCCTGATCTGCGACGTGAACGTTCATGTTCACGATTTGACCGGGCACGACATAGTTCGCATCGACAGGCGGCTCAACCAGCAAGCTGACCTGCGGTGGGTCGATATCGTTGTAGAGGCTGGTTGTGCGGAACGTACTCACCCACTCGTTGAAGATCGGGTTGCCCTGCTGGTCCGTGATGCCCTGCGTGACGTAGACCGTCAGTTCCTCGTTCTCGGGCATGAAGGTGCTCACCCCGTCGAAGTACTGCCACACGGCCACGGTCCGCCCGAAGACCGTGTCGAACCTGAGCACACCCGGCAGCACCGCATTGCTGGCCGAGAAGACATTAAACGTCCCACCCGTCCCCGTCGTGATCGTGTTGGTCAGCATCGCCTCACTGAAGAAGGCCACAACGGGCTGCTGCGGATTTACACCGATAGTGTTGTTCAGCGGAGCCACGTTGACCGAGGGAATGCCGTCCGCCACGCCGCGGTTCGGCGGGAATTGTCCGGTCAGGCAACCGCGCAGGCCCGCACTGACGCGCAGCGTGATGTTCTGGTCGGAAATGCCGAGGCAGGACGTGATGGGACCGGTCCGGAGAGGATGAATCTGGTACGACTGACTCACCTGCTCGCCCGGGTAGATATGGCCAAGGGACCTTGTGACGGGTCCGGGCGCGTTGCTGCAGCCGGTCGAGTTTCCGTTCGTGTCGACGCCGCACAGGACGAAGAGCGCATCAAACCCGAGGTCCAGGTCGAGGCTTGCGTAGAGCGCGGGCGTCTGCCCCGCGTTCGTGATCTTGATCACGAGTTCGTACGAACCTGCATTCGTGCTTATGAAATCCGGATGGATGACTTCGACGAGGAAGTTCGGCGGGCCTTTGACCTCGACAGTGGACTCCGCGCTGCCATTGAACGGAACCGCATTGGAGGCGTCGATACCGGGACCGATGATTGTGCCACCGAAATCGATCTTCACCCCGCGTATACCAATCTCATCGCCGCGGATGATGAACTCGCGCTCCTTCTGTCCGGGCACATCGCCGTCGCCGGGCAGGATTGAGTCAAAGCTGATGATGCCATCGGAGGGCAAGGTGTGGCTCAGTCCGCCGTCGGGGAAGGACATCAAGGCCGTCACGTCCTGCAACGTGAAGATGCCCGATGTGTTCATGAGGAGAAGCCGGACGCTGTAGAATTCCTTGAGGGTCTTGATGCGGCCTTCGATGACGATTACGCCCGGAATCTTCATCGGCTCCGGCTCACCGGGCAGAACGATGGACTGTTCGAACACGATCACCTCGGTGTCCTTCGGAGGGCTCGGCGGCTTGCCTCCGCCACCGGGATCATTCGGAAGTGGAATGATCTCGAAGCCCGTCGGCTCCGCAACTCCGCCTCCACCGATTGGAATTTCGATTTCCACCGGATCGCCGCCGATCGTCAGCACGATGATGAACTGGGACACGTTGAAGTTCGAGGTGTCCTGAATATCGATGACGCCGGCATTGACGAGTTCCTCGATGCGTTGCGGTGGAAGGGGCTCGGTCCGGATGGAAGCGACCACGACGGACTGCAGCGAAAGCTGCGTGACCTTCAGGCGTGAGGAGACACGGTTCGTCCCGGCATCTGTCGCCGTCACCGTGATCTCGTTCAACGCATTCGCCGCGAGCGGCAACTGGACATCGAACGGCCCTCCCCCGTCGGGCAAGGTCTGCGTGGCCGAACCACCCGGCCCGGTCACCTGCACCGTGACGGCGCCATAGGAAGGTTGCCCCGCAAGCACTCCGAAAGCGAGCGCAGCGGCCAGGCCCAGGTATGGAAGACGAAGCTTCAAGGCTCGTCCTCCTCTTCAAACCTCAGGCTGATGAACGTGTGACCGACCGTGGCGTTCGAGCCAGGATAACGGCCGAGCGGGACGTCGGCAAAGACGCGGGTGCGTCCGCGATATTCCACAATGACATCGACAAGCTGCTCGATGGACCCGGGTTCGATCACATCCATCGCGTGGAAGTACCCAGTCTCGGGATCCGGCCCATCGAGCAGGATACTCCCCCGCTCGCCCACAGCCGTGACATGGGTATTGCCGACGAACGGGTTGATGTCCTGGAATCGGACCGTCAATCCAAGCCCGTATTGCCTGATCACGCCGCCGGGCAGCGCCACGATGATCGCGCGCTGGTCCGGTGACAGCTCGATATCCCCGGGCCGCGTGAGCCCGCTCACCAGCCTAATCGGTTTCGTGCTTCCAGGCGGCAGGTACCAGATCGTCCCATCGCCGGGCCCGCCCGTGGCTCCTTCGTCCGTGATGTACATCGCCCGGTGGTTGTCCACTGCGATACCGCGCGGCTCGAACGTGCTCGTCTTCGGTCCCACCAGCGTCAGGAACCTGTTGGACTCGGCGGATGGGATGTCCTGGCGGAAGAGCACGAGGCCGGATGGGAGATTCCGGTCGTTGTCGACGATCCATCGCGTGAAGACGTTGTTATCGCCCGCGATGCCGCGCACAACGTTGGTGATGGTGAGGACGACGTTTTCGTCGGCTTCCACAAGGGAATCGTCGACGACTTCGATGGGGACCAAGGCATTGGTTGCGCCGGCAGGGATCGTAATGACAACCGATTCGACGGAGTAATCCACGTTGGAACCTGTCGCGTTGCCCGAGATCGCAAGTGTCACAACCATCGATGTGGTGGAAGCCTGGTCCAGCACGAGTTCCGCCGATGACGAGAAGCCTTCATCGTCATAGAACGCCTCATCCGCGAACTGCACGGTCGGCACAAAACCGTCGTCATCCTGGATCGTCATGACGAACTGGGCATTGCTCCCCGCCCGGAGCGATTGTCCGTCCACAAGCCGGAAGATGGCGTCCTCGTCAAGCTCGCGCACGTTGTCGCTGATCACGCGGAATTCAGAGGTAACCGCCATGACGCCCGGTATGAAGGTGATCAAGCCGGAAGCCGGCACGAGGGGCTCCGTGTAGGCACCCGAGTTTGTAACCGGCGGATTGCCCGGGATGGTCGGCGTGTAATCGGTCCCGGGCGTGGCAATACCATCCAGCGCATAGCGGACTGTGTTTGTGCGTTCGGAAGGTCCCGACAGGACCACGATCACTTTTGTCGTGGATGTGGACGACTCGGAGACCGTGATGTCGGGACTGGTGATATCCGCCGACAGCTCGTCGTCGTCGACGATCGTGTACACACCGTTGGAGGGCGATCCGATCGTTGCGTTGGTGACGGCTGTCAGCCTGTAGCGGATGCCCTCTTCATTCTCGTCGGTGCCGTCGTCCTCCACGTGTATGCGGATCTTATGGCTCACGCTTCCCGGGGGGATCACGACCGGCGCGGAGGGCATTGTGAAGTCCTGCGACACCGTGGCCGTCGAACCGGTGCCGAGCTCGATGAAGAACGACACCGGCTGCGTTGCCGGCGCCGAGAGGACGACTTTGACGTCAACATTCGTCCTGCCCTCCTCGCCCTGCATCGATGAATTCTGGAGGCGGATCGTCGGTGAGACGACAGCGCGGGGATCGTTTGTAGCCACCACCGTCTGGTGCGAATTCGTCGCGACCGGCACCTCATTCGTCTTCTTATCACCATCGTTGTCGTACTCGTTGTCAAAGATGTTGAAGACGTGTTGCGTGACGACGCCGAACGTCAGGTTGGTCAGGTCCGACAACACGATGCGGAAGGATTCCGGCGCCTCGTAGATGTCGTCATCCACCACTTCAACGGCGATAAACCTGCTCGTCTGCGCGGGCTGGAACAGGAGGTTGGTGTTCCACGCGATGTAGTCGACGCAGGTGTCGTCGGTCTCGCCCCGCTGCGCCGTGATATCCTGGAAGGTGACCATGACACTGCACGCGGCGGTGGAGGGCGTGTCGATAAAGACCTTCAGGCCGATCAGGCCGACCGATTCATCCCACCCGCTGGAGGCCTGGTTGAACGAGACGTTCTGCGACGTCGCCGCCCGGGGGCTCAGCAACGCCAGCAACAGGCTCAGCATCCACAATCTATATACGCGAGTTTTCAATCAAGGTCCCGATGCGCAATTCGTCTCAACAATCGTGAAATCCTCCACCGTCGATTCCGGCGTGTTGTCCGAGATCGCCGTGGCAATGAACGTCGCGGCAAGGTCCTGGTCCGGGAATGTCAGGAAGAACGTCTTGGTCATCTTCTGTGTTGGACCCAGGGAACCCATCTCCGCAAGCAACCCGTCGCCATCCTGCCGCTCCGGAGAAAAGTTGATCACCACGTTGCTCGCCGTGGTGTCGCCGACATTGCGGACCTCCACGCGAATCGCCACCGTTTCGCCTGCGGGTATGCTGTCGGGCACATCCATGTCCACATCCAGGTAAGGCGGCACGGCGCCGGCAAGCAGATTGGTCATCAAGGGGGGTAACAACCGCGCAAGTTCACTGTCCGCATGCTGACTGAGCTCCCAGATCTGGAGGGAAATATCGGCAAACTGGTTCGATCCGAAATCGAGCCAGCTCATCGTACTGCGCAACGCCTCGCCACGCGCATCGTTCGCGCGTTCTGCGATACCCCGCATGCGTATGTAGTCGGAGAAATCGAAACCGTCCGGCGTCTCGTTCAGCTTCAGCGCGGCGTTCACGCGCAAACCTGCGACGCGGATGGGATCACTCATCGCGTTGTGCAACGGACAGAGCTGGAAGAGGATATCCTGGACCGTATTGGTGTCGTAGGCGGCAAGGGCCGACACGAGGTCCACCGCCTGTGTCTGGAACGTATGGAACTCGGGAATGCCAGGCAACGACAGGTCCTGGGCGCGGCAGGGGCGCAACCCCGACATCGTCGCGACAAGCGCCAGAAACAGGATGACCATTCCCTTTTTCATCACAGTCCCGTCCAGTTCGGAAGCTGGTCCTTCACAAGGTCCCACACGCCCTGCCTGAATACGGGGAATTTCCCCTTCAGCACGAGTTCGTCATAAAACAGGATCTGGTAGGCCATCATGTCTTCGGACCCATCCACGATAAATTCATCGATGCCCGCCGGCGTAGGCACCAGCGTCAGCAGGGAGCGGGCTGTAGGCGGGAGGTAGCGATGGTGTTCGCTTCGGTAGAAGCTGTCCTGCGCACGGCATAACGTCCCGAGCTGCAGCCCATAGAGATCGACCTGCAGGTAGACACCGACGCCAATCTGGATCGGAGTGAAAAGGAAGCCATCGATCGCGCCGGTAACACGGTCGTACGCGAACTGTTCCACGGTCTGGAGCGCCTGCGGCTGCAAGGAACCGAGCGCAGTAACCATCCCCGATATCTTCTCAACCACCGGGTTGCCCGGCTCGCCTTCCGATTCGGGCCGGATTTCGGGGAACACATAGGATAGGTAGTAGCGCCGGTTGTTGCTCATGATCGCAATCTGCTCGTCGAAACGTGAAGCGAGCGTCAGAGCCGTTTCGGAAGAACCCTGCACGTACGTCTGGGGATCATTCGCCTTCTCCACGGCTTTCTCGAGTGGCATCTGAGCGCCAATAATCCAGAGGCCGAGGAAGATATTGTGGAACGTCTTCCTCGCCTCAAGGATCAACGGGTCGATGGCCTGGCCTTGCAGTGCTTCGAGGATCTTCCCGTCCATGACGGTCACCGTGATCTCGCGGCGCAACCGGATCAGGTTCCGCCCGATGATCTCCCACTTGATCTTGTCGAGATGCTTCGCCTCAGCCTCCTCGATCTCCTTGCTCCGCAGGGGCCGCACGATTCCCGTGCCGAGGATGCGCCGGAAGAACTCCGCCTCCTTCTCCGGGTCGAGGTAGTCGACGCCAAACAGCCAATCCTCAAGCGCCTCCACCCCCTTCTCGATATCCATATCGCCGCGTTTCTTGCTCAGCCCCTCCTTCGCGGTCTTCTTGTAGTCATCGAGTATCTTGCCGGCTTGCTCGTCCTGCTCTTCGATCTGCTGTTGCGTGAGCTGCTTGTTCCCGTTGTTGAAGTGGGGATGGGTCTTGATGATGCGCTTCTTGCCCAGCTTGATGAGCCGATCCGAGAGCTTCGCGACCATCTTCGCCGTGGCGAAATCGGCATTGACGAAGGCGAAGAACGCCGCCTCGTCGGCACGCTTCTTCGTGAAAGCCATGTGCAGCATCAGGCGCTGCAGCGAGTCCCACTGGTCGGGAAGCCGCGCGCCGAGGATGCGGCGGAGATCCTCGTCATAATCGTTCATCGGGCCACGGTATATCCCGCGGAATTTGGGCGTTGCCGGACCGCGTTCGAACTGCCCGACGAAGTTGCTCGCATTGCCCGTCTGGAAGTGCCAGACGTTCGTGTTCTGGACCTGGAACGTCTTGAAGAGGAACGTGATCTGCGGGTCCGCGGCGTACGTGATGTTGGTCAGTTCGCCGATCAGGCGCCTCGCATCCTTCACAAGGGACGCCGGCACGACAAACTCGGTTTCCGCCTGATTGTATTCCGCTGTGACCGTGGCGAAGGTCTGCCCTACCTTCGACTCGCCGTGTTCCGCAGTCAGGGAGTAGATGCCCGGCTTCGGCACGGGAATGTGGAACACGCCGGCGGCGTCGGTATATCCCGTGTACACGTTATCCGGCCCGACAGGACGCTCCACATCCCACATCTTGACCGATACATCCGGCAGCGGTCGATGCTGGCGGTACGTCGGCGTGAACACCTGTCCCCGTTCCGTCCTCAAGAGCATCTGCACATCCGTCACCAGACCCGTAAAAATTGGCCCGATGTTGATGGTGACATAGCGCGGGTCCACGAGCAGGTTGCCGCCGCCGGAAAGCTGTCCATGGAGATCGACCCGGTACACGACAACGCCCTGGTTCGTCGGCTGGGAGAGGATCACGGTGTAATGGTTGGTCTCATGCGGCCCGATATTCGCCGGCTGCGCCTGCGAATAGTCGCGGTTGAGGAAATCGCCGATGCCGTCGTCGCGCACCAGTTGTGGTTCGACATTGAGGAAGGATTCGCTCGTCGCGTTCGCGACGGTTACGGTCACGCGGACGGTCGATGCAGGGTCGAGCGGCACGAAGGACGGATACGGCGTCGCCGTGAAGTCGAATGGCGTGATGTTCACGAGGTACGTCTTCGGCTTCGCATCATACGTCCTGTTGCGGGCCGGGCTGAAACCGGAGGCGTTCCCGGTGAAACCGACGACGCCCGCCGTGATCGCCGTGTAGGTGCCGGTAAACGTGAACTGCTGGCCCGGCTGGAGCGTGATTCCGGTCGGCGAAATCGCCTGCACGACCTGCGCTGTGCCCTGCCCCAGAATATTCGTCGCGAGCTGGTAGGTCTGGAGGTCGGGCGTCACCGTCGTCAGCTGCTCCGGCGCGTTGTTGACGACGATCATCTTCATCGTGAAGACATCGCCCGGATGAATTGTCGCTTCCTCCGGCTCCACACGCAGGATCTCGATCGGGTCTTCGATGACGACCTGGATGCCATCCTTGGGATCCGGGAAGCTGCTGACCGTCGTCCCGCCCCCGTCGGTGCCTTCTGCCACGCCTTTCACGCGGACCACCCCGCTGCTGACTGCGACGTAGACGGATGTATAGACGAGGCTCTCGCCCGGATTCAGGTCAATGGACGAAGGCCCGGAATTCGTCACGAGCGCCAGCAAACCGTCTCCGTCTATAAGGAGAGAAACGGCATGGACGTCGAAGACGACAGCCTGGCTCGGATTCGAGACTTCGAATGTGAAGGTGATCTGGTCATCGAGGATCAGGAAGTTCTCGTCCGATTGCAGCCTGCCATCAAGGGATGGACTCGCAAGCCTCTGGACAAGCAACGCCGCATTGCCGTCGGTCCATGTCTCAAGGTCTACACCCAGCGCATTGTACGGGATCTGTGCCCACGGCTGGCCGACGCGGCGTATCGCATCGTACGGCGCCTGCACGGGCACCTTCTTCACAACCTCCGCCAGTTCGTCGACCTGGTACAAGTCTTCCGGCGAGTTCGCTGGATTCCACCCGGGCCCCATGTCCATGGGACCGGCCCTGACAGGATTCGCGAACTGGATGGTGAGGCTGTAGTAATTCAAGGCGCCGGCGAGATCCCGGGCGCCCGTGAACCTGTCGAACCGGAAGATGCGTCCGCCGTACATCTCATCGGACGCGGCATTCTCCGTGTACACGTTGCCATCTGTGTCAACAGCGAGCCCCTTGGCGCCGGGCGGATACTTGAAACCCGCATTCGAGAAGTAGGCGGGCGACGACTGTCCCTGGTTCATGATGCGCGTGATGAACTGATTCGTCGGGTTGAGGTAGAAGACATCGCCCGTCAACTTCGCCACTTCGATCTCGTCCGGCGGACGCGTCGGCCCAAACCGGTTCACGGTGATCAGGACAGGGTCGGAATAGTCGCTCACCATCGCCTGCCAGTTGTGGAGCGCGAACGGCCCGAGTCCCGAATCCTGCAGGACGCCGAAATCGGGCAGCGACCACCACGGCAACGTCGCCTCGATGAGCGAGCGATCCACCTGGTCATCTCCGCGCTGCAGCAGCGTCGTGACAACCGCATAGAACCATGTGGCCTTCGGGGCAAGAACGACCTGGCTCAGGTTGTCGAGGATCGTTGGCAGCGGGTTTTCGTCACGCAAGGTAAAGACCACCTGGCCGAACTGCGCAGCCGGCCATTCGCTCACCGGAAGCGCCGGGCTGTTGACCACATTCGGTGGCTTCACCAGCGTGTCGCCGCGAACCTGGACATAGTCGATCAGCGTCCTGGCCCCGCTCGCACGGTCGAAACGGAAAAGGGCGTACACGAAATTCTCGTCGGGTCTCGCCACCTGCGTGCTGCTCGGGTTGAACTCCACTTCGACCTGCACACCGTTTCCATCCGGCGCCGACACCTGCGTCACCGAATCGATCTTCGGAGGAAGTGGTACCCTGCTGGCGCGCCCCTCGAACGCGAACAGTTCACGCAACGAGTCATCGGCCTGCCCGGCCATCAGGGCCAGTGTCGTCACGCCTCCGAGCGAATTCGGCATCATGGACAGCCTGTACTGCGTCGCGCAGTAGCTCATGAACGACTCGTTGAGCCGTGCCTCGGCGAAGTTCGCGCGGTGCGACGCAATGCCGCGCCAGAATCCGGTGAAACGACGGTCAGGCGGCGGACCCTGCGCGTAAGCAGGCGCCGCAATCATGTCGCCGATCGCTTCAATGAAATCCTGGCCCGCAGCAAACAGCCTGTCGAACACGCCGGGTGGGAGAACTTGCGCGTTGCCGTTGATGTTGCGGTCCACGACGTACGAGAAGAACGACGACGTGAACAGGAATGCCTGCAGCGGATTGAGCTGCGTCTGCTCGCTGATGACCGGGGGGCGGACCGAAAGGTTCTTGCCGCGGTTGAAGATCATGATCGGCAGGGCGCTCTGTGGATTGTTCGGGTCGGCCCACGCCGCATTGACGGCGTCCTGTAACAGATCCAGCCATTCTGCCAACGAGGGCGGTCCCCCATTCGACCATGCCATGCCGAATGAAAGTCCGTAGAGCAGCGTTCCGAGCGGGATGCTCTCATCGCCGCGACTCAACTCCTCCGCAAGTCGATCCAATCCATCCGGCGTGATGCTGAGCAGGCCGGCATCAGCAAGGGCGGGATTGAGCTGGTTGCCATCCGCGTCGAGCACGCCGGCCTCCGTCCCGCCTACGAGCAACATCGCGTCCCGCACCAGCTCGCGGGCCTTCTCCAGTTCCATCCCCCCGCCCAGCACACCGAACCCACGACCCACGACGCTCATCAGCGACACACCCGCCGGCGCGGAGGCATCGAACACGGTCGCCGCCGTCGGCAGCGTACCAAGGTCGATCGCGCGGGGCGCATCCCCGTTCACCGTGATCCGGATCAACTCGTGGTTCGGCGAGTTGATCAGCAGTGTGTAGATGCCCGTCGGGAGGCCGCTGAACGAGAACGATCCGTCAAGCGCCGAGGTGGTCCTGTACGAAGTGCCCTCGATCGAGATGATCGCATTGGCGATCGCGTTGCTCGTCACGGAATCGATAAGCGTCCCGCCCAGCGAAATCCCGCCCTCCTGCACGTTGAAGGCCACGACGGAAACGGCGTACTCGAGAAGGGTCTCCACGGAGATCGACCGCATTCCGAGCGCGGCATTGTCGGCGATGGTGACGTTCGCGACAAGCTGCGTGGCGCTGTTGACCGTCACGCTGTTCACGGTCACTCCGTCGCCAAAATCCGCGATGCTTGAGGCCTGGTCGAAATCCGTGGCGAAGGGTCCGCTGCCCATGCCGGCCAGCGTGACGCTCACCATCTGCCCGCGCGACGCGTTGGCCGGCGAAACACCGGTGATGATCGCCGCAGACACCGGCTCTACAGGTACGTTGTTGGTCGTGCCGTTGACTACGCCCGTGATGCGCTGGACGTTACGAAGGCTCGGGCTGACCACAGGGTCCACAATGAGCGTCAGGACATTCGTGCTGCCCACGTCCGCCGACGGCACATCGAGCACCGTGATCTGGAGCGCCTGCGTGGACCCCAAACCCCCGCCATCCGCGACGGCGAACGGCACCGTGTAGACACCGGCCTGGGAGAAGTCGGGCGCGAAGAAGAATTCGCCCGTGTCGGGCACCAGCACGGCATTCGGCGGGAGATTCGACGACGAGTACACCAAGGAGTCGCCATCAATATCCGACGCCTCAAGCTGGATGGACAGCAGCGTGCCTTCATCCACCTCCACGGCATCGGGCGGGAACAGGTAGGGGCCGCGGTTGATGTTCGTCACCGTGATCTCCACCGTCTGCTTCTTCACATATCCGGTTTCATCCCGGGCGGTGACCTCAACCGAATAGACACCCGCTTCGTCAAAGGCCGGCGTGAAGCGCAGTGTCGCCGTCGCCGGGTTTCCGTTCGTGGCATCCAACTCCATCGTATCCGTCATCGGGGAGGCCTCGATGGTCACAACTCCGCCATCCGGGTCGGAAGCCTGCGCGGGGACATCGACCGTCTGCCCCTCGCCCACGAAGACCTGCGGCGGCACCGTCAGGGAGGGCGGACTCACGGACTCCAGCCCGGCAAGCACCTCAATGGCATACGTGAACTGGATGGTACGATGCCGCGTAAAGGTGATCTGCCGTGTCAGCTTGTCGTTGCTCTCGAAACGTCCCGCCGTGAGCTGGCCGCTGAGATCAAAGTACGGCTGACCGTACGGCAACTGACCGAAACCGGCCGACGCGCCGGCGACCGCTACACCCGACGTGCTGACATGCACCACACAATGAAGCGGCGACACGCCGACGCGCCCGCCGAGGTTGTAGATGCTCACATCGACGGTCGAAACCAGGTTCCCCGTCGCACGGTCGAGTGTCGTGCGCTCGTTCGTCGTGGTGATGAAGCAATGCGCGGAGATATCCTTCATCACCGTGGGATTGCCGGCGAAGGAGGCGCCAAGCGGCAGGAGGAGGACGAGGAGACAGGGCGCCGGGGAGAGACGGCGACGGGTCGACAGGAGGAATGCGAGGCCGAGCGCGACAAGCAGGATGGATGCGGGTTCGGGCACGACGGTGATTGAGATGTTGTCGATGCGAACAGCGCTGTCACCGGATGTCTCGTTGAGGCTGTCCAGCTCGAACGCCAGGATGGAATAGGTATTCGAAGTCGTAAAGGTGCCCGTGTAGTGCGACCACTGGGGGCCCTTGATGCTGGCGCCGATGGTGCCGAGGACATTGTAGGGACCGATGTAGTCCAAATCCATCAGCGCCAGCGATGCGGCGAACATGTTGCTGACGATGCTGAAGGCGCCAAGGTCGTCGGTGAAGTACATCGACGCGAAGAAGACGTCGGGGAACGTGCCCGTGTCAAAGGTGTCGGAGAGCTGGTTGTTGAAATCGAACTCGATGGTGTAGGTCTCGGGTGCCAGTGCGAACGGGCGATAGGTGATTGTCCTGTTCGTCGTTGAATCCCCCAACACCATCTCTTCGCTCGACACGCTGACGTCGCCGGAGTTCGTCCAGTTGACGAGGCCGGCGGAAAAGTCATCCACCTCAGGTCCAGCGGAGACAAAGAGGCGGGGCCGGATGGAACGCTGGACAGACATCGCATCCGAAGCACCCTGCAAGCCGGGGACCGGGTCTCCTGCGGTGGATCCGGACGCATGCAATTTTGCATCGAGGCTGCGTGCGGACCGCTCGTCGCGAACGACTACCTGCCTGAGAGCCGGAAGCTGGCTGACCCAGGGGCGATTGGACCGCTCGATATGTGCCGCGAGTTCTGTGCGCACCCGCTGCTGATAGGACTCGAACAGACGGCGTGATTGCTCGACATAAAGCTCGTCCACTTTCCCCGGAAGGGACTTCGACTCGAGGATGCCGGACCGGCCTTCGCCGTCGTGTGCAAGGCTGTCGAGGGTAGGAAGTCCGGATATGACGGAAGCCATTGCACCGGGAACGGCCAATAGAACGCCAAGGCAAGCGAAACGGAATTTCCCCACAACGCACGAAAGCACAACGCTCTCCTCCACCAAAGACGTAGAACCTGTCGACGACCACCTCGTCGGTAGTTTGACGAAGAATCCCCATCTCAGCAAGTACACTAATCAGGGAAACCTGTCATATCCGTGCGGGGTCGCCCCGATTCCGCCGAACCGGGAGCCTTTACTTTTGACAGGCTTTTACCCGTGCTGCATAGTTTCAAAACGGTTTTCTCATGGCTCAGCATTCCGACCCGGACATCGAAACACAGCTCGGCGAAGTAAGGGCACTCATGGCCCAGGCTTTGGCAGATACCGTCCTGCGGCGCCTTCTCGATGACTGCAAGAGCTTGCTTGCCCAGGGGAAGATGCTCCGTTCGCGTCTTTGCCTTCGCGTCGGTCCATCCGCGCAAGTGCCTCACAATACGCTGGTTCACGCATCGGCAGCCGTGGAACTAATCCATGCCGCAAGCCTTCTGCACGACGATGTCATCGACGGCGGCTACCTGCGCCGCGGCGCTCCGACATTCTGGGTGGAACGCGGCGTTCCCGGGGCCATCCTGGTCGGCGACCTGATGCTCTTCAAGGCCTTGGACCTCATCTCGCGCGTGGAAGATATGCGGCTGACCCGGGCGCTGATCCAGCTCACGGGCGAAGTGTGCGACGCCGAGTCGGAACAGGAACTTGTCCTCCGCGGCAAGGCGCCTCTTTGGGAGAATTCGGTCAGCATTGCCCGCCGGAAGACCGGCGCCCTCTTCGCTTTCGCCGCCACAGCCTGCGGCGGCAACGACGCGGTGCTTGCAGCCACCTTAAAGGAATCCGGCTACGCAGTGGGCACGGCCTACCAGCTCGCCGACGACGTGCTCGACGCGACGGGGAACGAAGCGGTATCCGGCAAGACGCTGGGAACGGACAGCGCACGAGCCAAGACAACCGCGGTAACCGCCGAGCGCGACCATGACATGGACGCCCCCGCTTACATCGACCTGCTCTGCCGCGAAGCCGAACAGGGCCTCGATCCCTGGCCCCACATCAAGCACGCCTGGCGCGTATTCATGTCTCAAGACATGCGCCCCACCCTCAACCGCCACGTCGCAACCATTCCCAGTCCGGCGTAACCCTTGGAGACGGCATGACCCCATGCCGTTCGTTGGGCTGATCAAATGGCAACCCTCTTCACGCTTGGGAACGGCGTGGGGTCACGCCGTCTCCAGAGCTACGGCAGCTTCACGCGGACCCGGTAGCTGCGGTTCGGCGTGTCGTTGGTGTCGGGGATGGATGTGGTGCCGAGAAGACCCGGCACGTTCGTCGTCAGGGGCAGCCAGGGTCCGACGATCAGGTTCGTGTTGTAGTGCAAATCGTACACACGGCCTGTCGATGACGGGAACGTCACGTAGCGCGGGGTTCGATTCGTGAGCAGAATGATGCGGTGATACGAGTTCGCGTTCGTCGGCACCGTGTCCGCGATGAATTCGAACAGGTTGAGGAATCCGTCCGAATCGCCGCTCACTGATGCATATTGTAAGGAGAAAATAGAAGCCGGCTGCGGGAGCACCCCTACCGGGCGAATAGGTGATCCTCTCCCGAGAACACGTCACCGGGAGACCGGCGAGTTCGCTGAGTCGGAGAGCGACGGGGCGTCGTGGGCCAGAAGTGATTTCGGCACCGCGTCCTCGTCCTGAAGTTGGTCCCTGTAATAGACCTGGATGCGGAAACCCTCGTAGGCATGGGCCTCACCGAAGTTCTTCATATCGCGCTCGCGAAAACCCTTGGGAACGATATATGCGGCAGAGACGGTTCGCTGCTGGGCCACCAGCCATGGACCTTCAACGCGCAGCGGCTCTTCGGGCACGACCGCTCGCGATGGCCGCACGTCCTGGCTCTTGGCGCCGCGATCATAGAATGTCACCAGGACCTTCACGTCCGATGAATCGATCTGCCCTTCGCTCAGCTTCGGCTTCATGGTGATGCGGACAATCCGCATCTCATCGTAGTCCTTTGTGCCCTGAAACTTCTCGCGTTCCACGGTGGCGATCCGGATGCGCCGGGGCAGACGGGAACCGGAGGATTCGGGTTTGCTCTTTCCGGAGGTCATGGTCCCCGCAAGCTCGGCCCGGGCGATCCGTGTGCGCTCCGCGGCCGCTTGGTCGTAAAGCGGTGTGCCCATGCTCAGGTTCATGACCTGCGCCCACTGCTCGCCCGCCTGCTTCAAGAGGCCGCGAGCTTCGCAAATGCGGGCCCGCTCCACATAGGCGGGAGTAAAATCCGGCGCCATGATCTGGATGCGCTCGAGGAGGTCATCCGCTTTCACCACGTCCTGCTTCGACTCCGCCACGAGTGCTTCCGTGAGCATTTCGCGAGCGCGATCCACCAGGGCGTCGCTCGATACGCGCGGGACTTTGTCCGACGGATTCATCTGCGGCGCGGGAACCGGCTCGGGAGGCGACTCATCCTCTTCTGCCACGGCCGCGACAACGTCGGTCACGGATTCCCGGCCGGTCGGCGGCTCGACGGTGACGCCGGCAGGCGGGGCCGAGGTGGTCAGGAGATTAAACGGGTAGATGTTTGCCGGCGGGGCGGAAGTCGCCACGACCAGGGTTGCGGCTTCGGCGCGCGCCGCCGCCTGCTCGGTCTCGCTCCGGATCTTCTCCACGTCGATCGCCGGCGCGGTGACGACACCCAGGTCCTTGTTCATATCCGTGATCTGTTTCCTCAACTCCTCCACGGAGGCGCGAAGTGACTCGACTTCTGAATCGACGGCTCCCATGCCGTTTGTCGCGGGCACCGACACGGTGTCGACCGTCGAGGTGGGAATGCTCTCCAGCCGCGCCACAACCTTCTTCATTTCAGCCTCGAGCGTCGCGTCGAACGATTCCACCGACTGCGTCGCCGAGCCGGAAGCAAGGTCCACGGCCTGAGTCGATCCGTCTTTCGGAAGGCTTTCATAGGTCTCCACGATCTGCACCGTGGTGGTGTTCGAGAAGATGAAGATAAACAGGAGCTGCGCGAGCAGGATGATTCCGATCGCAACGAACGCCAGGGCTTGTACCGCTCCGATGCGACGCCGGATGGATGCGATGATCGGCTCGACCCACTGGTACTCCATGACGGTCCCGCCCACCTCGATGCGGTCGCCATGCTTGAGCTTGGCCTCGCGGACCGGCTTGCCGTTCAGCTCGACCGGATTGCGTGAGCCAAGATCCTTAATGTAGACACCGTCGGCCCGCTCCTCGAGCTGGGCGTGGCGGCGCGATACCCTGTCGTCATCGATCAGGTCAATCTGGCATTCCGGGTCGCGCCCGATCAGCAGGGAACCCTGCTGCACGGCGATTCGACGGCCCTTTAAGCGCCCGGTTAGAAAAAGGAGTCGGTACATGCGAACCGGCACTATCTCCAAAACGATCTCAAATCTCAAGGAGAGGCATTTAGTCTGTAGGATGAATAGACTGTAGGTTCTGAATTCTGAACCTACTGGCTAAGCCCTCCTACAGCCTACAGCCTGATCTTGACCCTTCCCCCCCTCTTCCCCATTCTGCCGCCCCTATGAGCGAGCCCATCGACAAGTCCAGCAAGGTTTTCATGGAGGCGCTGACCAGCCTCTGCAAGCGTCGCGGTTTCATTTTCCAGTCATCGGAAATCTACGGCGGCATCAACGGTTTCTGGGACTACGGGCCCTTCGGCGCCGAACTGAAGCGCAACGTGAAGGACCTCTGGTGGCAGACGATGACGCGCCTCCGCGAGGACGTCGTCGGCCTCGAGGCCACGATCATCATGCATCCCGCGATCTGGAAGGCGTCCGGCCACGTGGACACGTTCAGCGACCCGATGATCGACTGCAAAGTCTGTCGCGGCCGCTTCCGCGCGGACCAGATTGACGAGATCCCCTGTCCCCAGAAACCAAGCCGCAGCGTGAAAGTCTGCCCCGAGGAAAAGACAGAGCCGCGTCCCTTCAACCTGATGTTCAAGACGCACGTCGGCCCGGTCGAGTCGGACGACAACGTCGCCTACCTCCGCCCTGAAACCGCACAGGCGATCTTTGCCCAGTTCAAGAACGTCCTCGACACGTCGCGCCAGTCGGTGCCGTTCGGCATCGCACAGACCGGCAAAGCATTCCGCAACGAAGTCACGCCGCGCAACTACACGTTCCGCTCGCGCGAGTTCGAGCAGATGGAGCTCGAATTCTTCATCCTGCCCGACGAGGCGGTCCGTCTCCTTTACGGCCGCGTCGTGACGATGGCCGACAATCCGGACCTCAGCACGCCGCAGCCCGAATGGGGCTGGGAAGTCTGGCACAAATACTGGGTCCTGCAGCGGCTGGCCTGGTATCAGTCCATCGGCCTGCCCGGCGCCTCCCTGCCCGAATACTGGCAGAAGAAGGAAGAGCTGGCGCACTACGCCCGCGCCTGCGTGGACATCCTCTACGCCTTCCCCTTCGGCACGCAGGAGCTTGAAGGCATCGCGGCCCGCAGCGATTTCGATCTGTCCCAGCACCAGAAGCACAGCGGAAAGTCGCAGGAAGTGTTCGACGAGAACATCCGCAAGGCTGCGCAGGCTCTTGGCGATGCCGGCAAGACGGCGTTTGCCGACAGCGTGGCCGCAGACTGGAAAGCGCGTGGAAAAGACGAACAGGCCGCGCGCGACTTCTGCGCCAAGCTGTTCGAAGGTCGCTTCATCCCGCACGTCATCGAACCGTCGGCTGGCGTGGATCGCCTGATCCTCGCCTTGCTCTGCAATGCGTATACCGAGGAAAAGGTTCCCGGCGAAGCCGGTAAGCCCGAGGAAGTGCGCACGGTGCTACGGTTCCACCCGCGCGTGGCGCCGGTGAAAGCCGCGATCTTCCCGCTCCTTAAGAACAAGCCCGAGCTGGTTGCGAAGGCCCGTGGCATTTTCGAGGATCTCCGCAAACGCTGGCCCGTATTCTATGATGAGACGGGCGCCATCGGCCGCCGCTACCGCCGCCAGGACGAAGTTGGCACCCCGTTCGGCATCACGGTGGACTTCCAGACGCTGGAAGACGACACCGTGACGCTGCGTGAGCGCGATTCGATGCAGCAGGTGCGGATGAAGGTGGCGGATCTCGCGGCGCACATTGCGGCGGCGTTGTAGTCGGTCGATCTGTCTCTTGTCCCTGGTCATTTGTCATTTGACGGAGCGGGTCTGGCCGCTGATCATGCGACTATGTTCAGGAATCGAGTCGGGGCGTTGCTGCTCATTCTTCTCGCATCGACGACAACCGGATTCACGGCGTCGAAAGAGGCCATTCAGGTCGAATGGATCGACAGGATATGGTTTTCACATCTCCTGAAACGGGCACAGGACCTTCGAGAGAACCCGGTATTCTCCGAGGCGTTCTTCCGCGAGGCCTTCCGGCTGAATCCCCGCTCGGCTGACGTCGTCGAAGCCCTCGCCCGCTCCTACGCGGCGCAGGGCGAAGATGCGATGGCCTCCATGTCCATCACCTATGGAAAGCTGCTGGACCCGAAGCGTGCCTATTGGAAGGAAATGGACGCAGCGCTTTGGGAAGCTGTTGCGAAACTCCCCCTGCGTCCGGATCTAACGGATGACGCCAAAGCGAACGAAGCGCGTTTCAGCAAGGATTTCGAGGCGGCACGCGCTGCGTGGGATGCGAAGAACTTCATGAACATGGAAATCGCGCTCCGGCGTCAGCTCGTCGAATACCCAAGGCACCCCCAACTCCTGCTCGAACTCGGGGGTTGCTACGCGGTGAGCCAGGACTGGCCGATGTACACGCTGGTGTACGGGTACTTTCACCGCTTGCACTCCAACAATCTGGACGTGGCCAACAACTACTGCATCGGGCTTGAGAAGGTCGGCCAGTATCGAACCGCGCTTGATGTCCTGAAGCCCTTTCTTGAGAAGAACAAGGACAGCGGCTACCTGCTTGAGAATTGCTCGCGCTTCGCCGAGATGGCAGGGATGCAGCGGGAAGCGGAATCCTATGCGAAGCAGTGGGTGGACGTGACACCAGAGAACGTCCAGGCCCTCACGCTGTACGGAAAAGCCTTGATTCGCCGAAAGGACTTCCGCGATGCGCGACCGTGGGTCGAGAAGGCGAACACCTTGGAACCGGCAAACCCCGTCTGCATCATGCTGCTCGCCCATCTCCATGCCGGACTCGGCAACGAGGAGGCCATGACATCGGCGCTTCGCGACCTGAAATCCAAGATAGATCCCGCCGCGTTTCGCAACGTGCTCGTCAGCGATCCCTTCAAAGGCAAACCCGATGCGCTTAAACTCATGGAGACGCCATGACCGCACCATCCCGCGCGCTGCGTTTCGTCCTGTCCGGGTTACTTGCGACCACGATCAGCGCGTACTCGGCCGTGCTTGTTCGCGACCAGGATGCTCCCGGTGACGCGGGAGAAACAGCGGTTGCCTCCGAAGCCTTCGTGAGCTTCCCGAAGCTCAGCGCGACGAACGCGCTGGCGAAGACGATCAAGAGCATGGACGTCGCGAAGCCCGTGGAAGACTTGCTGGCGGAGGCGCAGGCGAAGCTGGCGACGGATCCCATGAACCCTCGCATCCTGACCCGGCTGGGCGAACTGTATCTGCGCTCGAGCCGACTGGATGAGGCTGCGGATTGCTTCTGGAAAGCCGCGCGTCTAGCGCCCGACAATGTGAATGCGCTGGAGAATCTCGCGTTCTCTCTCCTCGCTTCCGGCGATCATCGCAACGGGTACGAGATCTACGAGCAACTCGTCGACCTTCAGCCGAACAATCCACGCATCAAATTTAATCTCGCCGCCGCGCTGTACAATCTGGGTCGGCACAAGGAAGCGTCGAATATCCTCGCCGAGTTCCTCAGTCTCTATCCACAGAACTCACGGGCCCTTTACAACATGGGCGCCATACAATTCGCCCTCAAAAAGTACAAAGAAGCGGCGGGCTACTTCGAGAAGAGCCGCGAGTTGCAGCCGGACAGTGTCTATACGATCGTCGGACTGGCACGCGCCTATCAGGTCCAAGGCATGACCGGTGAATACAACGCCCTCAGGAAGAACGCCTTAACCGCGATCCGTGAGTCCGATTTTAACGCCGTTCTTGGCCAATCGAGCGTTCCCGCCGTCCTCCTGCGCTAGCAAAGCGAAGAGTTTATTGCAGCGCTTTAATCAAGAATCGTGTTAGAGCGTTTTACTGCTTTTGTGTGAATCTCCCCATATTTTTGTGAGGTTTTGATCAATTTTCCATTGCTTCGCTTTCGCAATCGGAGCTACTTTTTTCATTCTTGTTTCAAGTGCTTGAATCGGGGGATTGCAGATGAAAAGGTCAGACATTCGGGGGTTCATTTCTACATTCGTCATTGCCTTCTCGCTGCCGTTCGCAGCGATGTCACAGACTGATACATGGGACGGTGGTGGTGGCGATAATGTCTTTGGCACAGGCGCGAACTGGGCCGATAACTCATCGCCCTCTCCGGGTTCGGCGAGCGATCTCATTTTCACGGGCACTACCCGGCTGACGCCGGTGAACAACTATACGGCATTTGACGACTTCCGAAACATTACGTTCACGTCCGGCGCGGGCTCGTTTTCAGTCTCCGGCAACAGCATCGACTGGTTCGGAAAAATCGAGAACAACGACGACAGCGACCAGTCTGTCAGCTTGTCGAATCTCTCGATGAAGAAGGCAGGCGGCGGCGAAGTAAACCCCGTCAGCGGAAACCTCACGATCGGTGGCGGTGGCGAAATCTTCAACGACAATAACGAAGACCTGCACGTGTACGGCGACAATGGATTCACGCTCACGCTCGGCATGGACTTCAACGGCAACTCCAGCGCGAGCTTGATCGTCGAGGAGAACAGCATCGCACGCATCACGGTTGCGCAGTCTTATGCGGGCACCACGGAAATCGACGAAGGCGCGGTGCACATCGCCGAAGGCGGTTCGCTCAACGGCGGGACCGTGTTCGTCGGCAACGGCGGCACAATCGGTGTCTCGGCTTCATTCCTGATCGTGGACGCGAATGGCGGCACAACCATCGATGAGACGGTTGATATCAATGCCGGCAGCGGTGGAAATCGCACCGTGGGCGGCAACAACACCAGCGGAGTCAACACCTACTCCGGCGCAATCAGCCGCGACAGCGATGGCGATGACGAGACGGTCACACTGACAGCGGCCTCCGGCGGCACAGTCGCCTATTCGAGCGCCCTGGGCGGCGACGACAATGTCATCATTGACGGCGGCGGCACGACGCGTTTCCTGACGACGGCGAAGACGTACACGGGCGACACCGTCATTCAGGGCAGCAGCACGCTGCAACTGAACACGGCGAACATGATCGCGGATTCCTCTGACATCTCCATCGGCAGCGGCAGCACGTTGGAACTCAATGGCGTGAACGAGGGTGTGAAGTCCTTGAGCGGCGCAGGCAATGTGGCGCTGACATCGGGCGGCGACCTTACGATTGTCGATGGCGCCGGCCAGACCCTGTCGGGCGCAATCAACGGGACGGGCGATGTCCTGAAGCAGGGCACGGCCAACCAGACCTTGAGCGGCGTGAACACCTTCAGCGGCTCGCTCTACATCGACCAGGGAACGATCACGATCGGCAGCGGCGGCGACATCACAGCGGCAGCCGGCATCGACCTTGGCAGTTCCGTTTTCAGCGGCGGCGCGGCCGATGCCACGCTCGACCTTGCCTCCGGCGCCTCCGCCCTCGATCGCAACATCACGGTCCAGAGTGGTTCCGGCGGTCGCACGCTCTCGAGCGCGGGCAACAACACGATCTCGGGCACAGTCGACCTGAACAAGAACCTCGCCCTGTCGAGCAGCTCGGGCACCCTCACCCTCTCGGGCACGGTGGACCTGTCGAACAGCGGCGACAACGATATTTCGATCAGTGGCGCCGGCGATGTGACCATGAGCGGCAACATCAACTCCGCAAGCGGTGCCGCGGATGTCAACAAGAGCGGCAGTGGCACGCTGACCATCTCGGGAGACAACGGCACGGCTGCCGGTGGCGAGCTGTACAAGCTCAACATCTCCCAGGGAACCGTCTATCTGAACTCTGCAAACGCCTTGGGCCAGTCTTTGGCGTATTCGGACAAGGTGAATTTTAACACGCAGGCCAGTACGCTGCGCGTCGGGGCATCCATGACCCACAGCTCGATGGGCATGACCTTCAACAACGTCAACTCCACCTTCCAGATTGACGCAGGCGTGACCTTCTCCGTTGGTGGCGCGATCAACAACACGGCCGGTTCCACGACGATCAGCAAGACCGGCTCCGGCACGCTCAACTTCACGGGCAGCGCTGCAGCCAACGACGTGAGTGTCAGCGTGAGCGCAGGTTCATTCACAGGTTCGGGCATCACCGGAACGCTCGTGATCAACAGCGGCGGTTCGTTCAGCCCGGGCAACAGCCCCGGCACGATGGCGGCTGGAAGCACAACGTGGAACAACGGCGGCACGTATGTCTGGGAAATGAACGACGTCACCGCGGGCGGCGTGGGCACGGATCCGGGCTGGGACCTCCTGAACATCACCGGGTCGTTGACGGTCAATGCGGGCTTCACGATCGACATCACCTCGCTGACGCTCGCGAATGCCGCAGGTGACGTGAACGACTTCGTAGGCACCACGGACTACATCGGCGTCTGGGAAATCGCCCGGACCACCACGGGCATCTCCGGCAGCCCGCTCTCCCCCACGCTGGATTTGAGCGGCTTCACGAACCCGTATGACAGTACGCCCGGCTCGTGGTACCTGAGCCAGATCGGCAACAGCCTCTACCTCAACTACGATTACCAGGGTGGCGCGCTTACCGGCGGCGGCGGTGGTGGTGGCGGCGGTTCCATTCCGGAACCTTCCTCCTTCCTCTTCATGGGCGTGGCGTCCGTCCTCGTGGTCGGCCTGCGTAAACATACACGCCGTCAGATCGTCCGGCGCTAGCGTCACATCACTATGCACTTATGAAAGCGCCCCGCCCTTGCGGGGCGCTTCTTTTTGCACTCAAGTACTCGGGCCGGCTACCCAAAGGTTCCTTCATTTTTTCCTACGGCACCCACCCCTCTTGGTGTATCTCTATTACCGCATAGGCGTTGTGTATGCGCGCCAGTGCATGTGGAATCAGGGGGGCTCGGCCTGTTTAGAACATGAATGTTCCCTACGTGCCGGCCGTGACGACGCAAGGACATCAGATTCGACAATGAGCGATTTGAATACGCTTCCAGGCCTCGAGCAGAGGCATCGCGAACTACTTTTTGCCCTTCGACTCCCCGACGCCGTGCTGGCGCCGGATGCGCCGCCTTTCTTGCGTGCGCTGGATCTCAATTTTGCCCGGCAGCTCTTCAGCGCAGACCAACCTTGGGGCCATGAAGATGCATTTGATGAACGGCTGCGCTTTCTGAATGAAGTCCTTTCCGCCTCACCGGAGGGTCGCAAACTCTACCTTGCTTCCGAGGTGGACCTTCTCAGCCGCGTGAAGGAAACAGGCAAGGAAGTGATCCACAGCGGGCCCTTCGGCATCCGCGAGGCCATTTTTCCGATCCAGCTGCGCGGCCATGTTGTGCATATCCTCAGGAGCGGAAAATTCCGTGACGCAGCCTTGCCCCACGATGATATCAAGGAACTCTCCTTCCTGACCGGTGTCCCCGTGAGCCGGCTCGAGGAAGCCGCGAAGGCCATCCCCGTGCTGGACGATGCAAGGCGCGACCAGATGATCACCTTGCTCCGCCGCCTGCGCGATGCATCGGCGAGGGCGCTCTCCGAGCATGAACGTGTGGTGGACCTCACGGACCTGCAGGTACGAACAGAACGTGTTCAAGCGCTCGGCGCGATGGCCGAAGGCATGGCGCACCATGTGAACGACCTGCTCTCGACGATCGTCGCCTATTCCGCGGCCTTGCAGGATCGCACCAATCTCCCCGAGGAAATCTCGGTGCTGCTGCGCAGGATCGGCGAAGAAGCCCAGCGCGGACGCAGGTTCACGGATGAAGTCGTTGCGATGGCGGCAAGCGATGCCGAACGGGAAACGGCATGTCCACTTCACGAACGCATCCGCGGAGCCCTGATGCTGCTGCAGCCGCAGATGGGCACCAAGATCAAGCTCGAGACGAGACTCGATGCGGAAAATGACCACGTCGCGGCACAGCCTCGCGTGCTGCAGCAAATCATCTACAACCTGATTACGAACGCCCTCGACAACATGCCCACCGGAGGCTTGCTCACCATCGCGAGCAGGAACCTCAAGGACGAACGCGATCCCGATGCGCCCCAGTACTTGCGCCTTGAGATCACGGACTCCAGTGGCGCGATGCCGAGGCGTCACTTGCGGAAGTCGGACGGCTCCAGGACGACCTCAAGCGGTCTGGCCGGCGAGAACCTCGGCCCCAAGCTGACCAGCGTGTTCAGCATGGCCGGACGCATGGGCGGAACCGTGACCGTGTCGTCCGATCCCGGGATGATGACCCGCGTTGAGCTTACGCTGCCATCCTCCACGGCGGAGTTTGTCGATGCCCCGGCGGTCGAACCACGCAAACAACGTCGGCTCGCCCCGAGCAATATTTGGGTCGTCGATGACGATCGCGTCGTCCGCGAGATGTGTCGGCGCGTGCTTGCGGAGGAAGGCCACACCGTCACCGAAGTCGAGTCCGGCGAAGACCTGCGCGACCGGTGCATCGAGAAGAAGGAGAAGCCCGACCTCATTATCTACGACTTCAGCATGCCGGATTACGACGGCCTGGAAATGACGTCCTACCTCCGCCAGGAACAGGTTCGCATCCCGATGCTGCTGATCAGCGGCTTGCGCCCGGACCAGCCGGAATTGAGCAAGACGCTGAAGCTTCGAAAGACCTTCTATCTGCAGAAACCGTTCTCGTTCAGAGATATGACCGACATGGTGACGGTCGCCCTTGGCGAGACCTTGATAGAGGAGTAACCCATGAGCCGCAGCTTGAAGCGCTTCGCCCTCGCATTCCTGATCGTTGCATGCATCCCGCTAGCGATTCGGGCCGACGACACGGCCGCAGTCGCCGCTCCCGCTGAAGATGCCACAGCCAAGACGCTGCGGAAGATCTCCGAGGATCTTGAGACCCTCCTGCTCGAGTCCCGCCGCCACGAGACGGAAATGAAGAACACACTCAGGGACATGGATCGAAGGCTTTCCGAAATTGAGCGCGAGATCGAGGATATCAATCGCACGATCGAACGAATGGGCCGGTAGCGGACTGACAACCGATTTCCTGCGAGAAACACGTTGAGCCGACGCATATCAGGGCGTAAGCTTGTAACAGCAGAACAGGGGGGCCCGGGATTATGGCGTTGGTAAAACAGGATCGCAGGGAGTCGCCAAGGATCGCAGACGATATCGGGATTGCGATATGGGAACTGCCTGAACACGGGCCGATTCCTCACGGTCACGCCACCATTTTCCACCTGACCTCGGACATTTCACGCAACGGCCTGCGCTTCAAACACGACGCGCCTATCGATTCCGGTCGCCTTCTGAAGATCCACCTCGCCCTTAAACTGCCCCTCGTCACGATCACCCACTTCGGCAAAGTTCGCTGGTGTTCGCAGCCTCAGGGAGGCCCTTGCGATGTCGGCGTCGAATTCGTGGACAGCCCTCCGGCGGACATGCAGATCTGGCAGAACTATATAGCCCAGTGCAATTCGCCGGCATCGCAGTCCTGATCGGGTCCGCCCATGCGCGTGACCCCGATCGTTGCATCCCGTTTTACGTCCGACGGTGGCTCCATGTTCGGTCTCGTGCCGAAACCCATGTGGGCAAAACGTATTCCTCCGGACGCCGATAACCGCATCCCCCAACATGCCCACGCGCTGGTGGTTGAGCTGGACGACGGACGCACTGCATTGATCGATACGGGATGCGGAGCTGCGGAGCGCTTCGAGGACAAGGAGCGTGCCCTGAGCGGACTCGGACCGGGCTGGCCCCTCCTGGAATCGCTCGCGAAGCTAGGAGTTCCTCCCGACCGCGTCGACCTCGTCCTCCTTACGCATCTGCACTGGGACCACGCCGGCGGTGCCCTGGCAGCGCCATCGTCCGGGCAGGCCCTGACCTTTCCCCGCGCGGAACACGTGATACATCGTCTCGAATGGGATGACGCCACGTCAGGCAATCCCCTCCTCTTCAAATCCTACCCTCCCGCAATTCCCGCGGGCCTCGCGAACGCAAAGCGACGGCTCATCGACGGCGACGACGCGGAAATCGCCCCCGGGCTACGTCTCGTCCGGAGTTCGGGACACACGCGCGGGCACGCCACCTATGTGCTTGAGCATGTGACGCTCCGCCACCCCGTGGACCTCAGCAGCATCGAGGCACCATGGTGCGTTTTCGCCGGCGACGTCTGCCCGACCCGCCACCACCTGCGCATGGTCTTCCAGACATCGTACGACACCTTTCCACTCGATACACGCGCATGGAAGCGCGCGTGGCTTCCCCGCGTCGCTTCGGACCAGGCGTGGCTGCTCTTCGACCACGACCCGGACGTTTTCGGCGCCCGGATCGCAGCCGATGAAAAGCAGGAATACGCAATCACGGGAACGATGCCTTGCGGGAAGGAATCGGGACCATGACGGATCCCCTCCCCGACGAAGTAAAGTGGCGCCTCGAAAAGGCGGAAGGGTTCATGGACCTCCAGATGGCGGAGCGTGCCCGCTCGGAACTCAACCTCGTGCCCGAAGCGCACCAGCAGTCGCTGGCCTGGCGGCTGCTCCGGCTGCGACTGGCTTTTGACCAGCACGACTGGACTCTGGCCACGGAACTCGCCAAACGCATGAGGGAGGAGCAACCCGCCGTGGTCGATTACTGGATCCAGCTGGCCTACGCCACCCGTCGCTGTCTGGGTGTCGACGCCGCAAAGGTGATCCTCGAGGAAGCCGCCATGCGTTTCCCCGAAATCGCCCTCATTCCGTTTAATCTGGCCTGCTACGAATGCCGGCTCGGACAGAATGACGCCGCGCTCCGGCACCTGACTAGGGCCTTCGAAATGGAGCCGTCCTACCGGGAAATGGCACTCGAGGACGAAGACCTCAAACCGCTCTGGTCCACACTGGGCTAGAAGTAACCGGAGCCGGACACCGTCGGCGGATAGCGCAGCTTGAATACGCCGACGCGATCCATCTCCGAGTAGGCGCCCCATTGCACCGTCGCGCTGATTCCGTTCTGGATGCACACCTTTGGCTTGGGCTTCACTTCGGGACACACAGGCTGTGGCTGCCAGACAACGGGGTAATATGGATAGCCATACTCATAACGATTGCGCCGACTCGCTTCACGCTCGGCCTCTGCAGCACGGACTTCTGCCGCTGCGACGCGTGCCGTCAGTTCAGCCATCTCGCGTTCCCGGTTTTGCTCCTCACGCGTCACAGCCAGTTCCGCTTCGAGCTCCTTCAAGTCCCGCGTGAGCAATGCGCTGACGTCCACTTCCGGATACACGCGGCGAAACCATTTCCAATAGGCCACGCGCTCGCGCGCGGGTGACGCGAGGAATTCACCGTCGGACTGTTTTGCCTCAAGCAAGGCCCGACCCGTCTTGATCCGCCGCTGGCGATCTAGCGCCGCATTCTGCCGGGCCACTTCTTCCGCCTGTTCACGCTGGAGACGCTGCTTCTCGGCGGCCTCCGCGGAAATGAGCGTCGCCTTGGTCACGATCCCGTCTTCGAGTTCGATGCGGCCGCGCTCGTAGAGCAGGAATTCGCGCCCATGCATGTTGAGCACGCCCGAGGGTTCGCCCAGCGCGGCGATGACGCTGTCACGCGTGGCACCCGCAGCGACCACGTCGTCGCCCGATACGGCGGCCACTGTCGCCAGCGACAGGATGGCCGAACAGCTCATGATCCAGCGTGTCATGTTCTTCTCCTTAAGGGTAGGATACCCGGAGCTGGACACATGTTCAAATGAGGCACCGCCCGGGATAAACCCTATGCTGATCGGCATCCTATCGGACACGCACGGCGACACGCACAGGACGGCTCATGCGCTGGCCATCTTTCGATCGCTCGGAGCTGGCGCAATCCTCCATTGCGGCGACATCGGGTCAACCGGCGTTCTTGCGGAACTCGCTACATCCGAGGTGCCTGTACACGCCGTGCTCGGCAACGTGGACCTTTACGATCCGGATATCGAAGCCTTTCCCGCCACGACCCGGGTCGTCATGCACGGTCGTTTTGCCGACCTCGTCATCGATGGGCACCGCATCGCCATCGCCCATGGCGATGACGCGTTGATCTTGAGACGTGCGATCATCTCGGGCGATTTTGAGTATGTGTTCACCGGCCATACACACGAGGCGCGTGACGACCGCGTAGGCCCGACCCGCGTCATTAATCCCGGTGCCGTGCATCGCGCCAACCCACCCGGTGTCGCCACGCTGGACCTCGCATCCGGCACGCTCCACTTCCATCGCATCCCGCGCGATTGATCACGCCGCCCTTTTCCAATCCTTGGAACTCGCGCGTCAGCGGTTTTCCAACCCTTGGAACCTTCTGCGTGTCATTCAGGATTCGATGTGATGTACTCGTATCGGGGGGGGGTATGCATGAGCGGCGACTTCTATGAGCAGGGCCTGCGCTTCAGTTGCACGAAGTGCGGAAAGTGCTGCACCGGCTCGCCCGGCCGGGTTCGCGTTTCGCGCGAGGAGCGACAACAACTCGCAGCGCTGCGGGGCGTTACCGAGGAGGACTTCACGCTCTCGTTTACCCGGCAGGACGGCAGGAACATCCTTCTGACAGAGAAGGAGAACGGCGACTGCATCTTCTACGACAACGGCTGCACCGTCTATCACGCGCGGCCCCTGCAGTGTCGGCTCTTTCCCTTCTGGTTCCGCAACCTGCGCAACGAAAAAGCCTGGCTCGAAGCCGCGAAGGATTGTCCCGGAATCGGCCAGGGCCGCTTGTACACGAAGGAAGAAATCTTCGACCTAGTCGGACAGGATATCGACAACCGCGGCCGCAACGACTGACGCCTCAAGCTGCGCGAGATCGCCTTCTGGCGCCTCCAGGATACGCACACGGCGGCCTCGCGGCCCCCACTCTGTCTTTCGCGTGGGTCCGAAGATGCCAAGCGTCGGTACTCCCATAGCCGCGGCCAGATGCGTCACACCGGAGTCGTTTCCCACAAACGCTCGCGCGCAACTCAGGACCGCGGCCAACTCCTGCAACGATGACGTGGGTGCGATGCGGAAACCCGCCGCCGATACCAGCGGAACAACGCCGTCGTCCGCTTCGCCTGCCGTGAATAGGGCTTCTTCGAGACCGAGGCCGTGCGCGACTTCGATAAAGCCGTCGACCCGCCAGTTCTTTCGCTCGCTCCCGCTACCCGGGTGGAGCACCACAGGCCGCTCCGCGACGCCTGCAGCACGTATCAACTCCACGCCCTTCCTTCGCCAATCCTCCGGCACGTCGAGAACCGGTTCTGCGCCCCGTGCATAAATCGCGAGCGCTTCGAGAGGTCTCACCAGGTGGTCCACCGCATGCGAGCCTTCCACTTTCGGTGATCCGTACAGAACCTGTCGAGCGCCTGCAAGCTGCAGGTTCGTGCGCACCAACTCGTCCGGATCATGCAGGTAAAGCAGAACGAAATCGAAGGACCGGATATATCGCACCTGCTCCTCCGGGAAGGCCGGATTCTGACCGTAGAAGCGGGCGACCTGCGCCTGGTCGAGCGACGTCACCTTGTCGACGACGCCACCGCAAAGTGCCAGCGGGGCGATGCGGAGGTACGCGACGAGCTCGATGTAGGCGTCGGGCCAACGCTCGCGCAAGGCGCGCAACGCTGGAAGGGTTACGATGAAATCGCCGATGGCGCCGCCGCGAAGGACAAGTATTCTGGGCGGTCGCGTTTTCAATACACAACGGCAGCGAGTGCACCCAGTCCGGATGCGAGCAGGAGGATGGCAATACCGACCGCGCGAGCAGCAGCGTCTGTGCGGACCCGGCCCGGACCCCAGTCGCGGAAGCGGTACGGCGAGAGGATGAGTACGATGCCTTTGATGATCATGACGTAAATCAGCGTTGTGAAGATCAGCCGGAGACCTGAATCGTTCCACCGCGCGGCATCCAGCGCAGGACCGGCCGCGAGCAGGAGCAGGCCACCGAGCGCGCGGGGCGCGAGCAGTTCCTCCATGTAGCGGGTCAGCAGGAAGAAGCTCACGGGCGCGGCGATGTAAATGATGGGCTGAAGGTGAGCGAAACGTCCCTTCGTCATATCGAGCAGCAGCCAGGCCACCCAGATCAGGTCCACGGCCGTCAGCAGCACGGCCGACGGAGTGTGCCGGGGAAACGCCGCCATGGCGCCGCGCCAGGCCGACGGAGCGGCAAGGGCCAACAGACCGAACACGATGAGAAAGGAACTCAAGAACCAGGTGGCGTACGCAAGGGATGACATATTACTTCTTTCCAAACGCTAGCATGATGCCCGCCCATTCACCATCGCCATCACGAACAACCTCCCGGCCGCCGTGGGCCATATACACATCCGCCACGGCATCCACCTCATGCTCGCGGATGCCGCTCAAGACCAGATGACGTTTCGTGGCACGCACGAGCTTCGGCGCCACATCGATCAGGACCTGCGAGACGATGTTGGCGCAGACCAGGTCAAACCGTCGCTTGAAACCGCGGTCGTTGATATCGACGACATCCAGGCCGACCTGCTTCGTGACGCGATTGAGGCGAATATTCCGCACGGCCTGCGTCAGCGCCATCTCGTCGTTGTCCACGCCGAGCGCATCCGGGCATCCGAGCTTGGCCGCGGCGATCGCGAGGATTCCGCTTCCCGTGCCCACATCGAGCATGGTCATCGGCGGCGCCTTCGTGCTCAAGCGGTCAATCATCTCCAGGCAGAACCGCGTCGTGAAATGATCACCCGTGCCGAAGCTGGGACCCGGGTCCACAAGGATGGTCTTTCGCTTGCCTTTCGGTCCAGCAGGTTTCTGCCACACGGGACAGATATGCAAGCGATTTCCGATGTCATGCGGATGGAAGTGGAGTCGCCAGAACGAGAGCCAGTCACGCGGCTCGCAGCGCCTGATCTGAACGGCAAAGACCCCTTCACGCTGCGCCAGGGCAGTCGCGGAAGCCTGGGCCTCCCGCTTGTCCGAAAAGTAGATCTCCAGCCACGAGCGCTCCGACCCGGGCCGCGCAAGCTGGACCGGCATAAGGTCCCATTCGTCCACCAGCCACTGGGCAAGCTCCTCCGCGCGCTGTGCGGGAACTTCCAGCGTCACGACGTATTGCGTCTGTGTTGCGGCATTGCTCATGTGCGGCTCATCAATCGAAAATCAGGAACATTTCCTTCGGCAGGTTGCTCGGACGCCACTTGGGCTCCGACAAGGTACCACCGAGGTGAAACTCGAACAACTTGGTCACCGGCATCGTAATAAAGCGCACGACATCCGCCACTCCTCCTTTTCGCAGCGGCTTGACCTCGACATTGAAGTCCAGTTTCTGGTCGAACGTGTACGTACCCCGCGCCATGACGCTCAAGGTGCTGCCCTCTAGCATGAGGGCATCGGTCTCCACCTTGCCTTCTGCGATCGTAAACGGTCCCTCGAGGTCGTTCTGCGCAGCGAAGCCGAGTCCCGGGAAGATGGCTGACAGGTAGCGCGACAGGCCGCCGAAAATGCGAATCTTGTAGAGATCACCGTCCTCGATCCTCAGCTTCCCGCTTCCCTTGAAACTCTTCGCTTCACCCTTGGCGAGAAGGCCCGTGAGTTCGATGCGGCCGGACAACGTTCCGCCCTTTTCGGGAACCTCCGCCTGCGGCCGCACGGCAAGGATCACCCGGCGCATGTCGGCGTCTTCAAGTTTCGCCTTCACCTCGAGCTGGTAGTGTTTCGTTCGCTCGTCGGGCGACACCACCACGCTCGCCGTCGCCCTACCCCCATACGCTTCGATGATCGCATTTGTCGTGCGGTAGGTGTGGCCGTCCACATGCAGGCGAACACGTGCGACATCGGTGGTGTAACGCAAAAGCGCAACGTTCGTGGCGTCGATATCCACGTAGAGATCGGTCTTCGCCCCGCCCTTCAGGTCCACCTCGCCCCGCGCAGCCATGAGTGCAGGGCCATCGAAGGTAGCCCAGGTCAGTCCCTTGCGGAGTCCGGGCCCGACAAGATCCACCACGGCATTCGCGTCCGCCGTGCTGCGCAGGTCCACGATGGTCTTGTACTGCTTCCAGTCAAACGCGAGGCTGCCTTCAATCGTGCCTTCGTCACGCTGGACCCGCCAGGGGTCGAGCACGAGCCTATTCTTGCCGCTGGAGATCGTCGTCGCGATGGACCGGACGAAGACGCCGCGATACGTATAGTTCGTGGCATA
>CAZCZZ010000013.1:59250-72444 GCA_964503335.1 uncultured Verrucomicrobiota bacterium
TCGTCGTCGCGATGGACCGGACGAAGACGCCGCGATACGTATAGTTCGTGGCATAGAGGTCGCCGTTCAGCTCAAACAGTCCCGGCTCATGGGAGAATCGGCCCTCGAAGACCGGCAAGTCGTCCTCAAACCGGAAATGGCCCACGAGTTCGACGACATTGGTTGGGAGCAAGCTCATCGCATCGCGAGGGTCCATGCGGACCTTGAGATCTCCCTCCAAGCGCCTGTTTGCCCAGAGGTAGCGGACGCTGGCCGAACTGGATCCAAACCGGCGCGGACTTCCGGCCTCGAGCAGGAGGTCCGGCAGAACCAGTCCGTTGGCATCGGTCTGGAAGCTCCCCCTCAAATGCTCCACCCACAACTCACGAACGAAGATCTGGCCGATGTCCACGGAGCCGCGCAAGCTCTGCTCCAGCACACCAATCGGGGCCGGACCCGCCGACATCTGGAACTTGCACTGGCCCATGACTTGCACTTGCGCCGCCGTGACCACATTCATCACGCGCGCCGGCATCAAGCGGCCGAGTTGCGCGGCGGGCATATCCGAGGATAGGTCGAACTGTGCCAGGCCGGAATTGACGTCAAGCCAGCCCGTGCCCTGCACGACCCCGCGCCGCGCACTAAGGGACACTTCGCTGAAATCAATCCGTGCGTTCTCAATTCGGGTCTTGATGCTCCACGACTCCACGACGCCACCGCGGACGAAGGTGCGTCCCCCGGCCGCATTGACCACGGCCCGGCTCGGATGGTTGGTCCGCGGGTCGATGTGAAACGTGACATCTGCAACCGGAGGCGTGCTGTAGCGGGGGCCCTGCAATTCCTGGATCAGGCGCCCCACCCACGGCGGCAGGCGTCGCGACGCCTCGAGCATCTGCATCAACTCAACACCGTCGGACTGATCGCGCGCCTCGTCATCCACCACGAAGATCCCCGACCCCTTCCACGGGATGCCAAGGACCAGGGCGGACGCATCCATGACACGCAAGCGGTCCTTCTCCACAGCGATCATCGCCATCGCATTGCTCGCTTGGAGATACGCTCCTCCCATCGCATGGCCGACAGGCCACTGGAGGCTGCCCCCGACGACATTCACGGCACTGACATTAAAACGCCGCTTAAGAAGGTCGCGTGGATTGAAACGAAGGATGATCTCGTTCGCACGGCAGAGGCTGCTTTCCTTGTCCTGCTCTTCGCGGAAGCGCACATCCTCAAAGACAATCCCCTCGAAAGGATCAACGCGCATGGTCTCGCTCTCCAACCGGAAACCGGGCGGATGCGCTTTCGGCAGGCGGTTCAACACCCACTCCGATGGAATGCCGACGACCCAGAGATAGAGGAAGAGGCAGCTGAGGATCAGCAGGACCGTCCAAAGCTGGTGCAGGGCATCGTGGAGACGGCCGAGGCAGAAGATGCGCCGCAAGAGGCTGCGGCGCTGGCACGCGGCCTCACTGGGCTTCTGCTGGCTTGCTGGGCTGTCCGGTTCCAAGTTCTGTACTGTCCTGTGTTTCCGGAAGTTTATACAGAGGTCGCAAGACGTTGTCGCGGATCGACTTTTCGACCGTGAAGATCGCGTCCTGTCCTCGAATCATGCCGTACACGGAGTCCGGCCCTGCGTCCGATCCCATCAGCAGGGTCTTGCTTATGCCGGATTCCCCGGTCAGTCCGATGGTCACCTGGGCTACCGGTGACGCAAGGCCGCGGAGCTCGAGGTCCGCGATGCTCTCGCTCAGGTAGCCTGCTGCGCGCACGCTGCGCAGGGCTTGCAGCACGTTACCGATGGCGGCCGCGTCCGTGACAATCTGGCCCGGCGCGATGGCGCGGAAATCGTTTGTGCCCTCGCGCCTGACATTCCACGTGCCGGCGGACGTCTGGATGGAAAGGCTGCGTACCGTCGCCGGATCCACGGAAAGAACCTCGCGGTCACGATAGACAAGCGGGTCCACCGACGCGGCCTGGAGCACGGCTCCGTTCACGGCGAGGGCGGTCTTTTCCCCTTCGCGCAGCACACGCACCAAGCCGAACTCATCCGGTCCGTCCAGGACGTGGACGACCACGCGCTGCGCCACTTCGCGCGCGGTGGCGGAGGCGTCGGTCCCCGAGGAATCCGTTGCAGCGGGCAGCGTCGCGGAAAGCGTGACGGAGCGATCCGAATCAATGGCATTCGTGACTGGTGCATTGTCAATGAAGCGTTCGACGCGTGCTCCCGTCCACTCGCTCAGGAGAAGTTGAACACGGCTCAGGTCAGCCTTGTATTGCCTTGGCTCCATGACGTTCCAGGAGCCGTCTTCGTTCCGCTGCAGGACAAGCTGCTTTTCGTCATCGCGGATCGCGATGTGCTGGATCTCGCTCGCCATCAGCGTGACGAGGCGGCGGTCGCGCAGGTCCTCGAGTCGAATGCGCAGCGATTCGAGCACGCTATCGGCCACGGCATATACGGCATCCACCCCGAGCACGGCGGCATACAGCAGATTCGTTGAGGACTCAACGCGCTTGCCCAGCAGGAGGGTCTGCTCGCCAGGCCCCTTCCCCGAGATAATCGTGAGCTGTGCCACGGGCTCGTCGAGTCCATACAACGCCGCGCCTGCGGACGTCTCCGCGATGAACTCGGCCACGCTCAGGCCGAAGAGCGCATCGAGGAAACCCTGCACGGCGCTACCTGCGGCGCGGGCCTCGACGGGTTTCTGGATTCGCCAGTCCAGTTCCTTGCCGCGGATGAGCTGCAGAAATCCGTCCGAGCGGCGTACATCCAGTCGGACCACGTCGCCCGGCAGGCCGGCGAACAGGCGACGGTCACGAAGATCCACGGATGTCGAGGGTAGCGAGGCAAGAAGGTTTGTGCCGGTGACAACGATCTCCGTGCGACCTTCCTCCATCACATACAAGTGTCCGCCCAGGGGCGCATCCCGTCCGACCAGGACGGTTTGCTGCCGCTTCTCGTCGCCATACGTAATCCTGGCGCGGGGCTGGTCCAGCCCGTACGCGGCGAGGTCGAGGTCGAGCTCCTCGCGCTCGCTCTCGGTTATCACGTCGCTGCGCGACAGGCTATGGAACGATTCGAGCAGGCGATCCACGGCGCCGGCATCCGCGCGAGCCATCACGGGACTTGTCATCAGCCACTCGCCCTGCCGGCGCTCGCAGACCACGTTGATGCTGGTTGAGGCAATGCGCAGGACCGTGACAGACCCGGGGTCGATCCGGAACGCCCGCCGCGCCTGGTCCTTCTTCTCCGCCGTGGACTCGCTCTTGCGCTCGACGAACCAGATAAAGCCGCCGAGGCCGAGCACCACCGCCAGGAGAACTATCGTGGAACGTCCGCCCATGGAACTACACTCTCCGTTTCAGCCACATCAGGATTCCGAGGGATCCCACGATGCCGGGCAGCCCGAGGACCACGACCCAGAACAGCATGTTCAACTGAGTCGCATCCATGAGCAGGCGCGCCTCATCCGGCGGCTTCGGTGAGATCGCCAGCAGGGACTCCCGCTCCAGCAGCCAGTTCAAGGCGCCGAGAAACAGGTCAAAGTTGCCGCCGGTCATCGGCGAGTTCGAGACGAAATCCGAATCGCCGAACACCACAAGTCGCGTCGGGCGGATATCCACGTCAAGTTCGGCCACGGGCCCCCTCTCGCTCGCCACCGCGATCGGCATCGGTCCCTTCTCATCGCGATCCGCATCGAATCGCATCGGCTTTTGCTCGATGTCCGACTCCGCCCAGCTCCCTTCCGAACTCCAGCACAGCGGTGTGACCTGCGGCTTGTCGGCCCGATCCGCGCCCGCTCCTCCGGCCAGCGGCGCAACGGAGCGCGGAAGATAGAAGAGACAGGTGATCCCGCCAAGGCCGCGCGTGACCGGGTGGCCGCCGTATTCGTTCACGAAGAGATCAATGCCGGAAATCGTGCGCGTGGGATCGATGATGACATCGGATCCGACGCTGATCCCCCAATCCTTCAGCACGATTTCAATTCCCGTGTCCGTGCTCGCGTCGAGCATGACAAGAAGTCGCCCCTCCGCATCGAGGTAATCCTGCAGGATATCAAGCTCCACCTGCGCGTAGCGCCGGCTCGGGCCGGCAATCACCACGGCATCGGCGTCCGCGGGAATCGCCGACACCTCGCCGATCGCGACGGTCCTTACGTCCACGTTCTCCCGCACGATGTACTGCTTGAGCGTCGAGAAGCCGGCATACGGGTCGCGGTTTTCCAGGTCACGCTCGCCGTGTCCGCGCAGGAAATAGACCACCGGCTTGCGCTCCTGCGTGACGTTCAGGATCGCGGAGGAAAAAGCCTGCTCGCCCTTGAAGCCCTTGCGCTTCGGTTCACCACCCTGGAGCATTTCCGAGTAATCCATCTCGAGAATCTCGGAGGCATTGATGAACTTGCTGCGTCCGCGATAGTCAAACACCACGACGTTCATGTCCTTCACGTCGAAGCGGGCGGCCAGTTGCTCGGCGCGGCCGGGATCGCGGTTCGGGTCAATCCGCTCGACCCGCAGCATCGGCGTGGCGGCCTCGTACTCCTTCAAGAGATTGTCCACATCCTCAAACACCTCGTGGTCGGGCTGGAAGAAGACCACCACGTCGATCTCGTTCGAGAGGCTCGCAAGCAGGCTCGTGGTCTTGTCCGAGAGGGTGTAGTAGCCGGACTTGCTCCAGTCCGTGCGCTTGTAGTGCCGGTACGAGAGGTAATTCACCATCCCGAAGACAACGGTCGCGAGCAGGAGCGACAAGGCCGTATTCACCCCGAACGCGAGACGGCGGCGCGTGAGCTTCTTGATGCTCTTGTAGGCTTCCGATCCTGAACTCATCCGGTCACTTCCACTTCCTTGATTCCACCACCTTGATGGTCGCGAAGAGCATCAGGGCCGTGGCACTCACATAGAAAACCACCGGGCGCGAATCGATCGCGCCGCGCGAAAAGTCGAGCATGTGCATGACGGATGAAATATAGCTTCCGACCTTCCGCACGGAATCCGCCTGCCCCATGTATCCCAGGAAGCCGCAGAAGAATGCGACTGCCGTCAGGCCAAAGCCCATGATCGCGGCCACGATCTGGTTCGACGTCATCGCGGAGCAGAAGAGGCCGATGGACAGGTAGAAGGCCCCGACCAGGAACGCGCCGAGGTAGCCGCCCAGCATCGGGCCGAAGTCGATCGGAGACATGACCGCGCTGAAGCGCTGCAGGACCCAGACATACGACAGCGTCGGCAGCCACATCACGACAAAGAACGTGAACACGCCGGCGAATTTTGACAGCACGACTGCAGAATCCGTCACCGGTGCTGTCATCAATGTTTCAATTGTTCCCGATCGCTTTTCCTCCGCGATCAGCCGCATCGTGAGCAGCGGCGACACCATGATCATCGTGATCCAGAAGAAGAACGATCCGAAGAGCTCGTTCATCACCGTCACGCCCGGCGTGCCGTGCACCAGCACGGAGGCCAGCATCCAGAAGCTGAAGCCCATCACGACGAGGAAGAAAATCGTGACGATGAAGGCGATCGGAGAAAGGAAGTAGCTGCTGAGCTCCCGCCGCCACAAGGTAAGGAACGCTGTCATCGTGCCGCCTCCGTGCGCGTCAGGTGGACGAAGACGTCTTCCAGCGTGCGGCGACCGGACGACAGTTCGCGCAGCGACCAGTCGTTGGCTTTGACGCAGGCATACACGGCTTCGCCGAGGTCAATCGTCTCTTCTTCCCCCGTCACCGTAAAATTCCACCACGGCTCGGAGCCGACGCATTCGACATCCACTACGCCAGGTATGCCGCGAAGCGCTGCTTCGATGCATTCCTTCGGTCCGCGAATCTGTGCGCGGATCGGGGCCGGTCCCTGGATGATGCGCAGACGTTCGGGAGAGTCCGACGCCACCACGCGGCCCTGGTTGATGATCAGCACGCGCTTACAGATCAACTCCACTTCAGGCAGGATATGCGTGGAAAGCAGGATGGTGTGACGCGTCGCCAGGTCTTTAATCAGCGCGCGCACCTGCCGGATCTGGTTCGGGTCGAGGCCGATCGTGGGTTCGTCGAGGATCAGCAATTCAGGCTCATGCACGAGGCTCTCGGCGAGGCCAACGCGCTGGCGGTAGCCTTTCGAGAGTTGGCCGATGATGCGACGTCGCACCTCGGTGAGGCCGCACTGCTCCTTCACCTCGTCGACGCGCGTGCGCACCTTGCGTCCCGTCACGCCTTTGAGCCGCGCGCGGAACTTGAGATACTCGTCCACGCGCATTTCCGGATAGAGCGGACAGTTCTCGGGCAGGTAGCCGATGCGTTTGCGGACTTCGAGTGGATGCGTGGACACGTCGTGGCCCGCGACTCGGACCTCTCCGCCGCTGGCCGGGAGATAGCCTGTGAGGACGCGCATCGTCGTGGTTTTCCCGGCTCCGTTCGGCCCGAGAAAGCCCACGATCTCACCCTTCTCCACGGCGAAGGATATGTCGTCCACGACCACGCGGCCCGCGTAGCGTTTGGTGAAGTGTGATACGTGAATCATGAGCTACATCGCAATGACCTGCGCCGAGAATTGCTGGGCGAGCAGGAACGCGTCTTTCTCCGATAGACGTACCACATCCAGGTTCACGATGTCGCCCTTTTGCACCTGCTCCAGGGCGAGGCCCACGTCGTCGATGGACTTGATCTCGAATCCGTTGATCTTCGTGACGATCAGGCCGGGACGAAGCCCGCGCTCCGCGGCCATGCTCTTCTCGGTGACTTCGGCGAGCGGAAGGCCGCTGCGATAGATCGGATGCACGTCGGTGCGCCCCTCGAGGTTGGCGAAGGTGACACCGAGCAGATTCTTCGCAAGCGCGTCGCCCGAGGGCTTCGGCAGAGCCACCATCGGCAGCTTCACGGTCTGTTCCCCGTCCGCGCGGGCGATGGTCACGTCCACTTCATCGCCAAGTTGGACGCCGACGAGGTGCTTGTTGAAATCGAAGAGATCGGCGAGCGGTTCCGCGTTCAGGGCCTTCACGACATCGCCATTCTTCACGCCGGCCGCGGCCGCCGGACCTTCCGGATCCACCCCGTCCACGAGCAGGCCTTCTTCTGACATCGACGGCGTGAAGCCCAGCCACGTCTTGTGCAGGAGTCGCGGCGAGAGCCAGCGTGCGAGCAGGGCGCGGCAGCGCTTGATCGGCACGGCGAATCCGATGTTCTGTCCTTGCGCACTCACCGCCACGTTGATGCCGATGAGTTCGCCATCCACGTTCAAGAGCGGTCCGCCCGAACTTCCGAAATTGATCGCCGCGTCGGTCTGCAGGATATCCCGATAGAGCACCTCGCCGCCCCAGCGGAATTCGCGGTTCTTGGCGGAGAGGACACCCACGGTCACGGTATGCGCGAGCCCGAACGGGTTCCCCATCGCGATCACGGGCTCGCCGAGGATCAGGTCGTCATCCTTCGCAAACGCCACGGCCGTAAGCGGCGTTTCCGGATCCACCTTGATCAACGCGAGGTCGTTGACCTCGTCGCCGGCGAGGAATACCGCCTCAAGGACCTGCTGGTCGGCCAGCAGGACGCGGATGCGCGACGCGCGCTCGATGACATGGTAGTTCGTCAGGATGTAGCCGGCCGGGTCCACGATAACCCCGGAGCCGAGGGAGTGAGAGAGCCGGTAGCCGGGCGTCGGGGGCGTCCCGAACATGTCCCGAAGCCATTCGTCCAGGACATCACCGCGGAACTGGCGCGTGCGGTCGCTGTACATCGTCCGCACCATCCGCTCCGTCCCGATGTTCACCACGGCAGGAGTAACCTTCTCCACCGCTTCGACAACCGGCGTCCGACGGTTCAGCGAAGCCCCGGCAGGCAAACTGCTTAAGACCAAGGCACACACAATGATGAGAGCACGCATGGGTCCGTGATTATGGTCAGCCATACGGACACGTCAACCCATGAGTCCCGTTTAACAAATACGGGGTTGTGTGTAGATTCTAAAAAGTGACAAGGGGTGTCGGATTGCAGAGAGGACTGTACAGCATAGGGATAGCCTGTGCCTTGGTCGTGGAGGCCGGGGCGCTGGACGTCAATACGAACCAGCAGAGCGATGTCTGGGAGATGGTCTATTCCTCTACTGGGATGGCGGCCTCGGCGGACACGGATTCCGATGGCGTAAACAACCGGGGTGAAGCGATCGCCGGAACGGATCCCCAGAACGCAGCCTCCTACCCTGCGGTCGACCTCCTCACGTCGACGGGTTCCGTACCCGTGGCTTGGGCCAGCCAGCCCGGCAAGCTCTACCAGGTTCTCGCTGCGGACGACCTCGCGAACCCGCTTTGGAGTGTCGTCACGAATGCGACGGGTGATGGTTCGGTTCTCTCGCACGCGCTCTCTGTCATTGCCACCACCCAGCGCTTTGTGCGTCTCACCGTCAGCGACGTTGATTCAGACGGCGACCAGCTTTCCGACTGGGAGGAAATGCAGATCGGATTCGATCCGGAGCGCACGAACACGGAACGCTTCTCCCAAACCGACCTGCAACGCGCAACAGCGGGCATGACCATGATGAGTACGGTCACCGTCACAGTGGTGGACGGTGAGTGCTACGAACGCTGGCCCGACCCCGCCGTCATCGCGATCCGACGCAGCGGCGGCATCAAACCCATCACCGTGAATCTCCTTATCAACGGCACCGCCACTCGCAACACCGACTACACCACGCAGCCCGGCAACACGATCGTGATTCCGGCGGGACGCCGCGAAGTGTGGGTTGAGATTTCACCCGTGGCCGATGCTCAGGATGCGGAGGCCACCGAGACTATCATCGTCACCGCGCAGGCCGGCACAGGCTACGTGCTCGGCACAAACACATCGGCGACGGTGAACCTTGTAAATGAAACGGCCGCGAGCCTGCCGAATCCGAAATCGGCCGGACGCTTTCTCGTCCAGGCCGCGTTTGGTCCCGATGCGGACTCAACGAACGATGTCGATATCATCCCCGAAAACGTGGAACAGGTGCAGAGCCTCGGCTTCGACGACTGGATCGACGACCAGTTCACGCGACCGGTCGGCCTGCTGCAGCCTTTCACCGAGTACGCGCCGAGCATTCCGGAGTTCTACACCGATCATAAGGAAGCCGCCTGGTGGAATCGCGCGATGGGCGTGACGAACCTCGCTCCGGGCGGCCCTGCCATCCTGCCCGACCCGCTCCGCCAGCGCGTGGCTTTCGCGCTGAGCCAGATCGTCGTGGTGTCCGACCGCGTCGAATCCCTCGGCGTGAACCCGATCGCCATGGCGAACTACTACGACACGATCGTCACCAACGCTTTCGGCAACTATCGAGATCTACTCTACAACGTCACGCTGCATCCCTGCATGGGCGTCTATCTCAGCCACCTGAAGAACCAGAAGCCCAACCCGACGAACAACATCTTTCCCGACGAGAATTATGCGCGCGAGATCATGCAGCTTTTCTCCATCGGCCTGTGGGAGCTGAACCAGGACGGCACGCGCAAGCTGGACAACCTCGGCAAGCCGATCCCCACCTATGACAACGTGCGCATCACCCAGTTCGCCCGCGTCTTCACGGGTTTGAGCTACGGCGGGGCGGGACAGAATTCGTTCCTCTTCGCCTCCGAGAACCTCGTTGCCCCGATGAAGATGTGGGACGCCTACCACGACTGCGACGCGAAGACGTTGTTGAACGGCCAGGTCATTCCCGCCCGCACGCCAAGCAACCCCGATACGGGCGCCACGGGCCTGCTCGATCTCAACGAGGCCATCAACAACATCTTCAACCACAGCAATGTCCCTCCGTTCGTCTGCAAACAGCTCATCCAGCGCTTCATCACGTCGAATCCCAGCACCGGCTACATCTGGCGAGTCGCAGCGGCGTTCATCAACAACGGGTCGGGCGTGCGAGGCGATATGAAGGCCGTTATCAAAACGATGCTGCTCGACCCGGAAGCGCGCGACCCGGTGATGATGAGCGATCCGAAATTCGGAAAGCAGCGCGAGCCTTTCCTGCGCGTCGTGAACTTTGGCCGCGCCTTCAATGCTGCGTCGCAGGAAGGTTTCTATCCGCTCGATAACTTCTTCATGGATCACTACCAGGAGCCCATGAAGGCGCCGAGCGTCTTCAACTTTTATCTCCCCGGCTACACGCCACCTGGCCCCATCGGCGATGCCGGACTCGTGGGTCCTGAGTTCCAGATCCTCAACGCGGGCTCTGCGATGTCCACGGCGAACTATTATCTCAACGCCGTTCGCAGCGGCCTGCATCGCTGGGGCAGCGGACTGGCCTCACGCGCCGTGGTATGCGACCTCACGCAGGAGCTCGCCCTCGTGCAGAATATCGACGCGCTGGTTCGCCGCCTCGATCTCCACCTGACGTACGGAACCCTCAGCCCGCGTCACTTCCAGGTCATCCGCGAGGCGGTGGAGCGGGTGCCGGTCGGTATGTGGGAGTGGGAGAAGGAACGGGTGTACCTTGCGATCTATCTGATCACAACGTCCCCGGAGTTTTCGGTGATGCGATGAAGAGGGATCCCAACATGAGCAGATTCCAGAAACCCGGCCAGCCGATGTCGCGTCGCCGCTTTCTCGGCCAGGCCAGTTGCGCCGCGGTCACCGCCGTGCCGATGATCAATACGATCCTCAACCTCAAGCTCGCGGGAAGCGTCGCCGCCGCAGAGCCGGGTCCGGGCGAATACCGCGCCCTCGTCTGCCTGTTCCTGAACGGCGGCAACGACTCGTTCAATATGCTCGTTCCGCGCGGGCCGCAGTATTCGGAGTATGCGACGATCCGGCAGGACCTCGCGCTCGCAGAGAACACGCTTCTTCCGATCATCCCGCAGAACACGCCGAATCTCTTCGGCGTGCATCCGGGCATGCCGGAGCTCGCCGCTCTTTTCGAACAGGGCAACGCCGCGTTCGTGGCCAACGTCGGAACGCTCGTGGAGCCGACCACGAAAGCCACGTTCGAGGCGGGCACGGCCAGCCTGCCGCTCGGACTCTTCTCGCATTCCGACCAGATCGAGCAGTGGCAGACTTCGCTGCCCGACACGCGGACGGGCGTGGGCTGGGCCGGTCGCATGGCCGATCTCCTGCAGAGCCTGAACAGCGTGGACAAGGTTTCGATGAACATCTCGCTGTCGGGCAACAACGTCTGGCAGACCGGACTGTCGGTGTTCGAATACGCCATCACGCCGACCGGCGCCGTCGGACTCAGCGGCTACAACTCGCAGTACACAAACAACCAGACCCTGATGCAGGTGCGCAGCGCCGCGGTGGATAGCCAGATGGCGATGATGTACACGAACCTCTTCGAGAAGACGTTTGCCACGTCGAAGAAGAATGCGCTCGAAGCGTACGATCTCTTTTCCGCGTCCACGGGCGGCGCGTTGCCACCCGGAGCAACGTTCCCCTCCACCACCCTCGGCCAGCAGTTCCAGATGGTGGCAAAGACCATCGCGGGCCGCGGCCAGCTCGGCATGACGCGCCAGACCTTCTTCATCGGTCTGGGCGGCTGGGATCATCACGACGAGGTGCTGCTGAACCAGGAAGCGATGCTACCCGTGGTCAGCGAGGCTATCGGGGACTTCTACAACGCGCTCGGACTGCTCGGCGTGCAGGATCAGGTCGTGACCTTCTCCGCCTCGGATTTCGGCCGCACGCTCACGTCGAACGGACGCGGCTCCGACCACGCATGGGGTGGCAATCATTTCATCGTCGGTGGCGGCGTCGATGGCCGGAAGATCTACGGCCAGTATCCATCGCTCTACGAAGACAACCCCCTCGATGTCGGCCGCGGTCGCCTTATCCCGACCACCTCCGCCGACGAATATTTCGCAGAGCTCGCGCTCTGGCTCGGCGTGAGCAAGTCAAGCCTGCCGCTCGTGCTGCCGAACATCACGCGATTCTATGACACGAATAGCGCGCCTTGGCCCATCGGGTGCCTGGGGTGATGGTTGGACACGGACGGTCACGAACCTACACGGATGAAAAGATTCTCACTTCTCCTTCTCATCGCCCTTTCCTCCCTAATCATAATCATAATCTTAATCGTAATCTTCCCCTCCCCTTCCCTCGTTTCCGAAACTCTCCCCATCCCTGAGTCCCTCAGTCCCCCTCCACCCCCAACCTCCTTCTCGCCCCTCGCATCACGGCTCAACGACACGGCGAACTCGCCGGAGCAGGATCTGGAGGTCCTCCACTCGCTCATCCAGGAATTCATCGAGATCGTGAAAGAGCCCAACCGTCCGCCGTTGGGACTGAATGAAGACGTGGTCAAAGCGCTGACCGGACAGAACCGCATGAAACTCGCCACGATCCCGTCGAACCATTCGGCAATCGGCAGCGGCGGCCAGCTCATAGACCGCTGGGGCAGCCCCTACTTCATCCACCCCAGATCCGCCGACGCCTTCGAAGTCCGTTCCGCCGGTCCGGACAAAACCTTGTTCACGACCGACGACATCACGCGGTAGTCAACTTACGCCTGGCGAAGATTCGCATCGGGAACACGTCGCGAGAGCCACAGAAGATACGAGCCCACAACAGCATCAACCACAAAGCAGAACACGGGATACCAGCCGGGAACGCCGATGTTTGTGAAGAGCTGACTGTGCACCAAGTCATACAGTCCGTGCAGCAGCCAGAATACACCGACCACCACGGCTGACTTGCGGACGCTAACAAGTGCGAAGACCAGTCCGGCAACAACGAATGGCACGCCGTAGAGCATCTCCTTCATGCCCACAGCCGGCTCACCTGCCCGCAGTGCGAAGAACGCGTAGAGGCCAGGCAGAACGAGCAGGCCAATCGAATACAACCACCGCTCCCCGCGAATGAAGCGCGCGGTCCCAATGGTAAAAACACCAACAGCCGCACCCACAAGGGCCTCAATCACAATTGTCTCCTCTCGAGCGTTCAGGCTGAGGAGACCCGACGCTTCGGCGGGTATCCTCCAGCCTGTGGTTCGATCCTACTATTTTCCAATGTCTGGATTTCCGGGTTCAGGGGTCTTCCAACCTCTGGATATCTCGTCCTGTTTCCGATGTCTCAGGTCAGTTGACTGTACTACCCAGCTCGCCCGCTACGGGATTATCGGGTTTCCCCACCCCGCCCAGGGACTCACGTTGTCCGTTCACCGGTAGTGTGACTCATCCCGCTCAATTGTCCGGTTTCGTTTGTCGGTTATTTCTGCGATCGAACAGTATTGGTTTACCGGACCATAACTGCATTGCGTTTGGATTTTGACGGGTGT
>CAZCZZ010000014.1:0-68259 GCA_964503335.1 uncultured Verrucomicrobiota bacterium
GTGCACTTCTGGTCGCTGATCTTCCTCTACATCTGGGCCGGCCCGCATCACCTGCTCTACACCGCGCTGCCGGATTGGGCGCAGTCGCTCGGCATGGTGTTCTCCGTCATGCTCGTCGCGCCTTCGTGGGGCGGCATGTTGAACGGACTCCTTACGCTGCGCGGGGCCTGGGACAAGGTTCGCCAGGACCCGGTGCTCAAGTTCATGGTCGTGGCCGTCACGGCATACGGAATGGCCACGCTGGAAGGTCCGACGCTCTCCATAAAGAGCGTCAACGCGCTGTCGCACTACACCGACTGGACCATCGCCCACGTTCACACCGGCGCGCTCGGCTGGAACGGATTCCTCACCTTCGGCGTCCTCTACTGGCTCGTGCCGCGGCTCTACAACACGAGGCTCTGGTCCACGAAGCTGGCGACCTACCACTTCTGGTTCGGCCTGCTCGGCATGGTCTTCTACGTCGTGCCCCTCTACTGGGCCGGCATCACGCAGGGCCTGATGTGGAAGCAGTTCACGCCGGAAGGCACGCTGCAGTACCCGAACTTCCTCGAGACCGTCACGCAGATCCTGCCGATGTACAAAATGCGCGCCCTGGGCGGCCTGCTCTACCTCTCCGGCGCGATCATGATGCTGGTCAACCTCTTCGCCACGATGAAGGTCGGCGTGTTTGCGGCCGACACCGAGTCGCAGGCACCTGCGCTGGAGAAACACGGTGACCACTCCGACGCCGGCGACGCGCATCCCTACAAGCACCGCTGGCTTGAGCGCAAACCCGTCCTCTTCACCGTCCTCGCCCTGGTCGCCGTGGCCATCGGCGGACTGCTGGAGCTCGTTCCCCTTGCCGTCGTGAAAAGCAATGTGCCCACGATCGCGAGCGTGAAGCCGTACTCGCCGCTCGAGTTGGAGGGACGTGACCTCTACATCCGCGAGGGCTGCTACGTGTGCCATTCCCAGATGATCCGGCCCTTCCGCTCGGAGACGGAGCGCTACGGACAATATTCGAAGGCGGGCGAGTTCGTGTACGACCACCCGTTCCAGTGGGGTTCGAAGCGCACCGGGCCAGACCTTCATCGCATCGGTGGCAAGTACAGCCACTCGTGGCACTATCTCCACATGGAGAACCCGTCGGCCACGTCGGTCGGCTCCGTCATGCCTTCGTACCAGTGGATGTTGAAAAACCGTCTGCGCACGATGAACACGCAGAAGAAGATGGCGAAGCTCAGCAAGGTGGGCGTGCCCTACACGGCGGACGAAATTGCCGCCGCGCCTGAAGCACTCAAGGCGCAGGCCGACAAGATCGCTTCCGAGCTGAAGAGCCAGCTGCCCGACCGCGCGAACGAGATCCAGGCGGATCGCGAAATCATCGCGCTCATCGCCTACCTGCAACGCCTTGGCACCGATATCCGGAAGCCGGCAGAAACAGCGCAGGTGGCGCCGTGATCAAGAACGTCCTCGTCCACATCAACCACATCGAAGTGCTGCCGATCATCTCGCTCGTGCTCTTCGTGCTCGTGTTCGCAGGGGCCACCCTGTGGGCGATGAGCCTGAAGAAGAGCGAGGCGATGGCGTATAGCCGCATGCCGCTTGACGATTCGAAGGAAGGGAATTGAACCATGAGCAACAACGATAACAATCCGATGAGTGGCCACGAAGTCGACGGGATCAGCGAGCTGGATAACCTCCTGCCCCGCTGGTGGCTCTGGCTCTTCTGGCTCTGCAATATCTTCGCCGTAGTCTACATCGCCTACTTCCACATCCTGAAGATCGGGCCGCTGCAGGAAAAGGCCTACGTCGAGGAAGTCTCAGCCGCGCAGCAGGCGAAGGCCGTCGTCGCCGCCGCGCAGGCCGCCTCGTCACCCCAGGTTGACCTGACCGCGCCGTCTGCCAGCGAGGATGTCCTGGCGAAAGGCAAGTCGATCTTCGGCGTCAGTTGCATGGCCTGCCATGCGTCCGAAGGCCAGGGCCTGGTGGGTCCGAACCTTACCGACGACTTCTGGATCCACGGCGGCGAGTTCGCAAACATCCTGAACACGATCACGGAAGGTGTGCCGGCCAAGGGCATGATCTCGTGGAAGCTCACGATGTCGCCCGCCGATATCCATGCCGTGGCCAGCTTCATTTGGACATTGCACGGCAAGGACGTGTCGAAGGCCATCCCTCCGCCCAAGCCCCCGGAACCCGAGGCCAAGGAATACAAGCGCACGTCGTGATGTTCCGGTGACTACGTCTGCCCCCATCGACAACCAGCAGGACCAGGCGCGCTTCCGCGAGCATCTGCCGACCGCGGATGCCCAGGGGAAGCGCCTCTGGGTCTTCGCTCGGGAACCCTCCGGTCGATACTACCGCGCGAGGGCGTGGGTGGCTGCGTTCCTGCTCGCGGTGATGTTTGCGGGACCCTTCGTTCGTATCCAGGGCAACCCCCTGCTGATGTTCGATATCATCAACCGTCGCTTCTCGATCTTCGGCCAGATGTTCTGGCCGACCGACACCTTCATCTTCGCAATCTGCATGGTGATCTTCTTCATCATGATCGCGCTCTTCACCGCGGTCTTCGGCCGCGTGTGGTGCGGTTGGGCTTGTCCGCAGACCGTGCTCATGGAAATGGTGTTTCGCCGGATCGAATACCTGATCGACGGCGACTACCTCGCACAGAAGCGCCTCTCCGCTGCCCCGTGGAGCGCGGGCAAGGTGGCCCGGCGCCTCTTCAAGTACGTCGTATTCTTCGTGCTATCGTTCATCATTGGAAACTGGCTCCTGATGTACATCATCGGGAACGAGGCTTGGTGGCATGTCGTCACCGATAATCCCCTGAACCACACACGCGGCCTCGCCGCGATGCTCGGCTTCACGGCGATCTTCTTCCTGATCTTCGCCCGCTTCCGCGAACAGGCCTGCACGTTCATCTGCCCGTACGGACGCTTTCAATCCGTCATGGTGGACGACAACTCGCTCATCGTTTCCTACGACCCGAAGCGCGGTGAGAAGCGGGCGCGCTTCAACAAGAGCACGCCGCGGGAGGCGCGACGCATCCAGGGCCTCGGCGACTGCATCAACTGCAATGCCTGCGTGGATGTGTGTCCTACAGGCATCGACATCCGCAATGGACTGCAGATGGAATGTGTTCACTGCACGGCGTGTATCGATGCGTGTGATCACGTGATGGACAAATTGAAGTTCCCTCGCGGATTGATCCGCTATGCATCGCAGAACGGCATCAACAAGGGCGCCTCGTTCAAATTCACACCGCGGCTTGTCCTCTACTGCGTGGTCCTCGTCCTGCTGGGAGGCCTGCTCAGTTACCTCCTGTTGAGCCGCACGGACGTGCAGGCCACAGCCCTCTTGCGTACGCCCGGACAGCTTTACGCCACGCTGCCGGACGGGCGCATCCAGAACGTTTTCCTGACCAAGATTCGCAACAAGACGCACATCGCCCAGCCCGTGCGCGCAGCCCTGTTGGATCCCGACGAAGGAGAAGCCCAGCTTGTCGGCGCAGCGGAGATTCCTCCCGAAGGCATCCTGCAGGTCGCGATCCTCGTCCGTCTCGACGCAGAAGAGATCGAACACGGTGAACGCAGAGTGGAAGTCGGATTGTACAACGGGGATGAACTGGTCCAGACCCTCGTGAGCAGCTTCATGGGACCGAGGACGGAGCACGAATGAAGAATCCATGGCCCATCGGACTTGTCCTCTTTTTCGTCCTCTTCATCTCGGGCGTGGTGACGTTCGTCGCCTGGTCCACACACCAGCGGGAGGACCTTGTCGCAGCGGACTACTACGACCAGGAGATCCGCTACCAGCAGCGAATCGATGCGACGGCGCGGGCGGACGCCGCGATGCTTAAGCCCGCCCTCCAGTACAACGGCGCTGAAGGCTTGCTCACCCTCCGCTTCAACGAACCCGCTGCGCTGTCGTCCTCGACGGGAACGGTGACGCTCTATCGTCCGTCCTCCGCTGCGCTGGATCAAGCCTTCGCCTTCGCGCCGGACGCCTCGGGCGTGCAAACGATTCCCACCCTGCTCGCCTCCGGGCTGTGGCGTGTGAAGACCGAGTGGACACAGCACGGCCAGTCCTACTTCGCGGAGGAGGCGCTCTTCGTCCAATGATCTGGACCGCTTTCATCCTCGGCATCGCCGGGAGCCTTCACTGTCTGGGCATGTGCGGCCCCTTGGCGCTCGCCCTACCTGCAGGTTCCGGAACGCGCGGACACTTCGTGACGGGGCGCCTGGTTTACAACCTTGGACGCGTGGTGACCTATGCATGCCTCGGCGCGGTATTCGGTCTGGTGGGCCAGACCTTTGCGCTCGCCGGGTGGCAACGCGGACTCTCCATTGCCTCCGGTTGTCTGATGCTCCTTGCGATCTGGGGCGGACACCGGCTCGCGGGTGGAATCCCGCTGAAAGGCCTCCGCCCGCTCTGGTCGAAGCTGCTGGCGACGAAGACCCATTCGTCGCTGTTCGCAATCGGAATCCTCAACGGCCTTCTCCCGTGCGGATTGGTCTACGTCGCCCTCGCCGGCGCCGCGGCATCGGGTCACGCGCTGCAGGGAGCGTTGTTCATGGTGCTGTTCGGGTTCGGAACCTTGCCCGCGATGTTCGCCGTGTCGCTCGGGGTGCGATTCGTCACGGCTTCAGTGCGTCAGAGGGTCCAGCGATGGATCCCCCTCGCCGCGACCTGCGTGGCGATCCTCTTCATCCTCCGTGGTATGTCACTCGGCATTCCCTACGTAAGCCCGGTGCTGGGTGAAAGCGCCCACGCCGCTTGCTGCCATGAATAGCATTCCTTCCGATCCCGGAGGGGCAGTCTCCGTCCTGCCCGTCAGAATTCGGGCAACACGGAGGTTGCCCCGCCAGTGAACGATCATGACCGCAAAAACAAAACGGGCATCCCCGTTTCCAGGGATGCCCGTTTGAATTCGATTGTTCCAGAAGCGCTAGAATTCGAGAGCGCGGAAGAAGGCCGTGAAGGCCACGTCCGTCAGGTCGTCTTCCTCGACGCCGTCCAGGTCGATATCGGAGGTCCAGCGATAGGAAACGCCGAGGCCGAACTCCCATGTATCGCTGAGGTTGATGTTGGCCTGAATGCCGGGCTCGATGATCCAGAAGCCGTCGGTATCGTCGTCAGGCGTATCCTTGAACTCAATCTGGCCGCCGCCAAAGAGCGAACTGACGGACAGGTGCACGAGGCTGTCGGGATTAAAGATGTAGCCCACTTCAGCGCCGGCATACCACCAGTCCCAACGATCGAGACGGATGTCGCTGTCGTCGTCCGCCGTGATCTTGTCGACGAGGATGTCGCCCGTGATGCCGAAGTACAACTGGTCGTTGAGGATGGTGCCGATGCTGACACCTCCCAACGTAGCTTGGTTTCCATTGATTTCGGTGACTTTTACTTCGGGTCGCGTGTACTGCTTCCAAATGTCCTCATCGTCCACGAGGACGCTCTTCTCCTGCGCCATAACCGCCGTCGCACCAAGGCAAACCACCATCGCGAAGATCCGACATCTCATGACCGACTCCTTTTGGGTTATGCTCCTGAAAGCAGCAGCTACCATACCAGTTCTGCCCGCCGCGGAAAGCACATTTGCACGGAACCCGCCGCAGGGGCGTCGCTTGCCGACGTCCAAATCAGGAAGTCGGGTGTCGGCAAGCGACGCCACTACACGCGCGATGGCCCTGCATTGTCCTTGCTTCGAGACACCCCGTAACATAGGTTTTTTCAAAAAATTGGAGTCAAAATGAAACGTTCAATGATTGCTTTCCTGATGGTTCTTGCCGTCACCCTATCTGCCCGCGCTGAAGAGGCTGCGCCCGCTGCGGCCGATGAGTTCAAGATTAAAGGCGATGCCGCGAAGGGCGCCGAGACCTACAAGATGTATTGTGCCACCTGCCACGGCGAAACCGGCAAGGGCGACGGCGTAGGAGCAGCCGCGCTGAACCCGAAACCCCGTGACTTCACGGATAAAGCTATAATGGCGACGATCCCGGATTCGGAAGTCTTCAAGGCCATCAAGGAAGGCGGAGCCGCCGTCGGCAAGTCCCCCATGATGATCGCCTGGGGCATGCTCCTGAAGGAAGACCAGCAGATCCACGACGTGGCTGCCTTCGTTCGTTCGCTGGGACAGTAGCCTGACCAGCTTGGTAGGGTCGGGACTCCGTCCCGACCGGAGCGATTGTAACTCGGACGGCACGGAGTGCCGTCCCTACCTCAACTCAAAACGAGAAGGGACGCCGCGAGGCGTCCCTTCTGCTTTTCAAGCTGTACGCCAAATCGCGCTAGTCCACGCTGTTCAGGATCGATGTGTCCTTCAAGCCGTCGAAGATCTTGTTGGCAGAATCCGGGTCGTCGATGTTCGCTACATGTGTGTCGAGGTACATCACGTTCCGGTACGCCGCCCCGTGGTTATCGCCGTCCGTGATCTGCGGCATGTTCCCGGCTTGGAGTGATCCGTCTTCGTCCGTGTTTGACTCATCCGTCAGCACGCACGCCGATGTCGGATCTTCCAAACTCTTGTCCGTAAAACCTGCGATATACAAGTAGCTGCACCCGCCGACCGGATCGTACGCGCCATCGATCTTCTGCACCGTCACGGGTTTGAGCTCATCGCCGTCCACCTTGTCGCTCTTGCATAGCAGCAGCTTATTGTCGGTGATGTACCCCTGCCCCGCGAGGTTTGTGATCGCGAACCGGAACGTTCCCTGCTGGTTTAGAAAACCGTCAGACAGGTCCGTCGAGAAGGGTACGCGGCACCATGGAAAGGAGCCGTTGTTGTCGCCGGCAAACTGCGTGAACATCAGGCCGAGCTGACGCAGGTTGCTCTTGCACGAAGTCCGGTTCGCGGACTCCCTGGCGCGACCCACGGCCGGCAACAGCAGCGCTGCTAGCAGGCCGATGATGGCGATGACGACCAGTAGCTCAATGAGCGTGAAGGCGGATCGCCCACCCTGTCGCAGGTTGCTGTTTCCCATGGTGTTCCCCTGTTGTCTTAAGGATTAAGGATGAATACGCGATTCGCACGACCTGTGCTGCTGTTCGCGCCACTACCTTCGCTGTCCCAAATCCGGACGGGATTAGCTCCGTTGTTATTGAACACAAAATTGACGCTCAGTACTGCCGACGTCGGGACGGGTAGTGCAATCGTCCACACAGTCCCACCTACATTCGTCATCGGTCTATCGCCCGCATTGTTCCAGCTTTCGTCAAATCCGATATACGCATTCACCGCAAGTCCCGTCGCAAGGTGCGTGCCCGCGGCGTCGTAGGTGATCGTGAATATCTCCTCGTTCGTAGGGTTCGCCGGCGTCCATGTCGCGCGGCCATAGCCCTTGTAGAGGAAGAAGTCGCCACCATCTTCATACGTGCCATCCAGACGGCGCGGCTTGAACACCGTGTTTGTAGGCATGGTGTTGCTTACCACGAGGTCGTAGTACCACACACCGTTGCCCATGAATGTCATCGGCTGCGCATTGCCCCACGGCGGGATGTTCCAGGAGCCTGTAAGACCGACATCGCGGGCACCCGCAAACTTGCGGCTGTGCTGCGTGTAGTAGATGCGAGCCGTGCCGCCGGTGTCCGGCAGAATATTCGGTTCCCAATAGACGCCCGCGAACGGAGTTGCGGGTCCCGCGGTAGCGCTATACGCCTCGACTCTGTTTCCAATTGAAGGAACATCCGCGATCCAAACACCGGCAACGCCACTGGTCCGCGCGCGCGTACCGTAGTCGAGCCAGCCCTGAATCAGGTTGGTCGACACCAGCACACCGTGCTGCAGTTCCGTTATCTGGTTGGTGAACGTCACACGGACGTTCGCGCCGGTCGGCGATATGGCGACAACCGTCGGACTGTTCGAAGGAGGCGGCAGCGGAAGTCCGTCGTTGTTCCATACAAAGGGATCCAACGTGATGTTCGTGGAACCACCCTCGATGTAGTACTCGATGTTCGGCTGGCCGGGTGCCGGACTCTCCAACGCGGAGCCGTCCGTCTTGAGCACGTAGAACTTCCAGATCAGGCTCTTCGGCGAGCGACGATTGGCCCACGCGGAACCGAAATACGGCGAGGTGCTGAAGTCACCGCCGACAAGGTTGAAGGGATTGTCCGGGACGATGACATCGTCCAGACCGTTCGTCGTGAACGACCAGGTGCGGGCATAGACTCCGTCACCCGAGTTCGTGTCGCCGTTCGTTCCGTTGTCGAACAGTTCAACACCGCCGAACTCATAGCCGACCGCCGGCTGGCCCGCGAAGTCGCTGATATTGGCCGACGAGTTGTTGAAGCCGCGCAGGGGGTCGGATCCCTGGATCAGCACGCGCTGCACACCCGCAAGATTGCGGTTACGGAGGTCCAACTGGAAGGTCATCGTCGTGCGCTCACGCACGCCGGCGTCGCCGCGACGCGTGTCGAGGTAGAGGGCATTGAAGCCCGCGTTCGTGCTGGACGGACGGTATGGTGCGGCGGCGGCGCCGAGGTAGTCGGTGATCACCATCGACGAGCCGTTCGTGTTCAGCGTGAGGTAGCGTGTGGCCGTCGCGTAATCGGCCAGTCGAACCGCTTCATACGTGTTCGTGCCGCCCGCCGTCAGCTCGCCGCTGTACTTGTAGTTGATCTTGATCGGCGTGCCGGGAGGGAACTGGACATCGCGGTAATAGAGCGTGCCGCTGTCGAGGGCCAACGGGGACAGCGTTGATGCCGGGAAGCCGTAGCTCAGGGGGAACGAGCCGCCATTGACATAGAAGTTCGTGGCGCCGGGATTGAGGCCGAGGCCTGAGGCCGTCTGGAGAACGAAGCGAACCGTCACGGCCTGGTCGATCGACTGCGCTGCCGGATCAATGAACGCATACGTGTACCGGGAGTTGCCCGCCGCGTCCTGGATATTGGTCGTGCTGACCTTTGCAAGCGTTCCAGCCGCCGGGAGATCCACGGCGAGCTGGAGGATGACCTGGTTCGTCGCGGTCTGCACGACGCCCGTCGGTGCGACACCGTTCACAAGCCAGTTCAGCGTGTTGGTCACCGTGTCCGTATTGACGGGCTCACTGAACTGGACAAAGGCTGACTTCTTTCCTGTCGGGCCGCCCGCTGTCGTAATATAGGGGCCGTTCACATCGCCCACACCCACGTCAGGAAGACCGTCGTTATCCCCGTCGACGACGACGTCGATGTAGTTATCGGAAACGAGTCGGCCATTCAGGTAAGACGCATTGCCGCTGGTCTGCGCGGGGATTGCGTCGGAGGCGCTATACGGATCGGACGCCGTGTTGTTGTGAAGGTTGGCGAAGAAACGAAGCGTTGCGCCCTGCGGAACCACCTCACCCACGTTGACCGTGCCGAAGCGATTCGTGACGGCAGCGGTATACAGATTCGTCCACGGGATGCGCGCCTCGAAGCCCTTGAGGTCGTTCGCGGAGCCATCCGACTGAATAACCATATCCACCGGCGTGCCCTGGGGCGTGTTGCCGTTGCCCGAGTCGCTCACGTCGAAGATACGCTCCACCGTGCCCGTCGTCGGAATTTCGCGGCCGGTGTATGTGATCCGAAGGACGCTGTTGTAGAAGCCTTCGCTGGCGAGCATATAGTCCGCACCGAAAGGCGTACCACCGACAGCCGTGGACCAACCCGCGTCATTGAACGTGATATAGGTCGGGCCCGTCAGCCAGTTCGTCGTCGTCTCCGCGCCAGTGCCGTTGCCGGGATCCACGTCGACGAGGACCATCAGCTTGTTGCCGCTCTCGTATCCCTGCAGGGCGACATACAGATACGTCGAGTCCCACGTCACGAAGAGGTTCGTGATCAGATTGCCCACGCCGAACGAGCTGCCGGCGACGGCGAGCGAGCCCTTAAGGTCCGTTCCGTCGTACTCTATCGGGCGGCCGTCCAGGGAAGCGGTGTTCGGGGGCGTCGCGAAGGCGACGGAAGCGGTCAGAAATCCAGCGGCAAGCACGTGGGAAATGCGCATCAGAGGTACTCCTTAACTCAAAGCCTTGTCTTTTCTGAATAAAGTACCAATGTAGTGAATATCCGTAAGGAGCCAAGCGTCAAAAAGATAAAATTAAAGCGATACACCAGTCGCTTTCCGGAGATGAATCGATGAAACGCATCATAATGGCACTTCTTCTTGCAGCAAGCACGCTTACAACCGACGCCGCCCCGCTGCGCGTCGCCTTGATCGACGTGCAGGATCTGTCCGGCATGGCGTCCGACCCCGCCCTCGGCGGCGCCATCCAGTCCGGCAAGCTGGCGGAGAAGGCGATCTTCTCCCTCGCCAAGCAACTCGTGAACAACGAAGCGTTCACGCTGATCGACCGCCGCGACTTCATGGACCAGATGGAACGCTATCGCCCGAAGGACCTCGGCGAAGCCACGCCCTTCCGCCCCTCCTTCCTTCAGGCCGCCCAAGCCTTGCGCGCCGATCTCATCCTGAAGGCCAGCATCCTCAGCCTCTCCACCGGAAAGCAGACGGTCAACCAGGGCGGCTACAAAACCGACCAGTCCACCCTCGCCCTGCGTGTATCCATTGAAGCGCTCGATGCGAAGGACGGCGCGGTCGTCGCGATCACCGAGGGCAGCGTCCGCCAGTCGTTCCGCCAGACGGATATGACCTCCACCACGCTCAGCGAGGACGATGTCCTGCAGATGCTCGACAAGGCGTTCGCCCAAGCCATCCCCGCCGTGGAGGAAGCCGTGGCCAAACGCGCCGAACAGCTCGCGCAGCGCCCGACGGTGATGCTTGCGGTGAAGACCGACGCCGATCCCGCGCTGCTTGAAGTGGACGGTCTTCTCGTCGGATCCACCCCCGTCACCGACTTCCAAATCTACCAGGGTGACCATGTCATCCGCATCGGCAAGCCCGGCTACCAGCAGGTCACGAAGAAGGTGTTGTTCGAGAAGGACACCACCATCGAAGTACCCATGATCCGCGAACAGCTCACCGCCGAGGAACTCAAGGAGATCTACGAGAAGATCGAGTTGAAAGTCATCGACGTCGAACCCGGGCTCATCATCAATACAATCGATTGATGAGCGATCACATTCTGGCGCGGAGTCTGCTTGATTAGGTGGCATGAAGGTTCGGGTGTTCATTCTTGGCCTTGCAGTCGGCGCCATGCCTTGTCTATCCGACGTGGTGACGCTTAAGAACGGTCGCACGCTGGACGGCGTGGTGGAGTCGGAGACAGAAGGCCAGGTAGTCCTGAGCATCGGCGTGGGCAAGGTCACGCTGGAGAAGAAGAATATCCGGTCGATCCAGCGCGATGAATCGGCGGCGAAAGCAATGACCGAAAGTTGGAAGCGGCAGTACTTCGCGGATGACCGATTCGTACCGGACCGCTTCCGGGCTCTAGCCGCGACGTTCCGCCACGTCGATGGTCTCCGCCAGAGCGCCTTGAAGTCTGAATCCGATCTTGCCGACCGGTCCCGCAAAGCGGCAAAGGCGGAGAAGGAATTTGAGCAGGTGCGGAACGAACACATCGCCGTAAGCCGCGCCCTCGCTTCGATCCCGACCAACGACCTCGCGAACAATGCCGAGGCGCTAACGGAGTACAACGAGCAGGTTTTCCGCCAGAACGCGCTGCAAGCGAAGCTCGTGCTGCTGCGCAGCGAAAACGAAACGGCGGTGCAAGCCGCCGACACACACCGCACCAGCCTCGTGCGATATCTAGAATCAGCCAGCCGGCTCCGCGACGAGGTGGCATCGACAGTACCTGACGCCATGTCGGCAGATGAACAACTGTTCTGGGGCGAGCTGACGAACCGCGTCGCCTCGTTCGCCTCCGAACTGCATACGATCGAAGTTCCCTATGATGACGATGGCGGTCATGCCATTCTCGATGTAACGATCAATGGACGCGGAAAGGGCCGCTTCCTCTTGGACACCGGGGCAACCCTTGTCGTGCTATCCAAATCACTCGCCGATGCCTTGAAGCTGGAGCGTCCGTCGCGCCCGCTGCAGACAAGGCTGGCTGACGGTCGGACCGCGGATGCATATCCCTGCATCATCGATTCCCTTCAAGTTGGCGACGCGCGCGTCGACCACGTGGAAGCGATCATCATGGACCAGCCCCCCGCCCCCGGCATCGACGGTCTACTCGGCCTGAGCTTCCTCCGCGACTTCGTCGTCCACTACGACCCCGCCAACGGCCAGCTCGAACTCGTCCGCTTCGATTCGACGAAGTAGGAAGAGAAGAGATGGTTGAGGGTAAATGGTTGATGAGGATATCCGGACATCAACCATCAACCATTCTTCGCAGCGCTTCCGGATACGCAATGTGTTCTTCGACTTGGATTCTGGCGTGCAGTGTCGCAGGCGTGTCGGTAGGGAGCACCGGGACTTTGCGCTGCAGGATGATCGGGCCGGTGTCCATGCCTTCATCAACGTAATGAACCGTGCAGCCGGATTCCTTCGCGCCGGCGTCGACGGCTTGTTTCCAGGCTTCCAGGCCCGGGAATGCGGGCAGGAGCGATGGGTGGATGTTGATCACGCGGCGAGGGAAGGCGTCGAGCAGGCCTCGTTTCACCATGCGCATGAAGCCTGCCAGTGCGATCGTGTCGACTCCATGCTCGCGCAGGATTCGGATCGCATTATCCTGTGCTTCGCCATCGAGCTTTGTCTTGAACGGCGAGCAATCGAGATAGATCGCGGGGACACCGGCACGCCGGGCCCTCTCGAGGATGAACGCATCGGGATGATCCGACAGCACACACGCGACCCGCGCAACAAGTTTCCCCGCCACGATCGCGTCGAGGATCGATTGAAGATTGCTGCCCTTGCCGGAACCGAGAACGCCGAGTGAAAGCATGCGCGTTTGTATGCGCTACGAGGGGCCATTCGTCAAGGTAGGGCGAATCCTCCGGATGAGCCGTGGTCCCGGCTCCGCAGGGACGCGTCGCCCTGCCCGGACGCTTCGCTCATCAGCGCCTTCAAATCCAGCGCCCGCGTGAACATCGCAAGGTTTCCCGCCGCATCGCGAGGCCAGTCGGCTTCGGCCCGGTCCCAATACAGCTCAACGCCGTTTTCATCCGGGTCGCGCAGATAGAGCGCCTCGCTCACGCCGTGGTCGGCAGCACCATCCAGTTCGATGTGGGCCGTGGCGAGACGGCGAAGTGCATCGGCCAATTCTTTACGCGTCGGATACAGGATCGCGACATGGTAGAGCCCGGTCGAACCGTGGGGCGGCGGCTGTCCCCCTTCGCTTTCCCACGTGTTCAGACCGATGTGGTGGTGATAGCCGCCAGCCGAGATGAACGCTGCGTGGCGGCCCATGCGCTGTATAAGCGTGAATCCCAGCACGCCGCAGTAGAAATTGAGGGCGCGTTCGAGGTCAGAAACCTTGAGGTGCACATGCCCGATGCGGACACGCGGATCAATGGGATCCCCGGAGGGCATTTCTACCTGAGGCCTAACGCCGTCCCATCATCGGATGGACGCCGTCCGCGTGCGTGACCGTCTTCGACTGCTTCGCCGCGCCCTGACGCATAGCCTTGCGGGCCCGGGCGCCTTCCGGCTTCAGCGTCTTCTCGTAGTGGTCGATAAACATGGGGTTATTGAACCCCTCGCACTTGCGATTCTTCCATTTCAGGACAGGGTGATGAAATATGCCGCATGTCTTGCCCAGGTTGAGCTTGCATGCATTGCACTGCCGAACAGGTTTTGTGCTGACCGCTGTCATCCTCTTTATCCCCTAGTGAGGAGTGGAGGGTAGCGAAACGGTCAGGAAATAGCAAGAAAACGGTGAGAAAACGGGCTTAAGTGGGCTATTTCGAGCCGTTTTCGCGTTCTGGCGTTTCGGGGACCAGGACCGTCAGGGCCTTCCGCCGGACGCGCACGGTGAGCGATTTCCCGGCCTCGACGAGTTCGCCGTCGACCTGGATCGCCCCGTCGCGGGGTCGTTCGACCTCCATGCGCTGGAAGCGCTTTGTCACGACGCCGGGCAGTTGCTCGATCGTTCCGTTGAACAGCCGGGGCAGGCCGGCCAGCAGGCCGGCTACGTCCTGTTTCAGCACGACGACCATTTCAAGTCGCCCGTCGTCGGGACACGCCTGCGGCGCGATCATCGCCCCGCCGCCGAACTGCGTAAGGTTGGCCACGGTGAATACAAGCACATCCTTGAACGTGACCTCCTCTTTCCCATCGAGAACGACGCGGAACGAACGCGGAACGTACTCCATCATCTCGTATGCCGCGGCAAAGACATAAGGGATGATTCCACGGACCGGAGACTTGTTGAAGTGGCGCACGAGTTCGGCATCCGCCGCCATGCCACATGTCACAAAAAAGGGATGGCCGCCGGCGATGCCCACATCGATCTCCGTGCGCTTCGCGGCCAGCAGCGCCTCGACCGACTTAAGTATGTGAAGAGGAATGCCGAAATGCCGTGCGAAGCCGTTGCCGCTGCCAACCGGGATCACGCCGAGCGCGATGTCGGTTCCGATCAGCGCGCTGCCGATGGAGTTGATCATCCCGTCGCCGCCGGCGACGAGCATCGTCTCGATCCCGTCGTCGATCGCCTGGCGGACTTTGGCGCGTCCATCTTCCACCGATCGGCTGATCTGGTAGCTGACGTCGATGCCCTGCGCGGCCCACGTGTCCTCAACCGCCTTCGTAATGGAGCCGAGTGATGAACCCGTCCCCGACTTCGGATTCACCAGCACACGCACCCGTCGTTTTGCCCTGGCCATCATGCTCGTAATGCCGACGTTATCGCAGAGTCGGGAAATTGGGAAGAGGGACGAGCGTGACTGGTCAAGCCCCCACCCTCCCGCGGCTTGACAACATGGATTTCTTGGAGTGAGCTTATCGCGTATGCGGCAGTCATAACGTCTGCCGGACCTGCAACCGAACCCAAGGAGCGCGTATGAAACTACGTCGATCAGATCGGTCCGCAACCCCCACCCGCACGGCACGAAGTCATCGCCTGACAGCCGCCATCGGCATGGTTGTCGTCGCGCTGGCCGCGGGATCCGCATGCGCGGAAGACCAGAAGGTGCTGCGCATCATCGGATGGGAAGGCTACATGGATGAATCGTTCACCAAGGCCTTCACCGAGAAGACAGGCTACAAGGTCGAGGCGACCTATGCCGGTTCTTCCGACGAAATGTACGCGAAGATCAAGGCCGGCGGTGGAACCACCTACGACCTCGTCACCGCGTCGGGCGACCTGACGAAACGCCTCTACGATTCAGGCCTTCTCGACCCGGTGGACCTCTCGAAGGTGCCGAACTACGAGAAGCTATTCCCGCTGTTCAAGAATCCGACCTACAACACGTTTGACGGTAAGGCCTACGGCGTATCGATCGCGTGGGGACCGGACTTCCTCATCTACGACACCACCGTCGTGACGGAAACGCCGACGTCGTGGAAGGTGCTGTACGAACCGCAGTACGAAGGCAAAGTCTCGCTCAACGATTACGCCATCATCATCGCGGACCTCGCGCTCTGGGCCGGCAAGCCGAACATCTACCAACTCAGCGCCGCCGACCTCGCGGAGTTGAAGCCGGCGCTCATGGCGCTCAAGCCGCAAGTGCGCAAGTTCTGGACGAGCCAGGGCGAACTCGCACAGCTCTTCCTCAACAAGGAAATCGCGCTCGCCTGGGCATGGCCTGTCACCATCCAGCAACTCAAGAAGGAAGGCTTCCCCATTGCGGCGACGATTCCCAAAGAAGGCGCGACGGGATGGTCGGACTCGTGGATGATCATCAAGGGTTCCTCCAACGCGGAAGCAGCCCACGCATGGATGAACTACATGCTCGAAGGCGAGGCGCAGAAGGCGATGACTACCGTCAGCGGCTACTGGCCCGTGTCTTCCCTGATCGAACCCCTGCTCACACCCGAGGAACGCGCCGACATGCACATCGACGACCTCGATGACTACTACGGCAAGATCCACTTCTGGGAGACCGTGCAGAACTACGACGAGTGGACCGCGCTCTGGAACGAATTCCGCGGCCAATAGACCGTTTCGCGCAATCGAAGGGGCGGTCGCTTTCGCGCGATCGCCCCTTTCATCTTATCCTTCATGAACCGCACCGACTCCGCACCGCCAGCAAAGAAGCTTCCCGCCGCCTTCTGGTGCCAGTTTCTTCCTCCGTTTGCCTGGATGGGCATCCTCTACCTTCTGCCCATCCTGATGCTGCTGAGCTACGCCTTCATGCGGCACGAGTATGTCCACGTGCATCGTGAGTTTACGCTCGAGAACTTCGTCGCGATGTTCTCAAACATCGGCTACCGCAACACGATGCTACGCACGCTGGAGGTCGCCGGGCTGGTGACGCTCATCAACGCCCTGCTCGCATTTCCCGTGGCGCACTTCCTCGCCTTCCACGCGGGCCGATACAAGAATCTCCTCACCGTGCTCGTGCTGCTCCCGCTCTGGTCCAGCTACCTCGTGCGCGTGTTCTCCTGGCGCATCATCCTTGGCTACAACGGCGTGCTCAACAAATTCCTCGTGATGACCGGCATTCTCGAACAACCCACGACGCTGTTCCTCTACAACCAGTTCTCCGTCACGCTCACGCTCTGCTACGTCTGGCTGCCGTTCATGATCCTTCCGTTGATCACGGCGTTCGAGCGGCTGCCACGCCGACTCCTTGAAGCGTCCGCCGACCTCGGCGGCGGACCCTTCACCACCTTTCGCCGCGTGGTCTTCCCGCTCGTGCTGCCCGGCCTGCTCGCGGGGGCGCTGTCGGTGTTCAGCCTCACGATGGGTGACTACATCACGCCGCAACTCGTCGGCGGCAGCGGCGAAATCATGATCGGCAATCTCGTCGCGAGCCAATTCGGTGTCGCTGCAAACTGGCCCCTCGGCTCCGCCTTCGCCGTGCTCGTGCTTCTCGTCGTGTTTATCCTGATGGCGGTGTTGAGCCGGAAGGGAGTGCTGGAGAACCTGTGAAAGGTGAAGGCGTCATCAAGTGGACCACCGGCAGCATCACGCTCGCTGTGTTCCTCTTCATGCACATCCCGGTGTTCGTAACCATCCTATTCAGCTTCAGCGAAAGCGCCGTGCTGTCGCTGCCGATCAAGGGCTGGACGCTTCACTGGTACCAGGAAGCGTGGCAGGACACACGGCTGCGAACCGGCCTGATGAACAGCCTGAAGATCGCCACGGCGGCGACGCTGATCGCATCCATCCTCGGCACGCTCGGCGCGTTCGCGATCCAGCGTTACCGGTTCTTCGGACGACAATCCTTCCGCGCCGCGATCATCCTCCCGATCCTGCTTCCCGGTATCGTCACCGGCGTCGCCATGCTGAGCTTCTTCGCGGCGATCAAGCAGCCGCTGGGCTTCATGACCGTCATCATCGGCCACGCCACGTTCGGTTTCCCCGTCGTCTTCAACACCGTCGCCGCCCGCGTGGCCCGTCTTCCGAAGAATCTGGAGGAAGCGGCCGCCGACCTCGGCGCAAACCCTTATCAGACCTTCACGCGCGTCGTATTCCCTGCGATACGCAGCGCGCTCATCGCGGGGGCCCTGCTCGCCTTCACGCTGAGCTTCGACGAGATCATCGTGACGATCTTCCTCACAGGCAGCCAGAACACGCTGCCGACTGAAATCTGGTCGCGCCTCCGCTTCGGCATGACGCCGGAAATCAACGCCACGGTGACCGTCATCCTCATCGTATCAGGCCTCCTCGTCCTCTTGAGCCAACGATTCCAACGCGAATGATGCTTATGCAGAACACCTCGTCCAACCACGCCGTCGAATTCAAAACCGTAAGCCGCGTGTTCGGAACCATGCGCGCCGTGGACCGCGTAAGCATCACGATCGCCCACGGTGAATTCTTCACGCTGCTTGGCTCCTCGGGCTCGGGAAAGACCACCTCGCTTCGCCTCATCGCAGGGTTTGAAATGCCCGATGAAGGGAACGTCTTCATCGACGGGCAGGACGTATCGCGCGTGCAGGCCTATCGCCGCAATGTGCATACGGTGTTCCAGGACTACGCGCTGTTCCCCCACCTGACGGTGCAGGAGAACATTCTCTTCGCGCTGAACCTGAAGGGCGTTGCCGATGCAGAATCAAAGCGCCGCGTCGAGGAGGTGCTGGAACTCGTCCAACTGTCCGGCCTCGGCACCCGCAAGCCCTCACAGTTGTCCGGCGGCCAGCAGCAGCGCGTAGCGCTCGCCCGCGCCGTCGTGGACCGGCCGGCGGTGCTGTTGCTCGACGAACCGCTGTCCGCGCTCGACGCCAAGATCCGCAGTGAATTGCGCGAGCAGTTGAAGCAGCTGCAACGCGAAACGGGCATCACGTTTGTGTACGTCACGCACGACCAGGAGGAAGCGCTCACGCTATCGGACCGTCTCGCCGTCATGCGTCAGGGCAGGATCCTCCAGATCGGCAAACCGACGGACATCTACGACCACCCGGCCGATCTCTTCGTCGCGCAGTTCATCGGCAAGGCCAATTTCATTCCGGCCAAGGTGATCCGCGTGGAAAACGACACAGTGCTCGCGACCGCCCACGGCGTGCAGGTCGAGGCCCGCGCGGCGGAGCCGTTGACCAGCGGCTGTGATGTCCAGCTCATGATCCGTCCGGAGCAGATGCGTATCGTCGAAAGCGGACGCGGGGTGTTCACCGCCACGATCATACAGGCCCAGTTCCAGGGCTTTGCCACGGAGTATCTCGCGCGCACGAAGGACGCCACGTACCGCGTGCTTGAACTGCGCCGACACGGCACCGCGCCACGCGCAGAAGGCGAGGCTGTTCATTTGGGCTGGACGAAGGACGATGCGTTGGCGTTCCGTACTGCGTAGTCCATGATTCCGCTGCGCGATAATGTTCCGGCCCGGCGATTTCCCGTCGTGACGCTCACGCTGATCGTCACGAACGTGCTCGTCTTTCTTTTCCAGAATTCGCTGCCGGATCATGCCCACGAGGTCTTCATTCGCCTTCGCGGTGTCGTGCCGCTGCGCTTCGGAAATCCACCGCTGGCCGATTCACTCGGCTATCCGTCCGGCGCGTGGACCAGCATGCTGTCGTACATGTTCCTGCACGGCGGCTGGTTTCACCTGATCAGCAACATGTGGGCGCTCTGGCTCTTCGGCGACAACGTGGAAGACCGCCTCGGCCGCGTTCGCTATCTGTTCTTCTATGCCGTCTGCGGCGTCCTCGCCGCACTGGCCCACGTGATGCTGAACGCCTCCAGCGCCATGCCCACCGTCGGCGCGAGCGGCGCCATCGCCGGCGTCATGGGCGCGTACTTCCTCATGTTTCCCTACGCCCGCATGGTCGTGATGATCCCGATCATCATCTACCCGCTACTGATCGAGATTCCGGCCAGCATTTACCTCTTCATCTGGATCGCCACCCAGATCGTCAGCGGCACCTTCGATATGTTCTCCGCCGGCGTCGCAGGAGTCGCGTTCTGGGCCCACATCGGCGGCTTCTTCGCTGGCATGCTCCTCTCAGACAAGCATCGCAGCTAGTGCGCCATCGTGGCGCACGCACCAGGCACATCGCGGGGAACGCGCTGTGCCAATTTGTCATACACGACCTATAGGACTCATTCCTAATCATCTATCCACCAATCACTAACAACTACTGGCCAATCCTTGGCATACCCGCTGCTAAATAGTGCGCAGAGACATGAAAGAAAGGAACATGACCATGTATAGTCCAGTTCTAAATCGTTGGAGTGTAGCAGCGGACCCGTTCCAGGAACTTCAGCGGCTTCATCGCGAGGTCAGCAGGATGTTCGACGGTTCCCGGACGGGTTTTGCGGGCTTCCCTGCGCTAAATGCGTGGAGCAACGCCGAGAAGAGCCTCGTCGTCGCGGAAGTGCCCGGTGTGGACCCTGCGTCGATCGAGGTTACGGTCGTTGGCGATGTGCTGACGATCGAAGGGGAGCGCAAGGCCGAGACGCTTTCGCCGGAGAGCGCTTACGTTCATCGCGAACGCGGCTTCGGACGCTTCTCCCGCGCGCTGCGTCTTCCTTACGAAATCGAGAGCAACCATGTGCAGGCGAAGCACGAGAACGGCGTACTGCGGATCGAACTTCCGCGCAAGGAGTCGTCCAAGCCGCGCCGCATCACCATCAACAACCAGGAGGAATAACCATGACCACAGCGACAACAGAGAAGGAAGCGAAACGGCAGGAAGCTGTCGCCGAACCCCGGCGCGAGGTTCCGACCGTGACCCCGGTGACGGACATCTATGACACGGGACGTGACCTTGTCATCGTGGCCGAGATGCCGGGTGTCGATGAGAAGCACGTCGAGGTCACGCTGGAGAACAGCGTCCTCACGCTCCGCGGCACTTCGACCTTCGAAGTCCCGGAAGGCCTGGAGGCGATGCACGAGGAGTTCGGCGCGCCGGTGTACGAGCGCTCGTTCACGATTCGCGAGGACATCGAACCGGAGAAGGTTCGCGCCGCGATGAAGAACGGGATCCTGCGCGTCACACTGCCGCGCAGCGAAGCGAAGCAGCCCAGGAAGATTTCCGTTACGGCGGAATAAAAAGAACAACCCTACAACAAAGAAAGGAGAACAAGCCATGACACGCAGCCTGATTCCGTGGAAGAGGAACAAGGCCAATGTGGAGGTGCAGCGCGCGAGCGATAACCCGTTCGCCGACCTTCATCAGCGTATGGATGAGCTGTTCGATGACTTCTTCTCCGATATGGGGGGAGTCTTCCAGCTCACCGGCCAGCAGTCGCGCCTGCCGCGTCTGTTCGGTCGAGAGGGGTCGAAAGGCCTCATGAACATCGACGTTGCCGAGACCGACAACGAGGTGACGGTCACCGCAGACCTGCCCGGCCTGACCGAGAAGGATGTGGAGGTCACTCTTGACGAGGATCTTCTCACCATTCGAGGCAGCCGGAAGGATGAAAGGGAAGACAAGAAGAAGAACTATCATCTCGTCGAACGGTCTTACGGCGAGTTCCAGCGCATGGTCGCGCTGCCCGGCAGTATCGACCGCGAGAAAGCCAAGGCCACGTTCAAGAACGGTGTGCTGACGCTCACCATTCCGAAACGCGCCGACGCCAGGACGACCCAACGCCGGATTGAGATCGAAGCAGCCTGAGAGGCTGCACAACAAAAGGCCCCGCCCACGCGGGGCCTTCCTTCTTTCTACCCGTTACGGCAACTTCACGCCGACACGGTACGCTCGCTGGTTCGTGGATTCGGTATCCACCAGCGTCTGCGACCCACCCGCCGCGGGCACATTCGTTTGGCCTGGAACAGCCTGCCACGAGCCACTCAAGAGATCGTTGCGATATTCGAGGCTGTAGAGTCGGCCTGTGTACGACGGGAATACGATTCCGAATCCGTTTGAGATCGCGATCGCGCGGAAGAACGACGCGGAGTTGGTCGGTTCGGTGCCCGCGATAAACTCCTCTTGCGACGTAAAACCATCCGTGTCGCTGTCCTGCCCGGGCGCGTTCGTGATCGTTCCGTAGAACTGCGTCTCCCACGCGTCGGGCAATTGATCCACGTCCAGATCCGTGAGGTCAACGGTCCACGGCGTGAGCGTGACGAAGCCGAATCCGAAGTTTCCGAAGCCATCGAGTCCGGCCGGGCTATCGGCGAACTCGCCGAGGAAATTCGCGGACAGGTAGCGATCCGGCGGTTGCGTTCCGTCGCTCGCGATCACGCCGCAGACCGTGAGTTGCGTCACCGATGAAATTCCCGCTGCATTGAGGCTTGACCACGGGATCGCCGCTTCCCAGCGGTCCATCTGCTGGTTTCCGTCCCCGTCCGCGGAAGTTGTCGCCGTGGTATTCGAGCCATCGAACTGCGAGAGCCGGGAGCCGCCGACAGAGACGAACGACGTAGTCGAGAGATAGTAGATGCCCTGGCCGAAGTCGTAGCCGTTTCCGAGGTTGAACGAAGGATACTGCCCGTCGCCCCACTCGTCACCTATCACGATGGCCATGTCCATTGGAGACGCAAACGCCACATTGTGCATCAGATCGAGGCCTTGGACGGACCCCGACAGATCCCATAGGTTGCCCTTGTTATCGGTCAGGGTGTTCAAGCCAAGGAAGAGAACCTGCGCATTGTTGTTACCACCCACATCGCACCCGTAGGCGCCTATGTAGAGATTGGTTGAGTCGGCGTTGAAATAGATGTGACCGAAGTCGCCGAAACCGCACTGCAAATGCGTCCGCGCAGAGCCTCCCGCCGTGACGAAATCGAAGTTGTCACCGATCGCATTCTGTCCCGGCGGATCGATGGCGACAGACGGCGCGCCAAGGGCCAGTTGCGGATTGCTCGCGGGCTGGGCGACATTGCACGCGTCGCAGACATCGCCAATCCCGTCACTGTCAGTATCGACTTGATTCGCATTGCTCACGTCGGGGCAGTTGTCCGTCACGTTGGCGATGCCATCGCCGTCACGGTCGGAATCGCACGCATCGCCGATGAGATCGAAGTCGAGGTCTTCCTGGCCCGGATTGAAGATCGCAGAGCAGTTGTCACATACATCGCCCGCACCATCCACGTCCCCGTCGAGCTGGCCCGCGTTGCTGATCGCGGGACAGTTATCGAGAAGGTCGAGAACGCCGTCGGCGTCCGTGTCGATCTGGTTCGTGACGGAATTTATTGCCGCTGCGAGATCAGGCAGCGGGCCGATGTTGTCGGTTCCTTGCTGCGGCGTACCCGTGCTGCGCAGAATGCTGCGGATCAGCGCGGGCGAAGCGGAGTTGGTGAAGCGCTGTCGATACGCCTGCTGCAGGACCGCTGCGGCACCAGCGACGATGGGTGACGCGCTCGAAGTGCCGGAGAAAGACGCCGTGAACTCCTGGTTCGTTCCCTCGCTGCTATAGAGATCGCCATAGCCCGTCGTCACCACGAGCTGCCCATACCCTTGAAGGTCCATGGTAGAGCCATAGTTGGAAAACGAAAGTCGGCTGCGCGGCGTGGAGTACTGGGGCGGCTCACCCGCTCCTACCAGAATCGCACCCGAGTCATTCTCGGCGAGAAACGGGTAATGACCCCCATTTCCCGTGCTGTAGATCGGATCATCGAGATTCTGATACCCGTTGGCGCCCGCTTCGACGACGGTGACGCCTTGCGCCACGGCGGCCACAATGGCGTCGTAATACGGCTCATACCATTCAATGGGGACATACAATGAACCACCATTGGGACCGCTGATCTGCTGCTCAATGATGATCACATCGCCGGTGCTCAACGCAGTCAGCGCGTTCATGATGGCACCGCCGGCGTTGTAACCGGAGAACTCGCCGGTGTACGGACTGGCAAAGTAGAAGCTCGCGCCGTAGGCGCTCCCGCGAACGCCGTTACCGTTGTTCAAGCCTCCCATTTCGCCCAGCACGGCCGTACCATGGTCAGGGCCGAAACCTGTGACCCAGGGCGTATCACCCAGCAACGTCACAGCCGGTAGATCCTGGTGGGTTGCATTCCATTCGTATTCGATATCGCAGATCTTGACGCCAGCCCCTGTGAATCCGGCCAGCCAGGCCTTGCGGGCGTCAATGCCCTGCGGCGCGGCGTCCAGGTATCGCTGCCAGGTCCCCGTGAAATTGTTCGAGATGCTGTGATCTGGCGCGGCAGGCGGAGGCGCCATGACGGGCACGCGGAAGACCTTCTCCACCTCGTCGAGTTGTTCGAGCAGGGCTCTCGCTTCCTCGGCGTTCATACCGTCGGGTAGTCGCACCCGCGCATAGGCATTGAGACTGCGCGACGCCTTGCCGGGCTTGCGCATTTGCACTTTCGCGCTGACGGCATCAAGGAAGTCCTCGCTGACCGAAGGATGCGATCGCTGCCAGACCGCGCCTCTCGAACGAAGCTCGGCAAATGCCTGCCGACCCGCAGCGCTTGTCACGGCCTTCGTGCCACGCACTGCAACCTTCGGCTCACCGTCCCGGATACGAAGCCCTGCATCCGCACGGAATCGAACTTCGAGAACGTTGGGCTCAAAGGATGTCGCCAGACCGAGAGACACCGAAGTTAAGAGAAACACGCATGCAACGACAATGGACCGCATAGAATTTTGCCCCTGCTGATAAGTACCCGATATCGACCGGCGCGTCACTTCACCGAAGCCAGCTCCTCATACCACGCCAGCGCCATGTCCGTGTGAGGTGGATGGGGATCATGCCCGCCTTCATAGGTCTCGAGACGAACATCCTTGAATCCCGTCCTGTTGAGCGACGCATTGACGCGTCGTGCGTGATCCACGGTGGCAATCTGGTCTGTCGTGCCATTGCTCTGGAAGATCGGGACCTTCAGGAAAGCAAAACGGGGCGGCTTGTATTCGAGGAGTCCCTTCGAAGCCATGTCCTCGTTGCAGCCGCCCAGGAAGATGCCGATCACGTTATACTTCGCTTCCGCAAGGAGTGCGGCGATGTAGCCGCTCCGTTTTGCTCCGCCGGAGAATCCCGCGGCTGCGTAGGACCATGTACTTGATGCCGGCCATGCTCTGTGCATTTCATCCAGCCCCGCACGGATCATGGACCACCGCCACGTCGTGGTGACCTTCAAGGGGGCCATGTTTCCCGGCCCGTCCGCTGCAAGGACAACCCAGCCGCGGGCGAGGGCTTCGCGCTGGTACTGGCGCCCATGATCGATGCTCGATGAATTGGCATCCGACGTGGCACTCACCACGAGCACACGCGCGGGCTTCGCCGGATCGAACGTTTCCGGCACGGCAATTCCAACGAGCGCATTGCTGACAACGGTGTTCTTTTCCTTGTCGAGCGCCTTGATCGCGTCCGGCGGCAGGGGCACCGTAAACGTCGTCATTTCCCCGCGAACGAGATCCACGCCTCCGAGTCGCAAGGACAACGGTGACGCATGGGTGACAGGAATTGCTTCTACGAGCCCCGTACGCCAACTCCGCACATAGTCCTGGTCGGCCTCCGAAAGCGACGCGATCCCGATGCCGAGGTCTCGACCGTCCGCCCGGCGCAAAACCACCTTGTCGCCCTCCTCGCGTACGAGCTCTGCCTCCACGACGCTCCCCGCCCGTGAAGTCCATGAACGCAATTCCGCAGGACACGGGATTGAAGCAAGTGACCACAAAAGGCTGATTAGCAAGGGATATCGACAATCCATCGGCTCCTCCAACGTCCATTCAGTATGCCTACTTCCTCACCGCTTGCCATTCCCGAACGAATGGGCTACAACCACGCTCCCTTTGTACTCCCGGTGGGATAGCGAAGTGGCCAAACGCATCAGACTGTAAATCTGACGGCTCACGCCTTCGAAGGTTCGAATCCTTCTCCCACCATTCCCGCCCCTCTGCCCGCGTAACCCGTGACCCGTAATCTGCAGACGAATCAAGGACCCTTGGGAGAAGGATGAGAACCTTCGATCGGGGCAAAGCCCCGAGGTTCGACTACCGCGCCGACGGCAGGCGCGGGAGGAGCTTGCTCAGCAAGACCCGCAGGGCGCAGGTCGCGGGCGCGACCGAAGTCCATCCTTCTCCCACCACCATCCCGCCCCTGTATTCCCGATTCACCCTGACCCGTAATCAGTAACCCGTAGACGGATCAAAGACCCGGACCTGTGGGCGAAGCGATAAAGGCCAGGTCGTAGACGATATCAGTTTTCTGGAGGAACGGCAGAGTTTGGTCGTCGCCGCGGGGCGGAAGGATTGGATGGGAAGCATGGGAATCAGGGGAGTCATGATACTCATGCTTCCCTTACTTCTCATCGTCCAAGACCTATCTTGCAGCTCCGAAAAGAAACCTTAGCGGCTTCTCCACGCGCGCGGCCCAGGCCTGCTCGTTGTGTTCGGAACCCTCGTCGAGGAACCACTCGTGGGCGTACCCTCTGGCGCGAAGCAGGTCGAGCATCTGGTCGCAGCCGGGTTGCAGGACCGACTCCAGTTCAATGGTGCCGTTGTCCATGTAGATCCGGATCGGCTTCGGCTCCCCTTCGTGCGCCTTCACGCGATCGAGCACATCGCTGCGGATGAAGGCGGGCGAGAGGCAGCCGGCTTTCGAAAAGACGTCCGGATGATCCCACGCCATGATGAAGGAAATGAGTCCGCCCATCGATGATCCCATGACGGCCGTGTTGGCCGCATCGGGCTTGGTGCGGTATGTCTGGTCGATCATCGGCTTCACGCGATCGATGACAAAACGCACGTACTTCTCCGTAAGATTGCGATCGTCGCCGTATTCGGCTGTGCGATTCGGTGTGTTGTACATGCCGACAACTATCATGGGCTCAATCGCGCCTTCCCGGATCAACCGGTCCGCCTCTTCGTCCACCTGCCATTCGTGACCGAAGGCGGAAGTCGAAGGATCAAAGACGTTCTGTCCATCGTGCATATAGAGGACCGGGTATCGCCGTTCCGCGTTCGACTCATAGTCGGGCGGGAACCAGACCACGATGTCGCGTGGCATCAGGCCGTCACCCTCCACTGCCCGATGATAGATCACCGTTCCCGTCACGTGACCGCGCTGGGAAAAGACCTCGTCCTTCCACTTGGCGACATGGACCGAAACCGTCGTTGGCTGCGTGACAAACAGGAGGTTGTTTTCCGGAATCGTATCGTCGGCGTTCAGCGCCTCCGTCACCCAGGAGCCCCGAGTGATCTTGAACTGCACGGGTAGATCGGCATCGATATCAAACGACCGGGACCACACCCCGTCTTCGCTACGATTCAGCGGAACACCTGCAGGATCCCATGTACCAAGCGACGGTACATTGCCCACAATGTGGACCTTGTCGCCTTCAGGCAGATGGTCGACAGTAACCTGGACGGTGAAGGAGACTTGCCCTGCATGCGACATGGCCAAGAATCCCCCCGACATCAGCAGCGCAGTACACAGAGCCCGGTGTGACATAAAAAAGAATGGCGGGAGCGGCGGGACTCGAACCCGTAACCTCTGCCGTGACAGGGCAGCGCTCTAACCAGTTGAGCTACGCCCCCGCCTTGAAAACGTGGGGGGCATAGTAGTGTGGAAGCGGTCCATTTCAAGAGGAAACTGTGTAGAATCGGATTCCGGCGTATCGTTGCGCCATGAGGGCGATTTTCAGGGCCGGCTTGCCCGGAATGATGATTTGGTTGACGATGGGATGCACGGACATGTCCCAGCCACAAACACCTGAAAAGCAGCCACATCGGAACCGACTCGCCGCCGAAAGCAGCCCCTACCTCCTGCAACACGCATCCAACCCCGTGGACTGGCTCCCGTGGGGTGAGGAAGCGTTTGCGAAGGCGCGCGCTGAAGACAAGCCCATCTTCCTTTCGATCGGTTACTCCTCCTGCCACTGGTGCCATGTCATGGCGCATGAATCATTCGAACACGACGGCGTGGCGGCGATCCTCAACCGCTATTTCGTCCCCGTGAAAGTCGATCGGGAGGAGCGCCCCGACATCGACGACATCTACATGGTCGCGACCCAGATCATGACAGGCCGCGGCGGCTGGCCGAACTCGGTCTGGCTCATGCCCGACGGTCGCCCGTGGTATGCGGGCACCTACTTCCCCCGCGAAGACCGCCTAGGCCGACCCGGCTTCATCACCTTGCTGACCAAACTTGCTGAGATCTGGCAGACCCAACGCACAGGCGTGGAAGAACAAGCCAACCAGCTCGCCGCAGCGATCCGGCAAAACGCCGAGGCGGCCGCACAAGGCTCAACCGATGCGGTGGACGCCGACGCCCTGCTCGTCGATGCCATGCATGAATTGAGTGAAGGCTACGACGCACGGCATGGCGGCTTCGGATCGGCACCGAAGTTCCCTCCCCACACCGTGCTCGACCTGCTCATGCGCGCGCCGCGCCTGGAACCATTCGACACGCGCCTTCAGCTAATCACCGGGACGCTCGACGCGATCATGCTCGGCGGCATCCGCGACCACATCGGCGGCGGCTTTCACCGCTACTCCACGGACGCCGAATGGCTCGTGCCCCATTTCGAGAAGATGCTGTACGACAACGCACAACTTGCGGCGGCCTTCGCCAACGCGTTCGCCCTGACCCGCAAGGAGGAATACGCCACCGTGGCGCGAGAGACCTGTGACTGGGTGCTGCGCGAGATGACCGGCCCCGAGGGTGGCTTCTACTCCGCCCTCGATGCGGACAGCGAGGGCGAGGAAGGTCGCTTCTACGTCTGGTCGCATGAGGAGATTCTCCGCGTACTCGGATCTAACGACGGTGAGCACTTCTGCAAGACCTACGGCGTCCTGCCGGGCGGCAACTTCCAGGACGAAGCGTCGGGCGACGACACCGGATTCAACATTCCGCACCTCGCCGGCCCCGTTCGCGAAGAAGCAGGCCGCCTCAACGCGTCGATCCTTAAACTCCGCGACGTGCGATCCAAGCGCATCTGGCCCGGCCTCGACGACAAGGTGATCACATCCTGGAACGGCCTCATGATCAGCGCGCTGGCGCAGTGCGGAAAGATCCTGAATGAGCCCAGCTACACGCAAGCGGCGGAGAAAGCGGCTCGGTTCATCCTCAGGGATATGCGTCACGACGGCAACCTGCTCCACACCTGGCGGAAGGGCACAGGGAAAGGCCGCGCCTACCTCGACGATTACAGCGCGCTCGCGAATGCGCTGCTTGATCTTTCGGAGGCGACGGGAAATCCGGTGTGGCGCAAGGAAACTGCCGCGCTCATGCAAGTCGTCCTGGATTCATTTCAAGACAAACAGCGCGGTGGATTCTACTTCACATCGGAGCACCACGAGGACCTGATCACGCGCACGCGCGATGCCTTCGACCAAGCCATGCCCTCAGCAAGCAGCCTCACCATCCGCGCCCTTGTTCGGCTCGGGGAACCCAAAGGTCTCGAAGCCGCGGTACGCGCCATGACCATGCTTGCACCCGCGATGAAACGATCACCCACGGGCACAGCCGCCCTGCTCCACGCCGCCCTGCTGCTCAAAGAACAACGTGCGACCCCTCCGCCTGCCGTGACTGATGTCGTCTCAATCGCGATCCATCCGAAAGCGCGGTCAGTTCATGCCGGTGGTGAAGTCGATGTAGACGTGATGTTGACAATTTCCAACGGCTGGCATGTGCAGGCGAACAAGCCGTCGCTCGACTACCTGATTGGAACATCAATTGCCGTAGCCGGAGACTTCACGTTGAAGAGCGCGTCGTTCCCTTCTGGGAAGACCTTGAAGCTGGGCGATGACGAATTGCGTGTCTATTCTGGGTCGCTTTCGATCCCCGCGACGCTTCTGGCGAATCCAAATCTCATGCCACCCTTTGCCACGGCGAAAGTAACCGTGACTTGGCAGGCGTGTGATGATGGATCGTGCCAGGCGCCTCAGAGCTCCACGCACGAAATCACCTTGCGCGTTTCGGAGTAATGGGAGGGCGAAGCCTCCGGCTAAGCCGATTGCGATTACGCTCCGACGGCTCAGCTGGAGGCATCGCCCTACCTACAGGAGCTAGGCGCGCGTCTTTTGGATCAGCGCGGCGTCGATCAACACCAAGGCCGCCATCGTTTCCACGATGGGGATTGCGCGGTTCACGACGCAGGGGTCGTGACGGCCTTTGGCCTCCAACGTGGCAGGTTTCCCGTCGAAGTCCGCCGTCTGCTGCGCCTGGCTGATGGTCGCGGGCGGCTTGAAGGCGATGCGGAAGACAATGGGCTCACCGTTGGAGATTCCGCCCTGTATCCCGCCGCTGTTGTTGGTTGTTGTGCCGAGGCGAGCACCCTTCTTCACAAATGGATCATTGTGCTTGCTGCCGGGGAGGCGAACGCCAGCGAAACCGGAGCCGATTTCGAAGCCCTTTGTCGCGGGAATGGATAGCATGGCCTGCGCGAGGCTGGCCTCGAGTTTCTGGAACACGGGTTCGCCGAGGCCTGCCGGGACATTGCGGCATACGCAGGTGACGATGCCGCCCATCGAATCACCCGCGTCGCGGGCCTTCTTCACGGCTTCCACCATCCGCTCTGCCGTGGCTGTGTCGGGACAACGCATGATCGTAGCGTCTACCTGGTCGCGCTGGATCGTCATCGCATCGACGGGCGGCGCATCGATGGTTCCGGCGCTGCTGACCCATGCGACGATCTCAATGCCGTGGTGAAGCTTGAGAATCTTCTCGGCGATGGCGCCGGCGGCAACGCGTCCGACCGTCTCTCGCGCGCTTGACCGGCCGCCGCCGCTGGATGCACGGATGCCGTACTTCTGCTGGTAGGTAAAGTCTGCATGCGAAGGACGCGGGATCGTTGCCATCTCGGCATAGTCGCCGGGCCGCTGGTCCTTGTTCGGTACAAGCAGACCGATCGGCGTTCCAAGCGTGATGCCATGCTCCGTGCCGGAGAGTATTGTGACCGTATCGGATTCCTGCCGCGGCGTACTCACGGCGCTTTGCCCGGGACGGCGACGGTCCAACTGGGGCTGGATGTCCGCCTCGGTCAGCGGGATGCGCGGCGGGCACCCGTCCACCACGGCGCCCACGGCCTTGCAGTGTGATTCGCCGAAGGTGGTTACTCGAAATAGCGTTCCGAACGTGCTGGACATACGATTCTCCGTGCGGGGGACGTTATACTGGAGCACGGTCGTTCGCAAGCCAGCCGGTTCTTTCGTCTTTTGCGAAGTCGAGCAGACCGCCATACTCCTGCGCATGTTGCCTGCAGACAGGATTGCTCGTCCCGTTGCCTTGGCCTGGGCCGCCAGGGGATTCTCCTGCATCTTCTGGGGCATGGCTATCAGCCTGCTTCTTGCGTCGGGCTTTCTTTCCGTCAGAGCCTTCACGCACCTGAGGATCCCCTCCCATCTGCCCGGCCTGATCCTGATCCTCACCGGCGCGATCTTCCTTCACCGGTCAGGGATGGGCTCGGCGTATTGGGTCGACCGGACCAACGGCCTGACGATGGCGGCGGCGCTCATGATCTATTTCACGCCGTTCCTCGCCTGGTGGAGAAGAATGCCGCACGAGGTGCTTTATCACGTGAACATCATAGCCCTCGCAGGCGTAACGTTGTGGTTCCTGGTCGCACTGCACCGGCTGGCCGAGGAACTGGGACGGGCACGAGGAAACCAGATCCTTCGCGTGGAGTCGCGCCTGTGTCTCTGGTCATCGCTCGCTCTCTACCTGATGCCCATCGCTATCATGCTGATTGAATGGCTGCCCGGCGCCATCGGGTCGAAAGCGGCCGGAAGCGACGTGATTCCCGTGTATTTTATCGTCTGGCCCCGCTGGGTCTTTGCCATTTTCTCCATGCCGTTCCTGCTCACCATGGCCGTGGCATGGGAGGCCAAGGAGCATTGCCTTGGCGAAGCCCACTCATCCCGCGAGGTCACGCTATGAGCCTCGGGCGGAGAACGTGCATCCACGCATCATTACTCGCCGCACTCTGCCTGCTCTCCGGATGTGGCGGCGATCGTGCATCGGGATCGACTTCGCCGAAGGACTATCGCGCGCGCATGAACGAGGCGATCCAGAAGAAGGCCCGAAACGAGACCCTGTATCAAATCGCAGGGGCCGTTAACCGCTTCCGGGACGAGGTCGGGCGTCTGCCGACAAACCTGAATGAGATCGTTGACTATGGCTATATGCCTCGCATCCCGAAGGCGCCTGACGGCATGGCATACTACTACAACAGCGCGGCGGGAAACGTCACCATGGGCCCGCCGCCTGCGCAGGGCGGACTGAACGCACCGCCCGAAGCCGACTTCAGTTCGACGCTATCGCGGTGAGAGCGACCTACTCGGAAAGCACGATCGACTCTGCGCCGGGCGCCCTCGGAACGATCGGCGCCTTCTGCTCAATCACTTCGATGGATTTCCAGGCGCCAGAGCGGAACCGGAGCAGGAAGCCGCTCGACAACAGCATGATGTAGATCGTCAGCCAGGCCCACGAGGCCAGAATCCCCGCGTTGAACCACCTGACCATTGCCCACTGGACAGGCACGAGCACACACCAGGCGCCGATGCTCGAGTAGAGCATCACGAAGCGGCTGTCGCCTGCTCCCTTGAGCGCTCCGGACACGATCAGGTTTGCCGCGTCCAGAATCCCCCACGCCGCCATCATCGCGAGCAGGTATCGACCCAGCGGCATCACGTCATCCATCGTGAGTCCTCCTTCGGCCCGGTTCATGAACAGTCCGAAATAGAACCGGGGAAGCGCGAGGTAGGTAATCGCCACGAACGTCATGTAGAGTACGCCGATCTTGAAGCACGTCCAACCCGCCTTCTCCGCCGTCGCCGCGTCACGTCTCCCCTGGTACTGCCCCACCAGCGTCGACGCAGCAATGCTGATGCCGATCAGCGGCATGAACGCGACCATGTTGATGCTGAAGGCCATGTTGCTGACCGCAAGCGCCAGTTCGCCCATGCGGCCCGTGAAGAGGACGAAGACGGAGAACGACGACACATCAAGGAACAACTGGATGCCGGAGGGCAGGCCGAATCGGATGAGACGCATGAACAGCTCGCGCTCGAACCGGAATGTCGCGACGGTGTTGTAGGTTCGACGCAGCGTCTTCCCGAAGTAGAGCGCGAAGAGGATCAGCGGTGAGACAAACCCCGCCACGATGGTCGCGTAGGCAGCGCCCGCGATGCCAAGGGCTGGAAATCCGAAATGGCCGAAGATCCATGCGTAGTCGAGGACGATGTTCACCACGTTGCCGACAAGACCCGCCACCATGTTGGTCCTCGTGTCACCGCGTCCCGTAAAGAAGCTGCTGATCGCCGCATTCAAGGGAATGCTGATGCTGCCGGCCATGAGAATGCGAAAGTACGTGAGCTCCTCGCGCAGTACCTCCGGTGGATGCGCGCTGAGCCGAAGAATCCAGTCGCCCACGGGAATCAGCAGCAGAAGAAGAGGAAACGAAAGGAGCGCGAGCCAGACGCCTTGCGCCGTCGATCGGCTGCACCCTTCCTTGTCACCGGCCCCGTGGTACTGCGCCACGAAGGTGTTGGCGTACCCCGCCAGTGCCATGAAACCACAGGCGAGCGTGAACGAGAGAATGCCTGCGGGAAGCGCAGCCTGGATCGACGTGGAACTGTGCCACGCGAGGAACATACGATCCACGAACTGCATCAGCGTGAAGGAACCTGTGCTGATGATCAGGGGCCAGGCGACCTGCAAGGCCTCACGGTAACCCCCCGGTGTGTACCCCGTGGCCACCGCATCCTCCCGTCCTTCCTTCATGCGGCTACAGCCACCGCATCGTGAAGTAACGGGCTGCAAGATCGCGGAACGGGCGCCTCAAGACGAAATTGAGAAGCATCATCCGGCGCCAGGGCACGACGCTCTTCCGGCCGATCGACATATAGGTCTCCGCGCGCTTGATGGCCTGATGCGCCCGCGCCCGGCCCTTGCGGCTGTAGATGGAAAGCTTCTCGTTCAGGTCCGCCTTGTCCTGCAGGATTCGCTGGATCGCCCCGGCAACATCCCACGCATCCATCCACCCGAGGTTCATGCCCTGTCCACCGATCGGACTCACAATATGCGCTGCATCTCCGCAGAGGATGATGCGTCCCTTCGCGAACGTCTCGGCCACGTAGTGCTCAACGCCGAACGCGGACAACAGGCTCACGAGGCCGCCTTGAATCGACTCCCCGGTGCGCGTCCTGATCGCTTCGCAGAATGCATTCTCGTCCGGTTGCACCTGGAGCCGCTCGGTCTGCATGACCCACCGCCGGATGCCGCCCGGCAGGGGAAACGACTCGATGAAACCGTGCGAATCCAAATAGACCCGCGCTTCCGTGCCGAATGAAGTCCGGTCCTGGAAATCGCCCATGACAAAGGTGTCTTCGTACCGGTCGCCTTCGAACTCAATCTCCGCCTTCTCGCGGAGCATACTGCGGCGACCGTCGGACGCGACAATGAGCGACGCACTTAAGCGGTCCGTGGCCGCGGCGCCATACCGCGCGACAACCTCCACGTGGTGATCGTGTTGCACGACGTTTTCAATCGTAACGGATCGCCGGATCGCGGCGGGTGACTTCGCCTCAATATGCTCTTCGAGTACCTTCTCCGTTTCGTACTGCGGTAGCGTAAGGACATAGTTGTGCGGTGGCGGACAACGATCGAAGGAAACGACGCCCAGTTCGCGCTTACCACTCATGGCCCGTCCGGTTCTCACCTTCACGCCGCGCTGCAGCAGTTGCGCCGAAACACCGAGCTTGTCGCACAACTCCAGGCTGGGCGGATGAATGCCTATGGAACGCGTCTGCGACCGGTTGTCCTTGCGACGCTCAAGCAGGACGAAGCGAATGCCCAGCTGCTGGAGGCAACAGCCAAGGAAGAGTCCCGTGGCCCCCGCACCCACGATGATCACGTCATATCTGGAATCACTCGCCATTCAGACCTTCAGCCATCGCGACCAGCCGGAACGGAATCTTGCGGAAAACGTTCCACGAATCACCCAAGAGCTGGCGCAACTCGATATGTGTAAAGCTTCTACGGATGGACGTCAAACCGTCCTCACAGGCGTACGAGTTGGGGCAGAACACTTTCGCCAGCGGAGCGAACAGCGGAACGGCAGCAGGATGACGTTCGATATCGCTGAAAATGGCTTTGGAACGACAACATTGCCGGGCGGACCGGCCGAAGTTCGCCACTTCATCATCGGCGAGGTGATGGAGTACGGCGTTTGAAATCACGAAGTCGAATACATCGCCGCGCCCGGCCACCTGGTTCAAAGGACTGTGCTCAAATACGACATGTGCAGGCCAATCGAGTCTTCTCACAAACTCCAAGGCCCGCTCATCGGTCTCGATACCCGTGAACGACACCGAAAAGCCATCACGCCTGGTCCAGCGCTCCAGGGACCGGATAACGTCGCCCCCGCCGAATCCGATGTCGAGAATGCGAACCGTCCCCGCCTTCCGCATCAACGGGCGCATGGAATCGCGATAGATCCCCCGCCAGCCTGAAACGATCGGGTTGATTCGCGCGAAGTGGCGATACGTGTTGAAGAGCAGCTCCCGGTCGGCATCGGGCTTGTCCATCTGCTCCACGAGTTCATGGCGTCGCTGCCGGAGATCGGGAAGAAGCGGCATAGGCTCAGGTCCTGAGCCGCTTCACGAGCGACTGCGCAAAGCGCGGAAGCTGCGGGTCGCGCGCGCCCATGCCGACGACGGTGTCACCGGCACGCAGCTCGGAAACAAGAATCCCCTCCAACGATTCGTAATCCGGCACAAAGGTCGCTGCCACCCCGCGCGAAATCAGGACGGCCACGAAGTCCTCCGAGGTGACGGTCTTCGATGCGGTGCCGCCTGCATAGTAGACAGGCAGGATGAAACAGCGGTCCTCTTTCCTGCACGCGCTCGCCAGCGAGGCCGCCAATTCGTCGCGCATCAGCGACAAGGGTCCATACCCGTGCGGGCGCCAGACACCGAAGACACGACGCGCCGATTCCGCGACGGCGCTCCACGACGCGTAGATCTTCGCCGGGTTGTGCGCGTAGTCATCGTAAACGCGGACACCCCGCCCCTCGCCTACGAGTTCCAGGCGGCGGTGAATGCCCCGAAAGCTTGCCAGCGCGCCTGCGATCGTGGCGTCGTCCACACCACATGACCTGCACAAGGCAGCAGCCATCGCGGCGTTTTCCGCATTGTGCCGACCCGGTAGATTCACTTTTGCACGCTGCGTCCCGAGATCGACACTCCAGCCCTCTTCGTCCTGCACCACCGTGATCGTTACCTCGGTGATCTTCGCGCCGAGTGTCTCCGCGACGCCGCGTCCGCCGAGAGCCTTGCCGGAGACCTGCTGCACAAACGACCCGAACAAGCGCACGACCTCATCGAGTTCAAAGTGATCCTTGGAGACATTCGTGATCAGGGCGAGATCCGGATGGAAGCGCAGGAGCGAACGATCGCTTTCATCCGCCTCAAGGACCCACAGGTCGGACTTCCCGTGTCGCACATTTCCGACCGTGCGATCCGTGACCCAATTCAACACCGCGCCACCGTTGACGACCGTCGGATCAAGCCCCGCTTCGGCGAGAATCCATCCGGTCATTCCCGTCACCGTGGTCTTCCCCGCCGTGCCCGTGATGGCGATACAGCGATGGCCGCGCGCCAGGCGCGCGAGCATCTCGGCCCTGTGCACGACTTCGACACCGTGTCGCGCCGCAGCCTCGAGTTCGGGATTTCCCGCCTCGATCGCCGTGCTGACGACGACGGCCTTGGTGTCGACCGTGATGGCTGAGCCATCCTGCTTGGTGAGCACCACACCACCATGCTGCAGACGGAGCAGAACATCGAGGTTTTCGCCCTGGTCCAGGAAACGGTCGGAGCCTGTGACGCGATAGCCCAGCGCCGTGAGGATTCCCGCGACCGCACTCATGCCGACGCCGGCGACTCCTACGACATGAACGTGTTGGGGTTCTGACATCGCTTGAACGATACCGAATGCGTGTGCGCACTCAAGCCGTAGCAAGCACCTGTGTCACCACCGCGTCGCCAGTGTGGTAACGACCTTCGACGACGGGTCGGATCAATTCGCGGCATGAAAGCACCGTCAGACCGACAAGTTCGGCGCGGATTTCATCCGCGTCCATCAGCAGGTCGCGATCCTTTGGTCCACCCGTATCCCGCGCAGCTTGCGCGGGGGCATAGGCCTCCAGGACAAACACACCGCCGGGCCGCAGGGCCGCTTGAAGCGACGCATGAACTTTTCGACGAAGCTCGGATGGCGCGTGGGCGAAAATCGAAACCACCGCACTCCACTGGTGAACACCGAGGTCCAGTTCTGCGAGGTCGCAGCAGACGGTATTCAGTCGCACGCCGCGCGCCTTTGCCAGCTCGGACGCGCGGCGCAGGCCGACGGCCGATCCATCATGCGCCGTGACGTCATGACCGAGGGATGCGAGATACACCGCATTCCGCCCCTGCCCTTCGCAGATGCAGAGGACGGGACCCGGCGGAATGCGATGGGCCACCGAGGCGAGGAATTCATTCGGGCTGTCGCCGTAGGCGAATCCTTCTTCCGCAAAGCGTTCATCCCACATGGAAGGCATATCAGAAGCTCCCTGTATTCAACATGACGAGGGTGCAGCCTTCGACGACTTCCACACCGTTTGCAGTCAGCGTCTCAGCCAATTCCCCGTTCTCAGCTCCGGGGTTGAAGATGACCCGCTTCGGTTTCAACGCAATCAGGTCGTCGCGCATGGATCTTGAGACGGATTCCGAAACGTACATCGTAACCGTATCGACACGACCTTCGATGGCCGAAATCGTCGGTACGACGGGAATGTCGAGAATTGACCCAAGCGCCGGGTTTACGGGAACGACGTCATGCCCGTGCTCGCGCAGCAGCCGGATGGCCCTGTGCGAGTAGCGCTCGGGATTCTGGCTCGCGCCCACGACAACAACACGCTCAGTCTTTCCACTCATAGCACTGCCTCCCCCACAGCTTTCACAAACGCCTTCAACCTGGTTTCATCCAGTTTCCCATCCGTCCGCACGCCTGAACAGATGTCGACACCGAAGGGTCGCACCGCACGGATCGCTTCCCCGACGTTCTCCGCATTCAAACCGCCTGCCAGATAGATCGGCACAGACACAGCCTCGCGGATACGGCGACTGATCGTCCAATCATGCAACCTTCCCGTTCCGCCCAGCCGTTTAACCGCAAGGCCCGGATTCCCGGAATCGAGCAGGATCGCATGAACATCAGGCGCAACATGCGTGGCTTGCTCCAGCGCTTCGGGTCCCGTGACGTGGATAACCTGCACGATGCGGACACCGGGGAGCTCATTGCGAAGGTGCCGATGGGCTCCGTCCGGCAGTGCGTCACAGAGCTGGAGCGTATCCACGCGGCATCGTCGCTGCTGCTCAATGACGGCGGACACATCCAGCTCGCTTGTCAGCAGAAAGGACGACACGCCGGGAGGAACGTGCGCCGCGATTGCCGCGATACGCTCCTCCGGAATAACGCCCGGACCGCTAGGCATGGCCGACACGAGACCCAGCGCCGACGCTCCGTGCCGGATCGCCAGCTCCGCCTCTTCCAGACTTGCGATGCAGCATATCTTGATACGCGTCACAACAGCATCACCCTACAATCACGACCGACCAATGCACAGACTTTGATCGCCGTGCCGTGAATGGTGTAGATTCGGGACCATGAAAAGCGTTTGCGTCTATTGTGCATCCAGCGATGGGATTGATCCGAAGTTCGGCAAAGCGGCGGACGAGCTTGGCCTGGAGCTTGTACGGCGTGGAATCCGGCTGGTTTACGGTGGGGCCTCGGTCGGCTTGATGGGTCGCATCGCAACAACCGTCCAGCAGGCCGGCGGCAGAGTCACAGGCGTAATTCCGCGCATCCTAGTGGAGCGCGAAATCGCAAAGACCGATCTCGATGATCTTCGCGTGGTCGAAACCATGCACGAGCGAAAAGGCCTGATGGCGGAGCTGTCCGACGGCTTTGTCGCCATGCCCGGAGGTCTCGGAACCCTGGAAGAGATCTTCGAAGTCCTGACCTGGGGCCAGCTGGGTATGCACAAGAAGCCGTGCGGATTCCTCAACATCGCTGGCTACTACTCACACCTCCTCCAGTTCCTGGACAACGCCACGGCGACGGGCCTGCTGCAGAAGAAGAACCGCGCCCGCGTCCTTGTTCATGAGACACCGACTGGCCTGCTGGATCTCATGTAGCCACGGCACCCTGCTGCCGTGTTCTTGATACTTGGTTTCACGGCAGCGGAGTGCCGTGGCTACATACGATTCTAAAAGAAGGAAGGGGCGGCCCCGGGGGAAGGGCCGCCCCTTTTCTGTAGGTCCAACGATTGGAAAGAACGGGGGAGGACTGTTCCAATCGTTGGTTGTTGCGTCAGAAAGTCTTTAGTTCACCGTGAACTTGAAGTTGTTGTTCGCCGACTGGGCATAGCCTGTGCCGACGCTGTTTTCCGCTGCCATCCAGAATTCGACGCTCGAACCCGCGGGAAGCGAGCCGAGGTTGAAGAGCGTGTAGTCGAAGATGGGCTTGTTGCTGAATGCGCCGGGGAAGAACGAGCCGTACACGATCTGGGCGTTGCCCCAGTTGCCGGGCGTCGTCGTGTAAACGATCCAGGCCGTGAACGAGACACCGAACTGGACGCTTGTGCCGTCGCCGAACTCCGTCGGGCGGGCAGCCACCGAGATCGTCGACGATGCCGTGAAGGAACCGAAGCTGTTGTTGGCGTCGGGCGTGCGGCCGTTCGCCGTGACCTTCGCACCGTTCGGGGCATTCTGCGGATTCAAGGCGGAGAACGCGGGAGCGTGCATTCCGGCAGCGGGATTCACTCGTGCGCGGAAATCCTGGCCGCCGTTGTTGTCCCACTTCGACTGGCCATCGCCGCCCGTGGCGACGATCGCGTAGCGGACAATCGTGCCGCCCGTGAACTTGCCGAGGTTGACGTGCCACTTGTCGTTGTTGCCGACACTCGTCTCGAGTTCGAGATCGCGAGCGACCCAGTTGACGCCGTTCGTCGTGTAGACGAGACGGACGCTGGCTGCGTTGCCCTTGGGATACGTCTCGGTGTTGACCCAGAGATCGTCTGTCGCGTCGATGTCGCCATTCAGCGGCCAGTGATAGGAGGCGCCGATCCAGTTGACGGGGCCACCGGTGCGAGGAAGCGAAACCTGCCAGATCGTGGAGCCGTAGCGCCAATCGGTGCTGGCCCAGACGATGTGAGTGCGACCGCCGCTCGTGCGGATCTGCTGCAGCATGGGCGGGTTGGACGGAACCGCCGTCGGGGCCGCGAGCACGCCTAGGTTGTACCACGTGGCGCCGGCGTCCGTGCTCTTCGCGATCGCGTGATCGTTGGCGGGATAGGCATTGATGCGAAGGAACAGCAGGTTGCCCTGGGGATCAAGGCCGAGCTTGATGCCGCGGCCGGACTCATAGCCGGCGTGGGGAATCGTGAACTTCTCCCAGGCCGTGCCGAGGAAGCGGGCGAAGCGCGTCACGTTGTCGTAATAGGGATCAAGCGCCACGTAAGCGCCAGCGGGGCCCACACAAAGGGTCGAGAACGAAGCGACCTTGTCGCCCCAGAGCTCATCCATCGTCCACGTCGCGCCATCGGCGCTGCGGGCCACGCGGATGCGGGACGAGTAAACCTGCTGCGTGAAGCGGTACTTGATGAAGTAACTGCCGGCATTCGCATCCATCTCGATGGTGTCCATCCAGCCGATGGGCTCCTGCGTATCAACGGCCACGGGAGCGCCCCATGTCGCACCGTTGTCCGTGCTCTTCACCACGTGGAGAAGGCGTGCGTCGTAGGGATAGCCGTTCGTTGCCGGCGTAGAGATGAATGCAATCGCGAAATCAGACGCGCCCTTGGAGGCGATATCGACACCGAGGATCGGGCCCTTGCCCGGCGAAACCGTGAAGGCCGTGCCGAAGGACTGTCCACCATTGACGCTGCGGTTGACCACGAGCTTGTCGCCATCCTGGCGAACCGTGACGACCACGCCATCGTTCGCTGCCAAGGCGGTCGCACCCGAGGGAACCGTCGTCCACGCGCTGTTCCAAACGGCGCCGGTTGCATTGACCGTGCCGATCTGGATGCCGCCGCCGGCAAGGACGTACGCCTTGGTACCGCGGACATAGGAATCCGAGAACGTGCCACCCGCGCTGTTGAGGCCGAGGTTCTGCGGACCACTGAACGTCAGGCCGTCGCTCGAGCCCTGCGCCGTGAACGAGTAGTTCTGGCCGTTCTTGCTGTCATAGATGTGATTGCCGCCTTCGAAGCCGTGGAAGTAGTACTGGACCGTCGCGCCGCTCGGATACTGCGATGCCGGAGTGAACGTCCACTTGGAGTTCCCCTGAACATTGCCCGAGTAAGACATCGGAAACGTCGCCCACGCGCCACCGTTCACCTGCACGCCGACTTCGGCATTCAAACCCATGTAGTCCTGATTCATCAGGACCGTGTAGGTCCCGGGATTCTTGCCGTCGTGACGTACCGTGGATCCGTAAACGCCGATCCAGGTCGGGAACGCGCTGGCTGCCTGCACCGCAAGCGTTGCACTCGCGATGATTCCGAATAGTATCGAACGAACTCCTGAGATGCTCTTCATTGACCCTGTCCCCCTGTTGCTTGGTAAAACGTTTGACTTAGGGACAAAATACAAGACGTGAGGATTGTGTAAAGCGTTTTTGCAGACCTTTTGAGGGTCTGGTTCTTAAGAGATTGGCATTCCGTGGTTTAAGGAAGAGAAATTTGTGCGATGGCCGACGGTTCGACGGGATCGATGTTGGTGGCCACGGAGGCAGGCACCAGGACTGTCTCGCCCGCCGACAATGTCGCGGGTCCGACCCGGATGGACCCCTTGATGACAAAGATGATCCGGAACGTGTGGAGGTCCGATTCCACACGCGTGGGTTGGCCAATAGCTCTCGTTTCAAAGTGGAAATGAGGCCAACGCGACGCGTTGAAATTGCCGTTGTCCCACCGGATCACCTTCAGTGCCTGATCCATGTGAACCTCCCGAGGCTGACCATCCGCGCCAAGCCGTCCCCAGTCGTGGATCCGGTACGTCGTGTTTGAGTTCTGTTGAACCTCCAACAGCAGGCAGCCGGCACCGATGGCATGTACGCGCCCGCCGGGCATGAAGATCGTGTCCCCCTCTTTGACGGCCCGTTTGTTCAGGAGGGATTCGAGGTGATTCGTCTTCAAAGCCTCTTTAAATGATGTCGCCGTCACACCAGGAACGAATCCATCATAAACGCACGCACCGGGATCGGCTTCCAACACGTGCCACATTTCCGACTTCGCCTCGCCACCATGCATGGCGGCTGCTTCATCATCGGGATGCACCTGTACGCTGAGCGTATCCCGGGCATCCAGGATCTTGAGTAGAATCGGGAACCTACCGGTTCCCGCACGCGTTCCTGTGAGTGCGGCGCCAAACGTTGCACAGAGGAACCTAAGAGACCGCCCCTTCAGCGGACCGTTCGCCACGATGCTCATGCCGTCATCGCGGTCGGAAAGCTCCCAGGACTCGGCGTAGACACCACTGGATTCCCCACGCGAGTACTTGCGGATGATCCTGTTGCCGCCCCAGACATAGTCCTTATAGACCGGCCTGAATCGCAGTGGATAAAGAACTTCGTTCATGCGCTGGATGCTACTTCTCAGAACCGCCGAGGATTCCGCCCACGCCTTTAATCAAGTCCGCGGCGCCCTTCCCTACAGCCTCAACGCCTTCAACTGCAGCGCCGCCGACAGCTTCAACCCCCTCCACAGCCGCTTCGGCCCCCTTGCCGACCAGCTTGCCGGATTCCGAGACGACGGATGTGACCGCGCCGAGGATCGTGGAAAGCACCTTGCTGATCACTTCCGTCGGCGTCGCACCACCGGACTCCTTGCCGATGTCCTTCATGGTGATTGTCGGCAGTGGAAGCGGAACGCCCGCACCGCCGAGGAGCTTCGCGCTCAGAAGAATCTTACCGTCGGCAATGACGATCTCGTCGATCACCACTTTGGTCGCCGACTTCTCCGCCGGTTCCTCCCCGGCCTTTTCTTCCTTCTTCTCACCGTCCTTGCCCTTGGACATCTGGTCGATCAGCGCCCCGATATTGCTCTTTCCCAGCCCCATCTCGTAGCTGATCTCCGGAGCGTCGATCTCGATTCGGCGGATATGGATGGTATCGGTCGTCAGCGATTTCGGGTCGAGATCCACGGAAATGCGGCCCAGGCCAAATGCTTGCTCCGTGTGAAAACCCTCCGGATTGCCGATGACAAGCCCTTCCAGCGTGGCTTTGCCTTGAATCAGTCGGAAGCTGGCGTCTTCGAGCGTGACAGGAACCCCCACCACGGAAGGCCCGACGGCGTTGACGCTCTTCTTCACCAGCGATCCAAGGAAGAAGTTGCCTATCAACACGATGGCGATAAGCACAACGACAAGGAATCCGGCAAACCACTTGAGCACTTTCATCAACAGTCTCCTTCTGGGAAAGGAGTTCATATTTTCCGACCCGGGCGTTGAAGGCAAGTGCTCATCGATGCCGATTTGACCCTCACCTGAACTCTGGAGTATCGTCCGGGTCCCTTTTGGAACGACTTATGAAATATGTGATCCTCTGTGGCGACGGCATGGGTGACTACCCCGTCGCGGACCTCGGCAACAAGACCATCCTGCAGGCGGCAGACATTCCGAACATGCGACGCATCGCGGCCGCAGGCGAGGTCCGCATGGTGCAGACCGTGCCGGAGGAGCTTGCGCCGGGAAGCGATGTGGCCAATCTCGGTCTCCTCGGCTACGACGCCCGCGAGAACTACACGGGTCGCGCACCCATCGAGGCAGCCGGTGCAGGACTGCCCATGTCGCCGGACGACGTGGCGCTGCGCTGCAACCTGGTCACTGTACGCGACGGACGGATGGAAGACTATTCGGCCGGTCACATCTCCACCGACGAAGGCCGCGCGATTGTCGCCGACCTGGACAAAGCGCTGGGCAAACCCGGCCTGCGCTTCCACGGTGGCGTCCAGTACCGTCACCTGATTCTGTGGAACAAGGGACCCGTCAACATTTCCACACAGCCGCCCCACGACATCGCCGGCAAGCCGGTGGCCGATCACCTGCCGTCAGGCGACGGCGCGGAAGGACTGCGCGCGCTGATGGAAGCTTCCAAACCCATTCTCGCGAACCATCCTGTGAATCGAGCGCGCATCGCCCGCGGCGAAAATCCCGCGACCCAGATCTGGCTCTGGGGCCAGGGTCGCGCGATGAAGCTTCAAACGTATCGCGAGAAATTCGGCATGGGCGGCGGCGTCATCTCGGCCGTCGACCTCGTGCGCGGACTCGGCGTCCTCGCGGGCCTCGAGGCGCCGGTCGTTCCAGGCGCCACCGGATTTCTCGACACCAACTACGAAGGCAAAGTGGCTGCGGGACTCTCGATCCTCGACCGCGAGGACTTCGCGTACATCCACATTGAAGCGCCGGATGAGTGCGGACACATCGGCGACTGGCGGAAGAAGAAGCAGGCCATCGAGGACTTTGATCGTCGCGTCGTGGGCCCTGTCTGGGCCGCCCTTGAAAAGCGTGGAGAGCCTTACCGGCTCGTCGTGACGATGGATCACCGCACACCCGTCGCCATTCGCGGCCACACCCGGGAACCCGTGCCGATGGCCATGCTCAACGGTCCCGTGGGCGCCGTGACGCGTGAAGCCGCATTCGATGAAACCGTGAAAGACGGCAAGGCCGAATGCATGTCGTTCACGTGGGTAACGGAGTTGTTGAAGCGATGATGGTTTCCGTATTTCTCCTGACCGCAGTATTCCTGCTGCTGCTCAATGCGTTCTTCGTGTTGGCGGAGTTTTCGGCGGTCAAGATCCGATCAACGCAGATCGATGCGATGGAAGCGGGCGGAATCCGCCGCGCCAAGGCGCTGCGCCACATCCATGACCACCTCGACGAGTATCTCTCCGTCTGCCAGGTCGGCATCACGCTCACGAGCATCGGCCTCGGCTTCGTCGGCGAGCCCGCGTTCGCCGGCATGTTGATTCCGTTTCTCGGCGATACGGCCACGGCGCACTCGATCGCGATCACCATCAGCTACATCGTGGTCTCCGCGCTGCACATCCTCATCGGTGAGCTCGTCCCCAAGAGCATCGCCATCCGGAAGACAGAACATTCCGCGCTGCTCATTGCGGCGCCGATTCGCTTTTTCCGGATCCTCTTCTATCCGCCCCTGAAGGTCTTGAACGCGTCCGCCAACCTCATCCTCCGCCTGATGGGCATGCCGGGCGCGGCCAAGGACGAGGCGCATACGGAGACGGAAGTGCGCATCATCCTCGAACAGTCGCAGCAGCAGGGATTGATGCCGTTCCGGCGCCTGTTGCTCCTGGAGAACGTTTTCGATTTTGGCGACGTGCGCGTGAAGGATGTCATGCGACCGATGAGCGTCGCCAAGGCCCTGTACGCCGATCATCCCTGGGAAGAAACGCGCAATACGATCCTTGCGACGTCCTTCTCGCGTTATCCCCTGTTCGAAGGCACCCCGCCCGCCCCCATCGGCATCGTGCACTTGAAGGACCTGCTCTACAAAGACACGCCCTGGCCCGACCCGGTGGACCTCAAAGCCATCGCCCGCAAAGTCCATACGACATCGTCCGAAACGCTCCTCGAGAACCTGCTCACCGACCTGCGCCGCCGCCGGGCGCAGATGGCGCTGGTCAAGGATCCCGCCCAGAACATCGTGGGCCTGATCACGATGGAGGACATTGTCGAGCAGTTGGTGGGCGCCATCGAAGATGAGTTCGAGAAGGATGTACCGGTCCGCGTGGGCGATGGGTTGACAGAGAGCCGCATCGTGCTCGACCTCCAGGCGGATAGCCCGGTCGATGCGATCAAGGAAATCATCCAACGTTCCACGACCTCGGATCTCACGCTCAGCAAGCAGCAAATCACCGATGCCGTCCTCGCGCGCGAACGCACGCTGCCGACCTACCTGGGTGAAGGCCTCGCGGTTCCCCACGCGCGACTGGATGGCCTGGCGGGACCCCTTGTCTTCTTCGCCCGATCCGCCAAAGGCGTCCGCTACGCAAACCCCGAAGAGCGGGCCACCATCTTCTTCCTGATCCTGACCCCGGCCGCGAATCCGCGTATGCAGGTCCGCCTCCTCGCCCGCCTCGCCGCCCTGCGCGAGAGCGACTACGTCTGGGACCGGCTCACCAGCGTGAAATCCGCCCAGGAAGCCGCCGAAGCCATCCGCAGCGGCGACGAGTTGCTTACGATTTGATCCACGCCGGGCCGGATGATGCCTACTTCACGGTCGCACGAAAATCCTGGCCGCCGTTGTTGTCCCAGAGCTCCTTGCCATTGGCGTCCTTGACGGAAACGGCGTAGCGCACTGTAGTGCCAGCCGGGAACTTCCCGAGGTTGAGGTTCCACCAGTCGTCGTTTCCAACAACGCCCGCCTTAGCCATGCTCACGAGATGCCAGGTCGTTCCGTTGGTCGTGTACACCACCGACGCGGAAACGCCGGCATTCTTCGGCCAGGTCTGCGTGTTGATCCAGATATTGTCCGCCGCTGTCGCCTGGCCGCTTGCAGGCCAGTTGTACGTCTTGCCGATCCATTGAATCGACGGGGCGGGTGCAGCCGCCTTGACGATGGCCTTGAAGTTCTGGCCTCCACGGCTGTCCCATCGATACGCGCCGGCATGATCGATCACGGCCACGGCATATTCGACGGTCGAGCCCGCCGGGAATTTTCCGATGTTAGCATTCCACCAGTCGTTGTTGCCCTGTTCGCCCGCCCGCGTCAGCGGCGCGGCTTCCCACGTCACACGGTTCGTAGAAAACACAACAAGAGCCGAGCGTCCTGCACCGCGCGGCCAGGACTCGGTGTTGATCCAGACGGTGTTGCTGGCAGTCAAGGCGCCGTTGGTCGGCCAGTGATGCGTGTTGCCGACAAACGAGACAGGTACCTCCGGGGCGGGCACATAGATCTGGGACGCGTAGGCGCCCAGTGTCACCGGAAGCGTCTGCGAGACCGTGACCGTCGAGATCTGCGAGGGATCGAGCAGGTTGACGTATTTGGTTCCCGTGACGGACTGGGCAGCCGGGAAGCCCGACTGTGGCGCGGAATGCGTATTAAAGGCCACAATGGCCTCGCGCTGGCCGCTATGGCGGCTGAAGGCGTGAAGGCCCGGGCCGTTCGATGTCTGCCAACGCTGCGTGTAGGTGCCTTGCACGAGCTGCGGATACGCGGCCCGGATTTCGCCGAGAGACTTCACAAAACGAAACAGGTCGTGCTGCGTGTTGAAATTGTCGCCGAGCGACGGACCCTGCTCAAACGCGCCGTCCCACATATCCTCCCGGTTGAAGGGATCGTTGCCGCCGTTGAAGGCCTGCTCGGTTCCATAGTAGAGGCAGGGAACGCCCGGTGATGTGAAGAGCCACGTCAGCGCGGCCTTGGCACGTCGCGTGTCGCCATTGAAATTCGCCGCGCTCAGGATGCGGGGCCGGTCATGGTTGTCGAGAAAGTTCACCATCTGGCCGCGGGCCGCGGTGTCATATTGACTCAGCTTGTTCACCTGGTGCGTCAGGTTCGACGTGGCCTTCCCGTACACGAACACATCGTTCACCGTTTCCCACCACGGGAAGTTGAGCATCGACTTGAACTTGTCGGGTCCCGTGAACGAGCTGACGAGCGCGTCGTCGCGGCTGAAGACTTCGCCGAACATGAAGAAGTTCGTCTTGCCCAGCGTCGCGGCATGGTTGCGGATCTGGGTCAGGAAGAACGGCCAGAAGTCCATCTCGACATGCTTCACGGCATCGATGCGGAATCCATCGCAGTCCGTCGCGGAAATCAGGGCCTTGAAGCTGGTGGCAAGATCGTTCCGCACGCCCCAATCCTCCGTCATCAGGTCGTCCAGCCCTCCGGTCAGATCGCCCAGCAGGTATTGTTGCGAATCCTCATAGTTATTAATGGCCCCCTTGTTGTGGAAGCGGCTCAGCGTGTTGAAGGGTTCCGCATGGGTCATCCCGCGGTGCCACCACATGTCGAAGTAGCCGGCGGGATTGTACACGGCGTTGTTGCCGAACCTGGATGACTGGAGGTCGGCCATGTGGTTCACGACGATGTCCAGGATCACGTACAAGCCCTGCTGGTGTGCGTTGAAGACCAGGCTTCGCAACTCAGCCAGACTGCCGAATTGTGACTCGATGCTGTTGAAGTCTGTCGGCAGGTATCCGTGATACGGGAAGTCACCGTTCGCATCCTCGGCAACATTCCTGTTCACCGGGGATATCCAGATGGCCTTGACGCCCAGTTCCTTGAGGTACGGCAGTTTCTGTTCGATGCCTTTGAAGTCGCCGCCGTGAACGCGCGATCCGTAGGTCGGATCGTAGTCGCCGCGCGCTCCGTTGTTCGCCGTGTTCCCGTCCGAGAAGCGATCCGTCATCAGGTGATAGATGCTCGTCGATCGCCAGTCGGCGGGCGACGGCGTGTACTGGAAATTCGGGTCGTCCGCCTTCCACGAAGGGAGCGTCTGCCAGGCCGACGCGGTGTGGGCGAGAAGACCAAGCGCCAACGCGCACCATGCCGGAATTCGAAAATGCATTTTCATATACCAAGTCCTCGTGACGGCCTGTCGTGTTTGCAGCCCTAATTGACTGCGACGCGATAATCCTGGCCGCCGTTGTTGTCCCACTTCGTCACGCCGTTTCCATCCGTGACGCTCACGGCGTAGCGAATGGTTGATCCCGCAGCGAACTTGCCCAGGCTGACGTTCCACCAGTCGTTGTTACCGGCCACGCCAGCCTTGCTGAGCGCCTTGGTCGTCCAGGCCCCGCCGTTGACTTGATAGACAATCGTGCCGCTGACCCCGGCGCCCTTCGGCCAGGTCTCCGTATTCACCCAGAGCGTTGTCGCGGGTGTCACCTGTCCGTTGGCCGGGTAGTTGTAGGTGTTGCCGATCCACTGGACCGAGGGAGCAGCCTTCACGATCGCACGGTAGTTCTGGCCGTTGCGGCTGTCCCAGACGTAGTTGCCCGTGCCATCAATCACCGCCACGGCATACTCAACCGTGGAACCGGCCCGGAAAGCGCCGATGTTCTGGTGCCAGAGATCCTTCGTCGAGACGATGTCATCGGGAACAAGCTGCGCTACCGACCAGGTCACGCGGTTTGTGGAGTACACAACGATGGCCTGACGGCCCGCGCCTTTCGGCAGGGACGCCGTGTTGACCCAAAGGCTGTCGCCGGCCTTCAGGGCGCCATTCGTCGGCCAGTGGAAAGTATCACCCACCCACGTCACAGGCTGGGCCGCAATCGTACCCGTCTGGAGGGCCTCGGGACTCGTGGAGCTGCCCATGTCGAACCCGACCCAAAGCAGGTGCAGTCCCGCATCCGTCGAGATCGCGCGGCTGATCGGACTGAAGCCGAAATTGGAGACCACGTTAACCATCGGAATGTCAGAAGAACTCGAGAAGGTCGCCCCATCATCGGTGCTGACCCACGCCTTCTGTTGCGTCCCATAGGCCCCGCCATCGATGTACACAATTTCGGCATTCGGGGCTTCGAGCAGGAAACTGCGGTTCGATGAGGCACTGAGCGGAAGCGTGGCGGATGTCCACTGCCCATTGATGAAGCGCCACACTTTGGCAGGTCCGTTGTTCGGGAAGGCACCCTCGGTCTTGCTCAAGCCGGCATAGGGGATTCCATCCGCCGCGACCAGGAGGCAAGGCGTCGCGGTGTTGCCGCGCGTGATGTCGTAACCGGAGAGCTGTTGCACGGACCACGTTTCGCCATCGGTGCTCCGGGCCACGATGAATCGTCCCGTGCCGAACATGCGGCCATCGGTCTCGTCATGCGTGAAGGCGACGGTGAGACTGCCTGAATCCGATGCACCAAGCCGCGCCGTGATCGACCCGAACATGGAGTTTGTCACGGCTGTGACAAATTGCGGGGCCGACCACGATGCGCCACCATTCGTACTCGAACGAAGCTGAAGCGCCCAGTTCGAGGTTGTGTCGACTGCGAGCAGGTGGAAGTGACCCATGCGCCCGGGCTCCAGTGCCACGATGTTCGCCGCGCTGGGAATCACAACCGGCTCCGAGAACGTCGCTCCGCCGTCGGAGCTCCGGCACACCTTGATCGTGCCTGCCTCGTTGTACTGAATAACCACCTGACCGTTATTCGCAGCGATTCGCACGCTGAAGATGCTTGGCGCCACCGTGACCGTCTTGTAGGTCCAGTTCGTTCCCGCCGCCGATCGTTTCACGGCCTGCAGCGTCGTCCCGTCGTACATCACGCCGTAGATCGTGTCGCCGTCGCCCGCGATATCGGCCATCGTCGGACACACCGTGCCCCGGTCCCAGTTGACCGACTGGCTCTGCGGAACTTCGAACACGTAGTTCGATCCATTCAAACTGTCGTAGATATGCCGGCTCGATCCTTCAAAGCCGTGGAAGTAGTACTTCACCGTCGCGCCACCGGGAAACGCCTGCGCCGGGACGTAACGCCAGAGCGAATTGCCATCCGCGTTCGCCATGTACGTCATCGGATGCTCGGTCCACACTCCACCATCGACCTGAATCCCTACGGATGCCTGCAAACCGGAATAGTCCTGGTTCATCATGATCATGAACTCGCCCGGGTTGGCCGGATCGTCATGCCGCTTGAACTGGCCGTAAACGCCCATCCACGTCGGAAACGCAGCGGCCTGGCCAACACTCGCGAGCAAGAGAAGGGCAAAGACTTTTGAATATCGAATCACAACAGAATCTCCATGTATTGAGCTAGTCAAACGATTTACCTAGAAGATTACAGCTTCTGCGCGATCTGTAAAGCGGTTTAACGCTTCGCGCCCAGTCGGCAGTGGAACAAGCTGGCGACAAGCTCTACAATCGCGCTATGGGTCAAGTCCACGAAACCTTCAAAGGCGAGCTTCTCGAGTGGATCCGGAAGCAGACTGTCTTCTTCGTCGCTACAGCTCCGCTGGCGGAGAGCGGTCACATCAATTGCTCACCGAAGGGTGGCGACGCCTTCCGGGTCGTGGACGAAACCACGGTGGCGTATCAGGACTATACCGGGAGCGGCGCTGAAACCATCGCCCACATCCGCGAGAACGGACGCCTGGTCATCATGTTCTGCGCGTTCGACGGACCACCCCGGATCGTCCGCCTCTACGGCCAGGCCGAAGTGATCCTCCCCGCCCATCCGCAGTACGGGATGTTGGCGGTCCTGTTCCCGCGCAATCCCGGCACCCGGGCCATCATCCGGCTTCACGTCACCCGCGTCGCCGAATCCTGCGGCATGTCCGTCCCCCTCCTCGACTTCAAATCCCCCCGCCACGACCTCGACGACTGGGCCGAAGAAAAAGGGAACGAACGCCTCCGCGACTATCGGCTGCGCAAGAACCAGCGGAGCATCGACGGACTGCCCGCGCTCGATCCGTGATATACCGACTGGCATTACGGTAGTTCACACGCCGCGTGGGGTCACGCGGCCTACACCAAACAGGGTGTTGTAGGCCGGGTCACCTGACCCGGCGCGGGCAATTCGGGACACCACCCCGGACGCCAGCTGTTCGAAGGGACGCATTGCCGGCATCTCCACCGACTTGACGGCGACGTATATGACCAGCAATCGTATGCATCATGCAGACAAAGCTGACACTGCGAATCGAAGACTCCTTCATCGATCGCGCTAAGGACGAAGCGGCAAAGCGCGGCAAGTCAGTTTCCGAGCTGGTTGCTGAGTTCTTTGACTCACTGGGACCATCAGCACGTATAGGATTGACCGCGTATGCGCCCATCACGTCTTCCCTGCTCGGTGTGCTGCAAAAGAAGCGATCCCGGGAAGTGGACTACAAACGTCATCTTCGGACGAAGCACTTGTGACGGTAGCGCGTCGCTTTGCGCATGAAGTGGAGTTTCGCGTGACTTTCATCATGCCAGCACTTCATCCAGGTAGTCTTTGCCATGAGCCCGTGCGACATCTCTTGGTGTTTGACCGCGCTGGTTTTTCAGGTGTTTGTCGGCGCCCTTCGCGACAAGCAAGTGAACGAGGGCCGCGTGTCCACATGCTGCCGCTCTGTGCAGGGCAAGACATGCGTTCACATCCTGACTTTCAAGGCCACGATCAAAGAGCAGTTGAAGGATGTCTGTTCGTCCCGCGTAGAGGGCCCAGCCAAGAGCGCCAGCTTCGCCGACACGAGGGTTGGCGCCGTGATCCAGCAGCAGGCGGACCGCTTCGATTCCACGCCACCGAGCTGCAACATGAAGTGGCGCTGGCTGAAACCTGTCATTGTCGGTTCCGCAAGCATCAACATCCGCCCCCCGTTCGAGTAAAATCCGGGCCACATCCATGTTGTTGCGCTGAATCGCAAGATGAAGAGGCGATATGCATGCCCAGAATCGATCCGATCGGGGGGACGGGTCGGCTCCTGCATCCAACAGCATGCTGGCTATATCCACGGAACCTGAGTGAGCCGCGAAGAATAGCGGCGTAACACCGTCAGCTTGCTTCTCGTCGGCACATGCGGGAGAGGCATGAATGAGCCTCAGCACTGCTACATTCTCGGCCAGCCCTGCAGCTGAAAAGATGTCGAGATCGCCATTCTGTATTCGAAGGAGTCTAGCCGCAGCCTCATTGTCGATTTGAATGGCCACGTGAAGTGCCGTGCGACCTCTCGCGTCTCGAAGGGCGGGATTGGCGCCGCGCTCGAGCAAAATGGAAACAAGAGCGGCGCCGTCCTGCATCTCCCGATCAAGCGCGGCGTGAATCGGTGGCGAGCCATTTCGCAAGCGCCTATTTACGTCATCGGGGTGTCTGTCGAGATGGGCGATGACTCGCTTGGTGAGTCCGGCGACCAGAAGATCGAGAAAATCGTAATCGGCTCCGGCCTTGATGAGTGCTTCAACGGCATCCTTGTGACCGTGTTTCGCTGCCGTACGCAGGGGCTGCTTTGCGGGATTACCGTTTGGGTCTGCGCCATGCTCAAGGAGCAATTCCACGAGAGGAACATGCCCACCCCAAGCCGCGAGAGACAGCGCAGTGCAGTTTCCATGGTTCGGCCCGTGACCAAGGGCATCAACCCGTGCTCCATGCTTGAGCAGGAGTGAAACGATTTGAACCTGACCAGATCGCAGTTCTTGTCCGTCACCCGGCATGGCCAAGTGGAGCAAGGTACCATGACCATGAACTGTGTTTGCTGCGACGGACTGGTTTACAAGCATTGGGTTAGCGCCAATGATTTCAGATACAGTCGATGGATCCGCAGCTTCTATGGCTTGGATAAGTTGCCCGACTTGATTCATTGCTTGTGATGTCGAACGTCGAGAGTGTCTGGAGGTCCTATTTGCCGGCTACTTCCGGCTCGGGCATTAGGGGTTCTGCTTTTGTGCATCTTTGTGGCAAATCCCCGTATTCCTGAATTCCTGATCTGAACATTGTCGAAGAGGCAGTCGCAGACCGCGGCTACAGAAGAGCAGACATCGCTAGATCTTGACCGCCAGTTGGACGAAAACGCTGCGTTCGTCCTGGGGGTTTTTGACGACGGACGGGGCGCGGGGCTCGGGGTCGTAGTATTCGTCGTCGAAGACGTTCTTCACAATGACGTCGAGGCGGGAATCCGTGACGAACCATGGGAGGTTGATGGCGTTGATGACGAGGTCGCAGACGACGTAGTCGTCGATCGTGTAGATCTCATCGCGATAGCTGGTATCCACCTCATCGCGCCACCGCACCACCAAGCCGGCCGAATAGTGCTCATGGAAGGCGTACGACAGCGCCGCGTTGGCTTTATGCTCAGGGATGTCGAGGACGTCGATGAGTCCGGTCTCCGGCTGATCCAGCTCCGAAGTCGTGTAGGTATAGTTCACAAAGCCCTTCCACGGGCCGTAGTTAAAGCTGATCTGATCCTCGAAGCCTTCCGCATCCTGCTCGCCCTTGTTCGAAATGCCGCCGACAAGCGTGGAGTCCGCGACGATGACGTCCGTGGCCTTGTTCCAGAACACCACGGCCTCGTTGCGGAAGTGTTTGCCGAGGTACTGGTGCCAGCCGATCTCGTACGTTTCCATTTCCATGGGCTGGATGCCCGGCCCGTTCCGAAGCTCGAACACCGTGGGCTCGCGGAACGACTTTCCGTAGAGCAGCTTGAAGATCGAATCCTTCACGGGCTGCCAGACGAGTCCGCCGCGCGGAATGAAGGTACTGCCATAGCGCTCATGGTCCTCGTAGCGCGCGCCGAGCGTGGCGGTCAGCTCCTTGTCCAGCAGCTTGATCTGGTCCTGCAGGTACACGCCGGTCTTGTAGTTCGAGAACTCAGGCTGCTCCTGCTCGTCGCCGATCGGCGGATGCACGCCATTCGTGCGCGAGAAGTTGGCTGACACCACATCGGCGTACTCATACTGAACGCCGCCGATCAGCGTGTTGTTGTCGCTGACCTGGTACGTCGCTTCGACGAGTCCGACCTGCTTCTGGGATCCGTCGCTGTCCTTGTTGCTGTAGAAGCCGCGATAGTCCTCGATGTCTTCAGGTGTGGCACCCACCGTGATCTCGTCGCCCGTGTCGGGGTCGATCAACGGTCCCTCTCCCTCCGTATGATTGCCCCAGAACTTCTCGGTGTAGTAGCGGTACTCGGCCTTCACATCGAGTTTGTCATCCAGGAGGTCGTCCAACCGGTAGCCGACGTAGGAAAGCCACAGTTCGCGATAGTCCTCGCCGTCGTTGTAGTCCCACTGGATGCCGGACGTGCCCCGCCCCGTGGTGTTGCGATAGTACTCCACGCCCGCATAGAGGCCCCGGTTCTCGAGGTAGAGGCTGAATGGAATCGCATCCTCCTCGCTGTCGTATCCCGTATCCTTCGGCAAGGTCCTGTAGCTGTTGTTCTCGGCGGAGGGCGACGCTTCCGCGGTGTCGGACAGGTAGTCCGAGAAGTCCTGGCCTTCGGACTTATACAAACCGAAGGAACCACTGATCTTGAAGTCGTTCGTCTTGTAGCCGAATACGACGGACGCCTCGCGCGTGTTCCAGCTGCCGTAGGACGCGAGCAGCTCAACGCCCTGCACGTCGTCAGCGGACTTCGTGATGATGTTGATGACGCCGGCCACGGCGTTGGCTCCGTACAGGGCCGAGCCCGGGCCTGCGATGATTTCGACCTGCTTGATGTTGTGCGTGCGGAACTGGTTGGAGATGAAGGTCTCGCCCGCAATGAGGTTGTTCATCTCGCGGCCGTTGACGAGGATGAGGCTCTGCGAGAACGGACCTATGAAGCCTCGCTGGCCGCCCTCCAGGAAGAAGTGCGGATTCACCACGTCCACGCCGGGAACAAGCCGCAGCACATCTTCAAGGTCACGCAGGCCGAGGCTTTCAATTTGCTCCTGCGTGATGACGTAAACTGTTGCAGGCGCAATGTCTGTGGTCTCTTCGATCTTCGACGCCGTGGTGGTCGTGACGTCGAACAACTCCTCGATGGAAAGCGATAGCAGGTCGTCCACATCCTCGGCCGCGGCCCGGGCGTTCGCGCACAACCCGGCGGATGCGAGGAGGATCAGGGACAGGGCAAAGGCTCGCCCGACGGGCGGACAACGGCAAGTTGAGTCATGACTCATGCGGCACCTCACTGCTTTTTGTGACGGCACGCCCTGCCGTCACGCCCTTGATTGCGAGCATGGTAGATTCGACACGGCCAGAGGTCAACTTCACTCCCTCTTCCGCCGTTTCGTTGACTGGATGATAGACTCGGCATTAGAATGACATCACATGAAGGGCACGTCTGGTCACCGGCTGCAGATGAGCACGGCGCTCATCCTGATCGTCTGTCTCCTGGGCGGAGCAACTGCTTTCGCGCAGTCGTCCGACGTGGATGGAGCAAGCCGCAAATATTCCGTCATGGCGGCCTTCCTTTACAACTTCATGTCCTTCGTCGAGTGGCCCGCCAATGCACAGACCGCCGAAGGCCCCATGACCATCGGCATCCTCGGCAGGGATCCGTTCGGCAACGCAGCCGAGGCCATCGAGCGCAAGAAGGTGGATGGCCGAACGATCCGCTTCAGGCACTTTCAGCGCATCGAGGAGCTGGAACCTACGCACATCCTCTTCATCGCGCAGGAAGAAGCCGCGCGGATGCCGGAAATCCTCGCCGTGCTTCAGGGTCGTCCGGTACTGACCTGCAGCGAGCACGAAGCGTTCACCCGCGAAGGCGGCATGGTCCGGTTCTTCGAGGTTTCGGAGAAGGCGCCGGATGATGGCGAACAGAAGCGGCTGCGCCTTGAGATCAACGAAACCGCGGCCCGCGACGCGAACATCACCATCCGCTCCAAACTGCTTCGGCTCGCAACGGTCGTAACGCATCCGGCGCCCCAGCAGTAATATGAACTTCCGCGCGCTATCGATTGAGCAGAAACTGACCCTGGTCGTCGTGGCGACAACCGCGGCCGCGCTCTTCCTCGCATCCTCCGTCCTGATCACGCGCCACGCGTTGACCACCGAAAGCCAGCTCGTCGAGGACCTCGACACGCTCGCCCAGATCGTCGGCAACAACAGCAAGGCCGCACTGTCCTTCGGCGACGCGCAGGACGCGGCGGAAGTGCTCGACGCCCTGAAGGACAAGCCGAACCTGCTCGCGGCCTGCCTCTACACCACGACCGGCGAGATCCTTGCGACCTACCGCAGCCCGCAACTCGAGACCGGCTTCACGTTCCCGGATCCGGGACCGGACGGCGAACACCGCGGTGAGCACGACATGATCCTTTTCCGGCGCGTCATCCAGAACAACGACTCGGTCGGGACACTCTTCTTCAAGGCGGACCTGATTCCCCTGCAGGCCATGATCCGCAGGCATATCACGTGGGCCACCGTGATGACGCTGGTTTCCATTCTCCTGGCATCACTCCTCGCGTCACGCCTGCAGCACGTCATCCTCGGACAGGTCAACCGCGTGGTCGATCTCGCCCACGCCGTGGCGGCGGGCGACCTGCCCGAAGCGATCCCCGTCGATCGCGAGGACGAGATCGGCAAGCTGCAGCAGTCGTTCAACCAGATCGTCGACACGGCACGCGACATCGTGCAGCAGGCCCAGACGCTTGCGCGTGGCGATTACTCCATCACCATCAAGCCCCGGTCATCCAAGGACGAACTCAGCCACGCGCTCGTAAAGATGACCGAGGCGCTGAAGAGCTTCCACGAGCAGAGCGAGAACCAGAACTGGCTCAAGAGCGCGCTGAGCGAACTGCATAACCGCGTCCGCGGCGAGCAGGACCTCGGCATCCTCAACCACGACATCCTGTCGTCCCTGGCCGGCCACCTCGACGCCCAGATCGGCTCGATCTTCCTCACGGCGGAGGACCGCACGTTGAAATACGCCGCAGGCTATGCGCTGCGCGGCGGAGCCCGTTGCGCGCCGGTGTTCAAGTTCGGCGAAGGGCTCGTGGGCCAGGCCGCCGAAAGCCGCTCCATCCTTTTTGTGAAGCCTCCGTTCGATCAGCCGGACCTCGTCATTTCAACAGGCTTCGTGGATCTGAAACCGGCCGAGATCGCGCTGGTGCCTCTCATCCGCGAGCACGAAGTGATCGGTGTCCTTGAGATGGGCAAGGTCACCCCGTTTACGCATACCCAGCGCGAGCTCATGCGCCTCGCCGGTGAAACCGCCGCGATCGCCATCCATTCCGCGCAGGCGCGCCAGAAGCTCAACGAGCTGCTCTCGCGCACCCAGCAACAGTCCTTCGAACTCCAGAAGCAGCAGGGCATCCTGCAGGAACAGTATGTCGCGCTGGAAGACCGCAACGTTCTCCTGGAACAGCAGAAGCAGGAGATCCATCGAAAGAACCGCGAGCTGGAAATCACGCGGCTGGACCTCGAACGCAAGGCGCGCGAACTGGAGTTGGCGAGCCAATACAAGTCGGAGTTCCTCGCCAATGTATCGCACGAGTTGAGGACGCCGCTGAACAGCCTCCTGATCCTCAGTCGGCTCCTGATGGAGAACAAGGATGGGAACCTCAGCGAGAAGCAGACGGAATTCGCGCGCACGATCAATAAGTCCGGCTCGGATCTCCTCGCCTTGATCAACGACATCCTGGACCTGTCGAAGGTTGAGGCCGGAAAGATGGAGTTCAAGATCGAGGAAGCGAGCGTCCCGGACATCTGCGCGGGCCTCGAATCGACTTTCCGCCACGTCGCCGAGCAGAAGGGCCTGGCCTTCTTCATCGTCCTCGAACCAGAGGCGCCGCGGAAAATCCGCACCGATGTCCACCGCGTGAACCAGATTCTCCGCAACCTGTTGTCCAATGCCTTCAAGTTCACGCATCAGGGCAGCGTCACCGTGCGTGTGTTCAGGGCGGACCGGACGGAACATCCGGGCTCGGGCGATGCCATCGGCTTCGCCGTGCGCGATTCGGGCATCGGGATTCCAGCCGACAAGCAGGCGGCGGTCTTCAGCGCATTCACGCAGGCCGATGGCACCACAAGCCGCGAATACGGGGGCACGGGCCTCGGCCTCAGCATCTCCCGCGAGCTCGCCATCCACATGGGCGGCGATATCACGCTGCAGAGCGGCGACGCACACGGCAGCACATTCACGCTGGTGCTCCCCATCGAGTGTCAGCTTACAGCCATCGCCGAAACGCCGGTCCTCGTGAACAGGGCCGAAGCCGTCGGCGGGCGTCCTCCCACCATCGCATCGGCAAGTGCAACGGATGATTCACCCGGCGGTGACCGACCCACGATCCTGCTGATCGAGGACGATGCCCGCTTTGCGGAGACGACGGTCGATATTGCGCGCAAAGCCGGCTGGAGCTGCCTCATCGCGGCTACGGGTGAAGAAGGCGTGAAGAAGGCTGCGGAACGAGCCCCTACCGGTATCCTGCTCGACGTCATGCTCCCGGACATCGACGGTCATGAGGTCTTGCGACAGCTGAAGGAAGATCCCGCTACGCGCCATATTCCCGTTCACGTCATCAGCGCGCTGGAACGCGATCCGCAGATGATCCGCGAAGGCGCCATTGGATTTCTCACGAAGCCGGCCTCGAAGGAGCAAATCGAGGCGGCGCTCGGCCGTGTGCGACATATCGCCGGAAAGCAAAGCCGGCGACTGCTCATCATCGAGGACAACGTGGACGAAGCCAACTCCGTGGCAGGCCTGATTGAGCATGATGAAGTCGGCGTTTCGATCGTCCACACCGGGCGTGGCGCGCTCGAGGAACTGCAGAAGCAGAAGTTTGACTGCATCATCCTGGACCTCGGCCTGACCGACATGTCCGGGTTCGATGTGCTGGACCGCATCGTGCATGAGCGGAACGGCGCCTATACACCGGTCATCGTGCACACGGGACGCGACCTGACCCGCGCCGAGGAATCGCGCCTCCGGGAAAACGCCGAAAGCATCATCATCAAGGGCGAGCATTCACCGGAAAGGCTTCTCGACCGGGCGACGCTTTTCCTGCATCTCAAGGCCACCGAGGATGAGTCCGTCAGGAACGCGGTCACTGTTTCCTCACCCCCCTTGACAGCTCCTGCACCCCCTCCCTCGCCGTCTCCGCAGCCTCCGAAGGCGGCGCAGGAGTATCCCGCCCTCAAGGGCAAACGCGTCTTGATCGTCGATGACGATATGCGCAACGCCTACTCCATCTGCGCCGTCCTCGAACCCGAGGGCGTGGAGAACCTTGTTGCAGCCGACGGCAGGAAGGCCCTCGCCAAGCTCGCGGAGGATACCCGGATCCATGCGGTTCTTATGGACATCATGATGCCGGGCATGGATGGATACGAGGCCATGCGGGAGATTCGCAAACAGCCACGGTTCCAGAAGCTACCCATCATCGCCATCACGGCCAAGGCCATGGCAGGCGACCGTGAGAAGTGCATCGAGGCCGGCGCCAACGAGTATCTTCCGAAACCGATCGATGTAGATCGCCTGAAACTCATGCTGAACAAAGTCCTGACCACGCTTTCATGACCGACCCGATTTACATCCTGATTGTAGACGATCGCGTCGAGAACCTCGTAGCGCTCGAAAGCCTGCTTACCCGCCCGGGCTGGCGCGTCGTCCGCGCCACATCCGGCAATGAAGCGCTGCAGTTGATCCTGGAGCACGACTTCGCGCTCGTCCTCCTCGATGTGCAGATGCCGGACATGAACGGCTTCGAAACGGCGGAACTCATGCGCGCCAACCCGAAGACGCGCCGCATCCCCATCATCTTCGTGACCGCCCTCAGCCGCGAGAGCCATTACGTCTTCAAGGGCTACGAATCCGGTGCGGTGGATTACATCTTCAAACCCATCGAGCCCACGATCCTCAGCTCGAAGGTCGAGGTCTTCGGCCAGCTCTACCTCCAGCGTCGCGAGCTGCTCGCAAAGCAGGATGAAATCGCCACGGCCAACAAGCAGCTCACGGAACGGAATCACAAGCTGCAGGAAGAGCTCGACCTCGCGCGCAAGGTGCAGCTCGGCTTCCTGCCCACGACATTCCCTCGCCACGACCGAGTGACGTTCGGACAGCACTACCTCATCTGCTCGACACTGGGTGGCGACATCTATGACGTGTTCTCGGCGGGCAAGGACAAGATCGGACTCTATGTCGCCGACGTGTCAGGCCACGGCGTCAGCGCCGCGCTGCTCGCGGGGCTGCTGAAGATGGCGTTCGACTCCCTCAAGGGACCGCATCATCACATCCTGCTGCAACCGGACAAAGTGGTGGCGCGACTCAACCACATGCTTTTCGACAAACTGCCGCGCGATGCCTTTATCACGCTGATCTATGCCATCATCGATCTGGAAAGCCACGTGCTGCAGATGGCGTCGGCGGGCCACCCCCAACCACTCCTCTTCCGCACGACATCGGGCCAGGCCGCCTTCATGAAAGGCGCCCACGGCCCCGCGCTCGGTCTGCTGCAGGATGCCGAGTATCCCATGACCCAGTCCCGGATCGATCCCGGCGACCAACTGATCTACTTCACGGACGGCATCACCGAGGCCATGAATGACGCAAAGCGTGAGGAATTCGGCGACGACCGCCTTCTCGATCTCTTCAAGCAGGGCCGCCACCTGCCCCCCGATCAAGCGGTGGAGACCATCATGCAGGCCGTCACTTCCCACCGGGACGGCACCGCCGTAAACGACGATTGCACACTGCTTTGTGTGCAGATTCACTAGAAAATCGCCTTTCCCGAATTTTCCTTTGAACACAAGGCCCCCCAGACTTGTCTGTAGGGGTCGAATTGATATTGTCCGGGGCTTTCTCCCCGTAGGAAAGGATGGTTCGACAAATCCATGATTAGCGTAAGAGACCTGCATAAACAGTTCGGGGCCAGGCACGCCGTCAAGGGCGTGTCGTTTGAAGTCAAGAAGGGCGACGTCCTTGGCTTCCTCGGTCCCAACGGAGCCGGCAAGACAACCACCATGCGCATGGTGACCGGCTTCCTTACCCCGACGTCCGGAACGGCCGTGATCAACGGCTTCGATATCCTCGAGAACCCCGTCGCGGCGCGGCGCAACATCGGCTACCTGCCCGAGAATGCGCCGTCGTATGGCGACATGACGGTGGAAGCGTTCCTGCGCTTCATCGCCGAGGTCCGCGGATTCCGCGGTCGCGAGCGCGATGCGAAGACCGACGCCGCCCTCGATCGCTGCTTCCTCACCCAGGTCCGCAACCAGCCCATCGAAACCCTCTCCAAGGGCTATCGCCAGCGCACCGGCTTCGCGCAGGCGATCCTGCATGATCCGCCGGTGCTGATCATGGACGAGCCGACGGACGGCCTCGACCCCAACCAGAAACACGTCGTACGAAACATGATCCGGCAGATGGCTTCCGAGAAGGTCATCGTGCTCTCGACCCACGTGCTCGAGGAAGTCGAGGCCATCTGCACACGCGTGCTGATCATCAGCAGCGGCCAGCTGGTCGCCGACAGCACCCCTGCCGAACTGCGCAAGCAGGGCACGCTGGACGAAGTCTTCCGGCGCCTCACCACCACCGCGGACGTTGTGCCCGCAGCAGGCAAGGGAGGCATACCATGAGCGCACCTTCACCCGTGCGTGCCATCGCGAAGCGTGAGTGGTTGTCCTACTTCCATTCACCCGTCGCCTACGTCTTCATCATCATCTTCCTCGCCCTCTCCGGCTTCTTCACCTTCTCGGTGAGCCGGTTCTATGAAGCGGGCCAGGCGGATCTGCAGGGATTCTTTTTCTGGCATCCCTGGCTGTACCTGATCCTCGTCCCCGCCGTGACCATGAGGTTGTGGGCCGAGGAGCGACGCTCCGGAACGATCGAGCTGCTGCTCACGATGCCCGTGACCGCGTCGCAGGCGATCATCGCGAAGTTCGCGGCCGCGTGGGCGTTCCTGACGCTCTCGTTGATCATGACCTTCCCGATGGTCGTCACGGCCTACTACCTCGGTGACCCGGATCCCGGACCCATCGTATGCGGCTACATCGGCAGCGTCCTGCTCGCCGGCGCGTATGTCGCCGTCGGCACCTTCACGTCAGCCCTGACCCGCAACCAGGTCATCAGCTTCATCGTGTCGGTCGTGATCTGCCTGTTCCTGATCCTCGCCGGCTTCCCGCCGGTGACGGACCTGCTGTCGCGCATCGCCCCCGCCTGGCTGGTGGACGGCGTCGCCGGGTTCAGCTTCGTCACGCACTTCGACTCGATGCAGCGCGGCGTAATCGATGCGCGGGACCTGATCTATTTCGCGAGCGTGATCGTGTTCATGCTCTTTGCAACCCATGTCGTGGTGGAGAACCGCAAGGGCAAGTAATCCCGCGGAGGAAACATCCATGAAGAAATCATTCCTTACAGCAGCAACCGGCATCGCAGGCGTCGCCGTATTCCTCGGCGTGCTCATCGCGGTGAATGCCATCGCTTCAAACCTTCGTCTCCGCAAGGACCTGACCCGCGAGGGTCTCTACACCTTGTCGGACGGCACCACCGGCCTCGTCGGAAAACTCGGACGGGACGTGACCCTCAAGTTCTACTACTCGAAGAGCGCCGAGGGACTCCCCGAACCCGTGAAGCAGTACGCCAAGCGCATCCTCGACCTGCTGCGTGAATACGAAACGCACAGCAAGGGACGCGTGGTCGTCGAGGTGCTCGACCCGAAGCCCGACTCCGACGACGAGGAGTGGGCGCAGCGCTACGGCCTGGTCTCCCAGAACCTCGGCGCGCTCGGCGGTGTTTCGCCGCTCTACCTCGGGCTCGTGGCCGTTTCGGGCGCGAAGGAATCGGTCATCCCGTTCTTCAGCCCGTCGAGCGAGCCGCAGCTGGAGTACCTCGTCACCCGCATGCTCGCCGAGGTCACCACGCCGAAGAAGCCGAAGATCGGCGTCATGAGCCGGCTGCCCGTCATGGGCACGCCGGGCGGGATGATGCCCATGTCGCGCGGCACGGAGCCGTGGGTATTCATCTCCGAGCTCCGCAGCCAGTACGACATTGCGGTGGTCAGCCCGTTCGAGAAAGCCATCCCCGCCGACATCGACACGCTGCTGGTCATTCATCCGAAGGAGATCGCCGACACGACACTCTACGCGATCGACCAGTTCGTGCTGCGCGGCGGACGCCTCGTCGCGTTCGTCGATCCCGTCTGCGTCGCCGATTCGGAAGTGTCCATGGACCAGGATCTGTCGGGACGCATGAACCTCAAGTCCGATCTCAATCGACTCACGAAGGCGTGGGGCTATGAGCTCGATACGGAGAAGGTCGTGTCGGACCTCAACTCCGGCACGCGCGTCCGCATGGGCAACGGCCAGATGGAACGCAACCCGACCTGGCTCTCGCTGCGGCCTTCAAACATGACCTCGAAGGAGATCGCCACGGCGTCCCTCGACTTCATCATGCTGCCCTTCGCCGGCGCCTTCAAAGGATCGCCCGCGGAAGACCTCACGATGACGCCCCTGCTCCAGTCCGCGCCGAATGCCGGTTTCGTGGACGGCCTGGAAATCGCCCTCGGACAAGCGGGCGGCGTGAAGAAGGTGGCCGACGTCCAGAAGGAACCGCTGCTGCTCGGACTGCGGCTCTCCGGAAAATTCGGGACGGCCTTCCCTGACGGAAAGCCCGTGGACGCGACCGCGCCCGAAGCAGGCTCCGTTTCCAACGCCGTGCATCTGACGTCGAGCGAGAAGGACAGCGTGGTCATCCTCGTGGCCGATGCCGACATGCTCTACGACCGGTTCGCCGTCGAGCGGCTGAACTTCTTCGGTCGCTCCACCGTGCAACTCGCCAACGACAACCTGAACTTCGTTGTGAACGTGACCGAACAACTGAGCGGCAACGAAGCCCTCATCAACCTGCGCGGCCGCGGCTCCTACGAGCGCCCCTTCACGCGCGTCCTCGCTGTCGAGCAGGCCGCACAGGCCCGCTGGCAGGAGGAGGAGCTGAAGCTGCAGGAGAAACTGAAGGAAGCCCAGTCACGGCTCGATCAACTCCAGGCTGCAAAGGACCCCGACCAGCAGTATGTCATCAGCCCGGAGCAGCAGAAGGAAATCGATGCGTTCCGCAAGGAGATGTTCGATACGCGCAAGCAGCTCAAGGAAGTGCGCAAGAACCTCCGCAGCGAAATTGAAGCCCTTGGCGTCAAATTGAAGATCGCCAACATCGGACTCATGCCCGCAGCGGTCGCCCTCTTCGGCGTCCTGCACGGCCTCCGCCGTCGCTACCGGGCCACCCGCTAACCGTTCCCTTTGGAGAATCATCCATGAAAAGCAAATCCCTTATCCTCCTGATCCTGGTCCTCGCCGTGATCGGCGGCCTCGCTTACCTGCAGCGCAAGCCGGACCAGCGCGAAACCGCGTCCGGTCCCGACGAGCGTGGCAAGCTGCTCGACTTCGACATGAACGATGTGAACACGATCATTATCGACACGCCGTCGTCCACGCAGAACGTGACCCTGGCCCGCGTAGCCAAGAAGTGGGTCGTCGCCAACCGGTCGAACTATCCGGCGAACTACGACGATGTGTCGGCGAGCCTCCGCAAGCTCGCCCTGCTCAAGCAGGGCGAAGAAATCCGTGGCGGGACCGACTACCTCGAGGAGTTCGGCCTCGCGCCGACGACGAACAGCGCAGCCGGCGACAGCCTGCTGGTCCTGAGCTTCTTCGGCAAAGCGGGCCACGTCTTCGGGGACCTGGCCCTCGGCGCGCCCCGGCTCGCCGGCGGAACGGCCACGTCCCCCGGCTTTCCGCAGGGACAATACGTCCGCTTCAAGGATGGACCCGTGTATGTGATCGACGAGTTGATCACGGAAATCCAGCGGACACCCGCGGACTGGCTGGACAAGGCGCTTCTCGACATCCCGAAAACAGACATCGCCCATGTCGTGCGCACGTTGCCCGACGGTTCATCGTATGAAGTCCTCCAGTCCACGAACGGCACGTACACCGTGCCCGGTCTTGGTGCGGAGGAAGAGGTAAAGACCGATGGCGCGGCACTTGTCTTCACGTGTCTTTCCGGCCTCAGGATCGCGGATGTCGCGAGCCTGACGAACACCGTCGAAGGCATGGGCTTCGACAAGGCCGAGCAGTATCAGGCGCTCCTCACGAACGGCATCCTCTACTCCGTGGCTATCGGACAGTCCAATCCGGCGCTCGGCGGCCGCTACGCGAAGATCACGGTGTTCTACGATGCGCCGGAGACCGAAGGACTGGGGACGGAACAGGTGGAAGCGCTACTCAAGGTCGCAAAGCACGCGGAGGCGGAAGACCAGCGCCTTTCGAAGTGGGTGTTTATCCTGCCCGAAAGCACGTGCATGAACCTCGCGCTGCCTCGCGAGCAGGTGGCGGGTCCGAAGTCGCCGGTCACAGCGCCCGGAACCACTCCGTCGAGCGGGTAACGACCAGATCGGTCCACGGCAGCGAACTGAACGTGTGGTCCGCGCCGTGGACTGTCACCCGTTCCACCGGAAGTCCGGCCGCGCATCGCGCGTTGATGTAGAGGTCCGACTCGTCGAACGGCACGGCCGAGTCCTGATCCCCGTGGATGATCATCGCAGGTCCCTTGTACGTTGCGAGGGCCACGGACGGATTGCGCTGCAGGATGTCCTCGATGAAGGCGCGGGATACCGGCCAGCCGATGTAATCGGTGATACCCGTCTCCGCGAGTTGCTTCTGCGACTGCGCCGTGTAGCGCGCCTCGACGAGCCGTCGCGGATTCCCGACCGGCGCCCACAACAGGACACGCTTGAAGATCTTCTCCTGCGACGCCAGCAGCGAGGCCACCAACCCGCCCATGCTCATGCCCAGCAAGCCGATCCGCTTCGTATCCACCTCGGGTCTGCGTCGCAGGAATCGAAGCGATGCCACGGCATCCTGCAACTCGCTTTCAATCGTCATCTCCGAAAAATCGCCCGAGCTGTCGCCCGACCCGCGAAAATCGATGCGAAGCGATGCAATCCCGGCCTGCGCCAAAGCTCGTGCGGTAAGGACAAACAACCGATGCGCCTCGTGTCGGCTTCCCGTGAACCCATGAAGGAATAGGACGGCCGGACACTTCCGTCGCGCCGAGGCCCCACGCGGCAGATGCAGCATGCCAAGAACCTGACCACCGCCGATCTTGATGACTACAGGTGTTTCTCTCATGCCCCCCTCGTCCTCTTCATCGTAATCATAATCTTAATCATAATCTTCCGATCATCCGACTCGGAGTTTCCGGAATCCGGATGAGCCGAAGATTAAGATTATGATTACGATTATGAGGCAAGGCCACCCCTCAACCCCTACCGCTGCGACGAAAGCGCCTCGATAAGACTCGTCAGCTTCGCCCGCTTGTCGGTGAGCTGCTTGCGTCGCTCCGTCTCGGATTGAATCACTTCGGGCTTCGCCTTGCGCATGAAGTTCTCGTTGCCGAGTTTGCTCTCGATGCCGCGTAGCTGCGTGTCGGCCTGTTCGATCTGGGCCTTGAACTTGGCGATCTCCGCGTCGATGTCCACGTTGCTGCCGAGCGACATGTAGAGCGTGCCCATCGGCGTGATGGCGCTGGGCATGGCCTTGGCGGGGGCGTACGCGGGATCAATGACGAGCGTCTCCGCCTTCAGCATGAGCCCGATCATGCGGCTGTCGTCTTTCAATGCCTCTGCATCACGCGACGGCTTTAGGGCAAAGTCCACCTTCTGGCCGGGCGGGATTTCGTAGTCCGACCGCATCGTGCGACCAATTCCAATCAGCTCGTGCTTCCGATCCACATACTCGGTCTGCGCCTCGGCCATGCCCCGCATCGTGGGGTCGGGCTTGGGCCATTCCGCCGTCATGATCGTTTCGTTTTCGAGTCCATAGCCCATGCCGTGCCACAGCTCCTCGGTAAGGAAAGGCATCAACGGCTGCAGCAGCCGGATCGCCTTGCTGAACACGAAATGCATGACCTGCAGCACTTCGCGGCGCCGCACTTCGTCGGTGCCGTAGAGCACGTCCTTCGCATACTCGACATACCAATCGCAGTACTCGTGCCAGAAGAACTCGTAGATCACCTTCGCGTAGTCGTTGAAGCGGAAGCGCTCCAGGCAGTCATTCGCGGCCTTCGCAGCATCGTCCACCTTGGCCACGATATGCCAATCATCCGCAGACCAGCGTTCGGGACTGAGCTTCAGCGCGCGCACATCGATCGGCTCCGCCGTCTGGTGCATCTGCATGAAACGTGCGGCGTTCCAGATCTTTGTGCCGAAGTTGCGTCCGACCTCGAACTTCTCCTTCGACACATACACGTCCTGCCCCGTCGCCGTGAGCATGATCAGGCTGAAGCGGAGCGAATCGGCGCTGTATTCCTTGATGATGTCGAGCGGGTCGATCGAATTGCCGAGGCTCTTCGACATCTTACGGCCCTGGTTGTCGCGCACCGTGCCGTGGATGTAGACCTCACGGAACGGGATGTCCCCCATGAACTCAAACCCCGCCATGATCATGCGCGCGACCCAGAAGAAGATGATCTCTGAAGCCGTCGAGAGCGAATGCGTCGGGTAGTAGAACTTCAGATCTTTGTCGTCCTTGGGCCAGTTGAAGACGCTGAAAGGCCAGAGCCAGGACGAAAACCACGTGTCGAGCACATCGGGGTCCTGCCGCACATTCGACGACGAACACTTCGGACACGTCGTCGGCTTGCCGCGATCCGCCCACTCATGATTGCAGGCATCGCAGTAGAAAATCGGAATCTGATGGCCCCACCAGATCTGGCGCGAGATGCACCAGTCGCGGATGTTCTCCATCCACTCCAGATACGTCTTGTTCCAGCGCTCAGGCACGAACTTGATGCGTCCGTCCTTCACGGCTTCGATGCCCGGCGCGGCGAGCGGCTTCATCTTCACAAACCACTGCGGTGAAAGACGCGGCTCCACAACGGTTGAGCAGCGATAGCAGTGCCCCACCGCGTGTTTGTGCTCATCGACCTTTTCAAGCAGTCCTGCCGCCTCAAGGTCTTCCATGATCTTCTTGCGACACGCGAAGCGCTCGAGGCCTTTGTAGGGTCCGGCCTCTTCGTTCATGTGCCCGTCATCGGTCATGACGTTGATCTGGGCCAGGTTATGACGCAGGCCCATCTGGAAATCGTTCGGATCGTGCGCAGGCGTCACCTTCACGCAGCCGGTACCGAATTCCTTGGCGACAAAGTCGTCCGCAATAATCGGAATCTCGCGGCCAATCACGGGAAGGCGCAGCTTCTTGCCGATGAGATGCTGGTAGCGTTCGTCGCTCGGATTCACAGCCACGGCGGTATCGCCCAGGTAGGTTTCCGGACGTGTCGTAGCGACGACAAGATATCCCGAGCCATCCGCAAACGGATACCGCAGGTGATAGAGCTTGCCGTTGACCTCGCGGTGCTCGCTTTCCTCGTCGGACAGCGCCGTCTGGCAGCGCGGACACCAGTTGATGATGTACTTGCCGCGGTAGATCAGCTTCTTCTCGTACAAGCGGATGAAGACTTCCTTCACCGCGTTGCTGAGGCCTTCATCCATCGTGAAGCGCTGGCGATCCCAGTCGCAGGAGCAGCCAAGCGACTTGAGCTGGCTCACGATCGTGTTGCCGTACTGTTCCTTCCACGACCAGAC
>CAZCZZ010000015.1:0-41348 GCA_964503335.1 uncultured Verrucomicrobiota bacterium
CCACTTCAGAGAAACACATGACAAAAGGAAATAGATGAGTCGGAAAACAGTCCGTATCAATCTGGCGCCCAGACCTCCAGCCGACGGCTAGTTGACGTTGCTAAAACTGGTAGACCATAGCCAGCTCTACTTCCGTCGCAAAGTCTTCGCGAGCTATGGGGCTATCTCGCACATCGCTGCTATAGTACTCAAATTCCAGGCCGGAGACGATTTGAATATGCTCGCTAAAATAGCGTCGATCAACAAGGCGCAGGCCGGTAGAGCGGTGGCCACTATCCAAATCCGTCGCTGCAAGTCCGGATGTTGCAGCTTCTGATGGGCTGACTCCGAACTCTCTATTCCTGTTGTTGCTGTCGCCGAACTTGGCATAGATGATCGCTTCTGTTCCACGTCCATCGTCATGGGAGCCGAACCTGTGCCCGGCCAAGAGGAACCCCAGTGCGCCGTAATCGCTATCGCCCATGGTAATCCGCGTACCTACGTAGTTTCGCCAATCCCGATCAAAGGAATACCTGACCTCACCGGTGCCCGTAAACTCATCGTCCCTCTCATCAAGGCCATCCAGCCTGCCATCATCAGAATCACCTTCTTCACGTTCACCATCCAAACCCAAATCGACCTGGATGTACCATTGATCCTTCTGGCGAGTCGTCCATGACAGTTCCAGCCCTTCCCAAGAGAAGAGGTGGTTTCCCTCTCTCCATTGGATGGCCCCTGCCGGATCCAGTTCAAATTCATATTCGTCCGACCCGGCGTAGGCGGATTCGTATTCAACCCCCAAGCCAAGAGCAATGCCCCAGCCAGAGCCTCGGGTGTAGTCCGGGGTAAACGGCAGGGGAAACAGAGGTGCCACCTCATCGGCGTGGGCCGCCATTACAGTGATGGCGGTTACCCCTGTTACAAGACTTGCCAAGCGTTTACGCATTCTCATTTCATCTCCTCTGTTTGTTCGCACATATGCTCCTACAGCAAACGGCGCCACGTCACTATTCGACGACTGCGTGGATACCTTACAAATGGAGACGGGTTCAGGGGATCGGCTCGCCTTTCCTGCGCAGGATGCATTCGCCCTGCCAAGAGCGCTCATCGGAGGCCAAGTTATAGAGAACAACGTGGTCGTCGACCCCGGCTACAGCATCACCTACTCGGCAACGATTCGGAGGAAATCGAGGGAGGATGTCGGGTTTGTCGTGGACAGGCTTCGAACCGCCCAAGGCAAGGTCTCGACGGCGGTCGTGCTGACGCCCTGCCAGGTTCCAGTGGTCAAATCCGCGGAGCGCTCCAACCGATACGACCGGGCACTCAGCGTCATGAACGTGGCACTTCCGGGTGTCGCGCTGGTGATGCGAGGTGGATGGCTGAGTTGCGCCAGGCGATTCGGTTCATCCAGCAGGTTCAGCAGGAAATGGTAGCACTCCGGCAGCCAGCTTTGCCACGTGCCTTCGGAGTGTGTCTGGCCGCAGCCGATCCGGCTGATGAGATCCGCATTGGGCAGCCAGCCGTCCTTCAGGAACAGGTCGAGCACATACCATGTCGCAGGCAGGAGGAATTGCTCGGTCGAATCGCCGGTTCCCATTTCCGTGAAGATCCGGAGGGGCTGCTTCGGTTCGACGTTGATGCGCTGCATGAAGTTCGTGCTGACCGCGTAGGCGGGCGAAAAGGGCCCGATCTTCCCGAATACATTCGTAGCCCAGCCGAGGTACGTCGAAATCAACCCGCCCATTGAGGAACCGATGGTCAGCGTGTTTTCGCGGTTGGTGAGCGTCCGGAACTCCGCGTCGATCTTCGCCTTGACGTTGTGCACCACAAACTTCGCATAGGCATCGCCGAACCCCTGCCCTTCGTAGTTGTCCTCGGGCGGCAGGTATTCCTGCGTCCTGTTCGCCGTGCTGTTGAGCCCTACGATGATCACTTCGCGCATCCGCCCCTGGCTGATTTCCTTGTTGGCCACCAGGTCCGCGTTCCAGCCCTGCCCGCTCAGGCCGGACACGTCCGGAAAGAAGAGATTCTCCCCGTCATGCATGTAGATCACCGGATAACGCTTCCAGGTGTTCTGGTCGTAGCCGCGGGGGAGATACACCTTCATCGGTCGATTCGGCGACGGCGGAAACGTAGAGACGGCGTTGGAGACGATAATACGCGACGCGGAGAGCGTGGCCGGTGGCGTGTAGCTGAAGACGTTGCCGTCCTGCAGGAAGAAGACGTCGAGCGACGTATAATAGTCCCCGCCCCCATATCCCGGATATGGCGCGTGGTCGTAATTTGTTCCGCCGTCCCAAGGGATGAATTGCACGCCCTCGCCTGCTTCGCCGAATCCTTGCGCTTGATACAGGTACTCGTTCGTCGACCGGCCCTGCCCGATCCGCGTCATCGGAGTGCTGACAAAGTTGACGCCGTCCGTCGAATTCAGGAGGACCACGTTCGTGAAACCGCTGTGGTAGAAGATGGTTTTGCCGGAATACGGCGCGGCCGGTTGGGCCACGACATTCGCCGTAAATTCGTTTCCGCTCCCGGGCGGAATGAAGCTCGCATTCGCGGGATTGCAGAACCCCGTCCAGGAATTCGGAAGCGACACGTACTTGTAGCCCAACGCCGTCCCCGATTGGATGCCGACCTGCCCGGTCCAGACATTTCCCGGCGTCCAATACAACTTGGCGGCTCGCGTCGGATCCCATTGTCCGACATCCGCATGGCTGCCGACTACAAACACCTCGTTGCCGAACCCCACATTGGTGGAGATCGTGAACGACAGCGTCTCCCGCGCCGGGCTGCGGGCAAACGAGGGCGTCTGGAGAACAAAGATGAGCGCGAATAGATACCGTATGAGCACGTGCAGAGAATAACCCCATCGCCCGAAACTTGTCCAAGCACGGTTGAGTGCATGTCTCTCGGCAGCCTAATTCGGCGCAATCGTCCCCAACCCTCGCACCCGAATGTAGCCGTCGACCAAAGGTCGACGTTCTTCTCATAGCCGGAACGATGCAGTTGAACTGCGGCCTGCTATAGCAGTTTGTGAAATACTCGCTCTAAAGCCGCGCCGTGAGCTGGCCGACGGGGATCTTCGTGTTCACCAACCGGATATCGACGGGATTGGCATCGGTCTCGACGATGGTCCAGTCGGCGTTGTGTCGCTTCTTCAACCGGGTCACGATATCGAAGAACGGAATGCCCGGGTTGCCTTCAATATGATAGAGCCCCGCGGGGTAACTCTTCATCAGGCGATACAACGCATCTGCGGTATCGTCGAGGTGGCAGCATGAGGGAATCCATTTGCGGCTTGCCTCGATCTTTCCCTTCTCCCTCGCTGCCTTGAATAGGAAATCCACCATGTTGTTCGAACCGGGCGCCTCACCGATCTGCCAGCCCAGCCGGGCGATGATGGCGTCGGGATTGGCAGCCAGCACCTTCCGCTCGCACTCGGCTTTGTAGCGTCCGTAGTCATCCGTCGCGTCAGGCTCTTTGTCCAAGGGGAAAGGCCCCGGCTTCGAACCGTCGAACGCGGACACCGACCCCGTGAAGAGGAAGCGGATTCCGTTCTCGCGGCAGATCGATGCGATGGCGGCGGCCCAGTCGGGACTGCCCATCGCCATGTGGAATACCCACGACGGCTTTTCGCCGAGGATGAAGGCCTCCATCTGCTGTCGGTTGTCGGTGGACACCTTGTTGCGGTCCCACGCCACGACTTCGATGCCTTCCAGCACCAACCGTTTCGCGAGCGCCGGTGCCACAGTGCCGTTCATGCCTGTCAGTATCGCTTTCATACCCCATCCTCCCGCCAAGGCCTGCCTGCTAGAAACACGAGCAGTGAACTCACCGTCGCAATCGCTAACATCGTGATGACGTTTTCGATCCGGTTATGCCAGAGCATGACGCCTCCGACATACGTAATCGCACACACTGCCAGGGGGATGCCGGCGCGGAAGCGATGGCGCGCCATCGCGTAGTTCATCAGGAGATAGGTCAGGCCCAGCGGCGACATCGCGAGGATTACGAGACGCACCATGCGGATCGCCTCCGGGTCGCTATTCTTGTACATGAGCTGGAGCGGGACTTGGGGGATCAACAGGCAGGCCGCGACGCCTCCCGCCACGAGCGCAAAGACGATGGCCAGCGCTTTCAGGAATGTGCTCCGACCCGATTCACTGCCGATTACCTTCGGAAACATAGCGAGTGCAATGGGCATCGGCAGGAAGATGATCGAGCGGCTGATCGTCGCCGCCTGCGCAAACATTTTCGACTCTTCGACGAAGTAGTGCCGGACCAGCACGATGTCCATGTTCATCAAGACCGCATAGCCGGCCAGCATGATGAGCGCCTTGGAGAAATACGAACCCACGGCATCCTCGGCCGTAGAAGCCATCGATCGGGGAAGAATGCGGGCCAATCCAGCAAAGCCGATCGCAAGGGCCAGCGCCACGCCTACGAATTGCGCGATGACGCCGGACAGCGCAGTCACGCTCCACGTCGCGATCAGCAACCAGCCCAGCCCCAACCGCACCACGCTCAGGCCCTGCAACGACAGCGCCATCCAGCCGAACGCCTGGACGCCCTGCAAAGCACCCGCGAGCAGCGGAATAAACAACAGGCCCGTGATCGTCAGGCTCATGATGATCACAGGCCAGACCGTCGGCAGATGAAAATACGCCGCGATCCAGGCGCTTCCTGCGCATCCCGCCAGAGACAACGGCAGTCCCACGGCGAGCAGTTTGATGCTCCAGGAACGGATGACCGGACGCAGCATTCCAGTCTCGCCCGTGGCCGAGGCCTTTGCCGCGAAATGCGCAATCGAGGTGCGCAGCGCCTCCAGCGGCGTGCCGATGACGAGCATGATGTTGAGCAGCGTGGAGAGCGCGCTGTACTCGGCGGGCGGAAGGCCGCGACCCATGACGACGTGGAAGAACAGATTGCAGGCGTTGGCGATTTGCGTCGCCGCAAACAGCCACAAACCATGCTTCAGGAGTCCGTCGCGATCGGAGGGCATAAAGGTTTACCGGGTGACGTGGATAAAGCGACCGACCGTCTTGTCGTACACCGTCACCACCCACTTGAACGGGGAGTACAGCAGACGGAGACGGACGATGGCGATGAACATTTCTGTCGAGGCGCGGCCCACCTTCAGGCGCGAGCCGCCGACGTCGTGCCAGACCGTCGGGCGCTCTTCGATGCGGAATCCCGCGCGGCGGATCTGGAACAGCAGATCCACATCAAACGCCCAGCGCGTCAGGCCGATGCGCGGAAGCACCGCATCGAGCGCTTTCCGCGAAAGCACCTTGGCCCCGCACTGCGTGTCGGTGATCTTCACGCTGAAGAGCGTGCGCACCAGACTGTTAAAGATGCGTGAGGCGATGCGACGAGGCATGGGCTGCTTGGGGCTTACCGTCGCACCCGGCATCCAGCGTGATGCGATGATGCAGCCGGCATCTCCGATATGCTCGACCAGGTCCTGGTAGGCATCGGGCTGCGTCGATCCGTCGGCGTCGACGAATCCGACGATGTCGCCCTTCGCGGCACGAAAGCCCATGAGGATGGCCCCACCCTTCCCGATCTTCCCGGGATCGACCACCACCTTGACTTGCGGATGGATTCGCGCGACGTCGCGGGCCACGTCTTCTGTGTGGTCGACCGATCCGTTGACGGCCACGATGATCTCGAAATTGTTGCCGTAGAGCCTCTCGTAGAAGGCGGAATAGACGTCGAGCGTGGGACGCAGGCGCGCCTCTTCGTTGAACGCGGGAATGACGATCGACAGCTTCACGGGGCGACAGCCTGTCCTCTTGCCCGCAGAAGTTCCAGCGTTGTTTGCGCCTGGCCGAAGCGCGGCACGATGCGTTCGACCTCGAACCGCCGATCCACGATTTCCCGAAGCGCAGCGCGATCGCTTTCGGGCACTTCAGACACTTCAGGCGACGAGAGCGACAGTGCGTAGCCGCTGAGCGCGGCGTATTGTGCAGGTGTTGCCTCGAGCAGGCTTCTCATCGACGCCTCGTTGAGCACCTTCAGCGCGGCAGCGCGTTCATCGGAGAGCGACGGGAAATAGCTGAAGGGACCCATCTCAAGCCCAGCCGGGACGCGAAGGCCCGCCTCGACCGCGACGTAGGTATCCTGCGTCAGGAGCAGGTCGCCCGGCTTCGTCCGTTCGCGCAGCCATGCCCCGACGTCCTGAAGTTGCGCCAGCGCGGGCTTCTCCTTCATCCTCCACCAGATGCGGTCGCGCCCAGCAATCATCCAGTCCTGATTGATCGGCGATGAGAATGAAGAGGCCGTGGCGAGGACCCACAGGCCCGCCATCGCAACGACGGCCCGCTTCCCCGTCTTATCGGCCGCGCTGATGTGCGCGGCCAGGGTCGCGGCAACGGCCGCGCAGGCCAACGGATAGACTACGACTTGATAGTCGTCGTACGGAAACGGCGCCACGAAATGAACAAGCGTAATCGTGGCGACCACGAGCCAGATGATCGTCACCGCGGGGCTTCCTTCCTCTCGTCCCTTCATGAGCCGCGTGATGGTAAAGAACACAAGGAATGTGAAGGTCAGGAAATAGGCTTGGACCACGCGCGAGACAAAACCGGCCTTAAAGACCATCGTTTGCAGCAGCCCACCGGCCTCACGTCCCGCATGGTATTCCAGGACTCCGAAGAGGAAGCCTTGCGGTGCCATGACGTACAATGGGCCGAAGACGAGGGCAGCACAGGCACAGGCCCCTGTGACAAATCCCCATGTCCGCGCCTTCAAGCGCCAACCGTCGGTGGCGACGAGGTAGATCGCGACAATGGGCACGGCCACGCCTGCCGAAATCCGGGTAGCGCCTGCCAGCACGAGCAGCGTCCCGGCGAGGCAATACCTAAGCGTGCCTCGCGCAGTAACCAGAGCGAGCACACCAGCGGTGAGGAAGCAGGCACACAACGAATAGGTCTTCACTACCGTCGTGAAGTAGCTTTGGTACACGTTGACAGCGCAGAGCGTAAAAGCGATGACGCCGGCCACGTCTGAGCCCTCGCCTTTGACGAGTCGCCGCGCGATGGATGACGCAAGGAAGGCCGCTACGAGTCCCAACACCGCCGTGACCGCACGCCCACCGCCAACGCCCCATTCGCGCACGATGGGTGCGGTGAGCGAATAGACCAGCGGAAGCAGTGGCGCCTGCGTGTAGGCATAGTCACGGTACGGAAGCTTTCCTTCGGTGACTTGCTGTGCCGCATAGAGGTACCAGCCTTCATCCTGATTCAGTTCACCGAAGTAGAGATTGGCGACCTGGAGGAGAATCGCGGTCAGAAGCGCCAGGATGCCGAACACTTTCGTGGATGAGCTTGTCATGGAATCAGGCTTCAGCTGCAAGTTGGCGCAAGAACGTCGTGAGAATCCTTACTCCCTGCTCCAGGCTGTCGAGTTCGATGAACTCATCAGCGGTGTGGGCCTGACGGATGCTGCCCGGTCCGAACACGGCAATCTCGCGGCAAGTCCTCGAGAACGGACCTGCATCGCTGTACCACGCCGCACCTTCGGCCTTGGATTGTATGCCTTCGGCCGCACAGCTCGTGAGCAGGCGGCGGACCAAAGCGGAATCCGATGTCGTGGCGAACGGGATGCCTTCCTTGATCGGATGGATAGCCCAGCCTGATATCTGGTCGGCGGCTTCGAGTCGCGCTAGACACGCTTTGACCGCGGCCTTGATGTCGTCGTGTGACTCCCCCGGCAGCGTCCGGCGGTCCACCTCGATAATGCAACGGTCGGGGACAATATTGATGGAGCTGCCGCCTCGGATCAGTCCGATATTCGCGGTCGGCTTGTTCAGCAGCGGGTGGCTGTGCACTTTGCACGCTTCGGCGACCTGGTCGCGGATGGCCTTGAGCACATCGGACATCGCATAGATGGCATTCTGCCCGAGGTCCGGATTCGAACCATGCGCCGCGCGGCCCCGGACCTCCACCTCAAACCAGTACGTGCCCTTGTGGGCATGGACAATATTCAGGTCGGTGGGTTCGAGCACGATCGCTTCGTCCGCGCCGACGCCGAGGTCGACCAACTGCTCGGCCCCGACATTCCCCTTCTCTTCGCCGACGGCACCGATGAAGAGAAGTCCGACGCCGGCATCCGCCATCTCCTGCATCATCTTCGGCTTGAGTACATGAAGCGTCGCCGCCATCGGTCCCTTCGTGTCACACGCGCCGCGGCCGTAAAGGCGTCCGTCCCTGACCTCCCCCCCGAAAGGCGGCACCGTCATGCCGTGGATGCCCTGGGTGTCGAGGTGGGATTCGAACATCAGCGTGCGCTTGGGAGACTTCGGACCGAAGCGGCCCACGACGTTGGGACGTCCGGGGATCAACTCATGCCACTCCACATCCCAGCCAGTCCGCTCCAGATGGTCGGCCAGGAAGCGGGCCATACGGGCTTCGCCGCCCGTTTCGGGGTCCTCCGCGAGCATCGGATTGACGCTCGGGACGGCCACGAGGCGCTTCAAAAGCTGGACGAGTTCGGGGTCGATCATGGCGTTATTCGGGTCACCATAGGGGGTTACTACAGGTTTGACAATCACGGTCACAAAACCGCTCATCCACACCAAATATAGTAGTTGATACGGCTGGGACCCACATGATATGGATTTTGGTCACCATGCGGGGGAACTGCAGCATACTGCAAGTATAGGAGTGGGACTACCTTGTACCTAAAAAGCCTGGAACTCATCGGTTTCAAAAGTTTCGCCGACCGCACCAAGCTCGAATTCGAGCCCGGGATGACCGCGATTGTAGGTCCCAACGGTTGCGGTAAGAGCAATGTGGCCGACGCCCTGCGATGGGTCCTCGGCGAGCAGAGCGCCAAGGCGATGCGCGGGTCGAAGATGGAAGATGTGATCTTCAACGGGACCGACACCCACAAGCCCATGGGCATGGCGGAGGTCAGCCTCACCCTCGCCGATTGCGAAAAAGTTCTCGGCCTCGAATACAACGAGGTAACGATCACACGCCGCGTCTTCCGCAGCGGTGAAGGCCAGTACTTCATCAACAAGGCTCCCTGCCGTCTTAAGGACATCCAGCGGCTGTTCATGGACACCGGCATCGGCACGAATGCCTACTCGCTGATGGAACAGGGTCGCATCGACAAGATCCTCAGCTCGCACCCCGAGGATCGTCGCGCCGTGTTCGAAGAAGCCAGCGGCATCACGAAGTTCAAGGCGGACAAGAAGGAAGCGATTCGCAAGCTCGACCAGACCGAAGCGAACCTGTTGAGGTTGGCCGACATCATTCGCGAAGTGAAACGACAGATCATCTCGCTGCAGCGCCAAGCCGGCAAGGCACGCCGCTACCAAGCCCTGATGGAACAGCTCCGCTCCTACGATCTCTACGCCTCCCGCGAGAAGCTCACGCAGTTCAACCAGAGCGTCTCTTCGCTTGAGTCGCGCATCGCGTCCATCGTCGAACAGGACGAAGCGGTGCGACAGGACATCGAAGTGTCCGAGCAGCAGACCGCCGAGGTCCGCGCCGAACTCACGGCGGAAGAACACCGCATCGCCGAATTGATGGAATCCGCCGTACGCGCCCGCACCGAGCTGGAACGCGTCCGCGAACTGATCCACACGAACGAGGATCGCATCCAGGAGCTCAAGGTACTGTCCGAGCGGGATTCGCGCGACGCCGAGGAAGCCAAGCTTCGCCTTGAGCAGCACGCGATCAGCCTCCGTGAAACAGAGCAGCAGCACGAGACTGCCTGCTCGCAGCGCGATGCTTCGGAGCGCGACCTCTCCACCGCGATTACCGCAAACAGTGCAGCCGAGACGGCACTTGAGGAAGCGGTCCGTGCCCTGAATCGCTACCGCACGGAGCAACTCGACGCCGAGAACCGTGCTTCGCAGGCCCAGAACGAACTGACAGCCCTCGATGCGCAGGAACGCTCGAACATGATCCGTCGCGAACGCCTCGCGGCGGAGCAGCAGGAGATGCAGCGCTCTCTCGAAGTCTTCGAAGGACGCAAGGCCGAGGTGACGGAGCGTATACAGGCGCTGACTATCGCTGCGAACGAAGCCGCCGAGCAGTTGAAGCTTCTCCAGTTGAATCGCGCGGACAAGGCTCAGGCCCTTACGACCTTGAAGAGCAGCGTCTCCCAGTTCCAGCAGCAGATGGCGGCCAAGCAGGCCCAGATCGACATGCTCCAGATGAGCCGGGCACAACGCGAAGGTTTCCCCGAAGGCGCCCGGATGATTCTCGACGAGAATTCGGATCTCCGATTCGACCGCAGCCTGGTCATCGGCCCCATCGCCGAATTACTCCGTGCCGAACCCGCCTATCACCTTGCGCTTGAAGCCGCACTGCGCCCGTGGCTGGACGCCATCGTCCTCCGTGACGACGCGGCCGCGATCGCCGTGTTGGCCCAGCTTGAGCAGGCCGCCGCCGGATCCGCCCGCGTCCTCGTCGCCGGTGTCGGCGCAGGTCCCGAAGCCCTCGACTATGCCGGACATGATCCACTGTTGAACCACGTGCACTGCAGCGATGACGTGAAGCCCCTGCTCCAGCGTCTCCTGCGCGGTGTCGTCGTCGCGGAGAACACCTATGCCCTGCCGACGGGCGTACCCGCGGCGTGGACCGTCGTCACCAAAACCGGTGCCGTGCTGAAGCCCGGCGAGTACGCCGAGTTCTGGAAACGCGAGAACGAGCAATCCAATCCCCTCGCCCGCCAGCAACTCCTCGCCGACTGGCAGGATCAACTCGGCGAGCTGCAGCGCCAGTTGGCGACCGTCGAGGAGAACATCGCCCGCCTCATCCACGAAGAGTCGACCGTGGCGGATGCCATCGAAGCCGCGCGGGTGACGCTAGACGACAGCCGGCGCCAGCTTGCCAATGCCGAGGGCGAAAGCCGCGTCGTTCTACAGGAGGCCCGTCAAGCCGCCGAGCGTGTCGAGACCGTGGCCTACGAGCTTCAGTCCCTCAGTGAACAGCACTCCGAAACGGACGAGCACCGCCTTTCGATTTCCGCACGGATTGAGCAGTATCGCCAGAAGCACGCTGAGCTGCGCGAGCAGATCGCGCAAGGCACCGAGCTCCAGCGCGAACGCGAAGAAGTTCGAAGCCGCGCTCTGGTCGATGTATCCGATCGCCGGATCGCATTCTCTGAAGTCCGCCAACGGGCCGAGACCCTCGCGGCCAAGCGCGACCAGCTTGTTTCCCGTATCGACGAACTCACGGCCGTGGTCGAAGAACGCTCACGCGGCATAAGCACGTACCAGCAGCGCATGGCCGACCTGCAGAGAGGCGTCGCGGAGGCTACGCTCCGGATCGATCCGCTCGACGCAGAATCGAACGCCCTGCGCGCCAGGATCGACGAAGCCCGCCAGTCCCGCGAAACTCGCACGGCCCGTCTCTCGGAACTCGAGGCCTTCCTTCGCACGAAGCGCGCAGCTTTGGATGAGATCCGTACGCGTCGGTCACAGAACGACATTGAACTCGCCGAGCAAAAGATGCGCCGACAGAACCTGCTGGAACGCGTCACGGGTGACTACAAGGTCGATGTGACCGCCATCGATCAGGCCGCCGAACCGGCCTGGGAGAATGGCGAGAAGCTCGAAGGCGACGCGCTCGACACGATTGTTGAGGAGTTGCGTGCCAAGATCGAAGGCATGGGTCCTGTCAACCTTGTCGCGATCGAGGAGCATCGCGAGTTGGAAGAGCGGGAAACCTTCCTGACCACGCAGCAGAACGACCTTGTTGCATCGAAAGATCAGCTGATGGAACTCATCCGCGAGATCAACAAGACGACGACCGAGATGTTCGCCAAGACGTTCGAGGCTGTTAACCAGAACTTCCAGGTCATGTTCACGCAGCTCTTCGGCGGCGGCACTGCCAAGCTCGTGTTGCTGGACGACGGGGACGTCCTCGAATCCGGCATCGAGATCATCGCCCGCCCGCCCGGCAAGAAGCTGCAGACCGTCTCCCTGATGTCCGGCGGTGAACGCACGATGACCGCCGTGGCCCTGCTCTTCTCGCTGTATCTTGTGAAGCCAAGCCCGTTCTGCATGCTCGACGAGCTGGATGCGGCGCTGGACGAGGCCAATATCGGTCGCTTCGTGACCACGGTGCAGAGCTTCCTCGACAAGTCGCAGTTCGTGGTCATCACGCACAACCGCAAGACCATTGCGGCCGCCCGCATGCTCTACGGGGTGACGATGGAGCAGCACGGTGTGTCCAAGATCGTATCCGTGAAGTTCAACGAGACCTCCGAGGACCCCCGTGCCGCAGCAGACCGGGAAGCAGCCGCGGCCGCTTCTGAGGAAGCTGTTACCTCAGCCACGTAAGGGCATGGTATACTCGCGGGCATGCAGATCGCTGCCCTTGAACACGGTTTGATCGCCGGCGCTGACAAGACGCCGAGCATCATTGCCATCGAACATCGTCCTGGCACCGGAACACCGGACCAGATGGCCCTGCTCCTTCGCGACGGAAATTCGACGCGGGAGGTTCTTGAGCCCTTCCGGCCATTCCTCTGGACCGTATCGACAGACCTTCTCGCCGATTCAGCGATCAAGGCCGAGTGGCAGGAACTTGCTGGCGCGAATCCCCTGAAGTACCTCGCCCGCTTCGACTCCTGGAAGTCACTCCAGGCAGCGGCCGCGCACCTGAAGCAGAAGACGCGGGGCACCGCGGAGAGGAACAAGGACCCCTTCTTCATCATCAATGACCCCGAGCAGCAGCACCTTTTGTCCACGGGCAAGACGCTCTTCAAGGGCATGGGGTTCCGCGAGCTGCGTCGACTCCAGATGGACATCGAAACGTACTGTGACCCCGAATATGAGTTCTCGAACGCCGACCGTGAAAAGGATCGCATCATCGCCATCACGCTGGCCGACAGCACCGGTTGGGTCGAAGTGCTATCCGGCAAGACGCTCGACGAACCGGGATTGATCCGCCGATGGGTCGAACTCATCCGCGAGCGGGATCCCGACGTGATCGAGGGGCACAACCTTTTCAACTTCGACCTCCCCTATCTCACGGCCCGGGCGAAGAGATACAAGATCAAGGTCGCGATCGGACGCAACGGCGAGACGATCCGCACCCGGCCCAGCCGATACGTCATGGCCGACCAGGTCATCACGTACACGCGGGCCGAGGTGAGCGGACGACACGTCGTCGACACCTATCTCCTCGCCCAGGCCTACGACATCAGCCACCGCTCACTCGAAAGCCTCTCATTGAAGGACGTCGCCCGTCATTTCGGAGTGGCCGCACCGGATCGGACCTACATTGATGGTGCGGACATCGCCGCGACGTTCGACAGGGACCCCGATGCGCTCATGCGCTACGCACGGGATGACATTCTCGAAACAAGGGCGATCAGCGACATCCTTTCCCCCAGCTACTTCACCCAGGCCCAGATCCTGCCGTTCACGTACCAGGACACCACAGTGCGCGGCAGCGGCTCCAAGATCGATAGCCTGATGCTGCGCGCTTACCTCGCGGCGGGACATTCGATCCCCATTCCGGAAGATGCACAGGATTTCGCGGGGGGCTACACCGATATCTTCTTCACGGGCATCGCAAAGAATGTCCACCACTGCGACGTGCGCTCGCTTTATCCGTCGCTGATGCTGAAAGACAACATCGGCCCCAAGAGCGACGAGTTGGCGGTCTTCATTTCCCTGCTTCGCCACCTGCGCGATTTCCGCGTGGAGGCGAAGTCGAGGATGCAGCAAGCGACATCCGCCGACGAGAAAGTGTATCTCGATGCGCTGCAGACCACCTTCAAGATCCTGATCAACTCGTTCTACGGCTACCTCGGTTTCAGCCAGGGCCGCTTCAACGACTACGCCGCGGCTTCGGAGATCGCGGAGAAGGGCCGGAAGCTCCTCGCCTCCATGATCGATTTTCTGCGCGGCCAGGGCGCCACGCCCATCGAGATCGACACGGACGGAATCTACTTTGTTCCACCTGAGTTCAAATCGCCTGCGGACCGTGACGCCTTCCGCGGGCGCTTCGCCGCGTCGCTGCCCGCGGGGATCGATGTGGAATTCGATGGCGAGTATGTGTCGATGCTCAGCTACAAGATGAAGAACTACGCGCTGCTCGACGACGCAGGCGAGGTGACGATCAAAGGCGCGGCCTTGAAGTCCAGGGGGCTGGAGCCGTTCCAGCGGGACTACATCAAGCAATGGCTACGATTCACCCTGGAGGACAAACCCGATGCCATTGCGAAACTGAAGTCAACGTTCCGTAACGCCATTCAACAGCGGACGCTTCCGATTCAGGCGCTGGCAAAAAGCGAGTCATTGAAGGAATCGCCCGTCAACTACGCGGCGAAGATTGGCGACAAGGCGCGTGGCCGCAGTGCCGCGTACGAACTGGCGATGAAGACGGGTCGCAGCTTTCAGGCCGGCGACCAGATATCGTACTATGTAACCGGGACAAAGAAGAGTGTGGCTGTCCACGAGGCGGCGAAACTGGTATCGGAGTGGAAGCCGGAGGCACGGGACGAGAACGTGACGTACTATGTCTCAAAGCTTGAAGCGCTCATCGAGAAGCTTGATGGTATTGTGCAAACGAGTAGCACGCAGGAACAGGAGTTGCCCTTTGGATAACGCCCATCAGAAAAGAGCAGGTTTTACCCTCGTCGAGATTCTCGTCGTCATCGTCATCCTCTCGATTCTTGCCACGCTGGTGGCCGTCAATGTGATTCGCCAGCCCGGCGAAGCCCGCGTGGCCGCGGCGAAGATCCAGATCAAGCAACTCCAGACGGCGCTTCAGGTCTACCGGACCGAACAGGGTCGCTACCCCACGCAGGATCAAGGCCTCGAAGCGCTGGTGCGCAAGCCGCAGACGGGGATCATTCCGGAGCGCTATCCATCGGACGGCTATCTCGAAAGCCGCGAAGTGCCGCGCGATCCCTGGAAGAATGATTACATTTTCATCGCGCCGGGCCGTAACGGTGAATCGTATGAGATCATTTCCTATGGAAGCGACGGGGAGCCCGGAGGCGTGGATGATGCGTCTGACATCTCGAGCTCAGACCCGGCGAACTGACGGCTTCACGCTCATTGAGTGCTTGATTGCCCTGTCCATTGCCTCCATCACGCTCGGGGTCGCCGCGGTTTCACTGATGACCTGCCTCAAGGCCGAGTCACGTGCGGATGAGCGGAGGCACGCCGTTACAAAGTCCGCGACGATCCACACCGCGCTTGTTCTGGGCACGGATATCACGAATGCGCTCCGCCAGGCCGGCGAAGGATGGACGGCTTCGCTGGCTCTTCGCGAATTGGACAAAGTCCACGGGGATGTGGCGTGGGAAACATGGCTGATCCAGCCCCCGGAATCGTCAGCCCTACCCATTACCCTTGTACGGCAAAAGGCTGCAGAAGCTCCTTGAGCGCGTCGTGGACGAGCCCGTTGGAACACAGGTAGCGCATCCGATTGTTGGGGCGCGGCTGCAGGACCTCCGTACGACCGCCCGCCTGCTGCACGATCAAATCGCCTGCAGCGATATCCCACAGGTTGATCCCCTGTTCGAAAAAGGCATCCGCGCGCCCCGACGCAACCTGACAGATGTCTAGAGCTGCGGCTCCCAGGAGCCGGACTTTTTGGATGCGGAGCGAAACCGTTCGCAGAACCTCGAGCGCGCGCGACTCCTGATTCACGCTTTTCTCCAGTCCGGTGAGCGCAAGTGTGCTTTCCAAAGATGGTGTGCGAGAAACCTGAATCGGTTCGCCGTTCCGCAGCGCGGGCTTGCCGACCTGGGCCGCAAACACCTCGCCGCTTACCGGCGCATAGACGACACCGGCGAGGGTCTGGTCGCCAACCTGCACGGCGACGGATGAGCACCAGTAGGTCAGGCCGTGGAAGAAGTTCACGGTTCCATCAATTGGATCGATCACCCATCTCGGCGCGCCTTCAGCACCATCGGACGATCCTTCTTCGCCCAGGATCGCATGGTCAGGGTACGCCGAACGAACGACTTCCTCCGCGCGCTGCTGGCACTCCTTGTCGAGTTGCAGCTTCACGTCATGTGCTGCGAGGGAGAGGATTTCCGACCTTCGGCTGGCCTCGCGGATCGCATGATTACCTGCAGCCTTTGCCGCCTCGATCGCACAGGCGAGCAGATCAGTTGCAGACGGAGTGCTCATGGTCCCTGCGGGACGAGGTTCGCGATGGTACGGCGCAGGCCTTCTTCGAGATCGATGACTGGAGTCCAACCCAGTAGCTCTCGTGCCCGTGTCGAGTCCGCTTGGGAGTCGCGCACATCACCTGACCGCCTTACGCCGTGAACGGGTTGGATTTCCTTCCCCATAAGTCGCGCTATCGTGAGGGCAAGGTCCTTGACTGAGATGCGGTCTCCGCGCGCCACGTTATATGCTTCACCCGCCGAGGAATCAGGAGCCGTACAGCAGGCCAGATTGGCCGATACGACATCATCCACATAGGTGAAGTCACGGGTCTGGCCGCCATCGCCGTGAAGGACTGGCGATCGGCCTGAGCCGATGGCATCAATGAAGAGAGGAATGACGGCGGCGTATTGCGACTTCGGATCCTGTCTCGGACCAAACACGTTGAAATAGCGCAGGGAGAAGGTCTTCAAGCCATGGAGTCGATGATAAATTCTGCAGTAGTACTCCCCTGCCAGTTTCGAGAGTGCATAAGGGGACAGAGGCATGGGCATCATGCCTTCGCGTTTCGGCAGCGTGGGTGTATCGCCGTACACTGATGACGAGGACGAGAATACAAATCGTTCCACGCCCGCCTCGCGGGCAGCCACCAGGAGATTCAACGTTCCGCCCACGTTTACGTCATTCGTAGTAATCGGGTCTTCCACCGAGCGGGCAACGGACGGCAGGGCACCAAGGTGGATGATGTAGCGCACGCCTTCCACGGCGAGTTGGACGTCTTCCTTTCGCCGAAGATCACCCTCAATGAATTCCAGCTTCGATTCGATGCCGGCCAGATTGGCGGCACGACCCGTGCTCAGGTTGTCGAGGATGCGCACCGATTTGCCTTCGCGGACAAGTCGATGCGCGATATTGGATCCGATGAACCCGGCGCCACCGGTGAGTAGATAGTCACACGACATTGAACCCTGCTAGTTTCCGAGGTCGATGTTCGACTCGGGGAAAGCAGTCAGCCAGAGCTGAACCCAAACCTGATCGTCTTCATCTACCTTCTTGTAGCCTAGGCCATACCCAATGCAGCTCGTCTCGTGCTGGATGAAGTATGCCTGCTCTTCAAGTTCTTCCAGCTCAAGATCATACCGGGCGTAGATGTCGAACGACCACTTCGCATTCGGGAACAGGAGCAACTCGCCGGATATCAGGTCGGTCTTGTCGCGACGGTAGCGGTACTCAACGCTCGCCGAACTCAAATCGTCCATGATGTAGGAGATCTGCGTGTTGAACGTCGTGAACTCGCCTTCGTATGTGTCATAGGAACCGTCGAAGTCAATCGGCAGCCACTGCGCCAGGCGCAGCTCCGTGTCGAAGAAGATGTCGCTGAAGTCTTCCTGATCCTCCAGCTTCTCGATCCGGTAGTACGTATAGACGTTCACATCCACAAGATCGTGGGCGATTCCATTGTAACGCGTCTGCCACTTGTTCCGCGCACCAAGCTGAATGTCATGGCGAAGGTCCAGGGTATCGACGCTGTCAAACTGGGGTAGCTCGAATGGCCGCAGGTTGGGCTCAGGATTGTACGTATAGTCGATGTACGGCTCAGAAATATGACGTAGTCCGTCGCCGCTATTCAGGACGATCACATCATCCCAGGCCTTGAACGCCTTGAAGGAGCTCTCCATACCGATTTCGTAGAGGCTTCGCACATCGCCGCCTTCCTGCGAAATAAAGTTCTCGACGACATTCGTCACCGACGACACGCCATTGGTGTCCGTCGTGACCAGGGTGTTGGTCCGAGAGCCGGAGGTAATGGTGTCGGAATAGTACGTGCCGCGGTAGCCGGTCCTCGGAATGACGTTCAGGAATCCGAAATGACGGGTCGGGTAGAAGAAGGTGTGCCGCGAATCCACGCGGAAGGCATCGTAATCCTCGCTGTCCGATCCATCGGGGAACACATGCTCCAACTGCGCCGCCGCGTTATCGCTCTCGTAGTAGAACGGCGTGTCGGCAATCTGCTGCCGCTGAATGTTCAGCGTGACTTCGGGCGTCCGGTCAATGTTGTCATAGAAGTCATTGAGCCGCTTGTTCACGAGCAGGCCTGCTGTGTACTTGTCGCCGCGATGCGTCAGGGAGACGCGGTTCTCCGGCTGCACGCCGTAGCGGAATTCCTTGTCGAAGAAGTCCTCGAGTACATCCGGATCGCTGAGGTAGTTCACATTGGCGATAACGTAGTCGCGATCCGTGAAGCTCTGGAAGTGATTCAACCGCACGCGATAGCGCTCATTGTCCACGAGGCCTTCCTGCGCTTCCTCCTCCGCGGCATCCCGGAACGGCTCTTCATCGTCCGCGTAGTATACGTTGAACTCGCCGCTGTGCGTGTCGTTCGTGGCATCCCAAAGGAAGTCCTGTCCGCCGCCCCAGCCGCGCTTGCTACGGTAGTCGAGTCGTGTACGGCCCTTGAAGCCGGGGGCAATCTTGTAGTTGTAGGCCGAAAGAAGGAATGCGCCCTGGCGAGAGCTGTAGCCGGGGACGAACTCGAAGTACCGGTCGTGGCCTGTGAGGTTGCGGTTCAGGGTGGGCAGATACAGGAACGGGGCGATTCCGTAGTAGAGGAATACTCCCTTGGCGCGCAGCTTCGTACCATCGGTAAGCGTAGCTTCACGCGCGCGGATCTCGTAATCGGGATCATCACCTTCGCATGTCGTGATGCTGACGTTCTTCAGCAGGAACTTATTGGACGCTATGCGCTCTGAGCTCTCGGCGCGGATGTAATAGGGATACTCGAATGCAGTGAACCCGCCCGTGGCGCCGGTCTTCGACTTGAGGTTGTACTTCAGCTCCTGGCCCTGCCAGATCTTGCCTTCCTTCTTGTACACGACATTGCCGCGCGCAAAGACGTCCTGCGTGTCAGTCTGGACTGTCATGTAGTCGGCGCTTAGCGTGTCTTCGCCCTGCGTGACGAGGACGTTACCGGAACCGATGAGCAGCTTCTTGTCCTCAAGATACTCGAGACTGTCGGCCTCAATCGATGTCCCCTCTGGCAGCGGACTCGCGGACGTCTGTGCAGAAGCGTCGGGGGCATGAAGTGCCATGCAAAGTAGAACGACGCCAAGATACCAGAAGGGCTTTAATTGCTGCATGCGGTGCTCCCTGAAAAGTGACTGGACGGTAACAAACGCGAAGGAAAAGAGCCAAGGAGTTTTCTAAGGATCGGATGCAACGGGAACCAGTTCGACACCCGGACAGTCGCTGCAAGTGCCATCGGCCCTGGTATATCCCGTGAGGCAACGCGGACAATAGCCCCTGAAGCCGTGATTCGGGGCGAATTCGGGCCGGACCAGAGCCTCAACGTCCTCGCCTCGCTCCTTAAGCCAGGACGCCAACTGCTGCAATTGGGCTACTCGCCCCGCGGAATCGCCCGATGCATGTTGAGGGAAGCGCAGGTCCTGGATTACACGACGGAGCATCGGCCTGCACGTCTTGAGCGAGTCGAAGGCTGCAGCCACTGCGAAAGGATGAAAGCCCGCGAAGAGCGGGAGCGCCAGGGCGTCCCCTGCCCTCATCGCAATCGGTGGGCACAGGATCATCTTCACGCACTCGACCCGGCGCACTGCTTTGGCATCGGGATAGAGAAACGAGTGTCCCATGGCGAAGAAGGTCACGACGACCAGCTCAAGAAGTAGCGTGACCACGGCAAGGATCCAGAACATCGGCGCGAATCCGAAATGGTAAACCAGGAGCGGCGACAGGATGAATACCCAGCAGAAGATCGCGAAGCCGGCGCCGTCTACGACCCCATGCACGGACCTCCACTCGTCCAGCCTTCTTCGGCATGCCGCGTCGTCCAATGACGCTACCGCGATGGGTGTGACTTCGGTCGCACTCTCCGACAAAGCTTTCGGTTTCTCGTCGACGATATGCGAAGGCTGGACGAGCGGGATCGGTGAAATCCAGTGTATGCTGCTCGCTCGCCCGCCCCACCCCCCCGTAACCGGCTCAAAACCGTCTCCAATCCGGCGTCTCAAAAGCCAGGCACCACGAGGCAGCAGAACGAAACATTCGGCCGCGTAGAGCAGCACGAGGACAGCAAGGAGCGACTGGGTCTCAGTCATGCGCAGATCGCCCGCGGGCTACTCACGGGACTTGCCGCTGAACATGCGCTTGAAGAAGGCACCGACACCGATCACTGCGACGACGATTACTTTCCAGAATTTCTGAAGCAGGCCCGTTTTGAGTGCAACAGCGGCCGCGCCACCGGTCACCAGCGCCGCGAGACCAATCTTCGCCAACTGGTCGCCCTGACGATACTCGGCGTACTTCTGGCCGCTCTGGAATTCATACTGCGCCAGACGTTCCGCGAGCACAGGTTGAAGCGCAGTGATCTGGGACGCATCCGCGACGAGCGTCACACGCATGACTCCTTTGCGACCAAGGATTCGCACGTTGTGGTTCACGAACTCGCCCTCGTCGCCATCCGCTTTCAATCGGGTTGCCCATTCGAGATTGTGTGTCGCGGCGTTGTAGAACGGGGGCGTGTGCCAGTCGACGATATGAATCGCCGGCGCACCCATCTCCTGCCTCAGCTTGTTCGACTCCTCCGTGCCTGCCTTCATCGATTCCAGCATCGCCGCGGCATCAAGGCTGTCCTTCTCGTCGTCCTTCACGTAGCCGATGGGGTCAAATTCAAAGACTACGAACCACTCTAGATTCGTCGGGGCCAGCAATCCGACCTCGACCTGCGTGGGCGGATTGCCCATCGCCGACATGAGCGTCCGGGTGTCATCGCCCTGCAGGAACACATAGCCGTCCGGGACCTGCACCTGGGCAAACTCGTCAAGAACGCCGGTCGCCGGTCCCTCGAGCCACTTCAGGCTTTGGAGGAAGCTCTGCCCGCCGGCGTCCGTCGCTTCGACAGCAACCGGTTCCTGTGCACGAATCGATGACGGGACGACGAAAACGAGCAAGGCGAAAAGGCACAGGCGCAGGTACGGTGACATAAGCGATACTCCTCTTTCACCGCTTCTAGGGAAGCGCATGGCTCAATGCAATGAGATTCAGGAACCGAGACGGACGATCCGGTCGAAGTGCGCTTTCTCGACGGGTTGTATGGAAAGACGCATTCCCCGCTTCAGGACGAGCAGTCCGACAAGCTCCGGATCGGCACGAAGTGCGTCGAGTGTAACGAATCGCTTGAAGACGCGATCAAACGCGACATCCACCACCATCCAGATGGGATTGTCCTTTGTCGATTTCGGATCGAAGAATTCGCTGCGCTTGTCCAGCGCGGACGGATCGGGATAGGCCGCGCTCGCCACCACCGCGATGCCTGCCACGCCGGGTGGTTCGACACTGGAGTGATAGAAGAGGACCTTATCCCCGACCCTCATCATGTCGCGCATGTAGTTTCGAGCCTGGTAGTTGCGAACTCCAGTCCACGCGGTTTTCCCGTCGCGCTTCAAGTCGAGGATGGAAAAGGCCTCGGGCTCACTCTTCATGAGCCAATGGGAGTTCGACATGGCTCAGGCCTTCAGCTTCGCAAGGGTTCCGGCAAGCAGGGCACCAAGGCGCTCTGCCGCTTCCTGAAGTTTGGGATCCTTGAGACGGCCGTCAGCATCAAACGCCTTGTCCGCACCGCTTACCGTCAGTTGATCGGGCAGAACCAGGAAGCGGATGTTGGATAGCAGGGTCCTCAATTGGATTATGCCTCGCAGACCGCCGAACGGACCCGGCGACGCGCTCATGATGCAGGCGACTTTCCCCGCAAAGCATTCAAGGGGTTGTTCCCCGGGGCGCTTGCGAGAAGCCCAGTCGATGGCATTCTTCAAGAGAGCCGAGTATGTGCTGTTGTTTTCCGGTGATGAAAGCAGCACACCGTCGTGGGCGCGCAGGAGATCCTTGAACGCCTTGGCATTGGGATGCTCGCCCTCCCTCTCTTCCAGATCCTGGTCAAAGAGGGGCATCGGAAGATCGCGCAGGTCGAGGTATGTGACTTGCGCCCCGGCTTTGCGTGCGCCATCAGCCGCGACCTTCACGAGCATCTTGTTGAACGATCCGGAGCGAGCGCTGCCGGCAAATGCCAGAATTTTCGGCGTATACGTCATGCGGGATGAGGACTCCGGATTAGGTGCACGACTGCGTTAACTCGCGCCGGCCAATTGGCCAAACTTGAGCTTGTCGCCGTCCGCCGTCACATCGACCACTTCGGCGCTGTTCAGATTGCCGCGCAGAATCTCCTCTGCCAGCGGGTCTTCCAGATGGCGCTCCACCGCGCGGCGCATCGGACGGGCGCCGTATTGCGGATCGAATCCCTTGGTCATCAGGAACTCCTTCGCGGAATCCGCGAGGTGCAACTCGATGTGCTTGTGCGCAAGCCGTTCCTTCACCTTGGCCACCTCGAGGTCGAGAATCTTGAACACATCCTCCTTGGTGAGCTGGCGGAACACGATCAGGTCGTCGATACGGTTCAAGAGCTCGGGACGGAATACACGCTTCGATTCCTCCAGCATCTGGGATTTCAGCCGGTCGTAGTCGGCATTTGCGGTCTGCTCGCCGAAGCCCAGGCCCGAACCCTTGCGCAGGATATCCGCACCGATGTTCGACGTCATGATCACGACCGTATTCTTGAAATCGACTGCGCGGCCAAGGCTGTCCGTGAGCTTACCCTCTTCCAGGATCTGGAGCAGGATGTGCATGACGTCGGGATGCGCCTTTTCAATTTCGTCGAAAAGGACAACCGAGTAAGGCCGGCGACGCACCTTTTCGGTCAGCTGACCGCCTTCATCATATCCAACGTATCCGGGCGGCGAGCCGACGAGGCGCGATACGGCGAACTTCTCCATGTACTCTGACATGTCGATCTGTATCAGCGCGTTCGAATCGTTGAACATGAATTCCGCCATCGCCTTCGCGAGGAGCGTCTTGCCGACACCTGTCGGGCCGAGGAAGATGAAGGACCCGATCGGGCGCCGCGGATCGCGAAGGTCCGCGCGTGACCGACGAAGCGCCTTGGAGATGGAAACGACAGCCTCTTTCTGGCCGATAACCGCCTTTTCAAGCTCTTCTTCCATGCGAAGCAGCCGGAGCATTTCCTTCTCTTCCATCCGCGCCACAGGCACACCGGTCCACTTGGCGACGACGGTCATCATGTCTTCGGCCGACACGGGAACGATGGTCTCGTCACGCGTCTTGCGCCAGGCGGCCATGACTTTTTCAAGGTCCTCGGATGAAATTCTCTCTTCATCGCGAAACGCCGCCGCTTCTTCAAAGTGTTGGGCGCGAATGGCCTCTTCCTTCTTGCGACGGATATCCTCGATCTTATGTTCCTTGTCCTTGATCTCTGGAGGCCGCGTCATGGCGGAGATGCGGGCGCGCGCCCCGGCTTCATCCATGACATCGATCGCCTTGTCGGGAAGGAACCGGTCGTTGAGATATCGCGAGGAATACTCGGCTGCAGCACGGAGCGCTTCGTCCGTGATCTTGGCGTGGTGATGCGACTCGTAGCGGGGACGAAGCCCCTTCAGGATCTCGATGGTTTCTTCCACCGTGGGCTCACGGACCATGACGGTCTGGAAGCGGCGTTCCAAGGCGGCATCCTTCTCGATGAACTTGCGGTATTCCGTGAGCGTGGTCGCACCAATGCACTGCATCTCGCCGCGGGATAGCGCGGGCTTGATGATGTTGGAGGCATCCATCGCGCCTTCGGCTGAACCTGCGCCAACAATCGTGTGCAGCTCGTCGATGAAGAGGATCACGTTCTTGTTCCGCTTGATCTCGTCCATCACAGCCTTGATGCGCTCTTCAAACTGCCCGCGATACTTCGTACCGGCGACCATAAGCGCAAGATCCAGCGTGATCACCTTCTTGCCGCGAAGCAGTTCGGGGACATCGCCTTTCGAGATCGACTGCGCAAGACCTTCGACGATCGCCGTCTTGCCCACGCCGGCCTCTCCGAGGAGGACGGGGTTGTTCTTGCTGCGGCGGCAAAGGATCTGGATGACGCGCTCAATCTCGCTCGCCCGGCCGATGACAGGGTCCAACTCGTTCTTCACGGCGAGTTCAGTCAGGTCGCGGCCAAAGGTGCTCAACGCGGGCGTCTTTGATTCGCGGTTGCCGCTGCCCTGTGGCTGGCCGCCGGGATTACTGCCTTGGGATTGCGGCTCGCCGGAACCTTGCGAGGATGCCTGAGGATCGCTCTCGGGTTCGTAGTTCGGATCGAGCTCCTTCATGATCTCGATACGCGTCTTCTCAAGATCGACATTCAGATTCCTCAAAACACGGGCCGCAACACCCTCGCCTTCGCGCAGCAAGCCAAGGAGGATATGTTCCGTTCCGACGTAGGCATGATTCAGGGCGCGGGCCTCGCTGCCTGCCAGTGCGAGGACCTTTTTGACGCGAGGCGTAAACGGCAGGTTGCCCACCGTCTTTGTTTCCGGGCCGACCCCGACGGCCTTCTCCACTTCAAGGCGCACCGCTTCCAGGTTGATGCCCATGCGCTGGAGGACATTGACAGCGACACCCTGGCCTAACGCGATGATGCCGAGCAGGATATGCTCGGTTCCCACGTAGCCATGATTAAAACGATCCGCTTCCTTGCGGGCCAACTGGAGCACTTGCTGTGCACGCGGCGTAAAGTTGTTCATCGTTTTTTTACTCCTCGCGGCATCGGGCGATTGCCAGCTTGGCTCTCACCAGACGCGCGCGAGATCGGTCTCGCTCTTTCGTCTTCAGGATCTTTCCATCAATCTTCTGTAGGTGCCCCGGCTGAGTCAACAGCAACAGCTCATCGATAACCCGCCGATCCCCAATGCGCAATATACCCAAATCGATACCCAAACGCAAACCAGAGAGCAGGTCTAATGCCTCTTTTGAGGAAAGAATGTGAGCATGCGACAAAATCCCGAACGCGCGACCGACATGATCCCGCAAAATGGGGTCTTTCTTGTCCAGGAGCCTGCTTCGGGCGTTCTTCTCGTGCTCGATGATCTCCAGGACAATTTGTTCAATATTGGTCACAATATCGTCCTCGCGCTCGCCCAGCGTGATCTGGTTCGAGATCTGGAACATATTGCCCATGGCTTCCGTGCCTTCGCCCCAGAGGCCCCGGACTGCCAGCCCGATCTTGCCCATGCCCTTGATGACTGGATTGATCTCGTTCATCAGGACCAGTCCGGGCAAATGGAGCATGACGCTGGCTCGCAGTCCGGTCCCGACATTCGTCGGGCACGCCGTAAGGTAGCCAAGCCGCGGTGAAAAGGCATACGGAAGGACCATCTCTATGGCCGTGTCGAGCTGATTGACCACGGACCACGTCCCGCGCAAATCCAGTCCGGGCTTCATAGCCTGCAGACGAAGATGGTCCTCTTCGTTCACCATGACCGAGAGACCCTCGTCCAGTCGACCCACCAGTCCGCTGCCCCTGCCCTTCTCAGCCTGTTCGCGGCTGATGAGGTGACGTTCAAAAAGGACGTGCCGGTCCAGTTCGTTGAGGTCGGCCATCCCGACGACGAAACCCGGAGTGAGAAGATCGATACCTGAAAGCATGGGGGTGATACGCTTCCAGATTCGCTCACACTCTTCCTCACCCGCCCAGCCAGGAAACGCGGACTCCTTAAGATTCCTCGCCAGCCGGATGCGGCTGCTCACGACGATCCCGGAATCTGGACCTGGCTGCAGCCACGCGCCAGGCTGCTGCAGGAGTTTATCGACGGTTGAACTCATGGCTTGTCGCTCTTGTCCGCGTCAGAAAGTTCAGTGCGCAAGTGCTGGATTCGATCCCTCAAGCGTGCGGCCTCTTCGTAGTTCTCGGAGCTGATTGCTTTGTCGAGGTCCTGCTGCACCTTGGATAGCTCTATGCTGGCCCGAACGCGTGTGCCCTCAGCCGCAGGGATTTTTCCTATGTGCTGCTCGCTGCGATGCATCGCTTTCAAGAGCGGCGGCAGTTCCTCGGCAAAAGCTTCGTAGCAGGTCGGACACCCGAATCGACCGGTCTTCTTGAAGTCGGTTCGCCGCATATGGCACTTCGGACAGGAACGTTCCGTCGCGGGCGTCGTCGCCGGTTCCTTCTGAACTCCCATGCCGAGCAGGATGTCGGTGATCGAAATAGGCCCCTGGAGGTCAAAGCCGCTCTGTGCCGCACACTCTTCACAGAGGTGCAGTTTCTTGATTGAGCCGTCGACAACCTGCGTAAGATGCACGGTCGCCTCGCGCTCCTTGCACAGCTCGCACATCATCTCAACACGCCCCCCGGCCTGACTCAGACAATCGGAGTGCCAGTCGAAGTCGCCAGCTTGTGGAACGCCTTGCCGAGCTTCTGCGTGATGGGTCCGGGCTTGCCCGATCCAATCACACGCCGGTCCGCATTCACCACGCTGATGATCTCCGCCGCCGTACCTGTCAGGAACATTTCATCCGCTGTGTAGAGGTCGTAACGCGTGAGGACATCTTCCTTCACGGTCATGCCCTGCTCAGCAGCGATCTCCATCACAACCTGACGCGTGATGCCCTCAAGCGCTCCGCTCCAGCTCGGAGGAGTGATCAGCGTGTTGTCCCGGATGACGAAGATGTTGTCACCCGACGCTTCCGCCACATAGCCCTGCGTGTTCAGCATGATGCACTCCATCACGCCGGCATTGATGGCTTCGATCTTCGCCAGGATGTTGTTCAGGTAGTTGAGGCTCTTGATGCGCGGGTTCACCGCTTCCGTGTGGTTGCGGATCGTACCCACGGTCACGATGTTCAAACCCGTGTCGTACAGCTTCTTCGGATAGAGCTGGATGCCCGCCGCAATGATGATCACCTGCGGCTTCTTGCAGAGATACGGATTCAACCCGAGCTCACCCACGCCACGCGTCACCACGAGGCGGATATAGCCGTTCTTGATCCCGTTCGCCTTGCACGTTTTCACCACGGCGCGGGCCATCGCGGCCTTGGTCATGGGCATCACCAGCGCGATCGCTGCAGCAGACCGAAACAAGCGATCCACATGCTCGTCGAGCTTGAAGACGCGTCCGTTGTACGCGCGGATACCTTCGAAAACACCATCGCCGTAAAGCAAACCGTGATCGAACACCGACACCGTCGCCTTGCTCTCGGGCACCAACCGGCCATTCAAATAGATCTTCATGCGTCTAAATCCCTACCCTGACGTTATCTACAGTACCTTAAACCAGTGAGTCCGCCAATGCGCCATCCTTGAGGGCTATCCGCCGGTGGCATAGCCCCGCCAGCGCATCGTTGTGCGTCACAAGAACCAGCGTATGCCGTTTCTCAGAAGTCAGGGCAAACAAATACTCCAGAACGAGCCCGCCCGTCTTGGAGTCCAGATTACCAGTGGGCTCGTCGGCGAGGACCACCTCCGGCTCGTTCATCACAGCGCGCACAATCGCCACGCGCTGTTGCTCGCCGCCCGATAATTCAAGCGGCCGGTGGTCCATGCGATGGCCGAGTCCTACACGATCCAACAAGCCACGTGCCCGATCCCGCATCGCCTTGTCGCCCAACGACCCGCTACGCGCCATCGCGGCGAGCATCACGTTCTCGGTGATGTCCAGTTCGGGCAGCAGGTAGAAGGCCTGGAAAACAAACCCGATCTTCGAAGCCCGAAGCTGACCACGAGCCGCGGCGCTCATAGCGTAAACGTCCTGTCCCTTGTAGAATACTTCGCCGCTCGACGGACGGTCCAGCGCCCCGAGCATATGCAGCAGCGTGCTCTTCCCGGCGCCGCTCGCACCGAGGATAGCGAGGGTCTCGCCTTCCGGCACCGACACCGAAACGCCGCGCAATACATCCACTGTGGCCTGGCCCAGTTGATAGGACTTGCTGAGGTTGCGCCCTTCCAGAATGGTGTTACTCATAGCGCAGGGCCCTCACAGGATCGAGACGCGCCGCGCGATAGGCCGGGATCACGCCAGCCAGCGTACAAATCGTGATGACGGTGACAGCGACCGCAATCATGTCGCCGGGCATCACCGTCGCCGGCAGTTCACTCAAGTGATAAAGCTCCTTCGGCAGGACCTGCATGTTCAGCCGCTTGTTCAAGAACTCCATCATTTCGTTGCGATATCGCACGACGAGCAGTCCGAACGACAGGCCGAGACCTGTCCCGATGATGCCCTCGATGAAGCCCTGCCAGAGGAAGATCCCCGTGATGCGGGCATTCGTGTAGCCGAGCGCTTTGAGCAATCCGATCTCACGCGTCTTCTGCACGGCCACCGTGATCAGCGTGTTCGTAATGCCGAATGCCGCGACGATCGTGATGAAGATGAGCAGGAAGAACATCATGTTCTTCTCGACCCGCAGCGCAGCGAACAGTTGATGGTTTTGCTCCATCCACGTTTCGACGCGGAAGGGACCATCCAAAGCCTGGCGTATCAACTCCGCTTGCTCCGGCGCAAAGAACGGATCGGCCGTCATGACCTGGATCGCATGGACGCCCTCGTCAATCTTGTACAGGTCACGCGCGCGCTGAAGCGACGTCAGCGCATACCCGATATCGAATTCCCACATCCCCAACTCGAAGATTCCTGACACCGTCAGTTCCTCGGGCAGGTGCATCTCGTCCGGCTGCGTGAAGCTCTGCGGTGAATACACCAGGACCTTGTCGCCGATCGTCAGTCCGAGCTGCCGTGCCAGATCGCGACCGATTACCACGTCATCATCCGAGACGTCGAACTTTCCCCTCACCATGTGATCAGGAATGCGACTGACGGTCTTCTCGTGTCGCGGATCAATGCCGCGGATGAGCGGTGTGTACACCCGCTCGTCGTTCTGCATGAAGACAAGACCCTGCACAAAGGGAGCGACGCCGGTCACGCCTTTGATGGCACGGATCTTCTCCATCACGGATTCCGGATCTTCGATAATCTCCTCGCCCTGCACCGTCACATGTGCGTTGAAGCTCAGGATCTTCTCGCGCCACATGTCGTCGAACCCGGTCATTACCGAAAGCACAATGACCAGCACGGCCACGCCCAGCAGTACGCCCAGCACGGAAATGACCGTGACAACCGAAATGAACGTGCGCTTCGGTCGCAGGTACTTAAGGGCCAGGAATAGGCTGAACGGGAGTTGCATGGATGCTCAGCGCTGCTTGAGCTGCGGGAACAGGATCACGTCCCGGATCGCTTCCGATCCGGTCAGCATCATGACGAGGCGATCGATGCCGATGCCCATGCCACCGGCCGGGGGCATGCCCTGCTCCAGCGCTTCAAGGAAATCCTCGTCGATCTTCGACTTGTCTCCGCCCGCCTGCTCTTCAAAGCGCTGGCGCTGCACGAGCGGATCATTCAACTCGCTGTACGCCGGGGCGATTTCGCGACCGCCGATGACCAACTCGAAGACATCGACCACCGTCGGATCGTCCTCGCACGCCTTCGCGAGCGGGACAAGCTCGACGGGGAGACGCGTGACAAATGTCGGATTGATCAACGTCTTCTCAATCTTCTTCTCGAAGATCTCCTGCGTGATCTCGACGAGCCCCCACCCCTTCTCCGTGTGGCACTCCAGGCTGTGAGCGCGCTCGATCGCGGCGTCCAACGGAAGCGTGAACCAGTCCTCGCCCGCCACGCCTTTGACGAGGTCGCGATACGAAACAACGCGCCACGGCGCCGCCAGGTCAATCGGCTGTTCCACCGAACCAACCTTCAGCGTGCCCATGACCTTCTCCGCGGCCTGCGTGACGAGCCCCTGAACAAGCGCCATCATCGTCTTCACATCGCCGAAGGCTTCGTAGATCTCGAGCATCGTGAACTCAGGATTGTGGTACCGGCTCAATCCTTCGTTGCGGAAGTTGCGGTTCAGCTCAAAGACCTTGTCGAAGCCGCCGACAAGCAGCCGCTTGAGATAGAGCTCGGGCGCGATCCGCAGGAACATGTCCGCGTTGAGCACCTCGTAGCGTGTCTTGAATGGATTCGCTGCGGCGCCGCCGGCCATCGCCTGGATCATCGGCGTCTCGACTTCCTGGAAGCCGCGCGACGTCAGGAACGACCGGATTTCCTGGATGATCGCAATGCGCTTGTTGAAGACCTCGCGCACGTCCGGGTTTGAAATCAGGTCGAGGTAGCGCTTGCGGTAGCGGAGATCCACATCCTGAAGTCCGTGCCATTTCTCGGGAAGCGGTAGCAGCGCCTTGGAGAGCAACACCCACTTTTCAACCTTGATCGTCTGCTCACCCATCTTCGTGATGAACAGCTCGCCCTCGACGCCGATCTGGTCGCCGATATCGAGATAAGCAAACGCCGCGAAAGGAGCTTCGCCCATCGCGTCTCTGCGCACGTAGATCTGGAACCGATCCGACCCGTCGCGCAGGTCGGCAAAGACCGTCTTCCCCATCTCGCGACGCGTCGTCAGGCGACCCGCCACCCGGACCTTCTTGCCCTCGACAAACGCTTCCCGGACCTCTTTCAACCGTCCGGATCGTTCAAAGGCCGCCCCGAACGGCGAATACCCCAACTCCTTGAGCTTGGCCATGTTGGCCAGCCGCTGTGTCCGAAACTCGCTCTCGTGCGCACCATGCTCCATAATCGATAACTCCAAAACGGTGAAGCCTACCGATAACAGCCGCCACGTCGCAAGGACCGAGTCTTGATGGATAGGTCTGGTGTCGCCGGTTAAGACTCGTCTCGCCACATTGCGTCCCGCATTCTAGTTGTCCATGAAAACAGAGATCCAGAAGATGCTGGCGGGGGAATTGTACAATGCGCTCGATCCGGAATTGAGTGCGATGCGCCGGCGGGCGCGATTGCTTTTCCGGGAGCTGAACCAGTCAAGCGATGACCAGGAAGCGCTGCGGCGGAAGATTCTCGTCGATTTGCTCGGCGCTGGGGGTGATACGGCGTGGATCGAGCCTCCGTTCTATTGCGACTACGGATCGAACATACACCTCGGCGAAAAGGTCTACTTCAACTTCAACTGCACCGTCCTAGATGTCTGCGAAGTCCACATCGGTTCCGGCACCATGTTCGCCCCATGCGTGCAGGTCTACACGGCGACTCACCCGCTTGATGCCAAGCTCCGGTGCAGCGGACAGGAATTCGGGAAGCCCATTCGCATCGGCTCACAATGCTGGATCGGCGGCGGCAGCATCATATGCCCCGGCGTAACGATTGGAGACCGCACGGTGATCGGAGCCGGAAGCGTGGTGACGAAGGATATCCCCGCCGATGTCCTCGCCGTGGGCAATCCCTGCCGCGTGATTCGGAAGCTCCTGTAGCTGTAGCCGGGGTCGCTTGCCCCGGATCTGTTTCCTACCGAATCCCCAACAACTCCACCTCAAACACCAGCGTAGCGTTCGGCGGAATCGCACCCGGATAGCCAGCGCGACCGTAGCCCATTTCTGGCGGGATCGTTAGCTTGACCTTGTCACCGATCTTCATCTGCGCAACACCCACGTCCCAACCCCGGATGACCTGCCCCTTGCCCAGCACGAAACTGAACGGCTGGCCGCGGTCCACCGAGCTGTCGAACTTCTTCCCGTCAGTAAACCAACCCGTGTAGTGAACGACCACGGTCTGACCTTTTTGCGGTGCAGCCCCGGTCCCCGTCACAATCTTCTCGATCTGGAGTTCTGTAGACATGATCAAATCCCACCACATCACCCGATATCGGTCAACTTACGGTTATCTCGCCGCGACTGAAGACGACGGAACCGCCAGCGATGGCAACCCGGTCACCATCGAGGCGACAATGCAAGGCACCACCACGCGTGGAAATCTGTCGCGCGAACATCTCCAGCTTGCCCAGGCGCTTCGCCCAATAGGGAATCAGTGAACAGTGCGCCGAGCCCGTCACCGGGTCCTCGGGAATCCCCGCCCTGGGCGCAAAGAAGCGCGACACAAAATCCGCGTCGGTCCCCGGCGCCGTGGCAATCACGCCAAGGCATTCGAGTTGGCGGAGGGCATCCATGTCGGGTGCCAACGACGCGACGTCACCTTCGTTCTCGAACACCGCAAAGAAGTCGCGTGACCGGAGCACCTCCACAGGTTTACGACCGAGGCCTTGCAGCAAGGCCTCCGGTGCAGGACAAGGAACCGGCGCCCGAGCAGGGAAATTGAGTTCAACCCTGTCACCCCGACGCTTTGCGAGCAACTCACCGCTTTTTGTCTGAAATCGAATCACGTCGCCGGGCGACTTCATTTCATGGAACAGCACATGGGCGGGAGCCAGCGTCGCGTGACCACACAGGTCAACCTCCATCACCGGAGTGAACCACCGCAGGTGGTACGAACCTTGATCACCAACCAGGAAGGCTGTCTCCGACAGATTATTCTCTGCTGCGATCTGTTGGAGCACGACATCGGGCAACCACTCGCTCAGAAAACAAACACCGGCAGGATTCCCGCCGAAGGCGCGGTCCGTGAACGCGTCGACATGGAAATACGGAATCCGCATGAAATCAGGCACCGAGCTTCTTTAGCGCGGCTTCCAAGGCATGCCAGCCCATGGTCGCGCACTTGATACGGAGCGGATAACGCTGCACGCCCTTTAGCGCGATCAGGTCACCGAGATCATCGTCCGTCATCTCGCCCTGTCCGCGCATGAGGGCCGTGAAGCGGCCAATCAGCCCGCGTACTTCAGGAACGGGTTTGTCCCACACCATCTCGGTCATGATGGACGACGATGCCGTGCAGATGGCGCAGCCCGTGCATTCGATGGTCACGGATGACACCTTTCCCGCATCCACGGTCGCGTTGAGCTTGATGTGATCGCCGCACGTCGGATTCTCCTCGTCGATCATCGCCTTGTCGTCGGGAATCTTAGCGGCGTGCCGAGGGTTCCGATAATGGTCCAGGATGATCTCCTGGTATAGGTCATCCAATTCCACGGGAGAAATACTCCTTCACGCGGTTCAGCGATGTCACGAGCGCATCTACTTCCTCGCGGGTGTTGTAGAAATAGAGGCTGGCCCGGCTCAGGGCGGGGACGCCGAAGCGACGCATCAAGGGCTGCGCGCACATGTGTCCGGCCCGGATCGCGATACCGTCCTTGTCCACGAAATGTGCCACATCATGAGGATGCACACCCTCAAGGGTGAACGATACCGCACCACCGCGCTCCGGAGCCTTGCCGATCACGCGCAGGCCCTTCACGGTCTCCAGCCGCTCCACGGCGTAGGCGGCAAGGTCACGTTCGTAGTCATGGATCGCGTCCATGCCGATGCCCTTCAGGTAGTCCACGGCCACGCCGAGCCCGATGGCGCCCGATATGTCCGGTGTGCCCGCTTCGAACTTATGCGGCAACTCGGCCCACGTTGAATGATCAAGATGCACTTTGCTGATCATCTCACCGCCACCATGAAATGGCTGCATCGCTTCGAGAATCTCTTCCTTGGCGTAAAGGGCGCCGATGCCGGTCGGCCCGCACATCTTGTGTCCCGAGAACGCAAAGAAATCGCAATTGAGCTTCTGCACGTCCACGGCAAGGTGCGGCACGCTCTGCGCCGCATCGACGAGCACCTTCGCACCCGCCCGGTGCGCCGCCTCGATCATGCCCGCGACCGGATTGATCGTCCCCAGCACGTTCGACATGTGCGCAAACGCCACGAGTTTTGTACGGGGTCCGAGGAGGGACCGATACGCCGCCTGGTCCAGCGTGCCATCGTCAAGCACCGGCACGTGACGCAACTTCGCTCCTGTACGAGACGCAAGAAGCTGCCACGGCACCAGATTGCTGTGATGCTCCATCTCGGTGAGCACAATCTCGTCGCCAGCCTTGAGGTTCGCATTACCCCACGCATACGCCACGAGGTTGATGGCCTCGGTGGTTCCGCGCGTGTAGATCAGGCAGCGTTCGTTGGGCGTGTTGATGAAGGCCGCGATCTTCCGTCGCGCTTCTTCATAGCTCTCCGTGGCTAGTTCAGCGAGGCGATGGATCGCGCGGTGCACGTTTGAATTGATCTCTTCGTAGTACCGCTGGATCTCCGCAATCACGACATGCGGCTTCTGCGTCGTCGCCGCGTTATCGAGATAGATCAATGGCTTCCCGTCCCGGACGCGCTGGCCCAGGATGGGAAAGTCTTTTCGATACCGATGGGGATCAAACGTCATACCTTCACGCGCAAGAATATCTTCGTCCCCTCCACCTTCACATCGAAATGTGGAATCGGGCGAACTGCCGGCAGCGACAGGTTCTTCCCCGTGCGCAGGCAGAACCGGGCGCCGTGCAGCGGGCACTCCAATTCATGGTCGATCACATCGCCGTGGATCATCGTGGTCTTCTGGTGACTGCACCAGATGCTGACGGCGAAGTAGCCATCCTCACGCTTGAAGATGCCTATCTGCTTGTCACCGCCCAGATCCACGAGCTTGCGGTCGCTGGTTTCAAACTCGGCCGTGGAGGCCACCTCAACCCATTCCATGGTCAGGAACCGATCTTGACCTGGATGTGCTCGCGGAGACGTTCCTGAAGAAACTCATAGGGCACCTTGCTGACCACATCTTCGAAGAATCCGGTAACGATCAATCGCGTCGCTTCCGTGGCATCGAGTCCGCGGGTTCGCAGGTAGTGCAACTGCTCGGGATCCAGCGTCCCGCAGGTCGCGCCGTGACTGCACTTCAAGTCGTCGGCATCAATCTCAAGCCCCGGCAGTGAATCCGCACGCGCCCCTTCGCTGAGGATCAGGTTGTTGTTGATCTGGTAGGCATCAACGCGTATCGCGCCTGGCTTCGCGTTGATCACGCCCTGGTAAACCGAATGCCCGCGATCCTTTACTGCGCCCTTGTAGAGAAGGTTGCTGTAGGTATCGGGCGACGAATGAAGCTGCAACGTACGCTGGTCTACATGCTGATCCTCATCAGCAAAGAAGACACCGCTGAGATAGGCCTGCGCATTCGGTTCGCACACATCGGAGCCGACCATAAGCTTGCAGACTTTGCCGCCGAGCGTGAGCGTCACCCAGTCGATCTTCCCGTCGCGTCCGACGCGCGCCCAGTCCTCGCCAATGTGGAACGTGTTGTTCCCCCACTCCAAGGCAGAGACTAGTTTCAGGAACGAGTTCTGTCCGACATAAAACTCGCGCGAACCGATGCAGAAGAACGGATCACTGCCGGACGAGAAATGCTCCACCATCCGCGCCTCGCTCTGGTCTTCCACCACAACGAGAACACGGGGAATCACGAGGCCGTTTGCCGCCGCATGCTGGTACCTGACGAGGACGCCCTTCTCGAGGACCGTCTTCGTCGGCACATGGATCAGCAATCCGACATTCCAAAACGCATCAGCCATCTGCGCGAACTTGCGCGGCTGCTCGGGCAGCGCGGAACCCTGCAGAAAACGTTCGAGAACATCCGGCAACTTTGCGGCCGCATCGGCGAGCGACATCACATGGACCTTGCCGCTCTTTAACGCGCCGGAACGGTCGTGGATGGAATACGTCTCGTCGCCAACCGAGACCACGACGTCAAACTCGTCGTCCCAGGCTTCACCCTTTCCGGGCTCGACCTGCTCCAAGGCCGCGGGCGGCGTGAGTTTTCCAAAGGGGAAGAGCAGCGGATCGGTCCGGCGCCATTCGTCGTCCCGTGCCGTCGGGACGGCCAACGTAGAATAGCTCTTGAAAGCTTCGAGCCGCTTCCGACTCACGATCGCCGCCTCACCGACCTTGGAGAGCGATGCGAACGCCTTCGCATCGAATCCGCCTATGACGGTGACCGGTTCTACTTCCTGGGGTGCCAACTGAACCATGATAGTGCTCCGAAAAGTCCTGAATGTATCAACCGACGCTGTGTTCCAGCTTGAGTTCGAGAAGCTTGATGGCTTCCACCGAGAACTCGAGCGGCAGCTCTTTGAAGACGTCCTTGCAGAAGCCGTTCACGACCAGCGACGTGGCATCCTCTTCCCTGATGCCGCGGCTCTGGATGTAGAACATCTGGTCCTCGCTGATCTTGGACGTCGTCGCCTCGTGCTCCGTGATGGCGGTGCTCGTCTCGCACTCGATCACGGGGAACGTGTTCGCCGTGCACTTGTCGCCGATCAGCATCGAGTCGCAGCATGTGTGATTGCGCGCATTGAGAGCAGTCGGAAGGATCTGGACAAGTCCCCGGTAGTTGTTCACCGAGCGGCCTGCGGAGATGCCCTTCGACACGATCGTGCTCTTCGTGTTCGCGCCGATATGGATCATCTTCGTGCCCGTGTCGGCCTGCATCTTGTTGTTCGTGAAGGCGACGGAATAGAACTCGCCGATGGAGCTTTCGCCCTCGAGGACGACGCTCGGATACTTCCACGTGATCGCAGCGCCGACTTCGACCTGCGTCCAGGAAATCTTCGACTTGCGGCCGCGGCAGTGTCCGCGCTTCGTCACGAAGTTGTAGATGCCGCCACGCCCTTCCTCATCGCCGGCGTACCAGTTCTGCACCGTGGAATACTTGATCTGCGCCTCATCCAGCGCGACGAGCTCCACCACCGCAGCATGGAGCTGGTTCCGGTCGCGGCTCGGCGCCGTGCAGCCTTCGATGTAGGACACATACGAGCCCTCTTCGGCCACGATGAGCGTGCGCTCAAACTGTCCGGTATCCACTGCATTGATCCGGAAATACGTGGAAAGTTCCACGGGGCAGCGGACGCCCTTCGGGATGTAGCAGAAGGAGCCGTCACTGAAGACCGCGGCATTCAAGGCGGCGAAATAGTTGTCGCCCTGCGGCACGACGGTGCCGAGGTACTTCTTCACGAGTTCGGGGTGATCCTTCACCGCCTCCGACATCGAGCAGAAGATGATGCCCTTCTCCGCCAGCATCTCCTTGTGCGTCGTCGCCACGGACATGCTATCGAACACGGCGTCGACGGCCACGCCGGCGAGGCGATTGCGTTCGTGTACCGGTACGCCCAGTCGCTCGAACGTCTTCGACAGCTCTTCGTCCACCTCACCGCCGACGCTTGGCGTCTTCGGCGCGGAGTAGTAGCGGATATCCTGGTAGTCGATCTTCGGATAGTGGACACGCGCCCAGGTCGGCTCGGTCATCTTCTGCCAGCGACGAAACGCCTTGAGGCGCCACTCGGTCATCCACTCCGGCTCGCCTTTCTTCAGCGAAATGGCGCGCACGATGTCCTCGTTGAGCCCTTTCGGCAGCTCATCGGTCTCGACATCGGTGACGAAGCCGTAGCGATACTCCTGAAGCACCAGCTTACTGTCTGTCTCGAGTTCCGGCATGATTACACCAGTACTTCCTGGCCGAACTGATCACGGACCCAGTCGTAGCCCTTCACTTCAAGTTCCTTCACAAGATCCTGGCCACCCGTATAGACGATGCGGCCTTCCATCAGAACATGGATGTGGCTCGGCTTGATGTAGCGAAGGATGCGCTCGTAGTGCGTGATCACAAGCAGGCCGAATTCGGGACCGACGAGGCGGTTGACGCCTTTGGACACAATTCGCAGCGCGTCGATATCGAGCCCCGAATCCGTCTCGTCCATAACCGCCATCTTGGGTTTCAACGTGAGCATCTGGAGAATCTCCATCCGCTTCTTTTCGCCTCCCGAAAAGCCGTCGTTGAGGAAGCGATTGATGAACGCTTCATCCATTTCCAAATACTTCAGGTTCTCGCGCAGTTCCTTAAGGTATACCGCGGTGGAAACCTTCTTATCGCCGAGGATGGCATCGGACGCGCTCTTCAGGAACTTGGCCACGCTGACACCGGGAATCGCGACCGGATACTGGAAGGCGAGGAAAAGCCCCAGCTTCGCGCGATCTTCCGGGTCGAGTTCGAGCACATTCTGGCCCTGGAACAGGATTTCGCCCTCGGTCACCTCATAGGACGGGTGCCCCATGATGACGTTGGAAAGCGTGCTCTTGCCGGATCCGTTCGGACCCATCAAGGCATGCGTCTCACCGTTGTTGATGACCAGGTCCACGCCCTTAAGGATCGGTTTGTCCTCGACCTTTGCGTGAAGGTTCTTGATCTCAAAGAATACGCTCATGTCATGCTCCTCTTTCAACGGCGGTTTCATCGAAACCGCCCTACCAATTAAACATCAAATCCAAGTTCCAGTCGGACGTCTTCCGTCATCTTGTCCGGACCCCACGGCGGCTCCCAGACCACGATGACTTCAGCATCCGCGATACCTTTCATGGTCATCAATGTGTCCTTCACCTGATGCAGCAGATACGGCCCATACGGGCAGCCCGGCGAAGTCAGCGTCATGCGAACCTTGATCTTGTCGCCGTTCACTTCCGCTCCGTAGACAAGTCCAAGGTCCACGATGTTGATGTGAAGCTCCGGGTCGAACACGCCCTTCAACACCTCACGCACGGATTCTTCCGTCCAAACCGTATCGTTCAGTCCTGCTCCCGGCTCCACCGCTGGTGTCTGGTTTTCGTCCGTCATGACTAACCTCGTTGAATCTCCACCAGCGTGCCCCGGTCAGGGGACGGTTTCGCCAGCGTGGAAAGGGATATGCTGAAAAGGAAGCTCTGCAACTGTTCGTTGATCTGCTGGATAGGTTCCTTGATCGTGCACGTGGAGAACTGACCACAGGAGGACGGATCCTCCTGGCACCGCGCAAGATGTACCGGGCCTTCGACGGCTTCGATGACGTCACCGAGTTGAACGGTTGAAAGCGTGCGCGAAAGATAGTAACCGCCCTTTGACCCATGGACCGCCTCCGCCAGCCCGGCCTTTGCCAGCGCCTGCAAGACCTTGCCCATCAGCTCCGTGGGAATGTTGTAGGTCTCGGAGATTTCCTTCGCGGTCACCAAGGTCTCTTCGCGGAGCGACGCCATGTGCAACATGGCGATCAACCCGTATTCCACTTTTTTGCTCAGCATCAGCATAGATCAATACCCGACTCTTTCGGTCGTCTTTGTAATGTACTGGCGATTGACGGCTTGTCAACGCGTAGGAATGGGTCGGCTAGCCACTCAATACGACGCATTGAAGAAGCATTCGCGATGGATTCGCGATAGATCCACGCCCTGCCCCTCCAGCCAGTTCGTGACCTCGTCGATCATCGCATCGAGACCGCACAGGTAGTAGTCCACGTCGCCCTTCGGCAACCGGCCAAGAAGCTCCGTCACACGACCCCGTTGAAGGCCCTCGACGTCCTGTCGCGAAACGGCCGCGTGAAGCGTCGTAACCGACCTGAGCCACGGCAAATCGACCGCATCCTGCGCCTCGCGAACACCATAAAGCAGACACTCGGGCCGCTTGGTTGGATTGCTGCGCAGGTACGACAGGAAAGGAGCGATTCCCGTACCCGTGGCAATAAAGGCAAACTTTCGCTCGTCGGCATGCTCCCCGGGACGAAACCAGCCGAAGGGCGGACTGATCCGAACCAGGTCGCCAGGCTTCCGGGTCGAAAGATAGGTGCTGACCTCCCCCTTCGGCATCAGGCGGATGACGAACCGGAGTACGTTCTCGGAAGTACCCGAGGCCAGGCTATAGGGACGCGAGACACGCCCATCAGCCGCAAACAACGCGAGACAATCCCCCGGCTGAAATTCCAAACCGTCGCGCTCAAGTTCTAGTGCAAAGACGTTTTTGCCGAACCAGCGAATGCCACGGACAGACAACGAGTCCTTCATATATCGAACCTGCCAATCAATCGGACTTCACGGTGAAGTTCCAACCCAAACATGGTTCTCACCGATTCGGCCATCTTGCGCGATAGCGCGTAGACGTCGCTTGCGGTACATCCCGGTCCGCCGATGATAATGTTCGCATGTTTCTCGAAAAGACGTGCGCCGCCGACACGGAAATCCTTTGCGCCCGCCTGCTCCAGGAACCAGCCCGCTGCTTGCCGGCGTCCAGCTTTCGATGTCGGCTCGATATTCTTGAAGAAGCTGCCTGCCGTGGGCGTCGTGCGCCAATCGGGATGCTTTGATGCACGCAACGCGAGTACTTCTTCGCGTTGCTTCATCAGTTGCGATGCGTCGCCCCGGGTCAGCGCGAGCCGGACGGACGACACAATCTCTGTCGAAGCCTGCAACCGTGAAGTTCTGTAGGCGAAGCCAAGCGCTGCTGTGTCGACTTCGTGTTCGGCTCCAGAACGGTCGATGAGCTGAACCGAAACGACGCGATCTCCGATTTGCTCCCCGAAAGCGCCGGCATTTCCCGCCACGGCACCGCCGACCGTGCCAGGGATTCCCGTACAGCATGTAAGGCCGGCCAATCCCATTTCCGCCGTGCGACGGGCCAGATCATCCAAGGACGTTGCTCCGGAAACCATCACGTCCGTGCCGTCGACACGTATGTCGGGACGTTCAGCCGCATAGCGGATAACCGTCATGTCCACGCCTTCGTCCGAAACCAGAAGATTCGAGCCGCCACCGATGAGGAGGAAGTCGCCGGCCGATTCCTTGACGGAGCGCTTGAGGTCCGACGGCGTGGAGCAATCGAACCATCGCTTTGCAGGTCCACCAAGCCGGAACGTTGTGACTTCAGAAAGGCGCACGGTATCCTACTTCGGCGTAACTGCCGGCCCTTCTTCAAATCGCGCCAGGAGCCAGAGGAAATCCGAAACCCGGTTCAGCCAGACGAGGAGGTTCTCGTTTGATGTCTCGCCGGCGCGATGAAGCGAGACAGCCTTCCTCTCGAGCCTTCGCGCGATCGTGCGCGCGTGATCGAGATAAGCTCCGCCGGGCGTCCCACCGGGAAGGATGAACCCTTTGGGCATCTCGATCTGACCTTCAAGGTCGTCGCGCCGCTTTTCGAAACGTTCCAACGCCGCGGGATCGATCCGCTGAGCAAGGGATCCAATATGTTCACGACTCGTCGCAAGCTCGCTGCCGGCGATGAAGAGCTCGCGTTGAAGCGCGATGACGGCATCCTTCGTTTCCTGTTTCGCCGCGTGAACGCGCGCGAGTCCCAGCACACTGACCAGCTCGTCCAGGTCGCCGTAAGCATCCGTGCGAAGCGAGTCCTTGGGTACTTCCTCGCCGGAAAAGAGGAACGTCGTGCCGTGGTCACCCACGCGGGTTGTGATGCTGTTCTTGCGGGACATGGCGCGGCGAATCTGCGTTGTAGGCCCGGATACGTCAAGCACCCGAGGCAAAGAGATCCCGGACAAACTGCACGTCGGTGGGCGTCAACACCTTGCCCGCGCTTCGGACATTCACCGAGGCCTGGCCTGCATTGCGGAATCCCGGTATGGCGCAGGCGACACGCGGATGGGAAAGCACATAGTTCAGCGCCACTGCAGCGAGAGCTTCACTGGTGAACCCGAACCGGTCCTTCAAGGCTTCGAGCTTCGGCTTCAGCGCCGCCAGGGCGTCGGCCGAAAACCCCTTGCTGCCCTGCCGGTGGTCGCCCGGTTCAAACTCGGGCGGCCGCTCCGGATTGAACTTGTCGAGCAG
>CAZCZZ010000015.1:41448-46037 GCA_964503335.1 uncultured Verrucomicrobiota bacterium
GGTCCAAAGCTCCCGTGATGGAAGTAGTAGATGTCGATGTAGTCGCGCCGCAGATTGATCAGCGACTGCTCACATTGATGCACAATATGCGCAGATTCGTAGGCGTGCTCCGCTGTGCCCGGGAAGTGACCGACCTTTGTCGCGATGACGACCTTGTCGCTCTTCATGCCGATCTGCTTGAGACACCGCGCAAGCATGCGCTCCGCCTTGCCGTTGCCATACACGTCGGCGTTGTCGAAGTGATTCACCCCGGCATCGAGACCGATCTTGATCCCTTCAGTGATGTCGTGCTCGTCGACATTGGCCCAACCGTTGGCCTGCCCGTTGACCCAATTCAAGCCGCCCATCGTCCAGCAGCCGAAACTGATCTCGGAAACACTAACCTCCGTCGCCCCGATTTTCCGGTAGTTCATCCGCACGTTCCAATCATTGGAAATTCGCCACCCCGGAAGTTCCAATCGTTGGAACTTTCCGGCAGATCACCGCACCACGGCCAGGACCCGGTCCAATGTACGCTGCATCGCGCCGCTTTGCTCGCGTAGAAGTCTTGCACCGGCCTGACCCAGCTTCCCCGCTTTGTCCGGATTCGTGAGCAGATCATCGATCGCTGCGATCAGCGACTTGCCGTCGTTGACCTGAACAAGCCCGCCCACCTTGAGGAAGTCCGCAACGATCACCCTGAAGTTCTCCATGTTGGGACCCACTACGACGGGTTTCCCGAAAAGAGCCGGCTCAATGATATTCTGACCGCCGTGTTCCGTAAGGCTTTTGCCGACAAAAATGACCTCGGCCATCGCGTAGAAATTCTTCAGCTCACCAGTGGTATCCAGCAGGAACACGTCGGCCTGCGGCCCATCACGCTTGCCTTCCGTGCGACGCACCAGCGTAAAGCCCTTCGACAGGATTTCATTGGCCACCGCTTCAGATCGCTCGACATGACGCGGCGCGAGCACGAGGCGCAGGCTTGGATGCTTTGCGCGCAGGTCTTTAAAGCCATCGAGCAGGATCGACTCCTCCCCCGGCCACGTGGAACCACCCAGCAGCAGCCTCACATTCTCCACAAGGCCTGCGGCCTCGAGAGCCTGGTACGCCTTGGTTTCGCCATCCGGGTCAGGCTGGGCCACATCGTACTTCGCGCTGCCCATCACGTGGACCCGATCCGCCGGCGCACCCAGTGCGATCAGGCGATCCGCATCAGCCTTCGATTGCGCGCAGATCAGCTTCAACAGCGGGAGAATACGCGACGTGAACATCCTCACCTTTTGATAGCCGCGGAATGACCGATCCGAAATGCGCCCGTTGATGAGGACCACGGGAATAGCGCGTCGCGTCGCCTGTCGAACCAGATTCGGCCACAACTCCAGTTCGACAAGCACCAGCGCGCGCGGCTTCATCAGCTTGAGGATGCGTCGCATGACAAACGGCATATCGAGCGGGAAGTAGATGAACGCATCCGGCTCCTTCACTTCCTTCTGCGCGATCGCATAGCCGGTGGACGTAGTGGTGGACAGCACGAAGCGCACGGCCGGCTCTCTCACGCGCCAATCGCGCATGAGGCGCAAGGCGACAAATATCTCCCCCACGCTCACCGCATGGATCCAGACGCTCCCGCCTTTCGCAAGACTTGCCCGGACTTCCGGCCGGTAGAATCCGAAACGCTGCGCAAAATCACGCGCATACCCGCCGCGCCGCGCCATGCGGAAGAGAAACCGCGGCAGCATCAGCGTAAAACCGATGGCAAAGAGAACTTGGTATAGAATCCAGATCACGATATTCCATCCGGCCTTTTGCAGGCCACCGCGACAAGAACACGTGACCATACAGGCGGCAAACGATCGAGCACAAGAGACAAAGGGTCGCGGCAACGGTGGCACAACATGCGCTATAAGTGCCAAGAGGACACAGATGTTCGAACGGTGCAGACCAGATTCTATCGCGAGTTTGCTCCTCCTGACACCTTTGCCGGGCAGGAGGCAGCAGCCGTTACGGCAAAGTCCTACCAACGTGTATTGATCCTTTACGAAACAAATGGGGTCCGCGCGCCCCCGATATCAATCATCATCCTGCGCGGGCAATCCGCCCGAGTCCGATATCCAGTGTACTCGGCTACGTCGACCGGCAGTCTCGTCACGGGAGAGGAATCGACGAACCCAAGGGCACTGTACTCTCGTAGCCGAACTGCTTGCTCTTAAAGCCGTCGGAGGTTGCCGCTCCGGAATAGAAATCACTACTCGAGCCTGATGCGGTAGATGTACGGTCCATGCCCTGTAGCAGTCTTGTCGGTAACGGTATTCAGAGGGGGCGTCCCCGGCACATTCGTAGCAACAGTGAACAGGAATCCTTCTATCAGGTTTGTTGAACGCTGTAGGCGGTAATTCCTGTTTGAGGCGCTCTGCCACCTCACCACGATGCCATGATCATCCGATCCCGGGAAGCCGCTCTCGTTACCCTTGAGCCGGAGATACGAATTGCTATCGAGAGGATCAGAACCGGCGATGGCCTCCACCCAGTCAGGGACGCGATCGCCATCGCCGTCATACGCGAAACTTGTCCACTTCAGGTAATCGAAATCGCCCACATAGGCGTTGGAAGAATTGGCATCCAGCACGAGGCGAACACTTTTCACTCCGGGCGTTGCAAGGTTGAACTGCCGCACAACATTCGACCACACCTGCCATCCACCGGTATTAGGAACTGTAATGGCCCCCGTCACATTGGACCCGTCAATCTCCACGTGGAATGAGGCACCTGGACTGGGATTCGCCACGCGAATCGAGACTTCGTAGAGACCCGTCGTGGGGAACAGCGCGGCGTAGGTCAACCACTCGCCTGCCTTGACGAAATTGACGACGTAGCCGTTCCCTGTTCCCGCTTCGGCAAGAACATCAACGCCTTCCTGCAATCGGTAACTTGCTCCGAGGTTCTGTGTCTCCGCATCGTGATAGGCGAGTCCCTCACCGCCGAAATCGAAGTTCTCGATTTCCATCACGCCCGGCAGTCTGAGTGGAGATGCTGCATAAGGCACCCGACCCGTCACGGATACACTCACGGCAACGTTGCTGGACAAATCGCCAAACCACGCGACGAACTCCTTCAACATCTTCCACTGGAAGTTATAAGCACCTGGTGCAGAAGGTGCAAGGAGCCTAGCCGTAAACGTGCCCTCCTGGCCGTAGGTCACGGCATCGCCACCGTTGAGATCAATGCGGTTCACGCCCCAGGTCTGGTTATCTGTCGGATTCTGCGCCCCGAGCCGCTGACCCTGAGCCGCCGACCATATCTCTGAACCCGTATTCCTCATGGTGATAGACACGTCGTACTTATGCCCAACCACCATGAATGTGGGCACGGTCTGACGCACGAATTGCGCAGACCTCAATGCGGGCACGGGATCAACTTGCACCGTGACCGGCGGTGACGTCGCGCCAAACCATGCCACCCCATCCTGGACCATGCGCCACTGGAACGTCGCCAGGCCTGTCGTTGAGGGCGCTTTGACGAGGAAGGAAAAGACATTCGTCTCGCCGGGATAAACAAGTTGAGTTGAGCTCAACTCAACCCTGTTTGTGCCCCATGTCAGCGAATCTTGAGGTCCCTGTGAACCCAATCGAAAAGACCCAGCCCGCGACCAAACTGATGTACCAACATTCTGCACAGCCACCTGCACTGTGAACTGCCCACCCGCAAACATCTGGGTTTGCACGACTTGACCCACGAAGAGCGCGTCGTTGGGAATGACCGTTATGTTCACAGTGCGGCATGATGACCAAACGGAAGTGACCGCTGTGTCGCTTGCGCAGCGAGCGACAGCTCGCACACAATATGTGCTGGTGCTGTTCCACACATGCGTCGCGCACAAGGTGCCGACGGGAAGCCAGCCCGAACCCGTCCCATCGCCCCAATCGATCTGGTACTGAACAGCGTGGTCAAAGGAATTCGACGCGCCACCAGCGCAATACGACAGGGGGCGATTAGCAAAGCCGCTGCCCGATCCTGTGGGCGTGACAGGCGGTGACAACTCTTCAACTGCACCTGCCCCCGAACATCCTCTCGTGTTTATTCCGCTGGTCTTGTCCGAGCTGACCGATATGTCGCCGCCATAGCCCTGTACCGCGTTGGGACCGAAGGTGATCGCGACATTCGCGCTGCCGCCTGAGTTAACCGTGAAGCTGTGCGGGCTCGCGCTGAATCCATTCGGGCAGGCAATCGACGCGACGCTCAGCGCGCTGCTCCCGTCGTTGTAGACCGTCATGGTCCGCTGGGCGCTCTGTCCCACCGTGACATTCCCGAAGGCCAGGTCTCCATCCAACCGGATGATGCGCGTGACTGCGGCGACGCCCGAACCCGAGCAACCTCGCGTGCTTGTTCCGCTGGTCTTGTCCGAGCTGACCGATATGTCACCGCCGTAGCCCTGGACGGCGGCGGGGCTGAAGGTGATCGTGACATTCGCGCTGCCGCCTGCGTTAACCGTGAAGCTCTGCGGGCTCGCGCTGAACCCATTCGGGCAGGCAATCGACGCGACACTCAGCGCGCCGCTCCCGTCGTTGTAGACCGTCATGGTCCGCTGGGCGCTCTGTCCCACCGTGACA
>CAZCZZ010000015.1:46137-65323 GCA_964503335.1 uncultured Verrucomicrobiota bacterium
GCTCCCGTCGTTGTAGACCGTCATGGTCCGCTGGGCGCTCTGTCCCACCGTGACATTCCCGAAGGCCAGGTCTCCATCCAACCGGATGATGCGCGTGACTGCGGCGACGCCCGAACCCGAGCAACCTCGCGTGCTTGTTCCGCTGGTCTTGTCCGAGCTGACCGATATGTCACCGCCGTAGCCCTGGACGGCGGCGGGGCTGAAGGTGATCGTGACATTCGCGCTGCCGCCTGCGTTAACCGTGAAGCTCTGCGGGCTCGCGCTGAACCCATTCGGGCACGAGATCGACGTGACGCTGAGCGCTCCGCTCCCGTCGTTGTAGACGGTCATGGTCCGCTGGGCGCTCTGTCCCACTGTGACATTCCCGAAGGCCAGGTCTCCATCCAACCGGATGATGCGCGTGACCGCGGCGACGCCCGAACCCGAACATCCTCGCGTGCTTGTTCCGCTGGTCTTGTCCGAACTGACCGTGATGTCGCCGCCGTAGCTCTGCACCTCATTGGGACTGAAGGTGATCGTGACATTCGCGCTGCCGCCTGCGTTAACCGTGAAGCTCTGCGGGCTCGCGCTGAACCCATTCGGGCAGGCAATCGACGTGACGTTCAAGGCCGAATTCCCAGAGTTGTTGATTTTCATCGTCGCGCTCAGCGTCTGACCGACAATTACGTTCCCAAATGCAAGACTGCCGGACAGACCAATAATTCTCGTTGCGACCCCATCTCCCGACGCCATTGTTGAATTTATCCCCTCCGTGTAATCACTGTTGACCGTAATTGGCCCCTGATAATGGGCTGCGGAAGTGGGCGCAAAAGTCACAGTAACAGATCTAGATGAGCCTTTGTTTATACTACCGCCGCTCCAGTTTCCGCTGAAGCCCTGGGGGTACGCAATACTAGATACAGTCAAAGCAGAATTGCCGCTGTTCTGAATTGTCATTGTCTGCTGCGCCGTTGTCCCGAAAGGAATGCTACCAAATGGAAATGTTGGGTTCGGCGTGACCGTCATGATCTTCGTCACGGCAACTGCGCCATAATCTGTTGGCGCCCATCCATTCCCAGGTCCGACAACTCCTGATGCAGTCACGGGAATAACTCTGTAGTCATATTCTGTGCCAGGGACAAGCCCACCGCTTAACATATCGTCATATGTTCTGCTTAATGACAACCCGATATAGGCAAATGCATTTCCAGAATTACGCACGCGTCTGTAGATGTAGTACCTACTGACGCTCTGTGGCGGCGCCGTCCACGCTAGTACAATCCTGTCCGCATACGAGTAATATGTGGCAGACAGGTCTTTTACAACAAACGGATCCCATGTGATTTTCAAATATGGGGCGTTGCCATCCGTCACGCTCTCAATAATGGCACTCTTGCCATTCCACCCCGCCCCAATGAGTCCAATTCCGAATGCCCGACTTGTCGATGCACCTTGCGATTCGAGTAACGCGTTGAGGTCGTCAATAAGCTGGCCATAATCATATGACACTGAATACCAACGCTGCGCACCTTGATTAAGAAAACCCGCACCGCCATAGTATGGGGGAGGATCCATATAGGTTGCGCTGGATCCAACGGCATCGTATAGAGATTTTGCATCAGGTGAAGAGCTGTATGCAGTACTGAGGCGTTTTAGACTGATTCCCGGATCACCCGTCATGGAATTCACATAAAGCCATACCTCAATATGAGTGACGCGTGCTCCATTCCACTGCTCCTGACTGAAATCATTCCAAAGCATTCCGCGACTCTGCCACGGTTGTGCAATAAGATCATACCAATATCCTATATTTGGCCTGGTCGCGTACCAATTATAGGTTCCAGGAACATAGGCACCATACTCGACTCTTCCCGAATGATTGGGCCACACTGTTGACTGCGTCGCATTCGCCCAGCCGACGGACAGCAGCCAAAACGCCAGACTACAGATGACAGCTACACATTGAGCTATGCTCATGCTGTTAAGAAGTGGCTTTTCGGGCAGCGCGGACACCCGTGTTCTGAGACCGGGTTGAAAGATTGTTGCCATACGATAGTTCTAGGAGTGCCGCGCTACAGGCGTCAAGCCTCAAAACGGATAAATACACTCTGCGATATCCGATTTCGATGCTTCGTGAGGCTCCGTGGAGTATAGTTCTGCGACTGACTGCGCCCCAGGCAGGCCTGATCGATCACGGCGATGCTGACCAGTTCGCCCCAACGACCGATGGCGAGGTCACCGCTCAGGAGCTTGATGGCGGTCGTTTCCCCGCACCCGTCAGGCGCGCGGATGCGCCTTGTCATAGACTTCCTTCAGTCGCTCGATGCTGACGTGTGTGTAAATTTGTGTGGTCGACAAGCTCGCGTGGCCGAGCAGTTCCTGAACGCTTCGCAGATCCGCTCCAGCGTCCAGAAGGTGCGTAGCGAAGCTGTGGCGCAGAGCGTGGGGTGAGAGTTCCGGGTTCAGGTTTGCGGTGATCAGGTACTTCTTCATCATCCGCTCGACGGACCGCGGCGTGAGCCGACCGCCGTGCTTGTTCAGGAACACTGCTGGCGCTTTGCCGCTCTTACCGAGAAACATGCAGAAGATGTCGCGCTGTTCCATGGCCTTTCGCAGCGCCTTGCAGGCATGTGATCCAAGCGGGCAGAGACGCTCCTTCTTCCCTTTGCCGCGAACGCGCGCGACACCCGAAAGCATGTCCACCTGGTTATCGTTCAAGCCGGTAAGTTCGCTCACGCGAAGCCCCGCGCTGTAGAGGACCTCAAGGATCGCCGCATCGCGGACCTTCGAATACTCCGTCCACGTCTTGCTGAATACGTCGCCTTCCGCCGTTTCCGCCAACGGCGCCTCAAGGAGCCGCTTCATCTCGTCCTTGCTCAGTATGGTCGGAAGGTTGCGCGGCTTCTTCGGCAGAACGACGGCGCTGAATGGATTGTTCTTCAGGACCTCCTCGCGCATGAGAAAGCGGAAGAAGGATCGCATGCTGGCAAGTTTGCGGCGCGTGGTGGTCGCCTTCGATCCCGACTTCTGGTAGCTCACGAGGAATCGCCGCGCCGCAAAGCGATCCACTTCCTTCCAGCGGAACGGCGGCTTCGCGTCATCGCCCCACTGCTGGGCAATGAACTGGCGGATATCCATCAAGTAGTTGGTCAGCGTGTGATGCGACGCATCACGCTCCGCTTCAAGGTATCGGGCAAACTGCTCCAGCGCCGGATCATTGTCGGACGTGGTCATGGAGCTGGCTCGATTCTACTTCCCCGCCTTCTCTTTCTTCTTGGCGCGCGGCAGCAGATTCAATGTCTCGATCTTCTCGTCGTAACCCGGGACCTGATCCGCATAGCGACGCAGCATCTTCTTCAAGGCCATCGACTGCTTCAACGTGAGCACCTTCTTCACGCGGAACTGGCGATTCAGGGAATCAAAGAAGCCGTGGTCATCCCATGTCATCTTTCCCTTCGTCACCGGCGGCTTCCATTCCTTCACCGCGCCCATGAGTTCCAGGATCGGTCCAGCATAGGGATCGCCGTCGGCCACTGGCTGCTGGTCCAACCCAAGCTCCTTCGCGATCGCCTCGAAGTTCGGCACCTGGTCCGCATACTTGAAGAGAAGCTTGTCAAGATACGCGCTCTGGTTCGTCGAAAGGCCGCGGCCCGCGCGCACCTGGTCCCGCAGGGATTCGTAGAACTTCTTGTCGTCGTACGTCCGCTTCCCGATCGTGCGCGGCTCGCCGAAGGTGATGCCTTCCAGAAGTTCGCACTTGCGTGTCATCTCGGGCGACGGCGGAAGCTGCGTCACGACGTGCTCGCGCAAGGTCTCGCCCAATCCAAGCCGTTTGGCCTCGGCCTCCAGCTTCGGTAGTTGATCCCTGTAGCGCGCCGCCACCTTGAGCAACGCATCCATCTGGCGCTCGGAAACCGGCTGCGCTTCCTTGTCCTCGAGCTGGTCTCGGACTGACAGCACGAACTTGGAATCGCTGTACGTCTTGCGGCCACGCTTGGTCTCCGGCCCCCACGTCTTTACATCGTTCAGCACGTTCAGCAAGGCGGACACAACTTTCTTGTCAGCCGGCGGAACCTTCGCGCCTTCAACCCACACGACGAAAGCCGTGTAAAACTCGCGCAACATCTGATGCCACTCGACCTTGCCCTCCTCCACTTCATCGAGCAGCAGCTCCATGTTGGCGGTGAACTTGATGTCGAAAAGGCTCGGCAGATATTTCACCAGGAAATCATTCACGGCCAGGCCCATGGTGGTCGGCTTCAAGGCGCGCTTGTCCTTGAGAACATACTGGCGATCCACGATGGTCGATATGGTCTGCGCATATGTGCTGGGGCGGCCGACTCCATTTTCTTCCAGGGCCTTGACGAGCGAAGCTTCGGTAAAGCGCGGCGGCGGCTGGGTTTCCTTGCGTTCCTCCAGCCACTCCATCTTCTCAAGCGATTCACCTTCATCGAGCGGCGGCAGAGGCGTCTCTTGTTCGCCGTCCTCGTTCTTTGCTTCTTCCTCGCGGCGCTGCTCGGCGCCGGTGACACGCATATAGCCGGGGAAGGTGATTTCCGAAGCCGTGGCCCTGAACAAATACGTGCTAGTCTTGCCCGCCGGCGGCGGCGCTTCGATTTCCGCCGTTCGCTGCGCAATTTGTGCGGGTGACATCTGGCAGGCGACAAATCGTTCCCAGATCAGCTTGTAGAGCTTGAGTTCGTCGGGATCCAGATACCTGGCCACCGATTCCGGCGTGCGGGTCACGTCCGTGGGCCGAATCGCCTCGTGAGCTTCCTGCGCGCTGGCCTTGCTCTTAAAGAAGTTAGGCGTGTCCGGGATGAACTCACGTCCAAACGTCTTTCCAATGAACTCGCGCGCCGCTTGCACCGCCTCCGGGGCCAATGCCACGGAGTCGGTACGCATGTAGGTGATCAAGCCGACCGGCCCGTCACCGAAGTCCTTGCCTTCATACAGCTTCTGCGCGAGTTGCATCGTGCGCTTGGGCGGATACCCGAGACGGCTCGATGCCGATTGCTGCAATGTGCTGGTGATGAAGGAAGGCGGGGCGCGGCGGGAAAGCTCGCGGCGTATGATAGCCGACACCTTGAGTGTGCGGCCTTCGAGATCGGCGCGAATCTTGTGCGCCTCCTCCGCAGCCTTGATGTCAGCCTTCTCGCCATTGATCTTCGCGAGCCTGATCTCGAACACATCGCGCGGGTCCACCAGCTTGCGCACCTTCGCGCCGAGGAGCCAGAATTCCTCCGGCTTGAAGTTGATGATCTCCCGCTCGCGTTCGCAGACAAGGCGAAGCGCGGCCGACTGCACGCGTCCGGCGCTGGTGGCGCCGCGAATCTGTCGCCAAAGCAATGGGCTGACCTGATAACCGACAATGCGATCGAGGATTCGCCGAGCCTGCTGTGAATCGACCTTGTTCTGGTCAATCTTGCGCGGCTCCTGAAACGCCTTCCGGATCGCAGGCGCTGTGATTTCGTTGTAGGTGACGCGCAGGTATTTGCGCGGATCGTTCTTTGTGCGGAGCGCGGCCTCAAGATGCCACGCGATGGCCTCTCCCTCACGGTCAGGGTCGGGCGCGAGATAAATCGTGTCCGCCGTCGATGCGATTTCCTTCAGCTCCTTGATCACCTTCGCCCGCGTATCGATGTTGACGTACTTCGGCTTGAAGTCGTTCTCCAAGTCAACGCCCAGCTCCTTCTGCGGCAAATCCCGCACATGGCCCATCGACGCTTTGACGATGTAATCCTTCCCCAGGATCTTATTGATCGTCTTTGCTTTCGCCGGCGACTCAACGATGACGAGGTTTTTCATGAGAGATTGGAGATAGGAGATGCGAGATTTGAAATTCTGATCATAAGCCGCGTTCCTTGGTGTTTTTCTGCATCGTCACAAAGATTGCGAGTAACTCGTCAGTTTCTTCCCAAAGCGGGCTGAGCGAAGAGGATTGAACCCGGCAATCCTCGCGAAGTAGCTCAATCCACATCTGTGTCTCATCTGCCTCTTGGAGACAATTTCCGATCTTCGCAACAAAATCAGCGCGGCTCCTCGCGCGTGATGCTTCGCGATAGTTGGCTGCGACAGACGTTCCAGACCGAAGCATCTGCCTGCCGACCACATCAACCTCTGCACGATTCCGAGGCAACTCAGTGTAAAGACGAATGACTTTCCCGGCGTATTCCTTGGTTCGGCGCCTCAAGTCCTGTCGTGGTTTCTCTGGTGCTGAGTTTCGCATCTCAAGTCTCAAATCTCGAATCTCTCAGTTCCTTGACCAGCTCCACAATGCGGCCCGGCAGTATACGGACGACCCGCTTCATTTCCAGCCCCATCAGCATCGCGCTTACCTTCGCACTCGGGAGAGCGGCTTCGCGCGTAAGTTCATCCACGTCGAGATTTCCCTTCCACAACGCTTTCACAATCGCTTGTTCGGGTTCGGAGAGCGGGACATCCGGGCGCTTCGTGTTCTGCTTTGCGGATCTCTTTTGCTCCGTCGGAAGCAGCGCGTCGAACTCCTGCAGAATGTCGTCCACATCTTCGACGAGGCGGGCGCCTTCCTTGATGAGGTGATGCGTTCCGCGTGATGACGGCTGGTCGATGCGACCGGGTACGGCGAAGATCGTCTTGCCCTGCTCCGCCGCCATGTCCGCGGTGATCATCGCGCCGCTTTCCTTGCTCGCTTCCACCACGAGCAGTCCCATGCTCATGCCGGACACGATGCGGTTGCGGTACGGGAATGTGGTGCGGTCGGAGGGACGCCCCATCGTGTATTCGGAGATGACCGCGCCGTGCTCGGCGATACGATCCGCGAGTTCCGCATTCTCAGCCGGATACAGCTTGTCGATCGCGCTGCCAAGGACCGCGATAGTACGTCCGTCGCCTTTTAGCGCGGCTTTGTGTGCGGCAGTATCCACCCCGCGCGCGAGACCACTGATCACCGTGAAACCAGCTTTCGCGAGCTGGTATGAAAGCCGATCCGTCACCGACGAACCGTAATGCGTTGGCGTGCGCGTACCGACCACAGCAACCGAATGCCGGTCGCGCTTTTCAAGCGTGCCGCGGACGTACAGGGCGAGCGGTGGATCGTAGATGTTGCGAAGGGGCTTGGGGTAATCCTCATCGACGAAGGAAACGATGCGTGCGTGATGACGCCGCGCCTTATCTTCCTCACCTCCGGGATCCACTGTCCCTCTCTGTTCCATGATTCGCTTCGCCATCTCGCGTCCCACCCCTTCTGCTGTGAGAAGCGCAGCTTCGTCGGCTTCGAATATAGCTTCCGCCGATCCGACAGCGGCGATCAGGTTTCTCACGCGGACAGGCCCCATCCCGTCCATCATGTTCAATGCGATGTAGGCATCGCGCGGCGTCATTCGTGGCCCGCTTTCTTGCGGCGGGAACGGAAAAGTTCCATCTGGGGTTCCTTCAATAGATCGTAGTTCTTCAAGATGCGCAGGGTTTGCAGGATGTCCGATTTCTCGTAGTTCCTCGTGACTTCAATCCGGCCTATCAATTCACGCAGCATGACCGGAAACGAGATCACGCCGTCGATGCCTCTCTCCTTTAATATAGAGAGGGAGCGACGCTTCAATTCATCGGTCGACGCCAGCCCGGGCAGGCACAGGATCTTCGCCACAGGTCCCTCGCCCAGCGTGCGCGTCACCCTCTTCACGGACTCGTCCCCCGCAAAGCGGAAGATCTCCGGTGTCGTTTCAAGCATCGCCGGGCTGAAGCGGTCCGTATGCCAGCCGCGCACACCGACGATCGCGCGTTGGATGCCGCGTACATCCTGGGAGTTCCACGAGCCCGACTCAGGAAGTCTGTGATCACCGGGATGCGCGTTTACCACGATCAGGTCGATCTCTTCATCGGGTCGCTTCGGACGCGCCGCCACGGCGTACTTGCGCGGCTGGAGGACAAGAAAGTCCAGCGCCTCGAAGTACTCGCGTACGATCCCTTCGCTAACGGCTGACATTTAGAATCCGTGCCCCCGGACCGGCGAACGGTCCTCCCACAGTCGCTGCAATACGTCTTCCGACACCTCGACGCCCTCGCGCACCACGCCGATCTTCTCGGCCAGCACGAAGCGAGGCGAGCCGCCTTTGCTTTTCTTGTCCATGCCCATCGCCCGGCGAATCGGCTGCCATGGACAGTCGGGCAATTCAGTGGGAAGGCTGAAGCGACGCAACAAGCGATCAAGCCGCACGACGTCATCTTTCGGCATCCCCAGCAACTCTGCCGAAAGACGGGCCGCATACACCATGCCGATCGCAATGGCTTCACCATGCAGGTACGTCCCGTACCCCGTCACCGCCTCAATCGCGTGACCAATGGTGTGACCGAAATTCAGGATCGCTCGAAGGCCGCCTTCTTCCCGTTCATCGCGACCCACCACGTCGCCCTTGATCTCGCAACTGCGCCGCACGATCTGCTCAAGCAGGTTCGCGTCGCCGTTACGGATCGCGTCGGCATTCTTCTCCAGCATCGCGAAGAATGTCGCATCCTTGATCACGCCATACTTCACGACCTCGGCCATGCCGGCCGCAATTTCGCGGGGCGGGAGTGTCTTCAGCAAATCGAGGTCCGCGATCACGAGTCGCGGCTGATGGAATGACCCGACCAGGTTCTTGCCCTGCGGAAGATTGATTCCGGTCTTCCCGCCCACGGCGCTGTCCACCATCGCAAGAAGGGTTGTGGGAACTTGGACAAAGTCGATGCCGCGAAGGAACGTGGCCGCCGCGAACCCCGCGAGGTCACCGACGACGCCACCGCCCAAGGCAACCATAAACGACTTGCGATCGAGTCCCTGCTCCACGGCCTTCTGGTACACATGGAAAAGGATTTGTATGTCCTTGGATTGTTCGCCAGCCGGAACAAGCGCACGACCGACTTGGAATCCGCTTCCGGCAAGGGATGACGCCGTGACCTCGCCATGCAGCGGCGCAACCGTCATGTCCGTGACCACAAGGGAATTCCGGCCCAAACCGAGCTTTTTACAGCTTTCTCCCAACGACGGAAGGAGCCCTTGCCCGATCACAATGTCGTACGACCGTGCCCCTAAAGCCACATGAACAGTGCTCGCCATGTCCCTACAGAGAACAGGTGCACCCCCTGCCCTGTCAACGTTCTTCTCCGGACGACCTCCGGCGGCGGGCATAAAATCCGCTAGATCAGCGGCTCTCCTTCGTTCAATCGGCTGCCGCAAATCCAGGCCGACCCGGGCATCGATTTCTTGCCCTCGGGTTGCACTTCGAGAAGGCGAAGCGAACCCTCGCCTGTGGCGATCAAGGGTCCATCACCCTTCATCTCGATGATCCAACCGGGTGTTCCCTTTGCGTCTTCCACGCGGCTCTTGGATACCTGCAAGGCGCCGGTGCGAATCCGTGTGACCGCGCCGGGCCAGGGCTGGAAGGCGCGTACCTTGTTGTGGATCGATACGGCCGAATGATTCCAGTGAATCGTCGCATCCTGTTTGGAAAGCTTACGCGCATGCGAAGCATCGGCTTCGTTCTGCGGCGTCGGGTGAATCTCGCCCTGTGCGATGCGCTCAATTACGCCGAGTAGCATGCGCGCGCCCTCCTCGGCCAGCCGCGCCTCGAGGGTGATCGATGTGTCGTCGGGCGATATCACAAACGTCTCCTGCGCCAGCAGATCACCCGCATCCATCTTTGCCGTGACATACTGAATGGAAACACCCGTGATCGTGTCGCCCCTCGCTATCGCCCAGGGAATCGGCGCTGCGCCGCGGTACTTGGGCAGGAGGGACGGATGAATGTTGATCGTCTTATGCGGCGGCATCGACCAGATACGAGTCGGGATATACTGCCCGTAGTCCGCCACGACAAAGAGATCCGCGTTCAGTTCCCGCAGCTTCTCCTCAATCTCCCCTACCTTCTCCGGCGTAATCACCCGCACACCCTTCGGCTCTACCAACGCCTTCACGGGACAAGCCGACATCTGTAATGCGCGCCCCCGCGGTCGATCCGGCTGCGTGACAACGGCCAACACCTCCAGACCGGGAGCCCCCAAGAGAGAGCTGACCGCTGGACACGCGAACGAACCGGAACCCATGAAAACAATACGCATGAGGAGAGTTTAACCACGAATGGACACGAATCGACACGAATGTTCCGATCGGAAATCTTTATTCGTGTTCATTCGTGTCCATTCGTGGTTACTTTTCTACTCGTGCTTCGAAATCAGAACACCCGTCTAGTACTCGGCCTCCTTGCCGGTATCGCTCTCGGCATCGGCCTCCACGCTTGGGGAGAAGTCCCCCTCCAAAAGGGCATCATCAAAAATGTGCTGGAACCTGTCGGTCAGGTCTTTTTGCGCGGACTCTTTATGGTGGTAGTCCCGCTTGTGTTTTGCTCGCTGGCCCTTGGCGTGGCCCAGCTCGGTTCCCTGCCGCATGTCGCGCGACTCGGGAGGAAGCTTATCCTCTTCTATATGTGTACGTCGTTGGTCGCGATCCTGATCGGACAGTTCCTCGTTACGACGATCAAGCCGGGCCAGGGTGTGTCGAAGGAGTTTGCCGACGATGCACGCGTGCAGTTTAGCGGGCAGGTCGCGGGCTTGATGGAGAAAAGCGCCGGCGTTCAGGACTCGCTCTGGCCGGGGATAATCAGCCAGATCATCCCCAAGAATATTGTGCAGGCCCTCGCCGAAGGCCAGATGCTCGCCATCATTTTCGTGGCGTTGGTCTTCGGGGCCACGCTCCTTGTGATTGACCCGAAGAAGTCCGCCGCCGCGAAGGATGTCCTCGGTGCAGTGTCCGACGCCGCACTGCTCGTCGTGGGCTGGATCATGAAACTCGCACCGTTCGCAGTCGCCGCGCTGATGGCTGTCGCTTTGTCACGCTTCGGGGTTCAACTCCTCAACCAGCTTGCGCTGTACGTGACCGTGGTCGTGCTCGGCTACGCCATCCACTTCTTCGGAGTCTACGCCCTGATCGTCCGCTTCGTGCTACGCATGCCCGTGATCGCGTTCTACAAAACCTCGTTTCCTGTCTTTGCCACGGCATTCGGAACGAGTTCCAGCAACGCGACGATCCCGACGACGATCCGGACGCTTGAAAAGGACTTCAAGGTGCCGGAGTCGGTCACTTCATTTACTGTGCCTCTTGGCGCAACCGTCAATATGGACGGTACGGCACTGTTTGAAGCCGTGGCTGTGATCTTCGTGGGACAGGTTTTCGGCATCGAGCTGTCGCTCTTGCAGCACGTCTCGCTCGTGCTGATGGTCTTCCTGACCGCGATCGGCGTGGCCGGAATCCCCGGCGGCTCGATCCCGATCATCATGTCGATCATGGCCAGCTTCGGGATTCCACCTGAAGGCATCGCGCTGGTGCTCGGCGTGGATCGCTTGCTGGACATGGGCCGGACCGTGCTGAATGTCACCGGCGACCTGTTGTGCGCCCTGCTCCTGTCCAAGGGAGAGAGCACGAACGTGGCGAGACTAGAAACCTGACGAATCAGTGTTTGTCTTTGTCCTCGCTCTTGTCGTCGCTGTCCTCGTCGCTGCTGTCTTTCGAGTCGTTGTCTTCGTCGCTGTCGGCATCGACATCCTTGCCGTCTGCCGAAACTTCAACCTCGTGCTTCTTGCCGTCAGCGGTTGTGCCCTCGACCTCGTATTCGACTTCATCGCCGTCCTTGACCTTTTCGGCTTCGGTCAGCGTGATCCCGGGGACAGCTTTGTTGACCGCCTCCACCACTTCCTTTGGAAGCTCGGACAAGGCAACGTCCTCTTCAGTCTCCTCCGCCCGGGTTACCGGCACGCAAACCACCAGGACCAACGCAACAAACCACGCTGCTGACTGTTTCATGGCGACTTCCCCTCGATGTGTCCCTGAACCGCCCAGCCATCCACGCGGACGCCGTCTTTCGGAGGATATCATGTGGAACGTCAGAAGCAAGCCAATGCATTCAGCGTACGTCGCGATCACGAATAGTCCGGAAGGAGTTGCGGGACCCTTGAGGAAACTGGTGGAGGGTAAGGGAGTTGAACCCTCGACCTCCGCAATGCCATTGCGGCGCTCTCCCAACTGAGCTAACCCCCCATCAAAACGGGGCACCAGAAGCGATCTTTCGATCGCTCACAAGGGCGCGGAACGTATGACATCCGCCCCCGTGTGTCAATCAACCTGCAGCCAAACCAACCAACTCCAGCCTCGCGGCGGCTTGCCACCCGCAGCGAAGCGAAGGGTGGTGCACCGGAGAGGAGTTGAACCTCCACACCCTTGCGGGCACAAGCTCCTGAGGCTTGCGTGTCTGCCATTCCACCACCGGTGCAAAAGAAGGAGCAGATGGTTATCAGGAGCCCCCTTGAGTGTCAATCACCGTCAGGAACGCGCCGGCAAACGGTAACGACCCGGGCCAGAAAGGAGCAACGCCACGTAGACGACGAGAAATTCCAGAGCATGTGAAGCTCCTTCCCAACCGGCATTCTCTGCATCCGGCGGGAGACTGAGGTGGCGGAGCACCGCAACGACCATCGTGATGGCCAGCAGGCCCGCGCCGGCGCGAAACCAGATGCCAAGCATGATGAAGAGCGAGCCGAAGCACTCGGCAAACGCAGCCATGAAGCCCCAGAACACGGGAAGGAATGATATGCCGAGCATTTCCATGTTCGACCCGAGCTTCTCCCAGCGCTCCGGTCCACCCGCCAGTTTCCCGTAGCCATGGAAGATGATCATGCTGGCGCCAATACCCAAGCGAAGCACCAGAAGCCCGATATCCACCCGAGTACCCTTCGCCGCAACGTGTTGTTCCATCCTGGCCTCCCCTTTCCCGAACATTAGAGACCTACCACCGACACTGTAAAGTCTTACCCCTTCGACATTTGGGCACCCCCGTCCGTTCAGCGCTTTTCTTGAATCTTGCGTTCATCCCCGCAGAGGCTATGATTCCGCCGACTCGCAACAGCTTGCTGTGCGGGTGTTTCGAACGGTTGCGGGTGGGCACGTTGCGGAAGCAGGACAGGTTGCCCACCGTCAAAACAGAAGAAACAGCGGATTCAGAATCCCCAGACCGGAAGTTCCGGAAATCCTCTGCAGGCAACAAGGCCTGCGAGCCATAAAAGCCTCTACCTGAACATCAACGTGTAGCGGCCACCGGAATCCGGCAGATCGAGACAGTAGCTCCTCATGGTTAAAGCACTAATCAAGCGGGTCCTTGCAAAGTTCAGACCCAAAGCAAGCGCGGACAAGAAGCCGTCCGCCTCCCATGCCTCCACGCAGGCATCGCACAGCAAACCAGCCCACGCACCGAAGCCTCACGAGAAGGCCTCCAAGCCCCATGGTGGCGAAGCCTATCGGCCGTCAGCACGGTCGTCGCATCCCGATGAACGTCGAACGGAGGACCGCAGACCTGATGAGCGCCGCCCCGGCAGTCATAGTGGACCGCGACGCGGTCACGGCCAGGGTGGACGATCACACCCGCGTCACGACGGTCCTCGTGAACATACGCCGCAGCATACAGAGAAGTATGAGCACAAGCCGGATGCACCCTTTGTCCCATCACCCCCGTGGGACCCAGCCAGCTACCCCGTTGAACCCCAGGAAGGCAAGACACGCTTCGCCGACCTGAATTTCCCCACCGAAGTTCTCCACGCGATCGCCGACTTGAAGTTCACGTATTGCACGCCGATCCAGGCACAGGTGCTACCGCACACGCTGGCAGGCAAGGACGCCTACGGTCGCGCCCAGACCGGAACGGGCAAGACAGCCGCATTCCTGCTGACCATTCTTTCACGCGCCCTGTCGCGGCCCCTCGAAGGCGAACGCAAGGTCGGCATGCCCCGCGCCCTCATTCTCGCCCCGACGCGCGAGCTGGTGATCCAGATTGAGAAGGACGCCAAGGCGCTGGCCAAGTACACGCCCATCCGCATCGTGGCGGTCTACGGCGGCATGGACTACGACCGGCAGCGCAGGTTGCTGGCTGATTCTCCCGTCGACATCATGGTCGCCACGCCCGGACGACTGCTCGATTTCAAGCAGCGCGGCGATCTCCATCTGAGCAAGGTTGAGTTCCTCGTCATCGATGAAGCCGATCGCATGCTCGACATGGGCTTCATCCCCGATGTACGCCAGATCGTCCACAGCACGCCGCACAAGGGACACCGCCAGACGCTGTTCTTCACGGCGACGCTGACCGACGACGTAAAGCGCCTCGCGTCCCAGTGGACCACCGACCCGGTCACCATCGAAGTCGCGCCGACAGAAGTGGCTGTCGATACCGTGGACCAGGTCGTCTACATCGTCACCATTCGCGAGAAGTTTGCCCTGCTCTACAACATCCTCATGCGCGAGAACGCCCAACGCGTGATTCTCTTCGCCAACCGTCGCGATGAAGCCGATCGCCTGTGCGAATACCTGCGCCAGTACGACATCAACACGGCACTGCTCTCCGGCGCCGTGCCGCAGCAGAAACGTCTCCGCGTCCTGGAAGACTTCAAGGAAGGCAAGATTCGTGTACTCGTCGCGACGGATGTCGCAGGTCGCGGCATTCACGTCGACAACGTATCGCACGTCATCAACTTCAACCTGCCCATCGATGCAGAGGACTATGTCCACCGCATCGGCCGTACAGGTCGAGCGGGTAACGCCGGAACCTCCATCAGCTTTGCCGATGAAGACGACGGCTACCATCTTCCCGAGATCGAGAAGTACATCGGCCGCGCGCTTAAGTGCATCCACCCGGAAGACGAGTGGTTGAAACTGCCCGCACCCACGCATGCCCCCCGCCCTCCCCGTCGTGACGAAGGGGAACGGCCTCATGGCGGTGGTGGACGTCGTCCGGGCGGACCCGGTCGCGGCGGACCGCGCGGTGGTGGTCGTGGTGGGCCTCGAGGCGGCGGCGGTCGCCGTCCGTCACGCTAGAATTCACCTCGCATAGCTCGGTGCTCCATTTCGTGGACCACTCGCATGTGGAGCGCGGAGCTACTGCGACGCGTCTTACAGCGTGATCGGCTGACCCGGCACGTACCCTGTCGGGTACGAACCTGTGGCGGCCCTATACTCATCCATCGCCGCGGGCAGGTGTTTCTCGAGATTCTGCCAGCGATCCTTGTTCGTGGGATGCGTAGAGATCAACGCGGTGAGCGCATTCCCGCTCCCTTGTTTCTCGTGCACGCGTTTCCAGAGCCTTGGCGCGGCGCGAGGGTCGTAGCCGGCCTTGGCCAGGTACATCAGCCCCACGCGATCGGCCTCCGCCTCGTCGGTTCGCGAGTATTTCGGCAGCCATAATCCATTGTAGAGGAGAAATGTCGCAGCGACGGCGTTGCGGATATCTGAGCTTCCCTCGATCTCCGCATACAAACCCGCAGCCACCAACAACAGGTTCGGCAAGGCCTGACGCGTGAGATTCTCCGTCGTGTGGCGACAGGTCACATGGGCAATCTCGTGGGAGATCACCGCCGCGATTTCATCATCGGTCTTCGCGATGCCCACCTTTTCGTCGTAGAGGCCGGAGAACACGATGATCTTTCCGCCGGGGGCGGCCATCGCGTTGACGATATTCGTCTCAAACAGGTTCACTTCGTAAGGCAGGTCGGGAATGTGGGATATGGCCGTGATGCGTTGCACCATGTCCTGGAGCTGTTTGACGCGCTTTGTGTCCCGGTTGATCGGTACACCCTGCTTGCGCATCTCTTCGATTGATTCATGCTGCACCTCCTCGCCGAACTTTACGTCCTCGGCGAGGGCATACATGTTTCGCGTACGCGACCCCGTGACGAAGTCCGTCGTCGCGCACGACACGACGAAGACGAGCAGGAATCCAAACATCGCAAACCGGAGTGGTTTCGATGCGGCAGTACGAAGGATCGTTTTCATGCCATGAGAATAGGTCATCCGTGCCCTCTCGCAAGCTCAACGCGACAGTTTGAATGAACAGCCCGCAGTTTGACAGAAGTGCCCCCGATTGTTACCACCAACCCGGCTTTTGGAATCAGACTATGAAACTACCACAGATTCAGGACCGCATCGTGCTCGTCACAGGCTGCTCGACAGGCATAGGGGCCGCAACCGCGCATATGCTGCGCGACCGCGGATGGACTGTCGTTCCAACGGCTCGCAAGCCGGCTGATCTCGATAAGCTTCGCGCCGACGGCTTCAAGCCCGTGGCGCTTGACGTTTCCGACGCCGCATCCGTGAAACAATGCGCAGCCGAGACGCTGGCGCTGACCGGCGGGAAGCTTGGCGCGATTGTGAACAATGCGGGGTTCGGTCAGGCTGGCGCGGTGGAGGATCTTCCTCGCGATATCCTGCGGTACCAGATCGAAGTGAACCTCGTCGGAGCGGTGGATCTCGCCAACCAGTTCATCCCCCTTTTCCGCAAACAAGGCTGGGGACGCATCGTCAATATCAGTTCCGTACTCGGTCGCGTGACCATCCCGTACTACGGAAGCTACTGCGCGTCGAAACACGCCATGGAGTCCATCTCCGACGCGCTGCGCATCGAGCTGCACGGCTCGGGCGTGGGCGTCATCCTTATCGAGCCCGGCCCCATCATCTCGGAGTTCCGCCACAACGCCGCGGCCCGCGCCCAATCATCGCTCGATCTCCAACACGCGACGCACGCCTCGTATTACGAGAAGGAGATCAAGCGGCGCATCAACCAGACGAAGAAGCCGGACGCCTTCAACAAACCACCGGAACATGTCGCCGTGAAAGTCGTCCACGCCCTGGAATCCGGCAATCCGAAGCGCAGGTATTGCGTGACGATCCCTGCCTACCTCGGCGCGTTCGCCCGTCGCTTCCTGCCCGATTCCATCATGGACTGGTCGCTGACGAGGAAGATGGCGAAGCGCGCGGCGGCTACGTGATCAGCCAACTTCTGTAGCCGGGGTCGCCGAACCCGGTCCTCCGGCCTCATCGAGGCCGGCTACAGCCGCCACCGGCTCAATCGGATCAAGCACCCAGCGCTTGTTGTACCAGAAGTACTGCTCCGGCTCCTCGCGGATGGCCTTGTCGTAGATGTCCATCACGTGCTGCGTCATGCGCTGCCAGTCCGTTTCCTTGTCGATGTCCGGATTCGGATAGATCGGATCATGGATCCGCCAGCGGTGACGTCCCCAGCCCACGCGCGTGATCACAGCGGGAAAGACAGGGACACCGGCTTGGCGGGCGAAGAGCGCCATGCCGCCCACCACATTCGCCTCCGCGCCGAGGAACCGGACCTTCACGCCAGGGGTCTTCGACCGCAGGTCGGTCATGAACGCGAGCACCTTTCCGGCGCGAAGGTTCTTGATCACTTTGCGGAGAACGGATGAATCGCGCGGAATGGTCTCGATGCCCGTGATGCCGCGCATGCGGTTCAGGTATTCATCGGTCAGCGGGTTCTTCTGCTTCCCAACGACAAAGAACATCGGGAGGTCGAACTTCTGGGCCGCCACGCCGGCAAGATCCCAATTGCCGGTATGCGGCACGACGAGAATCCCGCCCTGCCCTGGCTTCAACGTATCGCGAACCTTGTGGATCTCCTGGTAATCAATGACCTTGACCACCCACTCCTTCGTCACCTTCCCCATCCGCACGACTTCGACGGCGTTGAAGAATGTGTTGCGGAGCGAAATCCAGGCGATGTGGTTGACTTGGCGATTCGTGTACTTATCGCCGAACACTTCCCGGATGCGGGCCTTCGCGGGTGCCACGCGAAAGCGCACAATGTGGAAGAAGATCCGGGCGAGCAGCCAGCCGACGAACAGCGCTGCGCGGTACGGGAGTATATTCAACAACCCCGACAAGCCGCGGAGGAATCCGTATTCAACCACATGTTTGAGCCGGTACTTCACAGGGGTGCAATTGATAGCGGCTGGACGCCCGTGAGTCAGCCCGGAAATTGCACGGAGAAGGTCGGTTCCCGGTCTTCCACTCCTCCAATCCTTGGAAGCCAACCCGACGCCTACCTCCATGGATTGGAGCCTTTCACCGTCCTTGAATTCAACGGTTTCCATGGCTTAGCATGCGACGAGTGATGGACTTGTAACTTTTTTGCAGAGGCGACGAGCAACGAGATGATCCCGAAGCGAATCTTGATCAATGACCCGGACGTGGAACTGGCCGGCTCCATGAAGGACCTGTTGAAGCGACAGGGACTTTCATTTGATGTCATTGTGACGAACGACGGATCCGACGCGCTCGAAGTCATCCGGCGCATGCACATTGATCTTGTGATTACCGGTTTGGATGGAACCGCGATGGACGGGTTCCAGCTCATGGCGGAGATCAACCGCAAGCATCGCGATGTGAAAGTCATCGTCATGGTCGGCTCCAAGACGCCCCTGCCCCGCGCCACCATCCGCTACATGGGCGCGAACACGATGTTCGAGAAGCCGTTCAGCCTCGCCGATATGACCAAGGCGGTCTTTGCTGAACTCCAGATCCGCTGCAAGGGCGAAGTCTGGGGCATCCACCTGACTTCGTTCCTCCAGATGCTGCACGCCGACGGGAAGACGTGCGCGCTCACCGTCGACTCGCCGGGCCACACGGGAAGGATTTTCCTCAAGGACGGCGAACTCGTCGCCGCAGAAGATGGAGAGACCGAAGGCGACGCGGCCTTCTACTCCATCCTGAGCTGGGACGAACCGATCATCGAAATTGACTACCTGCCCTTCAACAAGACGACCAGCGTCTCCTCCGGCCTAATCAGCGCCCTCATGGAATCGCAGCGTCGCAAGGACACGGATATCATGACCGTGCAGCAGATGCGCCGGCACACACGCTTCAAATGCCTCGTCGTCGTCGACTTCGACCTCGAGAACGTCTCCTACCGCTTCCTGATCCGCGACATGAGCGAAGGCGGCGCATTCATTGAGACCAAGATGAAGGTCACGATGGGCGAGGAGATGGTCATGGAGCTGTTCTCCATCCGGCACAAAACCCATGCCTCGATCCGGTGCAAGATCGTGCGCATCGTGGGCGACGGATTTGGCGTTCAGTTCCTTGATATGGACGACGAAAAGCGCGCCTTCCTCCTGTCCATCCGCGAAGAGTAGACGTCTGTTGAAAGTCGCGGTTTCGCGCGTATGGTAAGGATGTCACTCATAGTCTGTTGAAGCAGGCCGTCCGTCGTGTAAATTTTAATAAGAGACACACGGAGCGTACAATGACTGAAATCACTGTCCGCACGGGCTTTGCACGAGCCGTAAAGAGTCAGCGGGACCGCCTGGGGCTCTCGCAGGAGAAGCTGGCAGAACGTGCCAACCTGCATCGCACCTA
>CAZCZZ010000016.1:0-63580 GCA_964503335.1 uncultured Verrucomicrobiota bacterium
GGCGCGCCGATCAGGCGGCTGACCGAGTGCTTCTCCATGAACTCGGACATGTCGATGCGCACCATCGCGTGCTCGTCGTCGAACAGGAATTCGGCCAGCGCCCGCGCAAGTTCGGTTTTGCCGACACCGGTCGGACCGAGGAAGATGAACGAGCCGATCGGACGATTCGGATCCTGCAAACCCGAGCGCGAACGCCTCACCGCGCGCGACACGGCCTCGACCGCTTCGGTCTGGCCGATCACACGCTCACGCAACCGCTCTTCCATTTTCAGCAGCTTCGCCTTCTCGGTTTCCAGCAACCGGCTGACCGGAACATGTGTCCAGTTCGACACCACCGTCGCGATGTCCTCGGAGTCCACCTCCTCTTTCAGCATCTTCTGGTCCTTCTGCAACGAGGCGAGCTTGGCCTGATGCTCCTTGATCTGGGCATCCACCTTCGGAATACGCCCGTACATGATCTCGGCCGCTTTCCCAAGGTCGTTCGCCCGCTTCGCCGCCTCCTCCTCGCTCCGCATGAGGTCGAGGGACTGCGTTAGCGCGCGGATGTCGGAAATGAGCTCCTTCTCCTTTTCCCAATGGAGACGCATCCGCGTCCGGTCTTCATTCAACCGCGCAAGTTCCTGCTCAAGCTTTTCGAGGCGGCGACGGCTTTCCTCGTCCTTTTCCTTCTTCAACGCCTCGCGCTCGATCTCGAGCTGCATGATGCGGCGCTGCACCTCGTCGATTTCGACAGGCACGCTGTCGATTTCCATACGCAGCCGGCTCGCGGCCTCGTCAATGAGGTCGATGGCCTTGTCGGGCAGGAATCGATCGGTGATATACCGGTTGGCCAGCACCGCCGCCGCGACCAGCGCCGCGTCCTGGATGCGCACGCCGTGGTGCACTTCATAGCGCTCACGCAGGCCGCGCAGGATGCCGATCGTGTCTTCGACGGTCGGTTCCCCCACCAGCACAGGCTGGAAGCGACGCTCCAACGCGGGATCCTTCTCCACGTGTTTGCGATACTCGTCGAGCGTTGTCGCGCCCACGCAGCGAAGCTCACCGCGCGCAAGCGGCGGCTTGATCATGTTCGACGCATCGACGGCGCCTTCCGCGCCACCGGCGCCGACGAGCGTGTGCAGCTCATCGATGAAGAGGATGATCTTTCCCTCAGCCTCGATGACCTGCTTGATGAACGCCTTGAAGCGGTCCTCGAATTCCCCGCGGAACTTCGCGCCCGCGATCATCGACCCGATATCCAGCGACACCACGGTCTTGTTGCGCAGGCCTTCGGGGACATCGCCCGCGACGATGCGCTGGGCGAGACCTTCGACGATCGCGGTCTTGCCCACGCCCGGTTCGCCGATCAGGACGGGGTTGTTTTTTGTCCGGCGCGAAAGGACCTGGATGACGCGACGGATTTCCGTGTCGCGGCCGATCACGGGATCGAGCTTCCCGCTGCGCGCCGCTTCGGTGAGATCTCGCCCGTACTTCTTCAAGACCTCGTACTTGTCCTCCGGCGACGCGTCCGTCACGCGCTGGCTGCCACGAACGGCCTGAAGGGCCTTGAGCGCGCCGTCGTAGGTCAGTCCCAACTGCTTGGCCACGGCGGCGACAGGACCGTCCTTAAGCTCGAGCACGGCAAGGAAGAGATGCTCCGTGCTGATGTACTCGTCCTTCATCTTCTCCGCGATTTCGAACGAGCGATTGAAGACGGTTTGAAGGTGCTGCGAGGGATACCGTGTCGCGGCCGCGCCCGTGACCGTCGGCCTCTTCGACATGCCTTGGTCCAGCTTGGCGCGAAACGCGTCGCAGCTTACGCCCAGCTTCTCGACGAGCGGACGCACCACGCCGTCGGTCTGCTCCAGCAACGCCAGCATCAGATGGTCCACATCCATCTCCGCATGCTTCCGCTGCGAAACCAACCGCTGCGCGGCCTGTATCGCCTCCTGCGATTTAATCGTCAATCGATCAAGTTGCATGTGTCATTTCCTCTCACCTAGCTTCGCTGCAAGAACTAATGTGCGTCATACTGTCCCACATCATTCTATCCCGTATTTCGCATAGTTCCAATCATTGGAACAACTTACGACGCATTCTTCCAATCCTTGTAATATGTAATAGCATCCGCGATGCCAAGGAGTCGATAGGGCGCGAAGTCGGCCTTTTCAACCGGTTCAACGCACTATAGCATGGGTGCATGAAAGATGATCTGAAGTCGATGGTTGGCAGGTGGTTCGGTCTCACGTGTGAGGAGCGCAGGCTCCTCGCAACCATTATCGCGATCGCCGCCGTGGGGATCATCGCACGCTATGTCCACCTTTCCCGCCAGACGCCGGAAGTGTATGCTCCGGCGCACATGAACCTTACGGAGCGTGTCCAACCATGAGCAGCGACTGTATATTCTGCCGGATCGTCCGCGGAGAGCTTCCTTCGACGAAGGTCTACGAGGACAACCAGGTCCTCGCCTTCATGGATATCGGGCCCATTATTCAGGGCCATACGCTGGTCATCCCGAAAGAGCACGTCGACCCCATCACGGCAGCGACCCCGGAGCAGCTTGCACAGGTCATGGCCGTGGTCCAGAAGGTCGCCGCGGCCCAGCTGAAAGGTTTGGGCGCAAACGGCGTGAATATCCACCAATCCAATGGCTCGTGCGCTGGCCAGGTCGTGCCACATGTCCACTTTCATGTCATCCCCCGCTTTGAAGGCGACGGACACCGGTGGAACTGGGCGGCGAAGAAGTACGACTCCATGGACGACATGAAGCGCATGGCCGACCGGATCAAGGCTGCGCTTTGACGCCGGTATGGGATCTGCTACCATCATCACTTATCGCGTATGAAGAAAATCAACTTCAACGATGCGTTGGGCCAGATCATCGCGGACGATCCGAGCTACGACGAGAACGCCTACCACTTTGTGCGTGAGGCGCTCGACTTCACGATGAAGCTGCTTTCGAAGCCCGTCGACGGTCCGTCGCGCCATGTCAAAGGCGAGGAACTCCTTGAAGGCATCCGCCAGTTCGCCCTCCAGGAATACGGCCCCATCACCAAGACCGTCCTGAACCGCTGGGGCGTGCGCGAATGCCGCGACTTCGGGAAGATCGTCTTCAACATGGTCAACAAGGGCATCCTCGGCAAGACCGAGGACGACAAGCTCGAGGACTTCGCCGGCGGCTACGACTTCGAAACCGCCTTCGTCCAACCCTACCGCCCGCGCGCCACGACCCCGCCCCAGAAGAACACGCCGTCGATGAACTAGGCCTGTAGCCGGCCGCGATGAGGCCGGATCAGACCGTGGTCACCGCCCACGGCTACAGAATTGCTAAACCCGATTTAAGAATTAACTTCGCGCCCTTCTTGTGAAACATCGGGTTCGCCGTGGCGACCCAGCTTGCCCTTGCACATCAACCGTTCCCGTGTTACCCGTGTCCGACTCCGGCGCATGATTTGAAGGAGATCCATGAATTCTCGGACTTTGCTCGGGGTGGGTGCCACTCTGATTGGAATGACGGCGACCGATATGAATGCCAGCTCACCTCTCGATGTATTGCGACAGTCGAACGAAACGCTCCGCCGCTTCACCCTGGACAATGGGATGGTCTGTCTCCTCAAGGAGGACCGCAGCGCCCCTGTCATGTCGATCCAGATCTGGGTCGGCACCGGTGCAATGCATGAAGGCGAGGACCTTGGCGCAGGCCTCTCCCACTACATGGAGCACATGATCTTCAAGGGCACCGCGACGCGCGGGCCGACCGATATCACCAAGCAGATCGACGAGGCCGGCGGCGATATCAACGCCTACACCTCAAACGACCGCACGGTCTTCTACGCCGACCTGCCCTCGCGGAATTGGAAGGTCGCCGTCGATGTCCTCAGTGACGCGGTGATGAATGCGTCACTTCCCGAGGCGGAATGGGAGAAGGAAAAGGAAGTCATCCTGCGCGAATTCGCCATGGGCTATGACGATCCGGATCGCGTCATGAACAAGCTGCTTTGGGACACGGCTTTCCGTGTGCACCCGTTCCGGGTGCCCGTGATCGGATACGAGGAAGTGTTCCGCACGATGACCCGCGACCACCTCGAAGCGTTCCGCGATCGCCACTACGTCCCGGACAACATGATCGTGGCGATTGTCGGCGACATCGACGCATCCGAAGTCGAGGCCTACCTGCGCAACGTCTTCGCCTCGTTCGCTCGCAAAGCCCGGTCCCCCGTCATCGTCCCCCAGGAACCGCCCCAGATGGCGCCACGCGAGGCCCGCAAGACGGGACCCTACAACGTGTCGCGCCTGCAGTGGGCCTATCACACGGTCGGACTCAGTCACCCCGACGCACCTGCACTCGACATCCTTGCCGCTATCGTCGGCCAGGGCCGAAGCTCACGCCTTGTGCGCGAGGTGAAGGAGAACCAGAAGCTGGTATTCGATATCGACGGCTGGTCCTACACGCCAAAGGACCCGGGCCTCTTCGGCATCAGCGCCGTATTCGACCCGGCCCGCGAAACCGAGGTCATCGCTGCCATCCTGGCCCAAGTCGAAGCGTGGCCGTCCACGGGCTTCACCGACGAGGAGATCGCCAAGGCCAAGCGACAAATGCTGGTGAGTGAACTTCATTCACTTCAAACAAGCAGCGGCCAGGCGAGCAGCTACGCCTCGGGCGAGTTCTATGCGGGCAACCCCCGCTTCTCAGAGACTTATCTCGCCCGCATGGAAGCGGTTGATGACCCCACGCTGCGTCGCGTCGCCACGACCTACCTTCGTCCCGAAAACCGCGCGCTGACCATCCTTGCGCCGACGCAGGACGTCGCCGCGGCAACAACCGCCGAGGGCATGGACCCGCTCGCCGGGTTGAAGAAGCTGACGCTCTCGAACGGCATCCCGCTCATCGTCCGCGAAGACCATCGACTGCCCTTCGTGAACATCTGCGCCGTGGTCGGTGGCGGCCTGCTGGCGGAGAACGAATTGAACAATGGTGTGACCCAGTTGATGAGCGACCTCCTTACGCGCGGCACAAAGGCCCGCACGTCGGACCAGATCGCCGACACCATGGAAGGCCTCGGAGCGTCGCTTGCACCCTTCGCGGGCCGGAACAGCTTCGGCATCGCAGCGCAGGGCCTTTCCGCGGACGCGAGCGTCGTCGTCGAGACCATGGCCGACTGCCTGCTCAACTCGGTGTTCCCCGAGGCAGAACTGGCGAAGCAGAAAGAGATCCAGATCGCGTCGATCCGGCAGCAGAAGGAACAGCCGATGTACCTCGCGCAGGAATCGCTCCGTGCCCAACTCTTTCCCGGCCATCCCTACCGGTTCACGCCGACCGGCAACGAGGCCAGTGTATCGAATCTCACCCGTGACGCGATCATCCAGCATTACGAGTCGCTCGTGTCCGCGAGCAATGTCGCCATATCCATCTTCGGCGACATCACCGCGGATGAGGCCAGGGCGCTGGCCGAGAAGGCTTTTGCCGAAATGCCCCGCCGCGCAGTCAACAACGCGGCTCGCGCGCCGGCGCTGCCCGAACTCCCCTCGCGCAACGTCGCGTACGAACCGCGTGAGCAGGCTATCGTCCTCCTCGGCTATCCCGGCATTGACCTGCGCGATTCCCGCGTCGATGCCCTTTCCGTCCTGGCCAAGGCCTTGAGCGGATTGTCGTCCGACCTCGGGATTGAGATCCGCGAGAAGCGAGGCCTCGTGTATTACGTCGGTGCGTTCCAACTCGTCGGCGCGGACCCGGGCTTCTTCGCCCTGTACGCCGGCACGCGCGAAGACGCGGCGGCAGAAGTCGAGAAGCTGATGCGTGAGCAGCTTCATCGGATAGCGGAACAAGGCCTGCGGGATGAGGAGTGGAAGCGCGCGCGCGAGCAGATCCTTGCCGCGAGCGACATGAGCCTGCAGAGCAACGGGGAGCTCGCCCAAACGTGCGCCTTGAATGAGCTTTACGGTCTCGGCTATCAGTATCCGTTCGAAATACACAATCGCATGGAAGCGATGACGGGCGACACAATCCGCGAGGCCGCCCGCTCGATCCTGAAGGACGAGCGCGAGGCCGTTTCCGTGGTCCTGCCCGTCAAGAGCCAAGCTGAAGGAGAATAACGATGTCGGATCAGGACCGTTCGCAGATGGATGAGAACAAGATGCTCTTCGGGCAACTCGTCATGACGCTTGCCACCTCCGCCCTTCAAGGCATGGGCAAGATTGTCAACCCCATGACGCGCAAGACCGAGACGAACCTCGACGCCGCGCAAGCCGCCATCGATATGCTCGACATGATCGAAGCACGCACCAAGGGCAATCTGGACAACGAGGAAGCCCGCTTCCTGAAGACGACCCTCGCCGATCTCAAGATCAACTACATTGAGACGGCGAACAAGGCGCCCAAGGCGGAAGCCGCAGAGAAGCCATCCGAAGTCATTGGTGGGTCGGCAGCCGACGCAAGCGCCGAGGATAAGGTCCGCTTCCATAAGAAGTACGAGTAGCAGGACTGGTAATGCCGCCACGGGGGAAGCGCCGCCAGATTCATAACGACGTAAGGGGCATTGCCAGACATGCCCGGCACATCATCGTCGCCCCACATCGGGCACTCTCGCGGACCGAGCAGATCGCCGTCCTCTTCGCCTTGGTCCTTGTCGTCGGCCTGAGCAGCGTTGCCTTCTTCCCTCAGCCTGAGCCGCGCGAAGCCCTGCCGCCTCCCAGCCTCCCGGGCTGGGAATTCGAAATCCCGCAAGTCCGCGACCTCCATGAGCCGGTGCGCGACGAGCCGCGCAACTTCAGGGCACGGACTACTCTTCCCGCCATCAAGGAAGAGATCGCGTCCGGCGGCCCTTCGCCCCGGTTCTTCTACCCCGCGAAGGACCTGATCCGGATTGAGGACGCCCGCGTATGGTGGGAAAGCGACAACGACAAGAACGACACCGAGGATGACCACGTCTTCCATCGCGCAATGGAGGAACCGATGCGTCGCCTGATCGAGCTGGTCGTTCGCGCCGGCGGATCCCTTGAAGTGCACGATGCGTATCGTCCGGAAGGCATCCACGCGCCGAAGTCCCTTCACCGCGAAGGGCGTGCCGTCGATATCACATGCGACGACCTCGGACTCGAGAAGCTCGCAAAACTCGCCTGGGCGGCCGGCTTTGACTGGGTCTACTTCGAAGTACCCCGCAACGGAGGAGCGCACGTCCACGCCTCCGTGAAGGCGGACCGCCGGTATGTGGCGCGGTCCGACACGGAAGAGTAGCAACAACTATTGAATTGAGTCGGAGCGGAACTGCCTCCCATACTTCGGTCATGCCTGAAATCGAAGTACGCAGCAGGAACTACGTGCCGCCCGCAAGCGATGGACTCTCGCTTTGGTCTATGTTCCGGCTTGTGACCGGCGTCGCCGGACTTTCCCTGACGGTATTCGGCGCCTTGGGCTGCGTTCGCTTCTTCTTTGTCGTGGTGGAGTTCATCCAGAAACCGACTGGGCACGAAAGTCTCCTGAAAGATTGGCAGAGACTCCTTGGCGTGGAAGACGTCGCTATTCCAGTGGCGGGCATTCTACTCCCGTCGGGAGCAGCAATCGGCATGCTCTTCCTGACCATCGCCGCCTACCTCGCCCTGCGCATCCTCATCGCCATCATGAAGAGCGGTCTCACGCTCATGTCATGGGCAAAGGCCGAGCGCATGCTCGCCAAACAGCAGGATAGCAGCCCGATCTCCCTGGTCCCGCAGTAGCCTCCCGGGGAGGTCTAGCCCTTCCCGTCGCGCGGCTTCTTCAGCAGGTCATCCAAGCCCGCAAGCGGCGTAAAAATCGGGGGCGACAGTTTCGGATCATCTGAACCGCCACCCGTCCTGTGCTTCGCATCGAGCGTCTTCTCATGCTCGTGATCGTGGCAGTAAATGCAGAGAAGCTCCCAGTTGCTTCCATCCGGCGGGTTGTTGTTGTGGTTGTGATCCTTGTGATGAACCGTCAGTTCCTTGAGCCGCTTGCCCTCGAACTCGCGGCCGCAGCTCGCGCAGATGTGCGGGAAGATTGCCAGGGCTCTTTCGCGGTATCCCTGACGACGAGCCGCCACATCACGGTTCAACTCGGCCACGATCCGCGCCCGGTCCGCATCGCTCAACTGCTTCTTATCACCAGCCATGGCTACTTCACGAAATCAACATAGACGGGCAGATGATCCGACACGTGGCCCTCGAAACCGGGAAGGATGTTCGAGTCGTGCGTCGCTACGCCACCGGGCAGCGATTCCAGCAACGTGACCTTCCACGGTGACTCGGTGGCGGCAGGCGATACGATCACGCGGTCGAAAGCCACAGGTGGAAATTCGCGCGCCGCATCGCCATAGCGGGTCGGCAATGTGAATCGCTTCTCCTTCGGTTCCTTGCGCCAGAGATCGACCCAATCCTTCAACGGTGACAACGACTCATCCGTCGTGAACTCCGAGGCATCAGGGTCCACATTCATGTCGCCTAGAACAGCCACTTCCCACGCTGTATCCGCGTGTGTCGCCATGAACGCATCGGCATCCTTGCGAAGGATCTCGAGCGCACCCTTCCGCTGCGCCACATTGCGATTCCGGTTTCCATAATTGGATTTGAGGTGGACGACATAGACCAGCAGCGCGCGACCCTCTTCGAGCGGCACGGTGAAGCGGAGAAGCCCGCGCGTGGGGCGCCCCGCTCCTTTCAGCAAACCGAAATCGACTTCGACAACGTCCTGCAGCTCCACACGCGATAAAACCGCCAGGTTCAGCTTCTGCACGTCGGGACCGCCCGCGCCAAGATCCGAGATGCAAACGTAGGGCATCGGCGGTTTGATCTTTGATGCGAGCTGCGAAATCATCGCTGCGTTTTCGATCTCCTGCATCACCACAATATCGGCATTGATCTGGCTCAGCCGCTCGGCAGCCATGTCAGCATGTCGCGACGCGACCTCGGGGTTTCGCGATGGCTCATCGCCGATGCCATCCGTGAAGTTCTCCAGATTGTAGGTGCAGAGCCTGAACCGGTCGCCGACAGGGACAATTCCATCGCCCTTTGTCACGACCTTCGCCGGCTCGACGAGAGGATTTCCTTCATAGACAAAGAACTCCTCTGCCGACGCTACTGTTGCAGCGAAAAGGCAAACCGACAGAACCCGCTTCATGACCATGTTCATGCTGCATCCCCCCCGAATGAAAAAAGGGGCCGACTTCCGTCGGCCCCTTCTTCTGAATTATGGCTGTGCGGACAATTACTTGTCCTTCTTGCCGGCCTTACTGCCCTGAGGAACAACCTCGCCGCGGCCTTCCATCTTGCCCTGGCGCCATTCGCCAATGTAGGTCCATCCTTCCGGATGGTGGAGCGTGCCTTCGCCTTCCATCACGCCCGCGACCCACTGGCCTTCGTATTTCCAGCCGTCGGGATACGTCAAGCTGCCCTGACCCTCGCGTCGACCGTCAATCCAGTCGCCTTCGTACACGCCGCCGTCAGCCTGGGTGAGCTTGCCCTTGCCGCTGCGCTTGCCGTCTTTCCAGTCGCCCGAATAGACGCTGCCATCGGCCAGCTTGAGCGAACCCTGGCCGCTCATGCGATCACCCGACCACGTGCCTTCAAACACGCCGCCGTCCTTGTACGTGAACTTGCCCTGGCCCTCGCGCTTGTCGTTCTTCCACTGGCCTTCGTACACACCGCCGTCGGGCTGGACGAACTTGCCGCTGCCTTCCATCTGGTCGTTGACCCAGTCGCCCTCGTAGGTGCCGCCATTGGCGAACGTCAGTTTGCCGACACCGTCGCGTTTGCCGTTCTTCCATGCACCGGAGTACGAACTGCCATCGGGCTGCGTGAGCGTACCCTGCCCGCTCATGCCGTCGTTGGCGAATTCACCCTCGTAGCGACCGCCGTCCTGGAATGTCTGAACGCCCTTGCCGGACTTCTTGCCGTCCTTCCACGAACCCGTGTACGTCCAGTTGCCGGGGAACTTCATTTCGCCCTGGCCATCCGCCGCGCCGTTCTTGAATTCGCCTGTGTAGACCCGTCCGTCGGCATACGTCAGTGTGCCCTGACCGCTCTGCGCGCCGTCCTGCCAGGTGCCCTGATACACATTGCCACCGGGGATCGTGAGTTTGCCGTTACCGCTCATGCGGCCGCCATCCCAGTCACCGACGTATTCCCATCCATCGGTGTAGGAGAGCGTGCCTTGTCCAACACGCTTGCCCGTCTTCCACTGTCCGACATAGCTCCAGCCGTCGTTGTGGGTCAGCTTGCCAAGACCCTCGACGCGACCCGCCTTCCATTCGCCAACGTATTCCCAGAGGCCGGGAACGGAAAGTTTGCCCTGGCCTTCCATCAAACCATTAGCCCACTCGCCGATGTATTGGCGACCGTCGGGGAACAGGAACGTGCCGTAGCCGTGCATGCGACCATTGCGCCACTCACCCGTGTACTTCGGTCCCTTTTCCTTCACCGCCTCGGCCTTGGCCGTCTTTGCGGGCTTCCAGTCGGAACGAACATTCAAATCGGAATCAATCGCGACATCGAGGGCACCGAGTTGCTGGATAACGGACAAGCCAACGCCAGCGCCAGCGCGGGCATCGGTCGTCTTGACGGCTTCGGGAACGGACGACGCGGCCTTCGGTTCATCCACCTTCGCCACCGCGGCCTTGGCCTCGGGCTTGGCTTCCGACTTCACTTCAGCCTTGGGCTCTTCCGCCTTCTTGGCGACAGCCTTCACCGGCTCCTCGACCTTCTTCTCTTCAACAAGGACCGGGGCAGCCTTCGCTTCCTCGATCTGCTTCTCGACGACGGCCCGCGGCGACACGTCTGCGACGGGAACGGGATCAGCCGGCTTGGCTTCGGCAACGGGAGCAGCCACCGGCGCGGCTTCGACAACCGGCGCCGGCGTGGGCTCAACGGCTTTGGCAGCTTCGGCTTCTTCGCTCGCCTTGCGCGCTTCGAGTTCGGATTCCAGCTTGCGCTTCAGTTCTTCGAGTGACGCCAGTTCGGCGTTGAGCTGCTCGGACTGGGCCTGCTTGGCGACGCCCTTCTGCTGGTTGAGCTTTTCCTGAAGGCGAGCCTTGGCGCGAGCAAACGCGTCCATCGCCGTGCCTGATTCCGCCGTGCGCGGTGCGGCCATGGGATCTACTGCGTCTGCGCCAAGCTTGAGCGACGTGCCCTTCTGGGCGTCGGCGGCCTCGCTAAGCGACGACTGCGGCACGGCTTGTGCGGGTTGTTCTGCAGACTGTACGTGCGCGACATAGAGGCCGGCAACGGCCGCGCTGGCAAGGATTAGGATCTTCTTCATCATGTTCTTCGTCCCGGTTGGTCAACTCATGCTGAATTGCAGAAATCGTAAGCGGTATAAGCCGTGTAACTTGCCAAGACATTGGGCCACATCAAGCTTTCTTTTCGGCGGTTTGCGCCTGAAAAGGCCTTGTCCCGGCGCCTCGGGCATGCGGCAGCGAGGTGGTCTTCCTATCAGGAGGGGCACGCTGCTTCGTGCCCGATCGCGTCCATTCAGCGCATCAGAATCTCGGCAATCCGCTGGGATGCATGTCCGTCGCCGTATGGGTTACGGGCCCCGGACATGCGGGCGTATTCTGCTTTGTCATTGAAGAGACGATGCAGGGCGGCCTCGATCTTTTGGCGATGCGGGCCGACGAGCTCGCACGTGCCGGCCGCGACACCTTCCGGGCGCTCCGTCACGTCGCGCAGGACCAGAACCGGCTTGCCGAGCGACGGGGCCTCTTCCTGGACACCGCCGGAGTCCGACAGCATCAGGTACGCCCCGTTCATGGCGTGAAGGAACGTGACATAGTCGAGTGGTTCCGTGAGCACGACGTTGGGCTCGTTGCCGAGAATCTCCCTGGCCGGCTTGCTGACGTTTGGATTCGGATGGACGGGATACCAGACGTACACGTCGCGATGGGCGCGAGCGAAGTCACGAACGGTCTGGAAGACCTCAACGACCTTCTCCCCGAAGATCTCGCGGCGGTGGCAGGTCATCAGGATGTACTGCGCGCCATCCGGTACCGGTTTGGGTGGTGGCTGGGTCCGTCCCACGACGTACTTCAAGGCGTCGATGACGGTATTGCCCGTGACGTGAATCGTCTTCGGGTCGATACCTTCGGGCAGCAGGTTGTCCGCCGACTCCTGCGTAGGCGCAAAATGATAGCGCGCGACCAGCGCCGCGACCCGGCGATTGAACTCCTCCGGGAACGGCGACCAGCGATCGCCCGTGCGCAGGCCCGCTTCGATATGTCCGAATGGAACATGCGTGTAGAAGCAGGCGACCGAAGCGGCCATCACGGTCGTCGTGTCGCCCTGCGCCAGCACCACGTCGGGCTTGTTCGACACAAGGTAGTCGTGCATCGCCGACAACACGCGCACCGTCACGTCCGTCAGCGTCTGGTTCGCCTTCATGATGTCGAGATCGACATCAGGCTTCAGGTCGAACGTGGTCATCATCTGGTCGAGAATCTGGCGATGCTGCCCCGTTGACATCACGATCGGTTCGAACAAATCCGGACGCTTGCGCAATTCCAGAATCACCGGTGCCACTTTTACGGCCTCCGGCCGCGTCCCCACCACACACAAAACCTTCTTCCTGGCCATGATTTAGAAATCCAATCCCTTCGGCGTTAAGAAAACACCGCCGCATGGTAAGGGTTTGATGGCTGTCGGCAAGCGTGCGCTGGCATGATTTCTCGTGTCACAACCCGGTCAGTCTCCACCACATCCCCCACCCCCGCAGCCGCCACCGCCACAGCCCGAGTCGGACGACCCGGCGGAACCGCACGATCCACAGCCGCTTCCGCAGGACCCCGGACCACCCTTCCCGCGCGTCGAGAACCACCAGATGAGGATCACGGCGGCACAGACCAAGATGACGATGACCAGCAAGGAAGCAGAGCCGGATGCGTATGCACCGGAGCAGAAGATGCCGAGCGAGATCAGGCCAAGAGAGGCTGCGACCTTACGGAAGCGACTCTTTTCGATCACGAAGAAGCGATCGCGGGACACCCAGAGCGGATTTGAGGTTTGCGCAAAGCGCAGTTCCGCGGACGGCCAGATGTCGCGGGGCGGCGGCTCATCAAACTCGCGCTCGTACAGGCGGAGGGTGTGTTCATATTGGGCGCGGTAGCGCGAGTCCTCGACCACGCCGCCCTGTGTCGGCCCGTGATGCAGCGGACGACAGAGCACATTCTGGCAGAGCTCCGTCCAGTACGATCGCGTATAGCAGAGATGCAGGTGCCACGCCTGGTCCACCGCCACAGACGGCGTGACAGCGCTATCCGAAACGCAGGCCAGGTAGACGAACCGGAAGTATTCACGAAGCACACGCTCCGCGAAATCCGGACGCCAGGCATTCTCGCGCGCCAGCCTCCGCGCAAACGACAGCTCAGGCTTGCCGTGATCGATCTCGAACGCGACCAGACGCACGTCCAGTTCCGGGTTTGTCTTCATGTCTTGCCGTCAAATCTTGCCGTGCCGAGTCGACAGAGGTCGAGGATTAACCCGCGTGACCGCGTTGAGGCGCGGTACGCGGCTCTCACGCGGCGTCTCGCAGGGCACTGCTACGGCCGCCCCCATCAACCATTCACTATTCGACCCCCCCCGCCTTCGGCAAAACGAAAGGCCCCGTTCGGGTGAACGGGGCCTTGTCGCGTGAATGCGATTGGATTCGGTTACTTGTCGTTGATGGCGGTGCCGCTGTCGGACGCGCCGGCTGCTTCGCCGTCCGCGGTAATGGCGTCGCCGCTCGTGACGTTCGTGTCACCGGAGGCGTCACCGGAACCGCTGCTCGTGTCCACGGTGCCGCTCGGGCGGATGTAGACTTCGGTGCGGCGGTTCTTCTGCATGTTGACTTCGGTGTCGTTCGGGGCGACGGGACGATCGAAGCCGTAGCCCTTGTGGGTCAGGCGGGAGCGATCGATGCCACCCACGGTGACGAGGTAATCCTCGACGGCCTTGGCGCGGCGTTCCGAGAGGCGGATGTTGTAGTCGCGCTTGGACGTCTTGCGCTTGTCGGCGTGGCCTTCAATGCGGGCCGAGGCGCCGGGGTCACGCTGCAGGACCTTCACGATGACATCGAGTTCGTCATAGTCCGACGAACGAAGGATCGCCTTGTCGTAATCGAACTCGATGTTGAGCGTGTAGAGCTGGAGGTCGTCCGCGCCGTTCAGGGGGTCGGTGTTGTCTTCGATGACCTCATGGCCATCGGCGACGCCGCCGTCATCCGTGTCGCGGTCGAGCGGGTTCGTCTTGTAGCTGAGGACTTCGGGGCCATCCTTGAGCGCGTCCCAATCGGAATCGGGATTCAGCGGATCGGTATTGTGCTGGAGCACTTCCTCGCCGTCGGACAGGCCGTCCTTATCGGTGTCGGGATCGTAGGGATCGGTACCGATCTCGGCTTCCCGGGAATCCGTCAGGCCATCGCCATCGCTGTCAATGTCGCCACCCGCCACGGAATAGACCGGCTTGACCTGGGCGCCCCACCGATTGTTCACACCGATGAAGGCCATCTGGTCGAACTCCGTATCCACGCCGGCCACGGCGCTGCGGAAGTCGAAGCGGACTGACCACACGTCGTTGAAGTGATACCAGAGGCCCGCACCGATATTCATCATGACCTCAGGGTTGCCATCGCCGAGGTCTTCCTCGTAGTACATGAGGTTGCCGCCGACGGATACGTAGGGATCCCAGCGCAGGTTCTTCGCGTTGCGGAGATGCAACAAAGCGTCGAGCTGCAGGCCGACGGCCCAGACGGGTCCATCCAGTTCGAAGCGCTCGGGGTTGTCGAATTCGCTGTTGTCGAGTTCAGGGAAGACATTCAGGCCGACTTCCGTGCCGAAGAACTCATTCCAGTCCTTGCCGAGGCGGAGGCCGATGAATCCGCCCGGATTCACGGGTTCGTCACCCTCGTAGTGGATGTAACCGATGCCCGCGCCCGCATACCACGGTGCTTCATCGAAAAGATCGCGTTCAGCCGCCTGTGAGAACGAGGACGTCGCGAGGAGACCCGCGAGGAGAAAACGCCAAAGCTGTCGCATGAACAACACTCCTGTTTCGTTGGAATTGAGCTTCAAAAACTGCTTTGTGGCTATAATGGCAGACCGCGCCAAAAGCAATAGAAAAGCAGGTCGCGGGAGGGTCTAAGGCATCCGCTAGATGTGTAGCATGCCGGTAAGAAGGGCCACGAGCAGCAGGACGCATAACGCCAGCAGGATCAGGGAAAAGAGCGGCAGCGGACTGTTGTCGATCTTCCGACGCTCGAATTTGGAGATCGACGCCAGCACGGCCAGGACCAGCGACGTCAGCAGGACGGCAAGGAAAGCCACGAAGTTTTTCGTGCTATAGGGCACCACGGCCCCAGCTTTGCCGACAAGCGGCAGCACCATGCACACGACCAGAAACGACAACCCGGACGCGACGGTGAGGACCGTGCCGACCCAGGGCGTGGCGAAAAACGTTGTCGGTGCTTCCTGCTGTGCTGACTTTGTGCTCATACCGGCCTTCCTATCCTACTCAAGATTGAGATTCGAGAGGAATTCATCCCTCTCCGCCTGCTTTTGACGCAGTTCGAGCCCTGCCTGTTCACGACGGGTCTGTATCGAATAGATGGCTTCCTCCTGCTCGGCAAGTTTTCTTTCCCACTTCGTGTAGGTGTCGGACGTCCGGGAAACGGTGTTCATGTTCTCGCGGATGCGCGTCTGGTCACGCTCAATAGCCGCATAGCGCTGCTCCAGGTCCCTGAGTTCCTCCTCCAGCTTTGCGGCCTGCGCCTGCAACGCCGCCGCCTTCGACAAGGCCTCGCGGACCCCCGCCGAGATGACCTTCTGGTTGAGGTAGTAGCCGATCGAAGCGGGATCCATCTGGCCGATATGCATCGACTGCTGCTGGATCTGCACTTCGCGCACGGCCAGCTTCGACGGAGCGGTCGCCACCGGCACATCGGAGAAGAATCGGTACAACTCCGGCGTCTCCTCGTCCGCCTTCCGCTCCCCGCCGAGTTCCCAACCCTGGCGCCGGGGATGCTCAACGATGACCGTCCGCGCTTCCTTGCCTTTGTTGCGGATGACATACGTCGTGTCCTGCACCAGCTTGCGCGACGTCGTCACGGCGCCACGCTGGATCTTCACCGACACAATCTCCTCCGCCTTCGAATCGCGCTCCACGCGCACGTCGCGCGAAAGGTCGATGCTGAAGGACAGCAGCCGCTTGTCGCCGGCCATCAAATCGGCAATCCGCGCATCGCCCGCATAAATCCCCGCCTCGATGACCGTGATCGGACCACCCTTAAGGCTCAGCCCCGACGTGTTCTCCAGTTCGACCCCGTTCAACGGATGCACATCGTTCACGCCCTCGTTAAAGATGGAAAGGGAGCGCCCCTTCACCGACTGATTCACAATCGGCACCATCGCCGACTGCTGGCGAGGAAGCGTCAGCGGCTTGTCGATCGCATACTCAAAGAGCTCGCCCGCCTCGCGCGTCTTGACCTGAGGCTGCATCTCCTGCGGAGCAATCCCCTTGGCCATCCTCGAGAAGCGCATCGGTGCAGGAGCCGCTGCAGGCGCAGCCGACTCTGCCGCCATCAGCATATCGCCCTCCCCGCCGAACGCCTCCATCGCATCCTGATAGACAGGCGGCGGCGCTGAGGTTCCCACATCGTTCTCCACCATGGGCCGTTTCACGTAGAGTGGGTCATACAGGTTCTGCACGAACGACAGCGGCTTGCCGGAGACAAGTGACAGCGCAATGTCCTTCCAATCCTCATCGGAAGTGTTCTCCACATGCGCCCAGCCCTGCAGGAACACGGACTTCTCCTCGATGTTGAGACGATAGCTCGTTTTCCACACCGGTGCTTCGAGCAGGTAGCCCATGCGGACTTCGCGCGACCCGCCTTCTCCGAACGTGAGCCGCATCGCCTTCTTGCCTTGGTCGAGATTCGCAGCCATGAGTTCGAGCGACTTTGCGATGTCCTCGCGCACGCCTTCATCCAGCACCTCGAAGCTCTCCATCGTATCGAAATCCATGGTGTGGATGACGCCGTCCACGGAGAGATTCAGGAACCAGCGTTCGAACGTATCCTCGTCGTCGCGCACTGTGGTCATCTCCGCGCCGACGACGGTGCCCTCGACCGCTTCGCCGCCACGGACCTTCACGCGCACGGGAACACCGCGCAGCCGATTGAGAAGCGTGTGTCGTTCGGGATTGTCGCCGAGATAGATGCGGAAGGCGCGCAGGGTCCTGTCCAGCGGATCGCGCGCGTCGTACGTCACCGTGGGCGCCCCGCCCTTCCCGTCGAGGATCAGCAGCGACTTGATTACGTCCATCATCTGGTCCGACGTGAACGTCATCTCGATGCTGTCGCCGTCCTTCACGGTGTCGGACCGTTCGAAGTACCCGACACCGCTGTCGAACAACACAACCTGTTTGAGCGGAAGCGCCGCGTGCGTGACGGAGACTGCGAGGAGACTCAAAGCGAGCGAGAGTTTCATGACGGGATTTCCTTTCCTTCTGCGGGCAACGGCTGCGTTCTCCAGCGGCGATGCATCCAGATCCATTGCGCGGGGTCCAGGCGGATCGCCTCTTCCATGACATCAGAATACGCCTGCGTGGCCGCCGCGAGCGATTCGGGCTTGCGGTCGGCTGGCGGAGGAATGGGCGGCCAGAATCGAATCTCGTGGTTGCCGTCGGGCTTGCGGAAGGCGAATACGGGCAGCACTTCCGCGCCGGCGTGGCCAGCGAGCATCGCAAGCCCCGGCGTCGTGCACGCCGGCTTGCCGAAGAAGTTGACGAAGATGCCCTCGTCGCGCGTCATATTCTGGTCGAGGATAAAGCCGAGCACCTCGTTGCGTTTCAGGACAGCGAGGCAGGCCCGATACGACTTGTGGGCCGGCAGGATGTGGAGACCGGCCGCGGAGCGCTTCTTCATCCAGTACTCGTTGACGCCGCGGTTCTTAATCTCCTTGGAGAGGATTGTCAGGGGATGGCGGGACGCCGCCCATAGCGCCATGACGTCGAAATTGCCGATGTGGGCTGTCAGCACGGCGATGCCCTTGCCCTTTGCCGCGACCTGCTGGAGATAGTGATCATTGACGGCAACGACGCGGCGCTTCAACTCCTCGTCGTTGCCACCCAGCCACCGGAGCATATCGATGGTGTTCATGCCGAGGTTGGCAAACATCGCGCGCGTGATGTCCAAGACCTCGTCGTGCGATTTCTCCGGGAAGCAGGCATGGAGCTGGTCGATGGCCCGGGTTCGCTGGCGACTCGCCGCCGCGCCGAAGAGGCGTCCGATGCCGCGCCCGATCGCGAGGGCGACCGGCAGGGGAAGCCGCGCAATGATCCACGCGAAGACCTTGAGCAGAAGAACCATGCGCGGAGTATCTTACGAAACCCGTCCCGCGACAACAGCTACGTGGCCAACATGGGCAACGCGGCGGCGCAGGCCATCATCAGAAGCGCCACGGCGAAGAGAATCCACATGGCCGCAAAGGCCACCCGGTCCAGCAGTTCGGCGAAGCGTGTAATCCCTATCTTCATCGCAACCTCCATGCTCCTCCATGGAAGATAACGATGAGGCGTCCGGATTATTGCAGGCGAACCTTCACGCGGTAGTCGCGCTGCGGCACCGGGTTGGTGTCGCTGATGCTCAAGGGGCCGGACCCGCTGAGGTTCGTGAACGGCGGATACACGTTCCAGCCGTTCTCCAGCAGGTTCGTCGTGGCATAGACATCGTAGAAGCGACCAGTGACCGCGCCCCAGCGGACTTCGAGAATACCGTTTGTCGTGTTCAGCTCGTGGCCGGACAGCACGAAGAACGACAAGGCGTTCGTCGCCTGCGTGCCCGCGATGTATTCCGACGCATCGCCCGACCCGTCGCCGTCCGTATCGGATTGCAGAGGATGGCTTCCGATGGCGAACTCGTTTGAATTGGCCAGCCCGTCCCCTTCCGCGTCGAGCGCGGAATCGGCGTGGAGCATCGGATCGAAGCCGTATTGGAACTCCCACGCATCGTTGAGACCGTCGCGATCGCTGTCCAGCGTGGACGATGCGCGAACGCTGTACGCGAGGTTGCTCTCGTTGAAGGTGAAGGTGTACACGGACGCGAAGGCGCCCGTGGCGAGGATGTTGGCACCGAAGTGATCGGCGATATCCACCAGTGGGATCACCGTGTTGGTCGGATTGTCATCGCCCCAGTTCGCCGACGTCCATTGGTCGTTCGCGACAAACTTGAACTCGATGTTGGTCCAGCCTGTAAGATCGATCACCGTGGCCCAGAGCCCGTTCGACACGAGCTTCATATTGCGCGCGGCTTCATCCCAGTAGGTCATCGTGCCCGCGACGGCCATGTTGGTGTGGATCGAGCCGAAGCTGTCCGCCACGAGGGGGCTGCGGCGCGCAGTGTATTCCTGCAGGTTGTTGCGCGCATCGCCGTCGGGATTGTTCGTCGCCACGAGAGCGGTCGCCGAGCCGGAGTACGCGATCTCCCAGCTGTCCGGCATGCCGTCGGCATCCGTGTCCGTGAGCGGATCGAAATCGACCTGAACGGTGATCGCACCCGAGCTGTCGGGCGTCTTGACCGTGAGCAGGTTGCCGGGCGACAGATAGGACCAGCCGTTCGTCGCATCGCTTTCCAGCTCGTCCCTCGTGCCGAAGCGCGACGCGGCCACGCCATTGATCGTCACGGAGACCGGATTCGACACGGCGTGGAGCACGAAGTAGTAGTCGCGGCTTCCCGTGTCGTAGGGTCCCTGCTTCGCCTGCGCAGTGACCAGCAGGCTGTTCGAACCCGGTGTGCTGTCGAACCTCGTGCGTGCCCAGATCCCGCTCTCATGGTTCGTGCTGATGCCGTCATCCTCGTACAGCGTGAATGTGCCGGCAGAGCGCGGCCAGACGTGGATGTCGAGGGAATCGGGCTGCACCTCGTCGGCATAGTCCATTGCCGGGCCCAGCGGGATGATCGCTCCCTCACGCACGAACATCGGAAGTGTTCCCATGGAAGCCGGCACTTCGATGGTCTGGCCGCCGAGGTAATACGCGTCATCCTGCCAGAAGTACCAATTGGCGCCGAAGGGGAGATAGACCGAGCGTTTCGTGTCGCTTTGCACGTAGACCGGAGCAGCCAGCAGGCTCTTGCCGACCAGGAAGTCGTATTCGTTCAGCGAGTACGTGTTCACGTCGCCGGGAAACTCGAAGACGGTGGGCAGGTTGATCGGCAGCCCATTCGTCGCTGCATCCACGGTGAGGGAGTAGAGGAAAGGCAGGACTTCGTAGCGGAACTTCATCCAGCGCCGGTTCCATTCGGAGTTCGGACTACCGAAGAGCCACGGTTCGCGGTTGGCTGAGAAGGTGTGGTTGCGGAAGACCGGCTGCAGCACGGCCATCTCCATCCAGCGTGTCAGGAGGTTGGGCGTGACGTTGCCCGAGAAGCCTCCGATATCGTGGCCGAAATACGGCTGCCCTGAAATCATCACGCTCAGGCCCGCGCGTATATTGTGGCGGAGGTGCTCGTAACTCGCCACGTTGTCGCCGCTCCAGCCCGCCGAGTAGCGGGCGATGCCGGGCCATCCCGCGCGGCTCAGCACGAAGGGACGACGATCCGGATACGAGGCGCGCAGCGCGTCAAAGCTCAGCGAACACTCCGTCACGCTGTACGCGTTCTTGTTATTGATGTGCCACTTCCGCGTGTCGTTGGTCACGAGCCCGCCGCCGTAGCGCCCGTCCAGGTAATGAAGCACGTTCCGCGGCATGCCGTTCTCGTTCGGCTCGTTCAGGTCGTTCCAGATCGCATCGAAGCGGTTCGTCGCAAGGTAGTTCGTGATCTTCCCAAGCCACCAGGCGCGGGCATCGGCAATCGAGAAATCAATCCATGAGATCAGTCCCAGGAAATTGGTGCCCACATGGGTGCTTAGGTCGTTCTTCTTGAGGAAGTAGAGGTTGGTCAGGGCTTCGGCGTAAAAGGGATCGTTCGAAGTCAGCAGGGGTTCGATGATCGGGACCAGTCGCACGCCGAGGTTGCTGCAGATCGCGACCATCTGGGGGACATTTGTGAACGTGCTGTTGAGGGAAAGCTGCTGATTCTGCGGCGTGGAAATCTGCGCATTGATATCCAGGTAGATCGCATCCAGAGGATAATCGCGCTGACGGAATTCCGTGGCGAAGCTCTCGATCCCCGGTTGCGTGTTGATGTCATTCGCGTTGCGCGAATGGTGGTAGCCCATGCCCCACTTCGGCATCATAAAGGGGCGGCCCGTCAACTCAGAGTAGCGGTTCAGGACTGCTTCCATCGTGTGGTTCGATCCGCCACCGAAGAAGAAGTAGTCCATCTGGTCATCACCGGCCTCAAACGAATAGGTCGTGGAACCGGTCATCTTGAACACGGGGCGGACAGGATTGTGGAAGAAGATGCCGTACGCGGATGCGGGTCGATTCGTGGCGGCGGGTCTGACGCCGTAGACAAAAGGCAGGGAAACATACTTGGGATTCCGGAATTCCTCCCACTGGAACGTGTCCTGTCCGAGACCCTGCAGGTTGTAGCCTCGACGATTGAGAGGCCCGGCAAAATCCCCCAGGCCGAAATACGCTTCGTTTGTCGGCATCTCGCGCACGGCCTTGAGCTTGAATCCGGTAGGCAGGTTCGCCAGCGATGCAGAACCTGAAGGCCAGACGATCTGCTCATAGCCGAACACGTCCTGGGAAGGCACATACTGCGGGTCGTATTCCATCCGGCTGTCGAGTGACAGGTCATAGCCGGACTTGTCGTAGAAATGAACGAGGAAGCGGTTGCTGAGGACGATGCTCACCTTCAGCTCCGACGTCTCGATGACGATATTCGTCCCGTTGTAATTGGTCCACGCGGCGCTGAATGAAGGCCAGTTGCTGAAGGGCTTGGCAATGGCCACTTCTTCGCGCTCAAAAAGGCCGGCGAAATGGAACCTCACCCGCACCACGTCCGGAGCGAAGGGAACGACTTCGACAATCCCGTTCGTCCCGAGCGTGAACTCGGCATAGACGATGCCGTTGGCGGCATTGGTTCGAATGTCCACGGCCGTGGCAGCCCCGTTGGTAATCGGTGCAGAAACGGCGGTTGCGGCGAAGGCTGCGGACAGCCACGCCATGGCAATAAATCGTTGTATCATCAAAATTCCCCTGAACTCGTCATGCACCCTATCAGGAGTATTGTACCCCGTCACGCCCCGTCGGGTGGATAGAACGGCTATTCGCTCTGGCTGAGCCGCTTGCGCGGCTGCTCGTAGAGGATGGCATGGGCTTCGGCAAGGACGGCGGGGATGCGGTCCGAAAAGGGATTTCCGCGGAGGACCTGACCCAAGTCGTGCTTCCCGACATTCCCGGCGTTGCGGCCCGGGAACCAGTGGTCAGCCTGTCCGAGCAGGTTGTAGCGCATCTTCCCGAAGGCCACCATGTCCAGCGCCTTGGCGAAATTCCACAAGCGCAGGATCTCATGCACGTTGATCTCGCCCGGCACTGCGGTCCACTCGGGCAGGTTCTCATGCCAGCGATTCCACCAGTCGGCGCCGAGGGACTCCTTCATCACCAACTCAATTCGCGCGGCGATGCGGTTTGATACTTCGACGCGTTCTTCATACCAGGCCAGCCCCGCCAAGTGCTCGTCGAAGTCTGTGGCACGACTTGCCCCGATGCTGAGCGTGTGGACCTCGGGACGGGATAGACAGAAGAGATCGTTGAACTGCATCGGTGTGAGCGGCGCGCAGAGCTCACGCAGCGGCGCCGACGGTTCATACAGCTTCCCGCCCTTGTCGTTCGGGCTGATGATGAATACGCCCATGTCTTGCCCTGTCGCCGCAGCGACCGCGGGCCACGTGAATGGATTCACGAAATACCAGTGCAGGTTGACGTAATCAAATTCACCGGTGTGGATGGCGTCGCAGATAACCTGAACCGGCGCGTGGGTGGAAAACCCGATATGACGAACACGACCCGACTTCTGCAGCGACCGGGCCGCTTCGAGCGAACCGCCCTTCATCAGGGTCAGCTTCAAAAGGTCGGCGTTGTTGATGCCATGGATGCCAAGCAAATCGACGTGATCGAGTTGCAGGTTGGCCATCGATTTTTCAAAAGCTTCGAGGAACGCCTTGCCGTCCTCGCGAGGGCCGACCTTCGTCTGAACGATCATCTTGTCGCGGGGCAGCTTCGGCAGAATCTTCCCGAGTTGGACCTCCGACGTCCCGTAACCGCGCGCGGTCTCGATGTGGTTGATTCCTGCTTCAAGCGATCGCCGGATGGTCGCTTCGAGTTTCTCCTGGCTCTCCTGCGGAATCGCGCCGGACTCGCTGTCGTTCCACGAATGCTGGTAGCGCATGCCGCCGCAGGAGAACACCGGCATGTCGATCCCCGTCCGTCCGAACCGTCTTCTCGGAACATCGCGTTGCATCTATTCCACTTCTCCTGACCAGCCGTCTGTACTACGGTCGAGAGCATACAACACATGCGGCAAATTTCCTGCATCGATCCTCTCACCCCCGCCCTTGCCCGCACCCGGACGATTCTGTTCCGTCCGTTCGACATCGGCAAATGGCTGACGCTCGGCTTCACGGCCTGGCTCGCGGTGCTGGGACAAAGCGGCGGCTCGCTGAACCTGGATCTGCTCGCGGGCGAGAAGAACGAGGGACCCATCCGCGAATTCGTTCGATCGCACTGGGCCATGATCGCGTCCCTCGCAGTCATCCTCATCGCCATCCTGCTGATCGTCCTCGTCGCTGTGGTGTGGATCCAAAGTCGCGGCACGTTCATGTTTCTCGACAACGTGGTCGGAAACCGCGACCGGGTTTCAGTGCCTTGGCACCGCTACCGGGCCGAGGCGAACTCGTTCTTCCGATGGTCCCTCGCCTATGCGGGCATCTCGTTGCTTGTTCTCGCCGTCTTCACCCTCGTCCCCCTGGTCGCGATCATCTCCCTCGTGGTTCACGGCGCCGGGGTACTGGCCGCTATTCCAGTGGTTGCCTATTTCATGATGATCCTGCTTCTCGTCGTCGTCTCACTCTACATCTGGATCTGGTTCACCGATTTCGCGTCGCTGCTGATGTACAAAGACGGAATCCACGCATCGCAGGCGTGGCCTCACGTCGTGCATCTCTTCCGGCAATATCCCGGGGCCTTCATTCTATACGGCATGATGAAGGTGATCCTCGCGATCGGGCTGATGTTTGCGGCGTTGATCTTCGGGTTGATGACCTGCTGCTGCGGGTTCGCGCTGATGATCATTCCCTACGTGGGGACGGTGCTCTTCCTCCCGTACTACGTCTTCATGCGCTGCTACGCGATCGAGTTCCTCCGGCAGTTCGGACCGGAGTACGACGTCTACGCGACCACAGACGGGACGAGTCAGATCTTTAACCACGGATGAACACAGATAGACACGGATATGCCTGAGAAACGAACGGACAGCGTGTCGAGATTCTATCCCCAAAATCCGTGTTCATCCGTGTCCATCCGTGGTTAAAACTCTGAGTCTTTCAGGTTAAAGATAGTGTATGGTTCCGGGATGAGGGGGCTTTACGTTCATATTCCGTTCTGCGTGAGGAAGTGCCTCTATTGCGACTTTTACTCGCTGCCGACCGGCAAAGGTCCCCTCGCCCGCCGCCTCGTGGACCAGGAGGCGCACGATGCGTCCGTATTCCTTGATGCCCTCACCGTGGAGTTCAACGGCCTGCCGCAGGATTTCCGGCCGGAGACAATCTTCGTCGGGGGCGGCACGCCCACGGAATTGTCCGAGGTCGACTTCATCCGGATGCTTGAGCTGATCCGGCAGCGCGTCGATCCCGCCACGCTCCTCGAATGGAGCTGCGAATCGAATCCGGGCACGCTCACACGGGCCAAAGCCGACGCAATGCGTCACTACGGCGTGAACCGCGTGTCGCTCGGCGTTCAGTCGTTCGATGCCAAGACGCTCGAATTCCTCGGTCGCATCCACAGCGCGGAGGAGGCCGAGGCCGGCTACCACCTGCTGCGCGAGGCGGGCTTCACCAATATCAACCTCGACCTTATGTACGGCATCCCGGGCGGTAGCCTCGAGGTGGTCGAATCCGACCTCAAACGCCTCGTCGCGCTGAATCCCGAACACACCGCCTGCTACTGCCTGATCTTTGAAGACGGTACGCCGCTGCAGGACCTGCGCTTGAAGGGCTTCGTGAAGGAAGTCGACGACGACACGGAACTCACGCAATACGCCGCAGTCCGCAAGGCGCTTTCCGCCGCGGGCTACAAGCACTACGAGATCTCGAATTTCGCCAAGCCGGGCCGTGAGTGTCTCCACAACCTGCTCTACTGGGGACCCGGTGAATACCTCGGCTGCGGTCCGTCGGCCCACTCGCACTGGAACGGCGAACGGTACTCCAATGTGCGCAAGCTCGACGTGTACTGCCAGAAACTGCTCGCGGGCGAGTCGCCCCGATCCTTCAGCGAACGGCTGGAACCGGAAGCCAAGGCGCGGGAGAGCCTCGTTATGGGACTTCGCCGACGCGACGGCGTCGAGCAGGTCACATTCCATAAGGAGACAGGCTTCGACCTGCGCCAACTCTGCGGCAAGGAGATCGACTGGCTCTGCAAGATCGGCCTGCTCGAAGAAGCCGGCACCTCGATCCGCCTCACCGACGAGGGCCTCTTCCTGAGCGACGGCGTCTTCGCCGAACTCGTATGATCCCCCGCTGCACCATAATCGTCATCCTTCTCTTCCTAACCCCCTTCCTACCTACAGCCTACAGCCTCTCCATCACCGGCTCCGACTGGATCGTGCATTACAACCTGCCGGACCAGAGCACGACCTTCGGCACAGAGACCCCGGAAGAATACGCCATCCGCGACGCACTCCTCGCGCGGATCAATGCTCTGCAGACGAATCAGAGCGCAACGCTCTCCACCTATACATTCTCCGGCAACAGCACCGGATCCGGTGCCGCGGGTCCTATCATCAATGCCATGAACTCGGCACTCAACCGCGGAGCAAAGATCCGCTTCATTGCGGACAAGGGTGTCGACACCGCTGCGGTGTTGGGCAATACCAATTCGCTGCAGACGCTCGCGGCGCGCACCAACAATCCGCTCACCCTGGTGCAGGACGACTCGCCCGCATTCACAATCATGCACAACAAACTCGGCCTGTTTGACTATGGCTCGTCGAACCGCTGGGTCTTCATCACGTCCTGGAATTTCACGGGCGGCGCAAGCACGTTTCAGTGGAACATCGGTCTCGAAGCGCGGAACGATGCACTCTACGCAGCGTATTCCAACGAGTGTGCTGAGTTGCTTGCGGGTCGCTTTCACGACGACCCTGCCAAGTCACACGCGCATGACGGTTCAACCTTTTCCCTCGCGCAGTCCTGGGCGCCGGGAACGGTTCGTTTCGCACCGTATCCAAGCTCCGCCACAGGCGGGAACAACGCCCAGACCGAGGTCACCAACGTCATCGCCGGGGCAGAACGTGAAATCTACTTTGCGCTCAACAAGCTGACGCTCAGCCTTGTCGCCACCTCGCTCGTGCGCGCCGCGAATCGCGGCGTGCTGGTCTCCGGTGTAATGCCGAGTTCGGACACCGATCCCGGCGGGGATTCAGCCGCAATCTACGCCTACCTCACCAACACGACGTCGTATGCGACGACAAACCGCGTTCGCTTCATACCCGCCTTGGCCAAAGCCGACCGCTCGGCGCTGGATGCCGGCGAATCGGATCTTGTCCACTGCAAGTACATGGTGCTGGACCCCTACGGGGCGAAGCCGACCGTTATCCACGGTTCCGCCAACTGGACGGCATCTGCATTGATTTTTACAAATTCCAACGACGAGAACGTGGCCTTCATCCGTCACCGAGACATCGCGCGCATTTTCCACTCCAACTTCGAGCGCATCACGGGAACGGACACCAATGGCGCAAACCTGTGGCTCGACTTTAGGGCCGCGTCGAACGGTGTCGCAACCATCCTGTGGAGTACCCGTTCAAACCTGGTGGTCGAACTCCAAAGCGCATCGACACCGACAGGCACATGGACGCTCTTCCAAAGTGCAGTCACAACGAGTGTGGGATCGGTCACCTCCACGAATAGCACCCCGGCGACCAATCGATTCATCCGCGCAATCCGGACGAACTGAAGGTCCCGACCCCTACCTCATCTCCCCTTCGAGGGCGTCCATGTAAGACTTGATCCTGTCGGGGACTTCGCCGGGCCCGCGCTTCTCGATCGTGTCCATGTACTCGCGGATCCGGCGGGTGCGGGATTCCCAGGCGACGAGTTTCGCATCGGCTTCGGACAGCAGGGCGCTCAGGCGGACGGGTTTGGTGGCGGCGCGGCGCTGGCCGTCGCTCTTCCTCGCCGCCAGGGCTTGCAGATAGTTCACGTACGCTTCGGCCACGATGGTGAAGTCCGTGTCGCCGCTGGCGGCGATGCGGGTGACTTCCATCGTGAGGCGCTCACACAGCGGCTTCATCCACGGTTCGTCCCGATAGGGTATCAGCCCGCTCATCGCCACGGGGCCGGACGGCACGTTGGTTCCCTGGATCTCATACTCCGCGACACGCACGACCAGCTTGCCACGCAGTTCCGACGCGAGGTCGCTGGAGCGGATGGACGGCCGAACGCGGTTCGCCAGCTCCCGGTCCAGCCACCGCAGCCACGCGGCTTCAAGGCTGTCCACCGAGTCATAGCCCAGCAGGACGCGCAGGCCCTTCACATCGATGGCCCTGCCGTGACCGATGTCGGAGAGGATGCGGCCGAACGGCGCCTTCGATTCGTTCAGGAAGGCGACAAGGAGTCCGCACAGCGATTTCTCGTCCCATCGCCCGTCCGCCAGCACCGTGTGCCGCAACAGCGTGGAAACCGCGGGTATTTGCCCATCCGCCTGCTGCCGCGAGGCCAGGTCGAGATTCCTGTCTCGTTGCTCGTTGTAGAGATTCTGCGCGATGCCCACGCTGAGCCAAGCCGGTGACTCGGGCGCTTTCGCAGCGTGTGCGAGGGATCGTGCATTCCATGCGCATCGATTCACCAGCATCCAGGTCAAGGTTTCCAACAGGTCTTCCTGGTCCAGCGCTTCAGGCGAACTGATCCGGATGCGCTGCAACAGGTCTCCGTCCACGACGCCCTGTGCGCGACCGATTCGACCCTGTGCGTCGGGCCGCTTCGCGGCCGAACGAAAATCGATCCGGTCCCCCTTCGCAAAGGGGACAACAAGCCCGGTAAATGTTTCGAAGCGACGCGTCACGTCCTCAGCCCACCCCACCATGGTCACGGCTTGGGACGACGGGAAGCCGAACGCGCCGAAGCGCTGCGTGTGGCTCAGGATGGCTTTGCTGATCGCGGGCTTGTCGCTCTCGTCGATCGGCTCCGACTGCGCGCGGCACACACCCGCCGCGAGAAGCACACACAGGATCCAGCGCCCGGTCATGGCGATGTCCGCCCCCGGCTTTCGAGGATCAGCGTGACGGGGCCGTCGTTCTCCAGCTCGACGCGCATGTCCGCGCCGAATTCGCCGGTTTCGACGTGGTGGCCGAGCGACCGCAGGGCGGCAGCAAAGGCTTCATAGCCCGAGCGGCCGGCCTCCGCGCCTGCGGCCTCCATGTAGCTGGGACGGTTGCCTTTCGAGCAGTCAGCATAGAGCGTGAACTGGCTCACAACAAGGAAGGCGCCGCCGACGGCGTCAATCGTGAGGTTGAGCTTGCCCGCCTCGTCGTTGAAGTAGCGAAGTTGCGACGTCTTGCGGGCGAGCCACGACACGTCGTGCTCCGTGTCGTCTTTCGCAACGCCACAAAGGATCATCGCTCCCTGTTGAATCGACCCGACGACGCGTTCGCCCACCGTGACACGGGCCCGGCGGACACGTTGAATCACGAGGCGCACGGGAGGACTACTCCCCTGCGTGCGAGATGCGAAGCGTGCTCAGGCGATTGAGGGCCGCTGCGATTTCGTAGCGGCGTGGCCGCGCGAGGTCGCCGCGGAACTCGCGGGACAAACATTCGAGCCCGTCGGTGCTGAGGTCGCGATCGACGAGGTCGAGGATCTCGCGCATCGGACGCCCGTCGTCCATGTACCGCGTCTTCGCGTAGTTCAGGATCAAGCCGATCGTGCCTGTCTGGTAGGAATCGGCGAGCTGGTACACGCCGCTAAGATCAATCGTCGTGCGGCCGAACCGCAGCACGCGCAGTGAAGTCGCCTCGATCTCCGCATCGTGGCGTCCCACGCTGGCATCGATGCTGCTCGGGATGACCCAGCGCGCCTTGCTCGCCGACTTGGCGAGGTCACCGGCTTCCGCCTTGAGCGCCTGCACGCCGAGCTGCTTCGCATCCTTCGTGACGTCGCGGACGCGGCCGTCCTCGATGAGGAGAACGGTATCGGCGACGGGAATGAACTCAGCCACAGTCGCATGACCACCCACGATGACGGAAACACCAAGTTCATCCGTGATCTGGCGCGCGCGCGCGGACAGCGGAACCGTCCTCGATTTGCCCTTCGCGAGCATGGAGGCGAGCCTGCTGTCGGTCGACAGGAAGCCCGGGGCGGAGTCCGATTCATCAAAGATCAAGGCGCGTGCGCCCACCTCGAGGGCTTCAATCACGGATGCGGCCTGGCCCGAAACGGGATCAGCCTGGCCCGTGCTGTATGCCTTCCGCGGTTCCTGTCCCGAGGAAAGGAAGAGCGAGAGGTCCACACGTTGCACGCTGCGATTCCTTTCCGCGGCGACATAGACCGCGTCGGGGAGCGTGATGACATACTCGCGACCATCACCCGGCACATGGTTGTAAATTCCCGACGCGATCGCCTGCATGAGCTCGTGGCGACCCGAGTGGTCATCGCCGAGGATCACGGTGACGCCGCCGGGAACGCCCAGGCCCCTCACGGAACCCGCGTTCGGCACATCGATCTGGATCCGGATGTCGTCCGCGACGCTGATGCTGCGCTCCGAAACAAAATCGGGCAAATCGGTGTCTCCCTGGCGTGACAACATGGAGCCCTCAGCCACGAAGCTCACCATGCCGCGCGTCGGCAGTGCCTGGCGAAGCTGGTCCGCGTCCTCCATCGTATCCACGAAGCGCTCCGTCTCATCGACATCCAGGTTGCAGTGGATCAGAGACGCGCTGACAAGCGTCGGCAGCTCGTCAAAGAATACTGCCTTCGCGCCTTGCGCCGCGATCCGGTCCTGGTGGATCGGCAGGGTGACGTAGAGACGGGCTTCAACATTCTCGTCCGTCACGTTCAGGGAGGAGCGGGGAATGATCTTCTGGCTTCCCGCGGAGACGCTGAGGCGACGACGCGCCACGCCCTCGTGGTTGAATGCGGCGAACTTGCGGATGCCCTCGGCCAGCTTGCGGGACAGCAGATCCTCGATCGCCGTTCGCCGCACCGGCGTATTGAAGAGATGCGGGGGAAACCCGGCGACGGACTGCGGGACGCGCACGATGATCAACGTGACCTGACTTTCCCCCTCCGCGGGGACACGATTGATCTTCAGTACGAAACGACCGAAGTCGAAATCGCCGATGATGCGACCGTACTCAGCCCGGTCAAGACCGTCGATCGCACTGAGAATCTGGTAAAACTCGTCCTTGTCCTTCATGAAACTCCCCCAATCGGGCCGAATCGCTACGGCGTGCCCGCTGTGGCTACCGCCACCTCGCCACGCCCCACTTTGAGTTGCGACACCTGCCCCAGAAGTCGCTTCTCCTCATCCATCTTGCTGAAAACCACCTTCGCCCTGGCCGCAAGCCAACCGCCTGCAGGTCCCGGCATGGGCAGGTGGCCGAGGCGCACCTTTGACACGGCGAACGTAAACTGGCCATCCGATCTCTCGGGCACTCCGCTGATTTCGTAGGTCAGAGGCACGGGGCCCAGTTTCGCTTCCAAGACCACCACAACCACGTCCGTCTTCAGGGCAATGTTGATCCGGGCCAGCGTCACGGATTCGTCCCCGGATCCGCCCGCTGACTTCTTCAAGAGATCCATGAGGTAGGCGTTGATCTCGCCCTCGGTGATGCGCTGCGTCACGACCTTGCGGTCGAGGACAGCGGTCTTGATGTTGCGCATCTTCTGCTGGAGTCGCTGCGCGTCCTGGATGCTTCCTTCCGCCCCGGTGGGCACGGCAGGACGGATGATGAGCACGATGGAGATCAGGAGACCCAGGGTCACCGCAATGCGGACAAAGCGCATCAGGGGACCACCGGCCTTCCGGCGCTGCTCCTGGATAGCCCCGCGCGGGTCTTCAATTTCCAGCTTGCCTCCGCATTGGGAGCAGAACATGCGACCCAGATGGTTATCAGCTCCGCAGGACTTGCACTTGATCACAAAGGGCATGAAATCTTCCTATTTCTTTGTGGCGGAACCGGCCGCCGACTTTTCCGTCTTCGCAGGACCGGGCTTCTTTGAATCTGTCGTCGCGGTTGTCGAACTGCCGGCGCTTTCGGACTTCGCACCCTGCTTGTAGGACTCACTCCTGTAGTCCGTGATATAGAAGCCGGACCCCTTGAAGAGCAGTCCGCCCCCCGTCCCAATCTTCCTCTTCACGGCTCCCTTGCACTTCGGACAGCGCTTCAGCGGCTCGTCCTTGATGCTCTGGAACTGCTCAAATTCATGGCCGCACTTGCGGCAGACATATTCGTATGTCGGCACGGTAATTCTCTCCAGTCGCGGGATTCGACCTGCGCGGGGACTATAGGGAACGCCTATGCACAGTGTCAAACGCGCTCACCCGAACATTGCATGGCAGGCTGACGGCCGATATTCTGGATCCATGTTTGATCTCGATCGCTATCTCACGGAGCGTCGTTCCCTCATTGACTCGTTCCTGATCAGCCAGATGCCTCCGGAAGACACCCGGCCCGCCACCCTGCACCGCGCCATGCGCTACAGCATCTTCGCCGGCGGCAAACGCCTGCGCCCGATCCTGTGCATCGCCGCGGCCGAGGCCGTCGGCAAGGCCACGGACGAAGTGATCCGCGCCGCCTGCGCCCTGGAGCTCCTGCACACCTATACGCTCGTCCACGACGACCTGCCGGCAATGGATGACGACGACCTGCGGCGAGGCAAACCGACGACACACATTACCTTCGGTGAAGCCAATGCCATCCTCGCCGGCGATGCGCTTCTCACCCTCGCCTTCGAGTGGATGGCACGCGCGCCGGGCAAGAAGCCCAACGCACCCGCGGACCCGGTGATTGAACTCGCCGTGGCTTCCGGAAGCATGGGTGTGATCGGCGGCCAGGTCGAAGACCTCGCCGCCGAAGGCAAGGCGCCGTCGGCTGACCTCGTCGACTTCATCCACGCCCACAAGACAGGCGCCCTGCTGCGCGCATCAGTCCGCATCGGGGCCATGATTGCCGGGGCATCGGCCAAGGAACTCGACGCCCTCTCCCGCTACGGCGAACACATGGGTCTTGCGTTCCAGATCGCCGACGACATCCTCAATGCCACATCGAGCTCAAAGCAACTCGGCAAGGCCACAGGTAGCGATGAGGCCCGCGGAAAGATGACCTACGTCGCCGTCTACGGCCTTGATGTCGCGCGCCAGCGCGCCGATGACCTCATCGAGAAAGCCGTCGCGGAACTCAAAGGACTCTCCGGTTCCGCCGCACCCCTGACGGCCCTCGCCCGCTTCAGCGTCGTCCGCAGCCATTGAGCGATGCGCCGGATGAAACACGCTCTTTATCCGGTACGGGGCTTTTGCGTAGGGTAGAAGCAATGCATCGTACGCGACTCATGCTGCAGCTCTGCGCGTTCACACTCGCTGCATTGCCGTGCCATGCCCTTGTGAGCGACGCCCGTGCGGATACGTCGGTCACCATGCTCGCCAGCGCGGAATCGCCCTCCGCGTTCGCCACGATCCTGACCGATGACGAGAAGCAGTGGCTTGCGGCGCATCCCGTCATCCGCGTGGGAACCGACCCGGCCTGGCCTCCCTTCTCGCTGAGCACGCACGGGAAAGGATTCGAAGGCATCGATATCGACGTCCTGACGCGAATCGCAACCCTCCTTGGTGTCCGCGTCGAATTCATCGACACCCCGTCCTGGTCCGCCACATGGGATCGCTTCCTGAAACGGGAGGTGGACATCACCACGGGTACGGCGGAAACGCCGGAACGCCGGGCCCATGCCGCCTTCTCCACGCCCTACGCGTCGTTCCCCGTGGCCCTCATCACCCGTGCGGATGCGCCGTTCCTCGTCGGCCTCGACAGCTTCACGTCCCGCACGCTCGCCGCGCCACGAGGCCATGTGACGACGATGCGGCTCCAGGAGGAGTTCCCCTCCATCAAGCTGCTTCTGACCGACACCTCCACGGAAGCCATGACCGCTGTGTCCCAGGGCCGCGCCGATGGCTGCATCGATAACCTCGCCTCCGCCAGCCACATCATCAGCTCCGAGGGCCTGACCAACCTCAAGATTGCGGGCCTGACCGAATTCCGATTCGAGCTGCGCTTCGCCGTGCGCAAGGACTGGCCGGAACTGGCGGTTCTCATCGACAAGGCGCTCGCCGGATTGAATCACGCGGAGCGCGCCCGGATCTTCGACAACTGGATCACCGTGGATTACGACCAGGCCATCAATTGGCAGAGCGTCAGGCGCTCGGCACTTGCCGTATCGGCCTTCGGCGCCATCCTCCTCGCCTTTGCCATGTTCTGGAATCGTCGCCTCGCGCGGGAACTGGCCGAACGGCGGGCCGTTGAAGAAAGCCTGCGCGAGCGCGAGGCTGAACTGCGCCGCACCCACGCGAAACTTCAGGCGCTCAACGACGAAAAGGACATGATGATCAAGATGGCGGCGCATGACCTGAACAACCCGCTCACGAGCATTCTGCTCCTGTGCGACGACACACAGGGCGCGCTGCCGATGAACGACACCGAGCGCTTTGGCGAGGTGCGCACCTGCGCCGACCGCATGAATCGCCTCATCCGCAACCTCCTCCACGTTGAGAACCGCGGCCACGAAACGGACTGGCTCCACCCTTCACGCGTCGATGCCGGGAAGGTCATCGCGCGCGTGGTCGAGCGCTACAAGCGTTCCGCCTTCGCGAAGAACCTGACCCTAGCCGCGGAGAACCTCTCACCGCGCGAGTCGGTGATCGAAGTGGATGAAGACGCCTTCGACCAGATCCTCGACAACCTCATCTCCAACGCGATCAAGTATTCGCGCGATGGCGGGCACGTCACGGTGCGCACGCTGCGCGACAACGGGCTCATCCGACTTGAAGTGCAGGACTCCGGAGCCGGCATTCCCGAGCATGAACGGCACATGCTCTTCAAACGGTTCTCCCGCCTCAGCACAAAACCCACCGCGGGCGAAAGCTCCTTCGGCCTCGGCCTCGCCATCGTGAAAAGCCTGGCGGAGCGAATGAAAGGAAGCGTCCGCTGCGAGAATCACCGCGACGGCGGGGCGCTTTTCATCGTGGAATTCCCCGCGTCCACATAACGAAGCATGAACTCGGGTTACCCCAGAGCGCGGACTGCTGAGTATCTCCTCCTCGCGCTGGCCGTGGTCCTTGGTGTGTTCCTGCGATGGAACGGGCTTGGCTGGGGCGAAGACAGCGCGTCATATCACCCAGACGAACAGCGCATCGCGGAAATGGCCGATGGCCTGCGCACCAATTCGGAATTTCCGAGAAGTTACGTCTTCTTCTTCCCGCAGCTTGTTCGCGCTGCGGAAGCGATGGGCGGTAACGCGCGCATCATCAGCTTTGTGGCAGGCTGTCTGCTGATCGGCGTTGTCTTCTGCCTGGCGCGTCTTCTCGCGCCGGGCCACGAAACGCTGGCGGCGGCATTCGTCGCCACAAATACCCTCTGCATCATCCACGCCCACTTCGGAACCGCGGACACGGTGTACACGGTCTTGCTCTGCCTCTTTGCCTGGTCCGTCTTGCGGGAGAAGGTGTGGCTTGCTGCCGTCGTTGCGGGCCTTGCCATGGCCACAAAATTCGGGCTCATCCTCATCCCATCCCTCATATTCCTCCTCTGGCAGCTCAACTCGCGCGCACGGCGCGCGGGATTTCTCACGGCTACCGCATTCGTCTTCTTCGCGGCGCAGGGCTTCGCCTTCAACATGGAATCCGTGCATGCCATCTGGCGCAGCTTCACGCTCGATAACGCGGGCGGATTTGAACACAACAAGCTGCTGAATGTGCTGACCTACGCCGGGGTGATGATCCGCGCCCTGGGCCTTCCGGTTGTCGGCCTGCTCGTTCTCTTCCTGGCCCGCCGGTCCTGGACCCGCCCTCCCGTGGTCCAAGTCGTCGCCTTGCTCCCCTTCGCACTCCACGGCGTGGGGCTGCTCCTCATCAACACGGCGTTCCCGCGCCACGCCCTTCCCTTGATCCCCGTCGCATGCATCGCCGCCGCGGCGGGTGTCGGCTTGCTGCCGAGGCATCGGATACCGCTTGCTGCAGTCTGCCTGGCGTGGTCGCTGGCGCTGGCATGGAGTGACGGGACCGTCTTCCGCGTCGATCCGCGTGAACGCGCCAAGGCGTGGATGGAAACCAACGTGAGCAACACCGTTCGCGTCTGGGCGGATCCTCATCACCACGGCAAGGCGTGGCATACGTCTGCAGATCGACCTTCGGAAGCGAACCTGCTGGTCCTGACCGAAGCCTGGACATGGCGATTTGAACGCAGCGAGATCAACCCGCTTGGCGCGCCATCGGAAGCAGAGCTCTATCACGCCACCGCTTCCGACCTCGCGTGGTATCTTCGCCTGAACGACCTCGTAGCGCAGGGCACGTGGAAGAAGATCTATGAAGCAGGTCCGCTTCACATCCTTCCCGAGCAATTCGCGTATGCTGCCGCCTGGGGCAGCTTCGAGAAGTTTGCGGGGCGATGCGCGGTGTATGCCCCGGTGAATTAGATCCGACTCACCCCAACTCTTCGAACAAGGCTGCGGCCGCGCGTTCGGCGGCGCCGCCTTCGCCGAGGGCGTTGCGGACTTCGGCGAGTCCTTCAAGCATGGTGCGACGGGCCGGTGAATCCTGGATGATCGGCATCATGGCGTCGGCCATGGCCTTCGGCGTGGCGGCATCCTGGATGAACTCGGGGCAAAGCGTGCGGCCCGCGATCAGGTTGACCATGCCGAGGTGCGGCACTTTCACGAGATGTTTGCCGATATGATACGTCGCCCAGGCGGTTCGATAGACCACGATCATCGGGCAGTTCATCAGCGCGGTTTCGAGCGTGGCGGTGCCGGAGGTCACGATCGCGGCCCGCGCCTGCTTGAGAATCTCGTACGTGCTTCCCTTGACGATGCGCCAACGGGACGGGCCGCCGGGCACGAGGGTGATGATATCGCGGGCGAGCTGTTCCATTTCGTCGGATGCAGCGGCGAGGAGGAACCCGGACGAAGGAAGGCGCTTCTCGATTTCGCCTGCCGCCTGCCACATCGAGGGAAGGATTCGCTCAAGTTCCTGTCGGCGGCTTCCGGGAAGCAGCGCGACGCGCGTCTCGCCCGGCCACCTGAGGTCTTCGGGCGGCCGTTCCATGGAGGCCCTTGCCTGCTCCACGAGCGGATGTCCGACATAGTCCACGCGCAAACCGCTGCCCTTGAACACGTCGGGCTCGAACGGAAAAATGGCAAGCAACCGGTCGATCGTCTTCGCCATCGCCGGGATACGCGAACGGTGCCATGCCCACACTTGGGGGCACACGTAATAGACGACCTTGATCCCCATCTCGTGCGCCTTCTTCGCGAAGCGCAGGTTGAATCCGGGGTAATCCACGAGCAGCACCGCATCGGGCTTGCGCTCCTTCGCGATGGCTAGCAGCTCGTGGAACACGCGATGGAAGAAGAGGTACCGCTTGAGCACTTCCCACAAGCCCAGCACGGCCATGTCCTTGACGTCGTACAGGATCTCGACGCCCTCGGCCCGCAGGAAATCGCCGCCGATGCCGTAGAAGCGCAGCGATGGATCTCGCGCGCGGGCCGCGTGGACCAGTTTCGCCGCGTGCATGTCGCCGGATATCTCCCCGGCCACGACGAGCACGGAGCGGCTCACGACGCCCCTTCCCGCATCCGCTGGATGATCTGCACCGCAAGCCGCAAGGCGTCGGCGGCATGTTCTCCGCTGACCACCGGCGCGTCGCGGCGCGCGACGCAGCCGATGAAGGACTCCAGCTCGTTGGCCAGCGGCTCGCCCTTCTCGATCGGAATCTCCTCCCGCTCGATTCCGGCCGCCGTCTTGCGCTGTATCTCACCCGATTGAGACTGGTAGTCGAGCGACAGATACGCGTCATCGAGGAACACCCGGATCTTGCGCATCCGTTCGGGGCTGATCCGGCTCGCTGTGACGTTCGCGATACAGCCGTTTTCAAAGCGAAGGCGGACGTTGGCGATGTCCTCGGACCGGCTCAACACAGGCAGACCGACCGCGTGAATTTCCGCCACCCTGCTGCCGACAAGGTGAAGGATGATTTCAAGATCGTGGATCATGAGATCGAGCACGACGCTGACTTCCGTTCCTCGCGGACACGCGCCTTCGCGGGGCGGCGGGTACGGCGCAAGACGGTGGGCCTCGATAAAGCGCGGCTTCTTTGTGGAGGACTCGAGCACGCTGAGGACGGGATTGAAGCGTTCGACGTGTCCGACCTGCAGGATTACATTCTTGCGGCGCGACACAGACACCATTTCCTCCGCTTCCGCCGTGGTCGCGGCGATCGGCTTCTCGACGAGGAGATGGACCCCGTGCTCCATGAGCGCGAGCGAGATGCTGTGGTGCAGGTCCGTCGGCACGACCACGCTAGCGGCATCGATGGCCCGGGCGAGATCGAGGAGTTCGGGAAAGACCTTCGTTCCGTACTGTGCCGCAATCTCCCTGGCCCGATCCGCGTTGGTGTCGCAGATGCCGACAAACTCGATGTCCGGCATCTGCGAATAGATGCGGGCGTGGTGCTGGCCCAGGCTTCCTACTCCGATGACTCCGACTTTGACGCGACGCGGCATGGCTTCGTTTGTGATTTATGGATTGGTGGCGGAAGGGACCGCGACGAAACAGAGGTTCTGCTTCCTGGCTTCTTCGATCAGTTTCTCGCGCTCCAACAGGATGGTCCGGCCAGCCTCGACCGCGAGGACCGAGATCTTGGCCTTCTTCAGGACTTTCATCGTGTGGTCGCCGATGACGGGGATGTCGAAACGCATATCGTGGTTGCATTTCGCGACCTTCACGACGACGGCGCCCGCGCCCCCGAGTTCGCCCGCGCGCAAGATCGTGGCATCGGTGCCTTCGAACGCCTCGACGGCGAGGATCGTGCCGTGCTTGATGACAACGGTCTGGCCGATGTCCAGCGCGCTGGTTGTCTTGGCGACACGGATGCCCAGTTCTATATCCTGCTGCTCCTCCGCCGTGGGCGGGCGCGTGCCGAGGACGCCGGCCCCGGGCATTGTCTTCTCCATGAAGCGGCTTGCGGGTTCGAGTTCGACGCCGACGTCGCGAAAGGCCTCGCCCACCGCGGCGAAGATGGTCTCTGCGTTGCGCTCCTTCAGCCGGGCGAGCAGCGTCAGCATCCTGGAATCCATCCGGACGCGGAAGAGGTGCGTGGGCTTGATCTGTCCTGCCATGACCGCGCGCGGGATTGCGAAGGCCTTCAGCGCTTCAAGCACGGGCGCGAGCTGGCCGAGGTGGACCCACTGGATCTCGTCCACGAGCGCCGTGAGCGTCTCGCGCGTCTCTCCCTTGAACGCCACGGCGCAGATCCGTTTGACGCCCTGCGTGCGGGCGGACTCGGCGAGCAGGACCGGATAGGCGCCGCGGCCGGCGATAATTACCAGGGATTCAGGTACAGAAAACGGCATCGGTGGATATTGCCAGACTGCGCCGGTTGAAACAAGCAGAGCAACGGCGTGCGCCGTTTGGGCCTACAACTCCAGGAGTTGACTCAAGCGGCCGCCGCTGCGCTCCGTGTCCCACTGTGGCCACTCGACGAGGATTTGCACGCGGCGGGAGGCCGTCTCGGCCTTACGGTCCAGCGTGGAGAGGCCGACCACGCTGGTGCATGGATTTTCGGCCTCAAGGGCGCCAACAAACGCTGAGATCTGGGCGAATGATCCGACGACCGTGGCGCGCACGGCGAAGGGACGGAAACCCCGGTAGAGGCTCATGTCTTCCAGCCAGGGCGGAGCTACGTCCTGCGCCAGCGTGATCAAATCGACCTTCACGCCGGACCGCACCGCGGCGATGTCGACCAGTCGCTGTGCCCAGTCAAAGGTGTCCTCTTCCGGCGCCACCGTTTCGAGGGACGCGCGGCGCAACGCGCGTATGGCGCGCTGGCGGGCTTCATCCATTGCGGCCTGGCGGTCGCTCAACAGGAATCCGCGCTCACGCATGGCGTCGAAGCGGCGCGATTCGCGCTCCATGCGCTCGATGGTCCTGAGGGTGCCAAGTTGAATACCGATGCCGAGCAGCGAAATCATGAGGACTGCGATGGAGAACCCCATTCTCTTGGTCGCGGCTGTGGCCCCGCGCCAGCTCTCCAGATACGTCATTCGAGTCTCCGGATGAGGCGTTTGGCATCCACGGAGAACTTGCGATCAGCGAGCTGGCGGTCAGCGGCTTGCGAGGACTCGATGCCCTGCAGGGCCAGCGGAGTGATATCCTTGAACGGAGGGCTGGCTTGAAGGGCGTCGATGTAGTTCAGCAACGCGGTTTCATCCGCATCCGGTCTCAGTCGCCCTTCCCAGTGGAAAATATGAAGCCGGGCGGGTACGCGGAGCGCCTGACCCTCGGACTCGTCGACAAGGGATTCCGTTACCAGCGCGATACGTGTCAGGAGTACGCCGGGCGGCACATTCGCCACTTCCCTGATGATGTCGCTCCACGTAAATCGTGCCGCCCTCCACCCGTCTAGTTCCTGCCCGGCCCGCAGCAAGCTCCAGACTTCTGCGCGCTCCATCGTCATTTCCCGGGTCTCAGGCGCAAAGGCGGTCCATTTCAGCCATCGCTGGTCAGCTTCGGTGCGAAGCCGGTGTGCGCGATAGGACACCGCAAGGGTCGATGCGACAGCCGCAAGGGCAAGGACATGAAGAAGCCCTTCCAAAAGAATACCGCCGGCGCTCCTGCAAGATTTCATCGTTTTCTCAACGTTGCGAAAAGACTGGGACCGATGGAGTCACGCCCCCTCCTCATGCCACACCCGGGGCTATACGGCAAGCCCGTCGGCGCCTGAATATAGCATGATCCATACCTCATGGTACGGCGAATGCTTTTAAGGTGGCCGAAAGGTGGAGTCCGATGAAAACACAGGGGACAGCAGGCAGTCGCGGGGGGTTTACGCTCGTTGAGATCATGGTGGTGGTGGGCATCATCGCCGTCGTCAGCGGAATTGCCGCGGCCAATATTGTGGCGAGCATGCCGATGCGCAGGCTTGAACAGTCGCAATTTCAGCTCCTCTCGGATCTCCGCAGCGCACGGATGGAATCGGTCACCCGCTCGGTACCCGTCACGGTCACCTTCAACAACTCGGCCAGGAGCTACACGATCTGGGTTGATCGCGACTCGGACAATGTCGTGGACAGCGGGGAATCCACCACCTCGACCCTTGCGGAGATGGTCGGCGGCACCATGAGCGCCTATCCGACGTCGGGCAAGTTCATGCCGAACGGAACGTTCCAATCGTCCTACCTTTACGCTTATGTCTACCTGTACTCGTCAGCAGGCTACAAATACATCTACGTATTCCCCAGCGGACAAGTGGATATGTACAATTAGGACTCGGTTGCGATGATGCATCGGAAACACACGGGGGCAGGGCGTGGCGGTTTCACAGTGGTCGAGATTTTCGTGGCCATGACGATTCTCTCGCTCTCCATGGTCACGACGATCGGCTTGATGAAGACGATCATGCGGGGCACGGACTACAGCGCCCGCATGACCCTGGCGATCGCCGCGGCCGAGCAGAAGATCGAGTCCCTCCTTGAGTCGGGCTACTCAGCCATTTCCAGCGGGAGCGACTCCACCAATGGCATTTCGAGGTCGTGGAGCAGCACGGTGTCCGGCGGCGTCAAGCAGGTGACGGTGACCTCGTCGTGGACCGCGATGGACGGATCGACAAAGACCGTTTCGGTGAAAGGCATGGTGGCGCCATGAAGCGCGTCGCCTCCAGGTCCGGCTTCACCCTCGTGGAATTGATGATTTCCACGGGCATTTCACTGCTTCTCGTGCTCGGCCTTGTTTCCACGTACACGCAGCAGCGCCGGTCCTACAAGGTGATCCAGCAGATCAACGAGATGGACCAGAACCTGCGCACGTCCGTCGACATGATGATCCGCGATATGCGCAACGCGGGCTATGGCATCGATGCCTATCCATCGCAGGTTGCGTCCTGGTTTACGTGGGCTTCCGGCATGACCAACTACGCCGTGGTCACGCAGGGTTCCGGAAGCAACCCGGACACATTGCGGTTGCTGGGCGCTTTCGAGCCCGCTTTAGCCACAACGACCGTGGCGACAGCGGTCGGGGCCACGACGCTGACAGTGGGCTCGGGGCAGGCATCGAAGTTCAACACCACGTCCAACAACATCATCTACATCGGGCAGCAGGAAACCGCAAAGATCACCGGCATCTCAGGCAATGTCCTTACGATAACGAGGAGTCCGACCGTCTCCGGTGTCGGCCTTCGCTACGCCTACGCCGCAGGCACAGGCATCGAGCTGGTCCGCATGTACACGTACAAGATCGTGAACGATCCCTACACCTATCCCTCCATCGCCCACCTCCAGCGGGAAGACAGCGCGGGTTCCTTCTCCTACGCGTGGCAGAAGATGATCGCCAACGGCATCGAGGACCTCCAGTTCACGATGACCAGCTCCTCGATCAAGGCCAGCGTCCGCGCGCGGACGACGAAGATCGATCACACCTACCTGCACCCCACCTACGGGGACCGCTATCGCCGGCAGACCGCTTCGTTCGATGCCAAGGTCAGGAGGCCTTCGAAGACGTACTGAGGCAAGCCATGAAACGAACCCTTCAAGCACAGCAGCGCAACGCCAAATCGGGCATGATCCTCTTCGCGGTCATGGCCATCCTGAGCGGCCTTGCCATCATCAGTTCAACGATGTTCGTCATCACGAAGGCCGACGTGAAGATCGTCGGCAACTTCCGCGAGAGCGTGAAGTCCTTCTACAACGCAGATGCGGGTATCGCGTACGTAAAGGCCCAGATCGAGGCGGCGCTGGCTGCGGGTACGCTCACCCTCTCGAACGCCACGGAGACCATCAGCGTCACGGCGCCGTCGGACTACAGTTTCGACCCGGTGACGCAGATCACGCGCATTGGCAACGGGCCGGCCTATTCAGTCACCGTGAAGGGCCGCGGCACCAATGCGCAGACTACGATCGTGGCCACCTTCCGCCGCCGCCCGGCCATGAGCATGGGTGTGTTCGGGGACAGTGTCGTGGACATGAAGGCCGGCGGTCACACGTACAGCTACTACTCCAACATCACGCCCTGGCCCACCCCGGCGGATTCGACCGGCGAAGCTGACACGGGCTCGAATGAGGATTTCATCACCCATGTCGGAACCTTCCTGGACGGCGACCTCGTCCTCGGCGCCGACAGTTCCGGCACACAGGGCGTGTGGGCCGACCCGGGCGGTGGCGCCACGATCACGGGTGAAGAAGGCCAGCGCGTTCCCCGGGTGACACCGGACCCGCTTGGCGCGGCAGCCGGCGGCGAACTCGCGGCCACGTTCACCACCGTCGCTTCAGTCAATAACAACGCCTCCGCCGTGCCCGCGATTCCGGCCACAAAGACGATTACGCTCAACGCGGGCGAAACGATGACGCTGACGGCGGGGAACTATTCGGTTTCCAAGATCGAGCTGAAGAACTCGGCCAATCTCGTGATCGATGCATCGGCAGGCCCGGTGAACATCTATCTGACAGGCGAGGCGGACTTCAAGAACGGCTCCACGGTCAACGTGATCGGCTCACCGGCGAACTTCAGCCTGTTCTCGAACTCCTCGCAGAACATCCTGATCTACAACAGTTCGACGTTCAAAGGACTGATCTATGCCCCGTTCGCGTCCGTGACCGTCAACCACGCGGGCGACTTCTACGGGCTCGTCTGGGCCAAGCAGGCCACGGTCCGCAACTCAGGCGATGTCTATATCGATCTCACGTTGATGAACTCGAAGCTCTCCAAGAAGATTGAGCTTCTGTCGTGGAAAGAGACGCGCAGTTAATCCAGAGGGTGTCATGAAATGGACCGATAAACAGAGAGCGAAACGCGAAGGCATGATTCTCTTCGCGGTGATGGCTGTCCTCGGGGGACTGGCCCTGATCAGCTCCACCATGTTCCTCATCACCCGTACCGGCGTGAAGATCGCCGGCAACTACCACGAGAGCATCAAGTCGTTCTACCAGGCGGACGCAGGCCTGCAGTACGTAAAGGCACAGGTCGAGGCAGCGCTAAGCGCCGGCACACTCACGATGAGCAATGCGACGGAAACGGTTTCCATCAGCGCGCCGTCCGGCTATTCGTTCGATACCATCACGCAGCTCAAACGTATCGGCAGCGGACCGAGCTACTCGGTAACCGTCGTGGGGCGCGGGACAAACGCCGTGACGACGCTCGCCGCCACGTTCAAGCGCAGCCCCTCCCTCTCCATGGGCGTGTTCGGCGACAGCATGGTGGACATGAAGGCCAACGGCAGCGTCTACAGCTACTACTCGGCAATCACCCCCAACCCGACGGCGGCCAACTCCACGGGCGAGGCCGACACGGGATCCAACGAGGACTTCATTACGCATAACGGCAGTTTCATCGACGGCAACCTGGTGCTCGGCGCCGACAGCTCAGGCACCCCCGCCAGCTGGGCGGATCCGGGTGGCGGTGCCACCGTCACCGGTGTGCCGGGTTACAAAGTACCTCGCGTTGCGCCGGATCCCCTGGGCGCTTCGGGCGGAAGCCTGGCCGCGAAGTTCGCCACGTACGCAACGGCGAACAACAACAGTTCGGCCGTGCCGGCAATTCCCGCGAACAAGAAGATCGCGCTCGGCAATGGCGATACCATGACGCTGAAGGCCGGGAACTACTACGTGGTCAGCATCGAGCTGAAGAACGGCGCTTCGCTGGTCATCGACACATCGCTCGGCCCCGTAAATATCTACCTGGTCGGCGCAGCCGACTTCAAGAACGGCTCCAGCGTGAACATCACGGGCAACCCGACGGACTTCAGCCTCTTCTCGAATTCCTCGAGTGCCATCACGCTGTACCACGGCTCCACCTTCAAGGGCCTCATCTACGCGCCGTTCGCATCGGTCGAGGTGAAGAACTCGGGCAACTTCTACGGCATGGTCTGGGCCGATACTGTCGACATCAAGAACTCCGGCGAAGTCTTCATCGACCTGACCTTGATGAATAGGATGCAGTCGAACAAGATCCAGCTCCTCTCCTGGAAAGAAGTCCGCAACTAGGTCCGCACACTTCATTTACCGCGGAGACGCAGAGGACGCAGAGAAGAGTTCCAATCCGGACCTCAGGAACGAAAGAACCCCGTACTCCGAATAGATGACCTGCTCTGCGCACTCCGCGTCTCTGCGGTGAAATAATCCGGTCAGGAGTTCCAAGCATTGGAAGTCAAGGAGGCGAAGTGTTCCAATCCTTGGAACTTCGGTTGAAGATGGCACCCGCCCCCGGCTTACCAGGACATGCGGCCTTCGCGGGCCATGTCTTCGAGGTTGTCTTCGGTCAGTCCGATGTCCTGCATCTGCTTCTGACCCTCGGGCGTCTTCGCGTAGTCACGCATTTCCTGGATCTGGTCGTGGCCATGCTCTGCAACGAGGAACGAGTAGTTCGCGGGATTCGTTACACCGTCATCGCCATCCCTCTCCGGACGCGGCGTGTCCTTGGGCAGGCCCAGCATCTGGTTCCGGACCTCCCAGGGCAAGTCAACGCCGGCGCTGTAGGTCTCGACGATGCGCTCCGGCGTTTCGTCCACCATGGCGGGCGGCTTATGCGCGGCAGGGGCCTTCTCGGCAGGCGGGAAAAGCGCGAAGTAGCCGGACATGAGAAGGTATCCCGCCGATACGGCGGCGCCGAGCATGAGCAGCTTGGTCGATAGGCTGGGGTTGTTCATCGCTTAACCGGGTCCTTCCCGCCAGTCGGCAATGCTCAGCTTGGTGGAAAGGCGTGGATAAAAGGGCGGCGGCAGGGATGTAAACCGCGTGTCGAAGCCGTACTTCTTTGAATAGCCAGTGCTGGTTCCGCTTCCGTTAAATGTGCCTACAGCGCCGCGGCGCTCCTGGACGATGCTTCCCCACACATTCAGGTCGCCCCGCGGCGAGCCGGAACTGTGATTCACGACGGCGAAGCTGCCGTCCTCGCCGCTATCCTGTCCCGTGGCCATCATCGCCGCGTGGATCTGCGCATTGTTCGGCATGGTCGTATCCACAAGAATATCGTCCTTCACGACGATCCCGACGGCATCATCGGATGAACTGTTCGTCGGGTGGTTGGCGTAGGTCAGGTGACCTCGCAGGTAGGCATCCTCTTCGGCCACCAGGGTGATGCGACCATCGACTCTGCCGCTGACATGAACACGTCCGACCCGGTTCGTGCTCAGCCCGCCGGTCGTGTCCTTCACGTAGATGATGTTGTTCGTCCCGATCGTCATGGAATGGTTCGTCCAGCCCTTGCGCTGGTTCGTGATCCGCATGGTTGAATTGGTGAACGTGACGAAGGTGTGGCCGGTCAACACGAGGCCATAGGACTGGGCCGACTCGAGAAGGCTGGTGAAGTTCACGTTCGCCATCGAATCCTGGTCCGCATTCAGCTCCAGCCCGTAGGCGAAGGTAGCCCCGTCCAGTGTGCCGCCGTACTCGTTCGTCGCGGTGGTCAGGCGATCATAGAAGTCGGCACCGTCGTTGCCCGTTTCATCGAAGTAGATCTTGGAATTCGAGTGGACGTGGCCGTAGAAGGATTCACCGCCGATGAAGTAGATGGCGCCGTTGTAATCCATCCACAGCGCATACTTCGCCCACGAGGGTTGCTCGACGCGCCGGGCCTGCACGATCCACTTCACTCCATTGACGACGCCTGTCGAGGAAATCACGTAGCTGAACGAGGCCGTGCGATCGATTCCGCAACTGAACGAACCGCCATTCAGTGTACGGTTCGTGTAATACGGGTCGCCCATCATGTCGCCATAGGTCGATACGGCCTGGCAGGCCACCTCCAGGCCCGCCTCCGCGATATGGAAGGCACGCTCGCGCTGGAACGAACGGTCGGAATGCTTGCGATGCGTGACCGCGGCATTGACCAGCGCGCCGGCCACCATGCCGACCAGGAGAATGAAAATGACGGTCATCAGGAGGGTCGAACCCTCGCGGCCCGATGCAGTGGACCGGTTCGCAGGCGCTGTTGAATCGCTTGTCGTTTTCATGGTCAGTTCCGGAAGGTTACCGAGGTGTCATACCTGTTCGTTATCGTGGTCATGCCCGCCGATTCCACGATCCTGAACATGATGCCGCAGCTCGTGGCCGATACGCCGCAGGTGGAACTCAGGACGTTCTTTGCGAGAAGGCCGGCGTAGCTCGAGGACAGCGTGTTGCTCACGCCGTTGTACATGAGCCAGCGGTTGGTGTTGAAGGTCAGGATCCAGGAGTCGCCATCCGACCACCGGCTGACGGTCGTCAGGGCCGCCGAGCGCAGCCCGCCCGTGCTGAAGTTCACGCCATACACCATGCGAGACATGGCACGGTCCGCGTCGATGTTGGCCGCCATCGTCAGCGTGCTCGGATACCAGATCTTGCGCGCGGTGACGTAGAGCCCGACGGTTCCGCTCGTGACCAGCACCATCACGCTGCTCGCAATCAGGACTTCGACCAGGGTGAATCCAAGTCGCTTTCTGGAGGTCTTCTTCATGGTCAGTGTATCGCGTCCACGATGATGGTTTCGTATCGCGTCGTGCTGTTCGCCTTCAGCGCGTAGTTGGTCCAAACCACACTGACGGCTAGGCTCTTCTCTTTCGAGTTGATCGAGGAAACCTGCACCGTTGCCCGGTACAGCGCGCTCGTCACCGTGTAGACGCCGACGTTCAGGTTCGTGTCCCGGAACGTGAAGCGCCGGCGCATTTCCATCTGTTCCCGGGCGAAATTCAACGCCTGGACCTGGTTCCGGGAATTGTACACCGCCTTGCCGGCGAAGCTGAACGCGGTCATGAAAATCGCGAGCCCGCCCACGAGGATCGCCGTCGCGAAAACGACCTCCATGAGCGTAAATCCCCCGCTCTTTCGTGAGCGACTAAACTGAAGTGTACGTGGTTGCATTCTGGCCCAATTCAATAAAAGCATTACCTGTGCCACGGTTCGTTTCCGCCCCTACCCCGCCCCGCGCGGCTTCACGCTTGGCATCCGGTGCCATCGCGCTATGCTGTTCGGAGGTATCCGCGCACCGCGGAGTTGGAGTTGGAATGAAGAACAAGGTTCTTTTTGTATACCATTACGATCGCGATAGTTGGCGAGCCAATCGCGTGCTTCTCAACTGGAACGCCAAGGGAACATGGGACGTCGTCGGCGGCATGGATCTACAGACCTGGCAGAACGTGAAGATCCGGGGTGGCTTCGCCGTGAACCGCTATTTCACAGGTCTTTTGGATGGTACCTGCGCAACCGTTGTCCTCTACGGCCCTGAAACCAGCCGCCAGAACTACGTCCAGCACACCCTCGAGGAGAGCATCAAGCGCGGCAACGGCATCCTGGCCATCGATATCCACAACATCCAGGATCAGGACCTGAAAACGGATGCCAAGGGCGAGAACCCCCTCCACTCCCTGCCCAGCGGCAGCACACCGCCCGCCGGTCGATACCAGCAATACGACTGGGTCACGGCAAACGGACCATCGAACCTTGAATCATGGCTCGCGAAGGTAGCCAAACGCTAGGTGAAGGATTCTCATTATTGCGAATGCGCGGCGCACAACTCTGTCCGGCCGGGCTTGGATTCCACCGTCTCGAACGCTAGCTTTGTCTCATGAGTTCTTTCCTGCATAAGTCCCTACCAGTAGCCGTGGCCGCCTGGGTTTCCATCGCCGGACCCCTCCGGGCACAAGACGACCTCGAAGACGACCTGCGTGACCTCCAGGAAATGGCCGCCCGGGAGGCTGTGATTCCCTCCTGCTTCGGCGACAAGATCCGCATCTCCGCGCTGATCCAATCCAGCTCCGGCGTGAAGGTCGGCATCGTGGAAACGGAGTCCAAGGCCAGCTATCTCGTGCAGCCCGGCGAAACCGCCGGCGAAGTCGAGGTGGTTTCGGCCGACTACGAAAAGGAAACCGTAGTCCTCAAGCTGGGCACCGAAATCTGCACCCTCAGCCTCGCGAGCGATCCGAATGCCCCCGAGGTCTTCATCACCAGCGCGAATCCGGATTCCGGAATCTACCGCGGCGAGGCCATCGAGAACTTCCTGCGCGACAATCCGCAGGCACGCGACGAAGGCATCATCAAGTTCCCCCTCCCCATCATGCCCCCCGCGGTCGGCAAGGGCGAAGGCATCGAGCGCTTCCTGCGCGAGCATCCCGAGATCGCGGCCAAGATCGACCAACCCGTCGTCGGCAAAGGCGAAGGCATCGAGAAATTCCTCCGCGAACATCCGGAGATGAGGGTCGAGGAGTCCATCGATCCAACCGGCTTCGGACCCGGAATCGAGGAGCAGCTCCGACTCCATCCCGAGGCGCTCAGCAACCAGTTGCCGTTCGAAATCATTCCCCCCGAAGCGAAGTGACCACACCCGCGCCAGCTTCCGCACCGCGTTCGGGCCGCACATGCATCTTCACCATAGCGGCAAAGAACTATCTCCACTACGCGCGCACGCTGCACGAGAGCATCGCGAAACATGCGCCGGACGCCGACCGCTGGCTCGTGCTCTGCGACGGCGGCACGGCAGAAGACCTGAAAGACGAGCGCTTCAAGACCCTCCCGTTGAAGGACCTCGCCCTGCCCGACCGCGATCGCTTCATCTTCCAATACTCCCTGCTCGAGTTGAGCACCGCCATCAAACCCTTCGCCATCAACCATTTCTTCAAGTCCGGCTACGAACGCGTCATCTACTTCGATCCCGACATCTGCGTGTACCGCGACTTGACCCGGATGCTGAAGGAGCTGGATCGCTGTGACGTCCTGCTGACGCCCCACATCACGCAGTTCCTCGATGACGGGAAGCGACCGGACGAGCGCGAAATCCTGATCTGCGGCGCCTACAACCTCGGCTTCGTCGGCCTGCGCAAATCGTCCAACACCGAGCGACTCGCCACGTGGTGGGAGCAGAAGCTCGAGCGCGATTGCGTGGTCGATATGAAGCGCGGCCTCTTCGTGGACCAGAAGTGGGTGGACCTCGTGCCGTCCCTCTTCGAGTCCGTCTGCATCTGCCGTGATCCCGGCTGGAACGTCGCCTACTGGAACCTGCTGCGCCGCGACGTGACATTGTCCGGCAGCGACTACAGCGTCTCCGGGGTTCCCCTGACATTCTTCCATTTCTCCGGTCTCGACTACGACAAGGGCGTGTTCAGCAAGTACCAGGACCGGTTCACGCTGCAGAACCTTCCGCCGGCCGTGAAATCGCTCGTCGAGGGCTATTCGGCCGCGCTTCGCCGCCACGGCTATCCCGACACGACGAAGGAGCCCTACGCCTTCGGGACGTTCCACGACGGGACGCCTGTGCCCGACATCGCGCGTCGCATCTACCGCGAGCATCGCGACGAAATCGCCGACCGCTTTCCGCACATCCTCGGCAGCGGCTCCAACGCGTTCCTCGCCTACCTGAATGAACCCGCCGTCGAAAACGGTCGCAGCTCACCTTTCGTCACAAGGCTCGGCCTTGAGGTGCTCCGCAGCCGCGAGGACTTGGGCCTGCCGACCCAGTTCCCGGATCCGCTGGGAGCCCATGCTCGTGCTTTCGCCGAATGGTTTGTGGACGCAGGGAAGTCGTTCTGCAATCTGCCCGACGCCTTCATCGAACCCGTGCGCCGCGCCTTGCAGCGCGAGACTTCCTCCACTGCGGAAACCGACGGCGGCAGTACCGCGCTCAAGACCCTCTACAAGCTCGCCTGGCGCTTCAAGAACATCACCCACTTCTTCCTGCCCCTCGCCACCCGGCAGAAAATCCACGCGTGGCTTTTCCGCAGCGCCTACGCGAAAGATGGCGCCGCCTCGGCCCAAGCCCAGCCGCGTCGTGCCGACGGCCTCAACATCGTGGGCTATGTCCGCGCCGAACTCGGTGTCGGCGAGGCCGCGCGCTCGACAATTCGCGCGGCGACGGCAGCCGGAATCCCCTTCAGCGTCGTCGACTTCCGCAAAGGCACGGAATCGCGCATGGACGAGGAGTTCGGCGCGGCCAGCCATGCGAGCCCGGAATTCGGCATCAACCTGCTTCACCTCAACGCCGAACAGATTCCGTTCGCCATCGCGGAGTTGGACAAATCGTTTTTCAAGAATCGATACACGATCGCATTCTGGAACTGGGAGTTGCCGGAGCTGCCGGAGGATTGGCTCGACTCGCTCCGCTTCGTGGACGAAATCTGGGCGCCGACCGATTTCTGCCACCGCGCGTTCAGTCGCCGTGTCCTTAAACCCGTCACGCACATCCCCTACTGCATCGACCTCGAAGTCGCCCCGGGTATGTCGCGCAAGGATTTCGGCATCCCTGACGACGGTGCCTTCGTGTTCCTCTTCATGTTCGACGCGTTCAGCATCCCGCAGCGCAAGAATCCGCTGGCCGCCGTGGAGTCCTACCTCAAGGCCTTGCCCTCGTTCACCCGTCCCACACGCCTCGTCCTGAAGGTCATCAACGGATCGGGCGAGAACGAAACGCTGAATGCAATACGCAGGTTCACCGCCGCAAATCCTTCCATCACCCTCATCGAGCAGTATCTGAAACGACCCGAGTTGAACGCGCTCTTCCAGACGGCGGATTGCTACGTCTCGCTGCATCGCTCGGAGGGCTACGGCCTGACCCTCGCGGAATCCATGTACCTCGGAAAGCCCGTCATCGCCACGGGCTGGTCCGGCAACATGGACTTCATGACGCCGTGGAATTCCTTTCCCGTGAAGTACAAGCTTGTGGAAATCGATGAAGATCGCGGTCCCTACAAGAAGGGCCAGATCTGGGCCGATCCCGACACCTCGCACGCCGCAGAGTGCATGATCCGGGTCGTCAACGAACCCGAACTCGCCCGCCGGATTGGCGAAACCGCGCGAGCCGACATCGCGCGCGACTGCGCACCCGCTCACGTCGGCGCAATCATCCGCAAGCGCCTGGCGGCGATTTGTGACCAGTGACCTGTAACCTGTGTTCTGATGTGCGCGATCCGCCTTCGTTCAGGTCACAGGTTACAGATCACTGGTTACTGGTCACACTTCACCCCTCCGCTCGTTTCGCCAATTCCTCGACAATCTGCGGCAGCGAAATCGACACGTTCCACATCGGGTAATCGCGACGTAGTTTGTCCAAGCTCGTGATGTAGCAGATGTGGTCGCCGAGCCGGTTTTCGTCCACGTACTCGTATTCCATCTTGCGACCCGTCGCGGCTTCGGCGAGCGCGATGGCTTCCAGGATCGAGACGCTGTTCGCGCGGCCGCCGCCCAGGTTATAGACCTCGCCGCAGCGAGGCTGCTGGAAGTAGGCCTCCATGATGCGACAGACGTCGTAGGCATGGATATTGTCGCGCACCTGTTTGCCCTTGTAGCCGAAGATGCGGTATGGGCGTCCGATCTTGCAGCACTTGACCAAATAGCCGAGGAAGCCATGTTGCTCGACCGCTGCGTGCGCCGGACCCGTCAGGCAGCTTCCGCGAAAGCACACCGTCTTCAACCCGAAGTACAGCCCGTACTCCTGCACCATCAAGTCGGCAGCCGCCTTGCTCGCGCCGTAGAGGCTATGCGTGCAGCGATCGACGCGCATCTGTTCGTCGATGCCCTTCGCAAACGCCGGGTCGGCGTAGTCCCACCTCGTCTCCAGTTCAACCATCGGAATTTCATTCGGCACATCGCCATAGACCTTGTTGCTGCTCAGGAAGCAGAACGCCGCCTCAGGCACATGGCGCCGCGTGGCCTCCAGGGCGTTTAACGTGCCCACGGCATTGATGTCGAAATCATCAAACGGTCGCTCAGCCGCCAGATCGTGGCTCGGCTGCGCCGCGGCGTGGATCACGAGGTCCGGACGTACCTCGGCGAAAAGCGCGAGCATGCCCTCACGGTCACGCACATCGAGGTCGCTGTGATGGAAGTTCCGCGCCTTCGCCCCGACGCTCCGGAGATTCAGTTCCGTATCGCCCTCCGGGCCAAAGAGGTTCCTGCGCATGTGATTGTCGACGCCGTGCACATCCCACCCCGCCGCGTCGAAATACTCAACCGCCGCCGACCCCACCAACCCGCTGCTGCCCGTTATGAGGACCTTCTTCATGACTCAAAACCATGAGCCAACGCCCCGCCCTTGGCGACATACTTCGTGCGTGACAAGCGCCCCCTCCGATGGCAAAAGGACACCATTCCTCGGGCGTTTAGCTCAGTTGGCTAGAGCGTTTCCTTGACATGGAAGAGGTCACAGGTTCAAGTCCTGTAACGCCCACCACCCCGCAACCCTTCGAATACCGAAGGTTTTTTAACTTACATCGGGGAATCCCCGATCCTGAATCCTTTTATGTTACCAGTCCTGTGACCACTTTTTGACCGGATTGTCCCTTGTTTCAGGCGAGGATTCCGGGGATCATGATCTAAGTTGAGCAACAGCAGCGGGTGCCTCGCGGTGTCATCATGGTGGAACGACTCAGAAATGTTTTCGGGCGTGCCGATCTTCGACTTCTTTCCTTCGTCGCGCTGGCGGTGCTCGCCGCTACGTTGATTTTCTCGATGGCCCAGGAGAAAGGCGATCCGCTTTTCAGCCAGGAAGAGTACGACGAAATCTTTTCCCACCAGCTCAACGACATCTACGACTTGGAGCAATGGTTTGCGGAGCAGCAATCCGCGTTCCTGCCTATCCTTCCTCCGCCGGCAGATTTTGTCCTGAGCAATCAGCCCGGCAATCCGGGCTTGCTGCCGTTCCACGGCGAGAAATTTCCCAAGGACTTTACGACGGGACTGGTCGGCATCAAGGAATACAGTGTTTCGGTTTATCCGATCACGATCGTAGAGGACGCGAAGACGCGCGCCTTGAAGTTCTACAACTTCGACGGGAAAGAGTTCTTCACGCTCGACGCCGCCACGGAGTACGACCCCTTTGCCTACCTTAAGGAGAGCAAGCCCGGCCTCTACACGGTCAATGCGAACCCGGCCAATCGTTCCTACTGGCAGGGCATCTTTGACCCGGCACGCGTCCAAATCACAGTCAGCCTCATTGCCCCGGATGACGTGGCGCACTGGCTCTACGCGAAAGCCAAGGTTGAGGCGGCGCAGGAATCGGAAGAGGAAGGCGGCGGCGAGATGTTGCGGGTCATGCTGGAGAACTCGACGACCAATATCTATTTCACGCAGGTCAAGAATGTGACGAACGGTGTGAGCATGACCATTGCGTACCCAAGCGGCTTCACGAACGGGCTGGATGTGTTCACGTGCAATGAGTTGGCCCCTGAAATCTGGAGCTTTGCGACGCTGGCCCTGCCGACGACCGGCACCAATCTGACGTGGGTGGATACGAATGCTTGGATCTCCACCGGAATTCCTGTGCGGATGTATGCGGCTTCCGACGCGACAACCGACGCGGACGGCGACGGTTACCCGGACGGGCGAGAGATCATGGTGTACGACACGGACCCGAACGCCGCGACCTCGCGGCCTGTGCAGGTCTCAGGCACGATCAGCTACAGCGGCGCGGAGACGGGCACGATTTACGTCCTGTTCAATCTCGAATCCAACAGTTGGTCGTTGGCTAAATCCCTTTCGATGTCTGCTCCCGGCTCGTACACGAACATCCACATTGGCAATTACCAGAGTTACTGGTTCAGCGCGTTCCGTGATGTGAATGGCAACTTTACGCGCGACCCGTGGGAGCCGTGGGGCATCTACAGCCAAAACTCGACGCTGATCACAGGTGACACCAGCGGGATCAACATCACCTTGCAGGATGTGCCGTCCGTATGGGGCCAGGTGTCGTACACGGGCAGCGCAACCGGTGATGTGTACGTGGTCGCAGTGAGCAGTTCAAATAGTTGGGACATGACGCACCAGACTGTAATCTCGTGGGTGCAAAGCGTCGGCGAAACGGGCGACCAGCATTACGTCACATTCCCCGCGAGTTACGTGATTGCCGGGTTCCCCGCTTCGAACTATTGGGTTCGCGCCTTTATGGACGAGGATGCCAACGCCGCATTCACACCCGGTGAACCGGTGGGCGAATACGCGACAACCGCAATCCCCGTCAGCAACCGACTCACCGGCATCAACATCACGCTGAATCTCGATTCCGATGGAGACGGGTTGAGCGATTTCGAGGAACTCTATCAGACTGGCACCAGTCCCACGAATACCCAGGATGGAATCGCGTTGCTCGTTCAAACGCGCGCGGAAGTAGCCCGGCATTGGAACATGATCTACACACAGCCGTTGGTGCTAACCAATGGAATCGGTTCCGCGCAAGACCTTGCCGACTTGCGTACCGCAATACAGACCATCGCCACTAACTTCTTCCGGCCCGCGAGTCCATCGCCATGAATCGACTTATCACAATTTTGGCGTTCATTCTTTTCCTGCACAGTGACGCGACTGCCCAAGTTGTCACCAATCTCTACCACACCAATCGGGTTTTTGTGGCAACCACCTCGTCTATTCCGGGCGTAGTCACGGCCTACAAACTCTATCGAGCCGCGACGCAGTTGACGGAAATCGTCGGCGTGACCAACGTCATTTACGATACGAACGCGACGAAAGCGGTCGAGTACGAAGGCTTCGCGTGGGGTTATGAGAGCGCAAATGCCGCGTGGACATCCGCCGTGGCGGTGTACCAGTCATACTACATGAATCACACGAACATGATTTACGACAACGCCGGCTGGGTGAAGGGAACGAGAGAGGCGTACAACACTTGGGGCGCTTTCCTTTGGTACTTGCAGAACCAGATCGTATTCAAATCCTCGGCAACCAATGTCTGGATCAGCCCGAGCGGAGGCGCGACGGGGTATTTTGTGAAAGTATACGTAGGGTCCATTGGAGACTACGCTCCCATGACCAACGCGACGGACATCGGCCCCACAAACTGGGCGCAGATCACGAACTTTCTCGGCGCGAGCGCTTCTACAGACGTAGTGTACAAAGCCAATCTCGATACGTACTACCAACTGCTCGCGACACGTTTTCTGGAGAACACGCAGCAATTCTACGGGTTCGATTCTTACTCCGATCCGAACGTGTTCTATAAATCGGTTGAGATAGGAAAAACGGATACCATTTTCACGCAGATATATCCGACGGATTCCTTTTCCCAGGTCTATTTCAAGAGCTCCAATACAGCTGCCGCGACGGTTTCCCCAACTCAAGCGGGGAGTGCCACGCAAGTCGTTTCCATTACAGGCGGCGCGCATGGCGGAGCGGAACTTCGAGCGAATGGCGGAAGCACTAATGGCCCACGCACAGGCCGCATTCAACTTCAGACTTACCCACCCATCACCCGAACGCTTGCGATTCGGCTTGTCCACGAACAAAACGACGATGCTCAAGTCGTTGCTAAAGGGACCACCGGTCTTGCTACGAATGCCGTCGTCGTTTCATCTGGCGCAAACGGCTTTCGTGATACCGTTCCCGCAGCGGGCGATATCGTCAGCCCCAACGATCTGAACATCCTTGCGGGCTCCGATGGCGACGCCGACACCGAGGCAGCCGACACGGACACCCCAAGTACGGCGGTCGACCTCGCGGGTATTGTGTCTACCCTGAATAGCCAAGTCTTCAATCAAGCCGTTTTTCAATGGAACGTAACCGAACTTCCCGCAATGACCGTGAATTTCGACTTGGATCGCGACGGCTATTTGGACATGTCGTCGTGGATGAATGCCGAAATGCAGGCAATCAGAGACGCGGCAAAGGATGACTCCTATTCCAACAATATTTTCCTCGTCAATAATTCCTCCGTGTACGGCACATTGGGAATGATGAACTTCGGTCAAAGGTATGGCTTTGTTTGTCCGGATATGCCTAACTCCGAAAATACGATCGCTCACGAACTCGGCCACGGCGCGTTCAGCCTGTGGCACCCAGACAAACCAAATCCGTATTATCCTCCGGATCCCGACGTGGAGAACCTCATGCACAGCAGTTCTGTGAATCCGTGGCGATTGAGGAAGAACCAATGGGAAACGATCAACCCGTGAGGAATCAGAAATGAACACAAATTTAAGGACCATTCTGCTGGCAATCTGGCTGGGAGTCTCAGGAATCACAAGTGCCGTGGAAACGCCTGAGGGCGATGCCGACTTGGCGAAGCTAGAAGATTTGGCTGCAAGCGAGATTGAAGAGCCGAACGTTGGGCGATGGTACGGCACACCCGAGTGGAAAGCGCTGGTGCGCTTGGCCCAGCTCGGCAGAGGAAATGCCGCAGAGAAGGCAATCAGTGTGGCGAGAAGGCAGTCCGGCCGTTTGGGCACAGGGAAGTCCACGGGGGCTGTCGAAACCCTCGTGATTCTTGAACAAGTGGCATCTATCAGGCAACCTGAGGCCGTCGGTTTCCTCAAAGAGTATCTCGATTCAGACGAGCGACTGCCGGACCTTGACGGTGGCGTGCCCGGCACACTCATCGCCCAGCGTGCCGCTCTGCTGCTTGCTTCGATCGTGGCTGATTTCCCGGTGAAGCACTCCTATGAGACGGATTATACAAACGAAGATATTCGGCATTGTCGCGATTGGATGAATTCGCACCGCGGGGACTGGCGGATCATCAGCCCTGATGCTGCTGGTAAAGCTAAATGATCCCGAATCTGGACAAGCCATGATATTCAATGAATTGGAGCCTGTCGCACTACATCGACAAACCAATCGAACGAAACAAATGATTCGCAGAATGTTCATTGCCGCACTGCTGTTCCCCTCGGTCGTCATCGCGGGCGTAATCCAGACTGGATTTTTGGAGCGGGTTACCGCAACGAATTGCCAGAGCGCTGTAGACTTTGGCACGTGGAACGGGAAAGCGAGTTTGGAACGTTATCAGGCTCTTTCCACCACCAATACCGTACTACCGATCGCATCTTCGCAGCAGAGCTTTGTTGCCAATCTCAAATCTCAAGCGCAGGTCATCTTGACCAATTTCGTGGACCATACACTTGCGGTAAGCAATCACTTCGATGGTTGGTTCAGCCAGCGCTATCTCCCACCCTCGGAGTGGTGGTGGCCCGCCTCACCTTTCCCCATGTGGTCGGCAACGGGTCTCGTGGCTCATCTGGCGCAGCCCACAAACTTCTTCACGGTGACACCTTGGGCTGGCCTCTCAACCAATACACTGGGTTGGCGTGGACTCACGAATACTCTGAGATCTCTTGCTTGGACCGCTCCTCCCCTTTGGATGCCTATTATCGAGGCAACGAACCGAATCTGGACTGGCGCGACTTCTAGCTGGGCGGTTGCCAAAGCCAAGGCTGAAGCCTCTGAGTCATGGGATTGGGGTTGGACCGTAACCAAGACCACATCCGGAAGGCACGGCACAAATCCTATTTCTTGGTACTTGGCGGAAGCGGAGACGTCCATTGGTTACGCCAACTGTTATGTCACGACACAGTTCTACAAAGAAGTCGATTTCTACGTCATGGCGGATCTCGGTTTACTTTGGTCGCCTGCTGACTACTCGCTGACGTTTGATCCAAACGGAGATGGTGTCTCAACGAACTGGATATGGAAAAGCACTCTCACTGGTTGGAACGGATCGTTCTCCAACCTCTATGGGGACACTACATTTTCACTCGGAAACTGGGCCGACCAACCCGACTTGGGACTGCCGACACTTCGAGGTTACGAGCTGTACGGCGCTACCCTCGCACGCTGGACAGGATTCACGTTCAAGTAACCAGCCCCGCACTCTACGAACGATCCAGCCCTCCCGACCTATCCTCGCGCGCTGACGCGCGCTGCGGACGTACCCCCCGCAGCGCTCGCGCCAGCAGAGCTGGCACTCCCGCTGCTCGCCACCCACCGACCACCCCCTACGCGGCGTCGCGCGTGCCTGCCCGCGTTCGCCGCATACGCGGACTCGGCGCGGTCAGCCTCGCGCCACGCCGCTCCGTCCCCGCTGGACTCGCTACGCTCGCTCTGAAGCGCACGCCACGCAGGAGCCGCGCCAGCCGCCTGCGTGCTGCCGTCGCGCGGACGCGACCGCAGCACTCCGGTCGTCTGTCACGTCCCCTGCAGCCACCCCGCGGCGGAGCAAAAGTGGCCGTTATGCGTCCGTTCGCCGGATGCCTCACACGTCGCGGGAATCCCTCGGCTTCGCCGTATCCCGCGTCGTCGCATAACGCCATCTTTTGCTCCGCCGCCCTCCCGGCGTGCGCGGAATCGCCCCTGTTGCGCCACTCGCCCCGCACGGGGCGAGGCGCGTTGGTCGGGGCGGTCACGGCTCGCCGCGGCTCACACGCGCCCGACCCTTCGCGGTCTCCGACCCCTCGGCCCTCTCGTTAACAGAGGGAAACCCCTCACCCGTTTCCCTCTCAGCCGACCGCGCGTCCCGCCCGGTCGGCCTTCACACCCTTCCCCAAAGCTGTCACGGCGGCTGCGATGGCACCCGCCGCGCCAGCCCCTTGTTCCATGCGGATACCGAACCGCTTCGCTTGCAGCCCGATCTCTTCGAGGGCTGCAAGCGAAACGGTTCTTTCGTTCGTGGTGAATGGCGCGAGCCTGCGCCCCGGTTCTTCCAACGTCTGGAAAAACGATCGGTGAAAGTTCCAACGATTGGAAAAATCGGTGCGGACAAGTTCCAATCCTTGGAACTTTTACGACGTGCCGCGCCCGAGCACGGAATCCAGAAGTTCCGTGAGGAACTTCTGCTTGGCGCGCGGCAGCTTGCGGACTTCTTCGAGTTGTCGCGCCAACTTCGACGGCGGACCCGGCCGCTTGCGCGAGGCGTGCGCGTCCGCACGCCCGACCAGCTCCGCGACGGACACCTTGAGAACCTCGGCGACGCTTTCCAGAAACTCCAAGGTCGGGTTCTTCGCCCGGCGCTCGTAGTAGGCAATCATGCTCCGGGTCATCCCGAGCTGATCGGCCAACTCCTGCTGCGACAGGCCGCGGCGCTCGCGCGCGGCGGCCAGGCGCTGCCCGAAGGGCGGCGCGTCTTTGCTGGGTGGTCTTCCTGCCATGACGCCGCCATCATACGCAGGCTTTTCCCTTTTCGCCCTTTTCCGCTCTTTTTGCTTGTCCGTATTAGTAACTATAGTTAACAATACAAGACGTGGTTAACAATGTCACGCCTTTCGACCCTCCGAACTTGACATGATCGTACGCCGTCACCATCTCAGCCGCGACCCCCGCACCGGGATCTACTACGCCAAGATCCAGGTCAACAAGCGCCGTCGCCGCTTCACCTTCGGCAAGAGTCGCAAGGAGGCCGAATCCGAACTGCGGAAACTGGAACGAGACCTGGTGACCGGTGAAGTTGCGTTCTCCGAGCAGCCGACCGCGCCGCTGGCTCCGCCACCGGCCCCGGCATCGGGGCCGATGCTCTCGGAACTCATCACGAAGCACCTCGAATGGGTTCAGAACAACCGGAGCGGAGGAACGCACGCGGTTCGCTGCCACTTCCTCGCAGGCTTCCGCCGCTTCGTCGGGGACCGGCCCGTCCGCGAGATCGACCGGATCACGCTCGAAAACTTCGTCGCCTGGGCGCGCAAGAACCACGGCAAGAGTGCGAACGGGGGCACGGCCCACCTTCGCCACGTCAAAACGATGTTCCTTTGGGCGGACGAAGTCGGGTTGTGCCCGTGCCCGGTTCGCCGGTTTCCTAAGGTTGCCGAAACCGCCGCACCTACCCGCCGTTTTACTGACGACGAGTTGGCCAAGCTCTTTCTGCGCGTGTCGCCCGGCTTCCAGGACTTCCGCGACATGGTGTACTTCGGGTTGCTGACCGGCTTGCGTCCGCAGGAGTTACGCGGCCTGCAACGCGATCACATCTTGCGGGACAGTGGCGGTCATTCGTTCGTGTTGATCCAGCAGCACAAAACCTCGCGCATGGCGCGTCAACCGTCGGGCCGCAGCGTGCCGTTGACGGGAGAGGCGGCGGAGATCGTCGAGCGGCAACTGGCGGCGCATCCCGAATCGCCGTTCGTGTTCCTGAACGCGGACGGAAAACCGTTCAAGCCACACACGTTCCGGCAGCGGTTCCTTCGCTGGTGCCGCCGGGCGGAGGTTGCGCCGCGTCCGCCTTACGCGCTTCGGCATACGTTCGGCAGCATGGAGGCGGAGGCGAATATCAATCAAACCAGTCTCAGCCAGTTGATGGGACATACCACGATCCGCACCACGTCCCGCTACATCTCCAACAACTACGACCATCACCGCACCGCCGTCGGCGCCATCGTGGGCCGCGTCGCTTCGCTCACGCGGCCCGCGCTGACCATCATGGAAAAGACGGCCTGACCCGGCTCGCCATCGTGTGACCACACCGTGACCACTCTCGATCCGAAATCTCCGCTGACTTCAATGGCCACTTCCTGTTACACTTCGCGGCTGACATCACAAAACCCTTACCACATAAGGCGAATCTTACTTCGGGCGTTTAGCTCAGTTGGCTAGAGCGTTTCCTTGACATGGAAGAGGTCACAGGTTCAAGTCCTGTAACGCCCACCAGTCTTCGTTTGGAGTCCGCGACAAACGAAACTGGGTTACCTCTGGACGATTTTCATCCCCGCAAGTTTGACGACATCCACATAGCCGAATTGTTCCTCTTGCGGTTTGTCGGCAGTGGCGGATTTCCCGATAATTGTGAGGCGATCGTAGGCCTTGATGCTGTCAGGAAGTTGGCAATACGGGATAAGCGAATCGTGTAGTTTCTTACTCTTGTCTGTTCTTCTGGCGTAACGCCAGCCGTGGACGGTTCGCTCAACCATCCATCCGTTGTGCTCTGCCTCAGCCATGCGTTCGATGTGACTCTCGATATGCTTTCGGATCTTGTCCTCCGCCTTGGTCCGAGACGCAGCGAGTTTCTGCAGTTCCACTTTGGGACCCGGGACAAGATCAAGTCCGACAAGCGCAAGGATCTCGGGAATTCTGGCTGCCTGTCCCAGATTGGCCAGTTGCAGGTCTGGCTGGAGTGAAGAGAAGGGTACATCAAGTTCCGCCCTGTCGGCTCGCCCCTTGATCCGCAGGCGATAGGCTTCATGCATAACCGGCGCCAGGGCAGTCGCCATGGCTCTATAGGGCTGGTCTCGCTCTACAATTCGCCAAAACTCATCGGCATCCACATGCATATCCAACAAGGTTCTGCCCGGTAGCGCAGACTTCCGGCCCGAGCCCCAATCACCTGACTTCAAGCAGCCGCAAAGGTACTCCAAGGACCTTGCACCGGATTTGAATTCAGGAACTTCCAACAGCGCCCTGAGGATACTTGAGTCGATGCCCAACGCGACTCCATCCTTCACACCCAACTGACCCCGGATGAAGAACGCCCTGCGTATTGGGAAGCAGACATCCGTCGGATCGACTTCTCCGTTGATCAACTTTCGCTGGTTCACGCCAAGGACGTTCAAATACCCGACCAAACGGCTCTTGAAATCCGGCCCCTTCTTAAGGACGAAGTCACGCCACTCCTTCTCCACATCCTTTAGTCGCTCACCCGCGGTTTGCTTCACTGTTTGGTCCGCAAATGGATTTGGAGGACCGAAGTGCTCATAGGTCGAACTCGTCGCACCCGCAAAAACAAAGATGCAGTGTCCGATCGGGTGCGTGAGTTGCCCATCCTGGAATACGCCGTCCTGCATGGGTGCCAGGAGATACTGCAGCCACTCGTAATTGCGCGAGTCGAACTCATCCCAGAATACTAGCGTCGGCAAACCCGACAACACACGGTCGCGAATCTGGTGGAAAGCACCGACCAGCTCGGAAGCATCACGAAATTGCGAGAGGTTGAAATTGAGGACGTCCCCCTTCTTGATATCCAGCACCGATTTCGCGATCTCGACGACGCCGAAGGACTTGCCAGCCCCCGGAGGGCCGAAAACGCCTATGTTGAGAGGCTTGGTCTTGCGCTTCCCCTCCTGATAGCTCCGCATTAAGGATCGAATGGTGCGCAGGCCTTCGATTTCCAACCGGTCAACAGTTTGAAGCGCACCGAAGGCAGCCACGGGCAGATTCGGAAGCGATGAGGGCCCAAGCCACGCCACCATCTGCGCCGCCTCGTAGTGGGGACGCCGATCCTCTTTCTCGCCTTTGCGTGCCTCTACATGCCACTCATCGAGCATCATCCACGAGCCTCGCGCCTTGATCTGTTGCGGAAGCGCGGCGGCGACAAATTGCTCCTTCGGCTCCCGGATCGAAGCCGTGATCGAGTCGAACTGAAAACCGCGCCTTGCGATCGCCTTGAGAGCGACGTCTGCGGACTTCCTCAATTTGACCTGCTCCTCGGGTGTCAACACAGCGCCATGGCCAACCTGCCTCAACTTCCTGCATGCAGACAAACCGCTACCGAGCGCCGCCGTGAAGTCGAACACCTCATGGCCTTGCGTCGCGCCTGCGGATTCGGACTCGACTTGCGCATCGAGCTGGGAGCACATGTGCCGGACCACGGCCGAAGTGAAACAGGAGAGGAAGCCAAAGGCGCCGCCTCCCCCTTGAGATTCATTCCACTCACCCTCTGCCCTGGAGGAGTCGAAAACCAGCACGCGGCGTGACCCGGATACACCGGCGTTGTCGATCCAGATTGCAGCGTCGGAGCGAAACGTAACAATCAAGTGTCGGGCCTTGAATACGGACTGGAGACTGGGATTGCCCTCCAGTTCCGCAAGCAGGTCTTCCGTGGTCGCTTCCCAGGATAACCCTTTGCCGATTCGCACGTCGCACTCGCGCAGACGATCTGCGGAGATGATCAAGACGAGCTTCTCGGCATGACGCTCGACCAGCTCAGTCCAAAGCCGTCCGACCCCGTGCGGCCCGGTAAGCTTGAGTACAATCCAAGGATCAGCTTCCCGGTTCTCACCCTTCAGGCTGTTCGGCCATCGCGACGGATCATCACGAAATGCGAGCCCCGCATCATCGAAGACGAGTATATCCGGGGAGTTTCGAAGTGTTCTTGGTTTCCCGAGCGATCCCGCCTTGCGCGTCTTGCCGTCATCTTTCCCGAAACCGAACGCGGGCTCTGCTGCTCTCCATACCCGGACCTGAGGCACAACGGAACTCTTGACCTGACATTCGTGAGGCTCCCAAAGGCAATACGCATGATAGGCAGTCGGTAAGCGTCGGAAATTGACATCGCAAGCCGACTCGACAGACCAGGAGGGCATGTCGGAAATTGTCGCTTCGATGATGTCGGCGAGAAGTAATGCCCCACCCCGCGTCACTTCGACTTCGAAACCTTGCGTTGACTTCGAGTCCGCCGTTGCGCGTGTCCCCCGGTAGAAATTGTGATCACAGATTGGATCACCAGCGACGACAACCAACTTCTTGGAATCCGGCATAACTGATCTCCCGGGAAGGCCTACCGTTCAGAAATCAAGCAGCGGAATAGTAGCTAGAAATCACTGGCGATCTCAACCCTGATC
>CAZCZZ010000017.1:0-60913 GCA_964503335.1 uncultured Verrucomicrobiota bacterium
TTGCGAAACGCGCGGCGGCAGAAACTCAAAGTGAGGGGCGCGACCCGCCAGCGCAATCAGTGGGAACAACAAGTCGAGTTTCAATCCAAGCGCCCGCGAGGGGCGCGACATTGCCGGGGCGGCGGTGGGGACCGGGGCGACGTTTCAATCCACGCGCCCGCGAGGGGCGCGACGCTCGAGACGTAACCCATTGGCATCGAATAGCCAAGTCGAGGCTATTTGCGAATCGATATGAATTTGTCAAAGAACTGATTGAGATACTAACCTCGGCGAGTGCAAGACGCACAGAATGAATCCGATCCATAGTCCGCGAACCGTTCGGATAGATGATGATTGCTTCTGGTTCGCGGAGGAGTCACGCAATCAGGGGACCCTCCAGATCCAAGGATGCTTTAGCACCCAGGTGTTCCACCTTGCGCTGCCAATTTGATCCGAGGAAATAGAATCGCAGGCTGTCTTCTTTCGGGTTGTAGACCTGTTCAAGTCGACCGCGCAAGGTGGCCCACTGCGTGGGATCGACGATGCACTCGAATACGGAATTCTGGACTCGTTGACCAAAATCCAGACAGGCCTTGGCAACCCGCCGCAGCCGTGCCTTTCCCCGATTGTCCATGGTCGAGACGTCGTAACTGACGAGAACCATCATGACTCACCTCCAGATGAAGGGCGGATAGGCCTCTAGGTCGCCTCTCAAATGACGCGCGAGCAAGAGCGCCTGGATATGAAAAAGGATTCCGATTTCGGCTTCTTCGTCGAGGAACGGGTGACGCAACATTTCCTGTTTTCGCTTCTGATACGCGACCAGAACGGCTTTGCGCGTCTCGTCGTCCATCGTCACGGCACCCGATTCCGTGGTCTTGAAGCCGGAGCCCTGAACCTGCCGGAGATTGATCAGGGAAAGAGCGAGTCGATCCGCGAAGAACGGCCGGAATTCCTCCATGAGATCAAGCGCAAGACCAGGTCTTCCCGGGCGATCCGCATGAAGAAACCCAACCTGCGGATCAAGCCCCACACCTTGAAGCGCTGAGGAGCAGTCGTGCGCCAGCAGCGTATAAAGAAAGGACAAGAGCGCGTTCACATTATCGAGCGGTGGCCTGCGACTGCGGCCCCGATAGAGGAACTGATCCTTTTGCGCGGTGATCAGGTGATCAAATACATCGAAATAGACGCTCGCTGCATCGCCTTCGACGCCACGAAGCGACTCCACATCGAGCGGACTCCGCAGATCGTCGACGATTCGGCCCAACCGTTGAATGGCCTTCTCCACTGCGACGTTCTCGCCATGGTCACGGATAGCCCGCTGAAGTACGCTGCGTCCGTTCGCCACTTTCCCAATCACGACAGCCCTTGCGATATGTGCCGAGCCGGCTTGATTGTCGGATCGCCGGAATTGTTCCTTACGGAGCAACACGTTGCCACTCACGGGCCCATGAATCCGGGCCAGGAACTTTCCGCGCTCCGACAAAAAACTGACGGTAACATCGCGCTCTGCACACAAGTGAAGGAGCGGCGGGCTGCAGGAAACGACACCAAAGCAGACAATTCCCCCGAGGCCGTTGATCGGAACCCTAAGCCTCGTCTCATGTTCCACATTCACGAGGACCGCTTCGCCTTCGTGACGCAGATACGCGCCCTGAGTCGTGACGAACAGCGTGTTCAGTAGTTTTTTCAAGGAGCCAGCATCCGATCGAGGTAACGAGCTACCGAAGAACCGCAGGCGACTTTCTTGGGGCGACAAATCTCGAACAGCGAACAGTTGTCACACTTCGGCTCATAGACGGCAGTCGGAGTGACACCGCGTGCAAAGAGTTCGTGCGCCCGCGCCGCCGTTGCTCGCGTCGTCTCCCGCAACGCATCATCAAACGTCACATCAAGTCGTCGACGTGTTGTCCCATAAAACAACGCACCCTCCCCCACCCTTATGCCAAGCATTTCTTCCAGGCACATGGCCTGCGCGCAAAGCTGTACCAGATCGCAAGCATCCTGCTTCGGCTTGCCTCGCTTGTACTCCACAGGGAATGGCAACCAGCTCCCATCCGCCTGACGATGAGATTCTACGACATCAGCCACACCCGTCAGCCCGAGCACGAGGCTCCGCAACCTCACCGCCCGCGCGATCCGAAGATCGCCTCGTGATTCCGACCCGCCATCGTGCGCCTTGTCATGAAGCTGACGCCCTTCGACTGTCAGCCGGTTCTCCACCCACACCTGCTCGATGTGGATCAACGCAAACTGGCGCTCGCAGAACTGAACGTGCTGCAAGGCGGAGAGCGGAAGAAGATCATCCTCGGCGTACACGCTGGCGTCGGCCGTACGAGGCGCGGCCCTCCTTCACTATTCGGCTTCGCTCATGACTGGCGTGAAAACCGATCTCTTTCGGGGGCGGCTCTGGAGGAAGCATCATTTGCCTGATGGCCTCGAACAGTGTCTGAATGTTCTCGTCGTGTCCGGCGATCCGGCCTTCGAGTTCGGCAAGCTTCACGACCAGTTCCTTGTGTGCGGTCAGAGCCTCACGCAACTTCACGAAGACCCGCATAATAGCAACGTTGATTTCGATGGCCCGCTCGCTACGGAGCACGCTGGAGAGCATGGCCACACCCTGTTCAGTGAAGGCATAGGGGCGGTACTTGATATTCTGCCCACGCTTCAAGGTCACAATTTGTGACCTTGAACGTGCAACCTCTTGACCATCAAGCTGAAACATAAAATCTGGCGGAAAGCGCCCGGCATTGCGCTTCACCGCCTGAATTAGAACCTTTGGTTCGACCCCATAGAGCCGAGCCAAGTCTGTACTCAACATCACCCGCTGCCCGCGGATGAGAAAGATCATGGATTCGACGCCCGAAGCCGACACGCTGGGAAAATTCATGGATTACCCACCTCAGCACTTCACCGGCACTTCGATGAATGTCGCATCTGAGGGCAGTTCTTTGCCGTCGAGTGTGATCTTGAAATCTTCAATGCTGCGTTGGGGTTCCTTCACCTTCTCCACCTTCACTCTCTCAAAAAGCACATGGGAAGGCGCGTTTCCGAGTTCCGAGCTTTCGTGATTGAAGACAATCAATTTCCTGGCCGCCATGCTGCCGGCGGGTCGTGCGGCGGACTGGTCGAAATCAAACGCCCGTTGGAGAGCATCCCAGAGCAGCTTCAAGTCGCCTTCGCCAAAACCCGTCTTCTCCGCGAGCTTCGGATTCACGACGCCCTGCGCACGGTAGAGGCCATAGGGGATGGTGAACTTACGGCCCATTGTGCGCTCCTTTTCCAGATCCTTCTCATTCGTCACCGAACTGCGCGTGATCGCGTGTTCGGAAGAAATGACCGGTTCGACTGAACGCGCGAAGGAAATCTGCACCGGCCCTCGAACCTGCCCGCAGTTCACCTCCGTGCTCATCACCGCCCCAAAGGTACGGATGTCGAAGAAGTTCCGGCACATAAAGCCTGTGATTTCGCGAGCCTTGGCGACATCGCGCGGCAGCTTCTTCTTGTCCTTCTCGTCACCCAGCCCCGCAGCTTTCCAGCCTTCTTCGTGCGTGCGGTTCAACACCGTTCCGTCAGTGAAGTAGATTCGGTTTCCATCGCCGCCCTTCATCGCGACGTAGTTTCGGATTTTGCGTTTGATGCAAACGTCGGTGACGAGGCCGTGGCCGGTTTCGGGGTCGGTGCGCGGCAGGTTGCCCGCGTCGGGATCGCCGTTGGGGTTGGCGTCCTTGCAGTCGAATAGATAAACAAAGTCATAGCGGTTCATTTCATTTCTCCTGATGGTTGTCCTCGATGGTTTGCTCTTGGCTTTCTTTCTTCCGATAAAACTCCTGCATCTGGTGGTAATAGCCGATGGCGAAGAGGCCCTGGTCGGTCAGATTCAGGTGGGCGGGAAATTCGGTGATCGGGCCGATGATTTCCTGCACGAGTTTTTCGCGCATGACTTTCAAGCCGCCACTCAGATTTGGATTGCCGAGATGGTGCTGATAGGTCCGCAACAGGCGCGGAAACACACTGCGCGGCGTGGCCGATGCGGCGCTGTAGTAGCGGTCGCGGATGCTGGCACCCACGGAGCCGAGCGCATCGGCCTGCGTCTTTTCGAGAGCAGCAAACAGGCGGCCCACACGGTACGCCGGATCGGTTCGTTCAATGTCCAGACTCATACTCACCTCTATGTTTTGATTTCTGACCAGATGGCCTTTGATGACACACGCCCGCAGATAATTGATTTCGCGGTCCGCCCGGATGCGACGGATGACGGAGGCGAAAAGCCCGTCAGGATAGCGCGAGCCGGTCAAGATCGCCCGCATCAGCGGCCCCGCGAGAACGGGCGGGATGTCATCCGATTCACGCGCCGTCTGCCGCAGCAGCATCCAGTTCGCAGGGAATTCGGGGTCGGGCCCTTTTGAATCTTCTCCATGTTGCCGCTCGATGCCCATGTCGCGGTAGTGCTGACGCAGATGATCGAGCAGCTCATGGACGGAACCCTGAAGAAACAAGCGCACCGACAGTCGCGCGGCGTTGGGCGACAGGCCGAGGATGAAGAACTGTGTGGTGTCCGGACTGGCATCTAGATCGCCGTATTCTTCCTCGCCCTGCCGGAGCGCATCGAGAAACGCCGACAACTTCTGGCGCAGGGTTTCATCCTGCACGTCCTCCGTCCGCGCGGCATCCGAACCAAACTGGGCAAACGGCGCGAAGACATCCTCAACGGTAGACGGCCTGTCGGTCCAGAATGCCACGGTCATGTCGCCGATGGACGTCCGATGACGTGCTTTCATCGGGCCGTCGAGCAACGCATTCAGTGCCGAGCCATATTCGAATGCGGCATCTTCCCCCACCGGCGCGTTGAAACTCTGTTCCTTCCCATACGACTCGTAGGCGGCATCGTTGAAACCGATGAGCGATGACAGCGCCCTGCCGCCGTAGATGCCCTTGATCATCGGTTGCAATCGGGCGATGGGGCCCCATGCACCCGTCAGCAGACATTCCCCGGACGTGGCGTTCGAATCGGCTCCTACACATTGGGTCCTCCACCATCGGTCAACGGCTTCATCCTGATGAACAAGACGCGGCTCTGCGATGAGCTGGAAAACGCCGAACCCCGTGGCGATTTCACCAAGAACCGGATGCGCCGCCGCATTTTCCGGAACCCATGACTCTAGAAAACGGCACACGGCGGAAAAGGCCCGCGAATTAATCGCAGCCTCGGCTTCCAGATGCCGCTTGCGAAAGGCTTCAAACGCCGCGCGGGACCGCTCCGGTTTTTCATCCTCCGGCTTGAAACCCAGTAAATACACGGTGTTGTCCCACAGGAAGCAGGGGTTCAAGCCGCTGCCCGGTGGCTTGGCCACGCCCAGAACACGGACCTGCCGCGCTGATTTACGTTCGCCGACCCGCGCATCTTCGATGGCGTGCAGCGTTCCATCGGGCCGCAGCACAATCTTGAAGGTGATCTTCTGAAGGCTGTAGCCCGGCGGCGCGATTTCGTAGGCGGGATCATCCTTGAGCCGCCCGTAGAGCGCGTGGAGCGATTGGAGGATCATGGCGCGGGGCTCCCTTTTCCTAAGAATTGGAACTTCACGGTTGCCTCTTTTCCAACGACTGGAAATTCGTGGGGACGCGGATCACGCCATCGCGCATGACAGAGTCGAAGAACCGAGGGCGGGCGGAGAGGCGGCGGCCTTCGCTGGATTCAACGATCCTTCCGTCCTTGTCCTCAGTGAACTCCATGTCGTGAAGCATGAGGCCAAGCTTCTGTTCGCCGCGCAGTTCGTCGGGACACGGGGGGAAATTTTCCACGAGCTCAAAGGACACGGGAAATTCGCGTGTGCCGAAATAGGGCTGGTGGAAGAATTGCCCTTTCGATGCGCGGCGTTTGAATGTTTCGAGATGTTTGGCTTCAGGATTGGCGAGGGGCTTTCCGTCGGTACCGGTGTCTGGCCGAACGATATCAACGTGTGCGACGATGCCATAGCAGACATCACACAAGATCATCGCCGCTCGCTGTTGGCGGTGTTCCTCGACCGCTATGCCGATCTCTACAGATTCTCCGCGCATGGCTGCCGAGGGTTTGCTCGTCGGAATGGTTCCACTCACCTCATTGCGGCGCACATGAGTGAAGCGAATGGGCGCTAGAACGTGGATTTCGTCCACGACCCATTTCATTCCGGGTTTCCAGTGGATTGCCTCTAGGATTCCCCGCGCCGCAGACGGCGTCATCACGTCGTAGGAGACTCGCTCAACTTTCATTTCAGGGCGGTTGAATGAAGCGTAGCGGCCCCACACCTTCAATTTGATGCCGTAGGACATGGATCTCCTTTCAATGCACAAGACTCTCCGCCGCCGGGACGCCGAAATGCAACCCGTATGTATCGGAATAGTTGAACTGCGGGCTGATGAGCAGTGCGAGGCTCCCGTCGCAGATGGGTTCGATGGTCTTGTTCAACTGCTCGTACCAGGTCTTCGCGCGAAGCTGGACCGTGTAGCGTTGGAGCCGCCGCGCGATCTCGCGGTTAAGGCACGGCAATTTGCGAAGATCCTCGCGCAGGGACTCGCCCCCGGCACCCCATGGGATGAAGACCGGCCGAGTGTTGTCGTCAATCAACCTGAATTCCCTCGCAACGGTGGCGAAGTTGAACAGAAACGGTAGCGAATGGTTTCTACCGTCCATATTGAACTGGCTCATGATGCCCTTTTCATCCCATCGAGACGTTTGATCCCAGTAGTAGAGTTTGAAATAGCGTTCGATGGCTTCGAGAGCGAGCGGGTCGTCGGTGTACATCTCCAGAACCTGCGCACCCGCATTCGCGGTGTCGGAGATGAATCGTTCCGTCTTCTCATGTTCCGATTTAAAAACGACGACGCGACCCGGCCGGGCGAGACGCCCATTACGGTTGCAGCGTCCCGCCGCCTGCGCGATGGAATCAAGTCCGGCCATTGAACGGAACACTACCGGGAAATCCACGTCCACTCCGGCCTCGATTAGCTGAGTGCTGATCACGCGGCATCGTTCGCCCCTCGTCAGACGCACACGAACCACATCGAGTGTTTTCGTGCGATGAGCGGGACACATCATGGCGCTCAGATGAAAATGTCCCTCATCCTCACCGAGGGCCTTTACCAGCGCCGCCGCGTGTCCGCGTGTGTTCACTATGCACAGCACCTGATCCTCGCCGCGAATTTCATCTGCAAGCTCATCATCGGTTCGCGCTCCGACCGCTTTCACCTCCACACGTTTCAACCGTTTATATACCGCGGCCGGATCGGGGATGATCTCTCGGACGCCTTCGATGCCGATGGTGAAATTCTCGCGGCGATGAACAGCTGGTTGCGTGGCCGTGCAAAGTACAACAGTCGACCCATAGTTCGCCGCCAACTCCTTGAGCGCCGCAAGACATGGCTGCAAATACTGCACGGGGATTGTCTGCGCCTCATCCAGCACAATGACCGACTGCGCGAGGTTGTGCAGTTTGCGACACGGGGAGGATCGGTTTGCGAACAGCGATTCATAGAACTGAACCGACGTTGTAACGACCAGCGGCGCGTCCCAGTTTTCGCAGGCAACACGTGATTCCGGCGTCTCTTTCTCAGCTTCGAAATTGCTGTGATGCTCGATCACGATGCGGTCAGGCTTGACGTCCGCGACGTGTATCAACGCCGCGCGAAACACATCGGCATTTTGTTCGATTATGCTGGTAAAGGGCACGACATAGATCACCCGCTCCAATTTGTGCGCTATGGCATGCCTTAGCGCGAACGCGAGCGACGCTAGAGTCTTCCCGCCACCCGTCGGCACCGTCAGAGAAAAGAAGCCCGGAGCGAGAGCGGACCCTCTAAGACATGCCTGCCTAACCAAATCACGTTCTACATTTACGGACGATTCAACGTTTGAGATGCCCACCACGAATTGATTCAGGGAGCGTTCCATCCGTTCGAGAACGTCATCAGGGAGACCGCCCCGAAGAAGTGCCTTATCCGGCTGCAAATTGCTTTCAGTGTCCAGAAAGTCGGCATCAACAAGGCAGGAAAACATCATGCGCGTGAAGAATGCGATGCTGAATGCCTCCCTGTCACCTAGTGCGCGCTTCACGTATGCCGGTGGATCGGGCAAGGGCCGCCGCGTGATGGCGTCGGGGGGCGCCGGATATGCGGGAATCCGCTTCTTCAGTCGCTCATCCTGACACGCACCTGCCGCGATTCCATTCAGCAGCCCGCTGTGGTGTCCGGCAATGCAATAGGCGATCAAGTGACCGAGTGCTTTAAACTCCGTGACAGCATGCTTTGCGCCGGCCGTCGAATGATCCACCCGCCCGGGCACATCCTCAATATGTGCCTCGAATCCATTCTTGCGCAGCAGGTAGTTTTGAAACTCAGGCGAGTACTTTCCGAGATCATGCCAGGCGCCGGCAGTTTTCGCCCAATCAGAAGCACCAAAAGGCCGCGCGAATTCCGAAGCCACGCGCGATACATTGAGGAGATGATCCTCCAGCGGCTGCCACTTCTCAAGTGGTTGTCCTTTTAGACTGTGAGCGTATGCTCTCATGGTGTCTTAATGAAGCCTGTAAGACATGACTTTGAAATGCACTATTCGCCCACAAGACTCGAAGTGCTCGCCATTGATCATATGAACACGCACGGTGACGCTGGCGGAGTCTAGGAGAAGGTTGTTAGATGGTCGAGTTCCGTCGATGGGAATGTGACCTCCGTCGGTTCTGATCGGATCGATTCGGATCATTTGCTTGACGACCTGACGCATGGTCATTTCTGAGTTCTAGACGGCTGTTGAAAGGCCGACTATCCAGCCTGAAATGAACTTTTCATGAGGTCACTTTCTCATAGGGGGTAGGACAAATAGCGTCCCACACCCCATGTTTTTTTCCTTTTCCCAATGGCTGCGATCCAACTCATGACGAAGGACATGCCGTCTTTCATGGACTATTGTCGCCGGACCGTGGGTCGATGGCGCGGTCTCATTTCCGAACCCCTAGTCGTCGTTTGCGCCCGCGCGAGTGTCAGAACATTCGCCGGTGTCGTGCGCTTTCACCTTCCAGTCATCAGGTAATGATCTACATGCGTTAACGAATGATTTCTTCACAAGCCGGGGGAGATTCCTGGTGTGGGGATGGGTTTTCAGGACGTGCCTGGCGGGTCCGGGGTCATCGGCGGGTGGTTTTTTGATTTCATCAGCAAGATTCCTGATGCGTGGAGTTGAACTTTTCACGCCACGGGCGGGATTCCTGTCGTCCTCAGAAATGTTTTGCACGTTGTGGCTGGAGTTTCTGACATGCGGAACACTGTATTTCGGCCCACTGGTCCTTCCTTTTGAGCACCCGGTACGGCTCGGGGCGCCGGAAAGAGGCGAACGCGAATGGAAAGACAGCTTTTTAGGTCAAATGTCCAAGGATTGGAAAAGCAGTGTCGTCGTTCTTCCAAGGGTTGGAACTCGGGGATCGAAAACTTTATCGCGTCACAATGCGCTTTCTGTGAACTATTTATGAACGTTGTGAAAATAGTTGGTCAACCGGTTGAACGATTTTCGGGTTGCGGTGTCAAAGCATGCAACGGACCCGGATTCTTTCGCATGTTGCGAGGGGTCGAGAGGACCGAGTGAGCAATAGAAAAGGTAAGTAGAGAGATATGTCGAAGCGTTACTATCTTCCGGGAAACCTGGAGGCGTTCGTGTTCTGGCTGAGCAACTTCATCCTGAAGTTGAAGCCGTTGGCAACCCTGCTGGGCGTCAGCCCCCGGGAGTTGGAGCAGACCGAGGCGGATCACAAGTTCGTCTCGTTCGCGTGCGATGCGAAGAACCAGTATGCAGCGAAGGCCAAGGACCTGACAGCATTCTGCAACATCCTGCAGAAGGGCGGACAGGACCTCGTGCTGCCGCAGTCCGTGCAACTGCCCGAGGCGCCGCCTATGGTGCCCGCGGGTGTGGCGGATCGCGTCACGGGTCTGGTACACCGCATCAAGCACCATCCAGCATACAACGATGCCATCGGCCACGACCTCGGGATTATTGGGCCCGAACAGTCGGTGGATTTCAACAGCGTGAAACCGCAGGTACGCGTCTCACTGCAGGATGGCCGTCCCGTCCTGCGCTGGAAGAAGAACCGGCTCGACGGGGCGGAGCTGATTGTGGATCGCGGCAGCGGGACCTTTGAACGCCTCGCGGTCTGCACCAAACCCCGCTTCACAGACCAAGCGCCACTCCCCTCGCCCGGAACGGGCGCGGTATGGAAGTACAAGGTCATCTATCGCGACAACGACAAGCCCGTGGGCCAGTGGAGCGATATCGCCAGCGTCGGTGTGTTCGGCTAGCGCGAGAGGACCGGCTATCCCCGACAACGGGGGATAGCCGGTTCAACTCCGGACGGTGTTAAGGCCGGAATGCAGGGCAGGATCGTTTTGTAGCAGCCGACCAGCGGTCGGCTCTCTTCACTTCAACGTCGACCGATGGTCGACAGCTACATTCGACGCGGTAGCTGCCCGGCTACATCTTCTCAATCACGCCGCAGGCGACGCGGGCGCCGGAGTTGCCGGCGGGTTGGGACTTCAGGTCGTCCATTCCGGCTCGCACGACGACGGTGTGGCCAATGACGGAGTTGGGGCCGGTGAAGGTCAGGACGTTGTCCACGCGCTCGTATTGGGCGCGGCCGATTTCGTCGGCGACGATGTTGCCGAGGTCGCCGAGGTGGCTTTCCGCGGAGTCAGGGGATCCGTGCTTCTTGCCTTCGGGATTCAAGTGCGTGTCCGCGTCCGCTTCAAGGGCCACGGAGCAGTCGCCGTTCTGGTCGATATGCAGGCCATGCAGGCCGGGGGTCAGACCGGTGAAGCTAGCGGAAATGCGCATCAGGCCGTCCTCGCGCGTGAAGGTGACGACACCGAAAACACCACTGCCATCGATGGCGCTGATCACCGCGACGGCGCGTTCTTTGGCGACCATCTGCGCGCTGCCGGATGAAACATCGGTGGCCTCCACCGCTTTGCCGGCATCGGCGAGATACGCCGCAACGGCCTTCGCGTCCTGCTCCGTCATGCGGTACGGGGGCATCGGGAGCTTCGGCTGCGTGCCCGTGCGATTCTTGCCGTTCATGAGGAGCTCGACGACGTCTGCTTCCGTGTAGCCCACGGGCAGGCCGACGATCGGCGGGGCGCGAAAGGCCCAGAGCTGGTATTGGAAAGGCGACTGGAGCGGCATCGTCGCGCCCTCGAGCTTGTGGTGCGGGAGCATCGCGCCCTGCTCGTCGCGGGGCGAATGACACTGGACGCACATCGCGACGCGATACACGAGGTAGCTGCCACGATCGACCAGGGCCTGGCGCTCCCGGGCGGCGTCGCGCGCTTCTTCATCAGCGGCTTTCGCCGCGACGGCGGTGAGGGTCATGCAACAGACGAGCATCGTACCGAGTGTTCTCATTTTCATAGTGCACCTCATGGCTTGCTCTGCATCTCAACGATATGGATCGGCCTATCAGGGCGTCAACATGGTGACCACGTCGGGGTTTCCCTTATGCGCGGTGTTGGGTCGCCCCCTCTAGCGGACCAACACGGTCCTGTGCGCATCATCTGCACAGGAGTCAAACGAGGTTTGCACACTACGCACTATGCGTTCAGACGGTCGGTCGTGACGGCAGCAGTTTTGCTGCTCTTCGCCGCGCAACGCGGCATCGCCCAGGAAGACTCCCTCTGCCTCGATTGCCACGACGATCCCGACAACGACATGGTCTTTGACGCGACCGCCCTGCCCCGCTCCGTCCACGCCGACCAGGCGTGCATCGATTGCCACGACGACCTCGCAGGCATGACGGAGGATCACGGCAAGGTGAAGCGCGTCGATTGCTCGGGCTGCCACGAGGACGAGGTCGCCGCCTATCGCGACAGCGAACACGGCAAGGCCATCGGTGACGGTGTGAAGGAGGCGGCGTCCTGCGTGGACTGCCACGGAAAGCCGCACGCGATGTTGTCATCCGGCTCCACCAACGCGCCGACGCACTACACGCATGTCGTGCGCATGTGCGGTGAATGCCACACGCGGCCCGAGGTGATGGCGCTCTACCGTACGCACCGCAAGGAGACGGTCTTCGCGTTCACGAACAGCGTGCACGGGCTTTCGGTGACGAACAAGAACGGGAAGCATGCCGCGGTCTGCACGGATTGCCACGGCGTGCATGCGATTAAGCGTGGGACGGATCCCAAATCGGACATGTTCTGGCAGAACATCCCGCAGACCTGCGGCAAGTGCCATGAGGAGATCGGCAAGTCCTTCGCGCGCAGCGTGCACGGCGCGGCAGTGATCGAAGGCAAGCGCGACGCTCCCGTCTGCACCGACTGCCACGGCGAACATTCGATCACGGCGGTAAAGGCGGCGGCTTCGTTCGTATCACCGACGCATATTCCCGAGACGTGCGGACAATGCCACGGCGTCGAACGCATCGCCACGCGCTACCGGTTGCCGTCGAACGTGGTCGATTCCTATATGGATAGCTTCCACGGCCTCGCGTCGCAGATCGGCGGCGTCGCCGCGGCGAACTGCGCATCGTGCCACGGCTACCACGAGATCCTGCCGTCCAACAATCCCGAGTCGTCCATCAACCCGGCCAAACTCCCCGAGACGTGCGGCAAGTGCCATAAGGGCATCGGTACGCGCATGGCCAGCGGGGATTTCCGCGTGCACGAGCCACCGGGCGCGGCGCCCGGTAAACCCGCGATCGTGAACATCATCTCGAACGTGTACGTGTTCGTGATCTGCCTCGTCATCGGCGGCATGGTGCTCTTCACCTCGCTTGATTTCGCGGCGAAGGTGCGGGCGCACGTGAACGAGATCCGGTCCGGGCCCGATGTGCATCCGCGCATGTCACCGCTTCTCCGCGTCCAGCATGGCCTGCTGATCATCACCTTCGTCCTGCTCGCCTACACGGGCTTCGTCCATAAGTTCCCGGACACGTTCTGGAGTTGGCCGTTCCGCGTGATGGAAGATGGATCGTACTGGCGCGGCTTCATTCACCGGGTAGCAGGCTGGCTCTTCACGGCGCTTTTCGGCGGTCACCTCCTCGCCCTCATCGGGACCTCTCGCGGCCGCATGTACCTGCGCCATCTCTCCATGAAGCTGCACGACGGCGCGGATGCGCTGCGGGTGCTGCGACGGAATCTCGGCCTCGGCGGCGCGCTGCCCGAACACCGCCAGTTCAACTTCGCGGAGAAGGCTGAGTACTGGGCGCTGCTGTGGGGCTCGATCGTCATGATCATCACCGGCGTCATGCTCATCTTCTCCAGCGCCGTGCTGCACTACCTGCCCCAGGTCTGGCTCGAAGTCGCGCAGGTCGTGCACTACTACGAAGCCGTCCTCGCCACGCTGGCGATTGTCGTCTGGCACTTCTACTGGGTCATCTTCGACCCCAACGAGTACCCGATGAACCCCGCGTGGCTTGTCGGTCTCCGCGCAGAACCGGATGAGAGCAAAGGTAGGGACGGCTCTCCTAGCCGTCCGTCTTCCAAGCTTCCCATCATCCTGCTTCTGCTCATTCCCACCCTCGCGACCGCGCAGGAGAACACCCTCTGCCTCGACTGCCATGACGATGCGGAGAACGACATGCTGTACGACACGAACGCCTTTGCTCGGTCGGTCCACGGCGACCTGAACTGCATCGACTGCCACGACGATCTTGAAGGGATCACCGAGGATCACGACAAGGTGAAGCGCGTGGACTGCACCGGCTGCCACGAGGATGAAGCTGCGCTGGAGGCGGAGAGCCTGCACGGGGCCGCGCTCGCACGCGGTGACGAATTGGCGCCGCGCTGTCAATCGTGCCATGGCAGCCACGATATCCTGCCGGTGAAGAATCATGAGTCCGCCGTGGCCGCGACACGCATTCCCGCAGTCTGCGGCCAGTGTCATCGCGAAGGCGGCAAGGTGCAGATGGAGCGACACATTCCGCCGGAAAACGTCGTATCCAACTATACGGAAAGCATCCACGGCGAGGCGCTGTTCAAGAAAGGGCTCATTGTCGCCCCGAGCTGCATCTCCTGCCACACGGCGCATCACATCCTGCCGCCCGAGGACGACCGCTCCACCATCGCGCGCACGAACATCGCGAAGACCTGCTCCGCGTGCCACGCGATGATCGAGGAAGTCCACCGCAAGGTGATCGACGGCGAACTCTGGGAGACGGAGCAACACAAGCTGCCCGCCTGCGCCGATTGCCACCAGCCGCACCGCATCCGGAAGGTCTTCTATGACCAGGGCATGGCTGATCACGACTGCATGAGCTGCCACGAGAAGCCGGACCTCGTTTCCACGAACGATGGGCGCTCGCTCTTCATCGACTACAAGGAAGCGCACTCCTCGATCCACAGCAACATCGCCTGCGTGAAGTGCCACAGCCAGGTGCAGGCGTCGCACGTGCGTCCCTGCGAGACGATCACCGAGAAGGTGAACTGCGGCGCGTGCCACGAAGACCAGATGACGCACTACCTGCGCGGCGTGCACGGCCAGCTGTTTACGAAGGGCGACGACAACGCGCCGACGTGCCTCGAATGCCACGGCATTCACGGCATCCTCGACCGCACCCACGCGAAGTCCCCCACCTTCCCGCTCAACGTGCCGGAGCTGTGCGGTCGCTGCCATCGCGAGGGCGAGAAGGCCGCGGCACGCTACAAAGGCACCGAGCACGACATCGTCAATCACTACAACGAGAGCATCCACGGGAAGGGCCTGCGGAAGAGCGGCCTGACCGTGACAGCGACCTGCGCGGACTGCCACACGGCGCACCAGGAACTGCCGGCCGCCGACCCGGCATCGAGCGTAAACCGCGCAAATATCGCTGCGACCTGCGCGCGATGCCATCACGGCATCGGCGATCAGTTTGCCGCGAGCATCCATGCCACGGCGAAGACCGACAAGCAGCTGCCCGTCTGCGGTGACTGCCACAGCGCCCACTCCATTGCGCGAACAGACCGTGATGCGTTCCGCATGGAGACCATGGATGTCTGCGGCAAATGCCATGAGGAGCTGGCGGAGGCCTACTTCGACACGTTCCATGGCAAGGTCTCGAAGCTCGGCTTCTCGCAGACGGCGAAGTGTCAGGACTGCCACGGCGCCCACGCGATCTTCCCTGCGTCGGATCCCCGCTCCACGCTGAGTGAGGAGAACGCGCTCGGGACATGCCAGGAGTGTCATCCCAAGGCGACCGTCAAGTTCGCGGGCTACTTCACCCACGCGAATCACCACGACCGGCTGAAATACCCCGAGATGTTCTATGCCTTCTGGTTCATGACCTCGTTGCTGGTCGGCACCTTCGCCGTCAGCGGGCTGCACACCCTGCTGTGGCTGCCGCGCACGCTCGCGATGCGGAAGACGTTCAAGCGCGAGCACGTGCACGAGGCGAAGGGCAAGGTGTTCCAGCGCTTCCGTCGCATCGATCGCATCAGCCACGCGACCATGATCGTGTGCTTCCTCACGCTGGCCGTGACGGGCATGACGCTGAAGTTCGCGTACACGGAGTGGGCCAGCATGATCTCGCATGCGCTGGGAGGGTTCCAGACCTGCGGCTACCTGCACCGGGTCGCTGCCGCGGTGATGTTCGGCCTCTACGCGGTCCACATGTGGGACCTGGCATTTGTGAAGCGCAAGATCTACGGCTCGTGGAAGGAGCTGCTCTTCGGACCGAACACGATGCTGTTCACGAAGCGGGATGGACGCGAGTTCGTCGAGTCGATCCGCTGGTTCCTCGGTCGCGGGCCGCGGCCGAAGTATGGTCGCTGGACCTACTGGGAGAAGTTCGACTACATGGCCGTGTTCTGGGGCATCGTCGTCATCGGCAGCACGGGCGTGATGCTCTGGTTCCCCGAGTGGTTCACCCGGTTCCTGCCGGGCTGGGCCATCAACGTGGCGACGATCGTCCATAGCGACGAGGCGCTGCTCGCCGTCGGCTTCATCTTCACGATCCACTTCTTCAACACGCACCTGCGTCCCGAGAAATTCCCGATGGACACCGTGATCTTCACCGGACGCATGACGGTCGAGGAGCTGAAGCTCGACAAGCCGGAGGAATATGAACGGCTGTCGAAGAGCGGCGAACTTGAGCAATACCTGGTCGATCCGCTGCCCGCGCCCGTTGTGAAACGGCTGCGGTTCTTTGGCTGGGTCGCGCTGACGATTGGTGTGAGCGTCGTGATTTGGATTCTATACGCGATGATTTCAGCGTATTTTTAAGAACAGGGAGGCGATGACATGAGCGAACCGCAACGACCTATACGGCCCAGTCAGCTCTTGATGAATCGAACGAGCCTGGCCGGACTCTCCATCGGCCTGAGCGGACTCATCAGCGCCATCTTCCTGCTCGCATTCGACTTCATGGCCGGCGGCGAGAATCCATACCTCGGCATCTTCACGTTCATGGTTGCCCCGGCCGTCGCGATCACGGGCTTGATCATGACGACCGTGGGCGCGCTGCGCATGCGCCGCCGCCTGCACGACGCCGGCGAAATCCGCGAGGACATGCCGGTCATCGACCTCAACAACAAGGCCCACTTCCGCACCGTCATCTTCTCCATCGTCGGCGGGCTCATGCTCATCGGCATCAGCGCGATGGGAACCTACCGCGCCTACCACTTCACGGAATCCGTGGCCTTCTGTGGAACCACCTGTCACTCCGTCATGAAGCCGGAGCACACAGCCTTCCTCTCGTCGCCCCATGCGAACGTGCAGTGCACGACGTGCCATATCGGACCCGGCGCGGACTGGTTCGTGAAATCGAAGATCAACGGCCTGAAGCAGGTGTGGAACACGGCCTTCAACCTCTACCCGCGCCCGATCGAGACGCCCGTCCACAACCTGCGCCCCGCCAAGGAGACGTGCTACACGTGCCACTGGCCGGACAAGTTCTTCGGGTCGGTCCTCATGGAGCGAACCTACTATCGCGCGGAGTCGTCGAAGAACAATCCGTGGACGATCAAGATGCTGATCAACGTCGGCGGCGGCGATTCACGCCACGGACGCGGCCAGGGCATCCACTGGCACATGGCGGTCGACAACGAGATCGAGTATGTCGCGGCCGACCCGAAGCGTCTCACCATCCCGTGGGTTCGCCAGACTGCTAAGGATGGAACCGTGACGATCTTCCGCACGACCGACACGAACCTCGCCTCCGAGGTCGAGCGCCTCGCGAAGCCCGAAGAGCTTGCGAAGTCGGAGGTACGGACGATGGACTGCATCGACTGCCATAATCGCCCGAGCCACCAGTATCACTCCCCCGAGCGCTCCATGAACGAGTCCATGCGCGCCGGCCTGATCGACGCCACGCTGCCGTCGATCAAGTCGCTCGGTGTGACCCTGCTCGACGGCGAGTACACCACCGAGACGCAGGCGCTTGCCTCCATCGAGACGACCCTGCGCGAGGAATTCCCGGATCCCGATCCCCGCGTCGACGCCGCGATCAAGCAGATCCAGAAGATCTACAGCGAGAACTTCTTCCCCGAAATGAAGGTGAGCTGGCGGCAGTATCCCGACCACATCGGCCACATGACCTCCCCCGGCTGCTTCCGCTGCCACGACGGCAAGCACGTCAGCGACACGGGAAAGGTCATCCGCAACGACTGCAATATCTGTCACACCATCATCGCCCAGGGCAAAGGCGCCACTCTCGAATCCATCACCACCGGCGGCCTCGAATTCGAACACCCCGAAGACGTCGGCGACGAGTGGAAAGAGCAGAACTGCAGCGAATGCCACGACGGCATGCCGATCCTGTAGCCCCCGTTCCGTATTGATCACGCCAGCCGCCGTTCTGGAGGGGCAGGCTGCCGCCTGCCCGCGGGCACACGCAGTGTTCCCCTCCGGATGATCACGCTGACCGCCGACCCGTATTGCATCCTCACGGCGTCTTGACGTTAAGACATTGCGGTTGAAGAATGGCGGAATGAAGGCTACGCCTCACCGAGTCACTGTGCAGTTGCAGGCGGAACTGCACACGGCACTCAAGTTGAAGTCAATCGTGACGGGTAACTCCGTTTCTCAGCTAATCAACGAAGCGTTGCGCGGGAGTCTGCTGGAGGATACCAGGGACCTCGCGGCATTTCAGATGCGGTCCAAGGAACCCTCGCTCAACTTTGAGCAGTCCGCGCGCGAAGCATCTCGTCGTCACAACTAGTGATCGCAAGGACGTGTATCGATACGTGTTTCGTCGCGTTGCAGCATGATCTCGATGTGGCATGCCGAACTTGACACATTGTTTCGGGGTCGTGACGATTCGTAGCCAATATGACGACACGCACCACGCAGCGCAGCGCGCGCATGTGACATACGTTCCCGGTCACGAACTAATCCTGATATTTGACCGCTATAGCGCCGTCGGACGCGTCTGGTCAGTAAAGTGCGGTCCCGTGATCAACGACTCGAAGTCCGCATCCGCTTCCCCGGTACGCAACGAACCGCCGGCCTATGGAGCAGTGGGTAAAGCCATTTCGTTTACGCCAGATTTCAAAAAACCGGCAGGCGCATCCAGCGTGACCTTCCGACTCGCCAAAGGACCGGACGACATCTCGGTGAATGCGAAGACGGGTCGGATGGATTGGACGCCAAGCGACGCCTACATCGGTCGCTACGACATCGACATCGCAGTCATCATCGACGGCGCGGAGTCGTCGCTCCTCACCTGGACCATCACGATCGTTCCCTGACCTTCTTCATGTTTCCAAGGATTGGAAACCTGCCCGGTCACTTGTTCCAAGGATTGGAGGCTTTGCTTCGGTAGAACACGGGCGCGGCGTTTGAGGCGACGCAGGGGTACACGGCGGGTTCGAGTCTCTTGCTGCTTGGCGGACGTCATCCAGTGGATCCAATCCCTGCGCGCAACCGGCGTGATGTCCGACCACACCTCCCGCGCTTTCGGGTCGGCTGCCGCGAGAGCCTTCCGCAGGTCCTCCGGCACCTCGGGTTCCGGTTCCACTTCCGACGGCGTGATCTCCAGCGCAACGACATCGCCTTCACTTACGCCCGCAGCCTTGCTCAACTTCCGATCCACTTTGAGCCAGTGTCCCTTTTGCCCGTCCGGTTCGAGCGTGGCGTGAAACGGAACGCCATTGATCGTGCCCTCAACCGACGCCATCCTCCGCGAAGGCAACTTCGCACTCGCGTCCTTTAGCAGCCGACCAGAGGTCGACTTTCTTCACAACAACGTCGACCGTTGGTCGACGGCTACATTCGGAACCGAACCCGGGCAGGCGGGGTTTTAGATGAGGTTGTACCGACCGGGGGCGATGATGCCGTTGGGGTCGAGGACTTGTTTCAGGTCGCGGACGGTTTCCCAGAAGGTGTCGCATTCGCGGACGACGAGGCCCATCTGGTTCACGCTGAGGCGATATGGGTAGTAGCCTTCTTCCATGAACGCGCGGTCGAGTTCTTCGACACAGGCGTGCGCTTTCCTGACCTGCTCCGGGTCGTCCTTGCGGAAGGGTGTGCTCAGGACGATTTCGATGCAGCGTTCATCAATGATGTTCAGCGTGGCCATGGGTTTGAAGCCGTAGCGCTGGAAGGCGGCGTCGATGCGATCCATCGAGGCGCGCGCAATGCTCCCGTCGAGCGGGATCATCGGGAGGCAATAGAGCAAACCGCACGGACTCTGGTCGGGGTCCAGCGGACCATTCGGCGGCAACTCGCCCGCAGCCCAATACACGCTCTTGATCGCTTCGTTCGTCGGAATGCCGTTGGACAGTCCATAGACCGGCTCCATCGCCCGGACGATCGCGCGCTTCCGTCGCGCACCGGGCAGGAAGCTCAGCAGGTCGAGAAGCTTCTTCGCAGTCGCGATCTTCTCGTCGTTCAGGAACACGCACTGCGCAAAGCCTCCGCACGCGGCCTTGATCTCGCGTCGCGCCAACGCGACCTGCTCCCGCGTCCCGCTCAGGCTGGCCACGGCACTCCACGGACCGAAGCCCTCCTCCGCCAGCATCGCTTCCGCCGTGGCGCGCGCCTTCGGCACATCGCGGCGCACGTCTTCGGGCAACGTCTCGTAAACAAGCGGGGCCAGCGTGCCGATGGTGCGATGGCGGTTGCCGATGTGCACGACCATGCGGACGATTTCACGGCGACGCAGGTCCGCCAGCGCATCAACGAGTCGCTGCAGCTTCGCCTCGTCGTCGATCTTGATGATCGCCGACAGGTGTTCGCCGTGCCACGGCAGCAGCTCGATGCCCGCGCGGGTCACGATGCCGTAGTTGGATTGGTAGAAGAGCCCGTCGAGCGCGGGGCCGACGCCGTGTTTGTAGATGTGGGTGTTCTTCGCGTTGTCGTAGTGACCGAAGCCCGTGCGGACGATGCGTCCGTTGCCGAGCACCACTTCAAGACCCGACAGCATCCCCGCGCGGCTGGCGAAATAGCCGATGCCGCGCTCGAGCGCGTTGCCGACGAGGCTCGTATCGAGGCCGGACCCGATCACGTTCATGATGTACGGAATCTTGCGGCGGGTGATTTCCTCGTGAAGCTGTCGCTGCGTGACACCCGGCTCCACCACGGCGTAGTGGTGCTTCTCGTTGATCTCGAGAATCCGGTTCATGCGTCCAAGATCCACGACGACCGTTCCCGCGCGCGGCGGAAGGCGCGAGCCGAGGCCCCAATTCTTTCCGCTGCTCAGCGGATACAGCGGAACCTTGTGGCGGTTGGCGATGGCGACGACTTCAACCACGTCCTTCGTGGAGCCCGGCTTCAGGACGAGCGGAACGGATTGCGTGAGGCCGGTGACGTTGTTCGCATAGGACTCGAGCGTCCTTTTGTCGGAGAGGACGTGTTCTGCGCCAAGGCAGAGGGTGAACTCACGAATCGCCGCGCCGATGTCTTGCACCATGGGCGAACGTTAGCAGGTCGAATGGCGGGAGAAAAGGATGGGCTACGACGAGCCGTTGCGGTCGCCTTCGTAGCGCGGCATGCGGACCGTGACTGCGGTGCCTTCGCCCGGGCGGCTTTCGATGGATACGGCGCCGCCGTGTTCCTCGACGATCTTGCGCGTGATGAAGAGGCCGAGGCCTGTGCCCTGGTTCGAGGGCTTGGTCGTGAAGTAGGGTTCGAAGACGCGGGCGAGCTTGGCGGGGTCGATGCCGCAGCCATTGTCGCGCACCGAGATCGCGCAATGCTTTTCCTCGACGGAGCATTCCAGGCGAACCACGCCTCCTTCGGGCGGAAGTGCATCAATGGCGTTGCCGAGGAGATTCTGGAAGACGCGCGTGAGTTGGATGTGGTCGCCCATGACCATCACATCGCCTGCGGGAGCGACCACGTCAAGATGTGCGGCACGTCCTGCGGCGATGGACTCCGAACCCTTCGCGACTTCGGCGAGCAGGGGCGCGATAGCCACTGGTTTGTAGGATGAGGGACCGCTTCGTGCGAGATTGAGCCATGCGTCGATCAGGTCGCGGCAGCGCCGCACGCTGCTCGATATGACATCGATGTAGTCATAGGCCTCCTGGTCCGCGCCAGAGGTCTTCTTCTCGAGATCCTCGGAAAGAATCTGCACATAGCCCAGAATGACGGTGAGTGGATTGCGCAAGTCGTGCACGAGTTCTGCAGAGGCCTGGCCGAGCGAGGCCATGCGGTCCTTGGACGCGAGTTCGGCCACGAGGCGCTTGTTGAGATCCTGCAATTCGCGCTCCGTGCGCGCGCGGCGGCGGTTGTATTCCGAGCGCTGCACGTTGCGACGGATCGCATCCATCATCTCCTTCGTGTCGAACGGCTTCTTGAGATAGTCGTTCGCCCCGAGGCGGATTGCTTCCTGTGCGGTCTCCAGCGCCCCGAAGCCCGTGAGCATGATCACGGCGACATTCGGGTCGATGTGGCGGATTTCGCGAAGGCCCTCGATGCCGTTCATGCCCGGCATGCGGATGTCCATGACGATGGCGTCCGGGGTGCGGTCCTTCAAGAACTGGAGCCCCTTCATCACCGTGTCCGCGCAGATCACCTCGTATTCATTCTTCAGAAGAATACGAAGGCTCTCGCGGGGACCGAGCTCGTCGTCGATGACGAGAATCCTTTGGCTGTAGGGGCTCATAATCATTGCCGGGTGTCCCGGTTCTAGTACGTGTAGCCGTACGTGAAACCGACGAGGTGCGAGTAATCCGTGTCGTACGACCCGTTAAACGCGGGGTTCTGGTTGTTATCGATATCGCGGTCCTCGAAGAAGCTATACGCGTAGGCGAGGTCGAAGCTGTGCGCGTCCTTCGTGTAACCGAGGCCGATGGTGACCGTATGCTGGTCGTTGTTCGGCAGCGTCGGGGCGAGCGTCTCGTCGGGAATCGGCGATTCCAGGAAGATGTAGCCGGCGCGCGCCACGAGCTGCTCGGAGATCGCGTAGTCCAGGCCGAGGCCGTACGTGAAGGTGTCGTCCCAGTCCTGCGGGATCTCGGAGACCTGCAGCAGGGGCGCATTGTTGCCCACGTCAACCGGGAGCGTGTCGTAGTTCGAGAACTGCAGCCACTCGACGCTCACGCCGACGTACAGCTTCTCATTGCACTGGTGGCCGTAGCTCACGCTGGCGATGGCGGGGAATTCGATGTTCGAATCAAAGTCGCTTCGCGGCGTCACGATCGCGCCGAGCGGAGGAGGAAGCTTCCCGGCGGGAGGAACGGAGGAGAAGTTCGCATCCCCTTCATAGTCCACTTCGATCGCCGAAAGATACGTCACGGCGACTTCGTGGCCCTTCTTCGGTGTCCACGTCAGGCCGATGTTGCCGCCGACGCCCACGCCGTCACCTTCGATACGGGCTGTGCCGTCGGGGTCGGAAGGATCCTGCGTCACGGACACCCAGGGATACGACTGACGGAAGTCGAGGTCGGACCACATGATGTCGGCGCCCACGCCGATCGCGAGCTGCTCGTTGATGCGGGTCGCAATCGTCGGGTTGAAGTTGATCGTCCGGAGCTCGGCGAAGTACGGCGCAACGTAACGGAAGGGACCATCCTTCTCCCACGCCGTGGATTGGCCGAAAGGTGACGAGATTCCAAAGCCCCCTACCCACTTGTCATTGATGGGCCAGGCGATGTATGCGCCGGGTATCAGCGCCGGGTCCGTGTCCGTGCTGCCCTTCGCACCGGTCGGGGCCGAGTAGTCCGTCTGTGAATCGACATACAGGATCGAAAGTGCTGATTCGACCTTCTTGGTATCGGACAGGTTTGCCGGGTTATAGGACATGGCCTCCGGACCATCTTCCGTCAGGTACCGTGCGCCAATGTCACCCAAGGCACCGGCCGTTCCCGGCGGATTGCGGAATCCATCGGCTTGGACCGTTCCTGCGAGAATGACCACTGCCAGCCCCATGACCGTCGCGTGGACAGTCATCCCCCGTGTCGAGTACTTGCGTGCATCGCTCATCAGTCTATCTCCTCCTTGGCGCATTGCTGCGCAGTGACCCTATTAGCAAAGGGTATGCCACGTGGCGGAAAATGCATTTTTGCCTTAGTTCAACCGGTGCAGCGAATTCGGGGTGCGCACGGTTGCGCACGATTCGGGGACCGTCCCGTCCGCTGAGTGGCCGCTTTTGAACGATCGTCTCGACGAAGCCCTCGGCGACCTGCTACGTCTTGCGCTTACGTATGTCTCAACGCCATTTCGCCCACCGCCGCCACGCTTTCGAGTTCGGCGACCAGTCCTGGATGAAAGGGGCCTGGCGCGCCGCTTATCTCGATTGCCTCAATTTCGGCCTCCGCGTGGGCGGACAGTTCCGCCCCGTACACAAGGCCTATAGCGCGTGGGCCCGGAAAGCCGGTGCCAGTGTCGTGCTCGATCTTGGATCCGGCGGCGCGGCGCCGATCGAGACGCTGATCTTGGGCGCGAGGGCCGACGGGAACGCGATGCCGAAGATTGTCTTATCGGACCTCTTCCCCAGCGCCGCACACTATGAAGCGATGAAGCAGCGCCTCGGCGCGGAGGCGATCGATTATGTATCGGAACCGGTCTCTGCCCTGAAGGTGGATCGACCGGACCTGCCCGCCCGATCGATCTGCAGCACGTTCCATCACTTTCGACCGGACGACGCACGAGCCCTCGTGGAAGATGCGATCCGCAATGGCAGCGGCCTGTTCATCCTCGAACCCCTGCAGCGGAACCTGCGTCACTTCCTGCTCGTGCTGCTCTCGGGCCCCTTCGCCTACATGCTCGCCCCGTTCTTCGCCCGACGCTTTTCCGTCTTCTCCCTGCTCTTCTGCACCTTGCTGCCCATCATTCCGCTGATGGTAATGTGGGACGGCTGCGTCAGCGCGCTACGCATGTACACGCCGGACGAGATTCGGGCGATGATCCCGGAGGAACTACGAAGCAAAGTGGACGTGGAAACCGGCGAGTTCCCGTACATGGGGGCGTTTGGGGCGACGTTTGTCGCGATGACGCGACGAAGATGAGATACGAAATGCGAGATTCGAGATTTGAGTAGGATTCGGAATTTCAAATCTCGTATCTCACGCCTTGTACCCTACGATCACCCCGTGATCGCGGACCAGCACGTGGCGTTCGATGCGCGCGAAACCGGCGTCCCGCATGAACTTTTCGTACTCGCTCCACGTGTAGAGCATCCCCTCGCCCGTCGCGAGCGTGAGGAAATACGGGGATCCCATGGCTGCGCTGGGCGGACCCGTCTCGTCGTCGCGCTGCATCATATTGAAGATGATCGCGGCGCCGCCGGACGGCAGGGCGTCGTACGCCTTCTTGAGGAGGATCGTATTTCGCTCTTCGGACCAGATCGTCATGAAGTGACAGAAGAGGAAGGCGTCCATGCCCTGCGGGAAGGCATCGACGAAACAATTCCCGGGCACGGCGGACAGGCGAGATTCCAAGCCGGCGTTCTTGAAATTCGCACGGGCCAGTTCGCAGACCGTCGGACTGTCGAAAACCGACGCCTTTAATCCGGGGTTCTTCTTCGCCAGCGCAATGACATTCGTGCCGTTGCCGCCACCGACGTCCACGAGGTGCTTGAAGCGAGAGAAATCGAGGTATTCGGACAGCAGGTAGTTCGCCTGCACCGAAATCGCCTTCATCGCGTCCTGAAAGATCTTCTCCAGGTGCGGCTGGTGGACGAGACGTTCATATAGGGTAGGCTCGGTTCCCTTGAACTCCGAAAGACCGGTATTGGTGTTGGCGACGATCGCTTCGTGGAAATGCTGCAGGGCCCGGTAGTTGATCTCGTCCTGCCAATAGATGATCGATTCGATGTTCCGCGGGCTCTCGCGGGTCAGGAGCTCCCGGGACAGGGGCGTGACGAAGTAACCATCACCCTTCTTCTTAAGGAGACCCGTCGAAACACAGCTCAAAAGGAGGATCCGGACCGGCTTCTCCTGCAGTTTCAGCCGGGCGGCGACCTGCTGCCGGGTCATACCCGGTTCACGGTTCAGGATGGAGAAAAGGTCCAACCGGACGGCTGCGTTGAGGGACTGGAAGAAAATGTGGCCACCCAAGACGCTATAAAGCTGCCCGAAAGGCCGGCCCAGAAGCCATCGCTCCAGGAAGCGCTTCCACCACAATGAAATCCTCCGGGATAGCGAAATCATATCGGCCTCCACTCTTGGCTTGTGGTCATGCGCCTCGCCTTATGCGTCATTCGGGATAAGAACGCAAGCGGCCAAACTACATGGTTTGCCCGATGGTTTTGGTACCAGCTGGACGGGCCGAATAGTCCAAAGCGAACAGTTCTGCACATCCGGGCGCATCGCTGAGTTTTCGGAAGGTCCACGAGTTCAAGACTGTACACGGAGTCGGTGTACATTTTTGACCAGAAAAGTCTTGCACCTTCGCCATGGTTTGTCATCCTGTGCACAACTTGTTAACAACTTGTGTAGAAGTGAGATGCTTCGCGTACAAGGTTGAACAACACGCCGGGGGGCGTTAGCGAGTCGAGGTTGTTCCCAGAAAATCTGGAAGCGCTGGATGAGGGGTCCGGGGCGAAGGGGAAATCTGAGATCGAAGATACGAGCGGTAATTACGGGGTTGGGGCCGTTGGCCGCCAATGGCGTGGGTGTCGCCAATTACTGGCGGTCTCTCGTCGATGGTCGCTCGGGAATCGGGCCGATCACGCTCTTTGACACCTCGCAGCACGACACGAAGATCGCGGGCGAGGTGAAATCATTTTCACTGGCCGACTACATCAAGCCGCACACCAATCCCCGCAAGCTTTCCCGCCAGACCCAGCTTGCCCTTGCGGCCACGAAGCTGGCCATGGATGACGCGGGCCTTTCGAACGGCTCCTTCAAGGATCGGGCACACGTTCCGGTCATGATCGGCATCAGCACAAGCTCCTACTCCATGATCGAAGCGGGCATGCAGCAGATGATGGAGCGAGGTCCTTCCAGGGTCCCCACGTTCATCATCTCGGGCAGCCAGCCCCAGCAGGCCGGCAGCACGATCGCTTCGGAGTTCGGTTTCTCTTCGGTCGTGCATACGTTCTCATCGGCTTGTCCTTCCGGCCTCGACGCGGTATGGGCGGCCTGCCAGTGGATCTACTCCGGCAAGGGTGAAATCGCGCTCGCGGGTGGAGCCGATGCCCCGATATCGCCGTTGGGGATGGCATGCCTCGACAAGGCGGGCCTGGTCACGGCGAACCAGGCCGACCCGCCTCGCGCCAGCCGGCCGTTCTCCTCCGGCACCGACTCCGGCGTCATGTCCGAAGGCTCGGCCATGATGTTCGTCGAGAGCTTCGAGCACGCGATGGCGCGCGGGGCGAAGATGTATTTTGAAGTGACGGGGTATGCGTCGTGCATTGATCCCGATCCGAACAATCCCGCCTCGGGCCTGACCGAGACCATGCGCATGGCGTTGAACAACGCGGGCCGTCGACCGGAAGACATCGACTTCATCTGCGCCCACGGGCCCGGACATCCGATCCTGGATCGCGCCGAGACGCGGATGATCAAGGAAGTCTTCGGCGCCCACGCCTACAAAGTCCCCATTACCTCGATCAAAGGCGTCACCGGCAATCCCCTTTCCGCGGCGGGTCCACTGCAGCTCGCGGCGTGCGGCTGTGCGATCAGGAACGGTCTCATCCCGCCGACGGCGAATCTCGAAACCCCGGACGCGCTCTGCGATCTCGACTACGTCCCCATGCGCGCGCGCCATTGTGAGATAGACCGGATTCTCATCAATACGCACGGCCTCGGCGGAGGCAACAGCAGCATGGTTGTGGAACGGGTGACCCTCGAATGAAGTACACGCTGTTCATCCATGTCGCCATTCTTGCCGCGATCATCACGCTCGGCACGATGGTGTTCCTCACGAACACCCAGCGCACGACGAACAGGTTCTTCCTGGCCCTCTCCCTCACGCTCAGCCTGTGGCTCGGCTTCCTCGCGCTGGGCTTCAACACGTTTGATCCGGACATGGTGGAATGGGCGATTCGCGTGTCCTCCGCGACCGCGGCCTTTATTCCCGTGCTATTCGACTGCCTCAGGGCATCGGTGCTTCATCCCGATGACAAAGCCAGGTCGGTGCTCAATCGGGACGGCTTGTGGATCATCCTTTCCGCCGCGATCTCGCTGCTGAGCCACACTTCCTTCTATCTGACCGGAACGCGACTGCCCGAAGGCGGAATTGCCGGCTCCTCCATCCTCGAACCCGTTTACGGCCCCGGATTCCTCCTCTACGGCGCCTTCTTTGTCGGATCGCTGGGCCTTCTCACCTTCCGCTTCGTGCGCGATGCGCGCAGCTCGTTCGGGATCCAGCGCGTCGAGCTGCAGTTCACGCAGCTTGCGTGCATAACCAGCATCCTGACGGGCGTGACCATGGCCATCGTCCTGCCTGCAGTGACGGGCACATCGCAATCCATACAGTTCGTGCCGATGTCGGTGTTCCTGATCGTATCCATCATCGCGTACGGTATCGCCACCAAGCGGATCATGGACGTTGCGCACGTGTTCCGCCTCGGTGTGTCCTACGCCCTCCTGACCGTGTACCTCGTCTTCATCTACGGCGCCGTCTTCTTCACCTCCCAGTTTATCCTCTACCGCCTGTTCGGCTCCGGCCACAATCTCCCGCATCTTCTCGCCGGCATCGCGATGGCCTTCTCCATGGCGCCGGCCCACGGCCGGATGCAGCGCTTCGCGAACAAGCTGTTCGTGAACGTGCAGAACCTCGACGTGAGCCTCGCGATCGAGCGCGCCAATTCCGTGCTCCAGTCGATCACGACAATGGACGCGCTGCTCGAGCACTTCTCCGATGTCGTGGCCCAGGCCTTCGGAACCGATCGCGTGACGATTATGCTGGCGGCCGAAGGTGGCGGGTATGTGCAGAGCTTCCCGAAGGCGCAGGGCAGTGAAGGCCTGGCGCTTCGTGGCGACGACGCCCTCGTCGGTCACCTGCGCGAAGAGCGCCAGCCGGTCGTCCGCGACATCCTTCGCCGCATGCGCCAGAGCACGAGCATCGCTGAGGTCAGCGCGCGGCTCCGCAAGCTCGACACTTCCGCCGCGGTCGGCATCCATTCGAAGACCGGCATGGACGGCGTGATGCTGCTGGGGCCGCGACTTTCGGGACGCATCTACGGCACGCACGAGCAGCAGGCGCTCCAGATTCTCTGCAACCAGCTCGCCGTCGCGATCGAGAACGCGAAGCTCTACACGCAGGTGCAGGACAGCGCGATCTACAACAACATCCTGCTCGACAACCTCGTCAGCGGCGTCATTGCCGCGAACGCGGAGAAGCACATCACCGTATTCAACCGCGAAGCCCAGCGCATCACGGGCCTCGACGCCAAGGCGGTGATCGGGCACGACATCTCCATCCTGCCCCACCCGCTCGACGAAGCGCTGCTCGCAACGTTCGAGACCGGGATGGGGCCGCGCGACCACGAGGCACAGCTCGAAGTGCGCGACGCCCAGGAAGCCTTCAGCATCCGTCTCGGCAGCGCGCTCTTCGGCAGCCACTCCGGCAACGTCCTCGGCGCGCTCCTCGTGTTCAACGACGTCACGACGGTCAAGAAGCTCGAGCAGCAGGTGCGCCGCACAGACCGTCTCGCCAGCCTCGGCACGCTTTCCGCGGGCATGGCCCACGAGATCAAGAACCCGCTCGTCACACTCAAGACGTTTACGCAGCTTCTGCCGGAACGCTATGACGATCCGGATTTCCGCGAGACCTTCTCCAGCCTGCTGGGCCAGGAAGTGAAGAGGATCGACTCGCTCGTGAACCAGCTCCTGCGTTTCGCGCGTCCCACCAAGCCGAGCCTTCTCCCCATGCACCTGCACGAGGCCATCGAGCATGTGCTGAAGCTCGTCAGCCAGCAGCTCCGACAGCGCAACATCACGCTGCACAAGCAGTTGAACGCGGGCACCGACATGATCCTCGGCGACTCCGACCTGCTCGTGCAGTCATTCCTCAACTTCTTCCTCAACGCGATCGAGGCCATGGACGACCACGGTGAGTTCACCGTCGCCACGGAAATCCTCGACCTGCCGATGCCGCAGCTGAATCTCTGGGGCCAGCGCGTGACCGAGACGCATATCCGCGTGTCGATCCAGGACACGGGCAAGGGCATCAAGCCCGAGGACGTGTCGCACGTCTTCGATCCGTTCTTCACGACGAAGAGCACGGGCACGGGGCTCGGCCTCTCCGTCGCCCACGGCATCATCAGCGAGCATCACGGCTCCATCGACGTCGAGAGCATGGTGGGCGTCGGCACCACGTTCTTCATCTTCTTCCCCCTCGCGCGAAAGGAGGCTTCGGTATGAGCCCGGCCCAGCCTCATGTCGTGATCTTCTCGCCCGACACGGAGCTCTTCCGTCGCGCAGGCGCTTACATCATCCGTTCCGCCACGCTGCGCCATGCCTCGACGGCAAAAGACCTCGACCGTCTCCTGCGCAGCATCGGTAACTGCGTGCTCTTCGTCGACACGCGCGACCGCGAAGCCGTGGATGCCATCCCGGGCCTGATGCAGCAATGGCCGACCATGGCCATCATCGCCCTGGGCGAACCCCGCTCCGACATGCTGCAAACGGCGGAGAGCTTCGGCGTCTATGCGTGCGAAGACATCCACGCCTCGGGCCAGCGCTTCCAGGCCCTCGTGCAGCGCGCGGCGCTGCACCTGCAGACACAGCAGGAGAACGAGATCCTGAGGCAGGAGGCGGCCCAGCAGATGACCACCCTGCAGCAGAGCTATGCGCCGGCGAAGGAATTCTCGCGCCAGCAACCCCGCCTCCAACTGCGCCAGTTCTCGCAGGCGCTCCGACGCTTCGACAAGGCCGAGGCGCTCTTTGAAGCGATCGTGGACACCGTCTCGACGTCCATCAACGTCTCGCGCGCGGGTCTCTTCTGCAAGACGCGCGATTCAAACAGCTACCGCCTGCGCGCAGGCATCCGCTGCCTGGAGGAGACGCAGGCGCTCGAATACGACACGCGTCACCCGCTCGTGCGCTGGATGGAAGTGCACGCCCATCTCGTGGCGCGGAACAACATCGACCACGTCCGGACGCCGGCGGAACGCCAGATGCTGCGGCAGACGCTCGACGCGATGGGCGCGGAAATCATGATTCCGCTGCTGGCGCGCGGACAAGTCCTCGGCTGGCTCTTCATTGGTCACCGCGCCACCGGCATCCCCTTCGACCTCGCCGACCTCGAGGACCTGACAGTTCTCGCCGACCACGTTTCGACGCTGCTTGAAAACGCCCTGCTCTACGAGGAAGTGGCGGTCCAGAAGACGCTCGCTGAGACGCTGCTTCATTCGATGCCGACCGGCATCGTGGCCGTGGGCATGAACGGCGTCATCCGCTGGTTCAACTCGGCGGCGCAGAAGATTCTCGATGTCGCCCCGAACAAGGTGCTCAACCAGCCCGCGAAGGTGCTGGGCAGCCGCCTGGCCGACCTCCTGCACCGCACAATCCACAGCGAGAACATCGACCAGCCGACGGAGTGGACCGACCAGCAGACGCATCGCTACATTTCCGCGCAGGCGCACCGGCTGATGAACGGCGAGGTCTGCCTCGGCGCCGTGGCGTTGATCCACGACCTGACGATCGAGCGCATGTTGGAAGAGAAGCGCGAGCAGCTCGAACGCACCGCGTTCTGGACCGAACTGGCCGCCAGCATGTCGCACGAAATCCGCAATCCCCTTGTCGCCATCAAGACCTTCGCGCAGCTCCTGCCCGACCGCTACAACGACCCCGATTTCCGCGGCGACTTCAGCGGCATGGTGTCGAAGGAAGTGGACCGCCTCAACGGCATCATCGAGCAGATCAACGCCTTCGCGCATCCGCCGGAGCTTCAGTTCCATCCCATCAGCATCCGCGAAGCCGTGCTGCGCGGCTTGAACATGGCACAGTCGCAGTACGGGCGCAGCAGCGCGCGCGTCGAGAATCTCGTCCCCGAACACCTCCCGCAGGTCACCGGCGATGAGTCCGCGATCGGCGAATGCATCGCGCACCTCGTGCAGAACGCGATGGAAGCGCTTGAGGGGCGCAATGACGGAAAGATCGATATCAGCGCGCGCCGCCTCGAGGAACTGAACCAGAAGCCGCAGATCCTGCTCACGATCAAGGACAACGGCCCGGGCATTCCCGCCGATATCCGCGACAAGATTTTCTCGCCGTTCTGCACGACGAAGCCGCGGGGCATGGGGCTCGGACTGCCCATCGCCAAGCGCACGATCGTCGATCACAACGGAAGCATTGAAGTTGAAAGTAATGACAGGGGGACAACGGTGTCGATCCTGCTGCCGAGCACAAATCGCGTAGCAGAGGAGACGGAGGTACAGCATGAAACACATACTGATCGTTGATGATGAAGTGGGCAGCCGGGAATCGCTGAAGGCGATCTTCAACCAGAACTTCCGGGTAAGCACGGCGCAGAACGCACACGATGCGCGCAAGCTGCTTTCGGACAAGCCGATCGACCTGATGCTGCTCGATTTTATGATGCCGGATGAGGATGGCCTCTCCTTCCTCAAGGAAACGCAGAGCACGTATCCGAACATGCCCGTCATCATGGTCAGCGCATCGACCGCGGTGCGCCCCGTCGTCGAGGCCATCCGCTCGGGCGCGCTCGACTTCGTGACGAAGCCGTTCGATGTCAATGAGGTCCGCCTCATCGTCGAGCGTACCCTAGAGCGCAGCACGATGCGTCGCCAGATCGAAGTGCTGAAAGGCGAAGTTTCGCGCGAGTACCCGGTGCATGGGATCGTGGGCAAATCCGCGTCCTTCCAGAAGGTGGTCGATGCCACGCAGCAGGCCGCGGAGACCGACGCCACGGTGCTCATCCACGGCGAGAGCGGCACGGGCAAGGAACTCATCGCCCGTCTCCTGCACAGCTCCAGCGCGCGGCGCGATGAGCCCTTCGTGGCGGTGCATTGCGGCGCGTTGCCCGAGACGCTGATGGAGAGCGAGCTTTTCGGACACGAGAAGGGCGCATTCACCAACGCCGACAAGCGCAAGGCGGGTCGCTTTGAACTCGCCGGCAACGGCACGCTGTTCTTCGACGAAGTCAGCGAAATGTCGCTCACGACCCAGGTGAAACTGCTGCGCGTCCTGCAGGAGCGCGAATACATGCGCATCGGCGGCACACAGATCATCCGCACCAACGCGCGCATCTGCGCGGCGACGAACAAGGACCTGGTCAAGGAGATGCAGGAGAAGCGATTCCGGGAAGACCTGTTCTACCGGCTCAACGTCGTCCCGCTGCAGATCCCGCCGCTGCGGGAGCGTCGCGACGACATTCCCCTGCTCGCCCGTCACTTCCTCGGCTTCTTCCGCCAGAGCATGAACGCGGCGACGCGCGACTTCTCGCCGGACGCCGTGCAGCGCCTTGCCGAGTACAACTGGCCCGGCAACGTGCGCGAGCTGCGCAACATCATTGAGCGCCTCGTCGTGTTGAACCGCCAGCGCGAGATCATCACGCCGGACTGCCTGCCCGACGAATTCAAGCGCGGCGATCGCAGCTTCGTGGCGATGCCGAAGAATCTTGAGCCCGAGCTCGTCCCGGCCATCGAGGACCACGACTCAGGCAACGGAAACGGGAACGGTGTCACGCACGGCTCGCTGGAAGATTCCGTCAATGCCTACGAGCGGGAACTCGTCATGAAGGCCCTGCAGCAGGCCAACGGCGTCCAGACCCGCGCCGCCGAAATCCTCGGCACAACACGCCGCATCCTGAAATACCGCATGGTGAAGCTGAACATCGCCGAAGTCGAAGAAGGCGTTCGGTAAGGGAAGATTTGTTAACCACGAATGGACACGAATACACACGAATGTCGGAAGCTCAGAATCCGAACGTCCCATTGGTGTCTATTCGTGTCCATTCGTGGTTAAGTTTTTCTCTCTTCTTCAGGGTGCCGTGAAGTTTTGGGCTGGCATGAGCCCTTCGCATGGTGTTCCATCGTTGGACGTATGAGTCGCTATCTTGTCACAGGCGCGTCCGGTTTTATCGGGTCCCATCTTTCCGAAGCCCTTCTCGCGGAAGGCCATGATGTCGTGGGGCTGGACGCCTACATCCCGTACTACCCGCGGCCTGTCAAGGAGGCCAACCTCAAGGTCGCGCGGCAGAACAAGCGCTTTGCCTTTCACGAGCTGGACCTGCGCACGCAGGATGCGCGGAAGCTGATCGAAGGCTGCGAAGCGGTGTTTCATCTCGCGGCGATGCCCGGGCTCATGAAGAGCTGGAGCGACTTCTCGCTCTACAACACGTGCAATGTCGATGCGACGCAGCGCCTCCTCGACGCCGCGCGCGACGTAAGTCTGCCCCAGTTCATCCACGTCTCGACATCGAGCGTGTACGGTAAGGAAGCGACGGAGCCGGAAGACACGCCGCTCAAGCCCTTCTCGCCCTATGGCATCACCAAGCTCGCCGCGGAGAACCTGTGCCGCGCCTACGAGGCCAACTTCGGCCTCCCGATCACGATCCTGCGCTACTTCTCCGTGTACGGTCCGCGCCAGCGCCCCGACATGGCGTACAACATCCTGATCCGCACCCTGATGTCCGGCGAGCCGTTCACGATGTTTGGCGATGGAGAACAGACCCGCAGCAACACCTTCGTGGCCGATTGCGTCCAGGCGACGATGCTCGCCGCAAAGAAACGCGATGCGGCGATCGGCGAAGTCTTCAATGTAGGTGGCGGCGAAATCGTGTCGCTGAATGAAGTCGTCCGTCGTCTGGAAGAACTGCTCGGCAAGAAGGCGAACATCGTCCGCAAGCCCGCCCGACCCGGCGACCAGAAACACACCGCCGCCAACATCGCCAAGATCCGCGACCTCCTCGGCTACGATCCCAAGACCCCCGTCACCGCCGGCCTCAAAGCCCAGGTGGCGTGGCAGAAATCGTCCTCCTGATCCTGGCGGGTGGATATGAAAACCATCTCTGCCCTGTTCATGGTTCTGGCCATGATCTTCACGTGGGGCTGTGAACACGATGATGGCGGAGATAATAATAGCAAAGCTGCGGACGTCACACCGTCGGGACAGGCTCGCGCGGGATCCGCAAAGACGGAGACCGCTTCAGATGAACCCCGCCCGGACCGGGATGACGGAACCAACTGCCTCTCCACCTTGCCGCTCAAGCGACTTACCAGACTTCCTCCAACCTACACCGGCGATCCCATCACCATCGGCGAGGAGGGCGACCCGTTTTTTCAGGTCATCGCCGGGGACTCCAGCACGACAATTGTGACCGTGGGCGACCCAGGGGAGCCCTTCCAACAAAGAACCGTGACACAGGATGATTCCTTCAACTACTCGGACGGCATCCAGTATCGCAGACAGGAAAGCACAACGAGGACGGTCATTACGATCGAAGACTTTCCAACGGACACAACGATCGGAATGGTTACCGACCACGACATCACAGGAACGAACGGCGTATCCGTTACGGCAACGAAACAGACCCAGGAGAAGAACGGCGAAATTGAATCGGAAACATTCGATGCCTCCTACGAGTGCTCAGGGCAACGACCCCGAAGACTGACCGAGTCAGCGTTCACTCGCGTGCTGCGCACGCTCGGCATACCGTAGTAACCTGTGGCAAAAGCGGGAGGGAACGAGCACGATGCCGTCCATCAGGCGGACGGTCAATAAACGCACAACGTTGATACATATCCGGGTCCAACGATTGGAAGTTTTCACATAGATGAGTTCCAAGGATTGGAACTTTCGCCAGCGACCGGTGTGGACAACTTCTGTTGTCGACCAAGGAGGAACGAATGAGGCGATTTCTTTGTAGCGTTGCGGTTTGGGGAGCGTCGCTGTTGGCGGTGCATGGCCAGGGTGCTGGAATCACCGGACTTGAGAACGGCCGGCTCACATGGACGAACAACAATCCATCGCTTGAGTATCGCGTGGAATGGGCCTCCTCGCCCACAAACGCGTACTCGAACCGCTACGAGAGCGTAAGCTTCATTACGGCGACCGGCACAACGATGTCCACGGCAGTTCCGCTCTTCCTGCGTGTCGCGGGCGTGACGGCACTTTCCCAGCACGTGTATCGCGCCAGCGATCTGCCGCTCACCATTCCCGCCACCAATGGCACTTCGTACTCCGTGCAATGGGCGGAAAGTCCGAACGGTCCCTGGTCCAATTCGTGGTCGCCCCAGGCGCTCGCCGGAGTGACGGGAGCCGTGATCACGGTTCAGACACCTCGCTTCTTTCGCGTGGCGTTTGTCACCCTCACATCATGCTCAAGCAACTTTGCGGGATGCGCCTCGTGGACCGACGCAACAGCACCCGGCGCGAGTAGAACAATCAACTTCACGTCGTTCTCCTACTCGCCGAAGTGCTTGAAGGTCGCCGCAGGCCAGAATGTGACGTTCAGCGGTGACTTCAGCTCGCATCCCCTGTCGCCACAATGTCAGGCCATGACCATCATGAGCTCCGTCGGGTCGGGGTCGACAGTGCAATTCACCTTCACCGCGCCGGGTTTCTACAACTACCAGTGCGCGTTCCACGGCCCCGGACTCGGCATGACGGGCAACATCTGGGTCGTGCCGTAATTGACGATCCGGCATCCAGTTGTAGACAAAGAAAGCGGCAACTTTTCTTGAACTTTTCCCGGACTGCGCGTTTACCCGCATAAACAGGGCACGAGCACACGCTCACCCGGTTCCCGGCAATGAATTCTAGGGCCCAAGGACTGGATTATTGGCCCCAAGGATTGGTTCATTGGGCCCAATGGATGGATTATTGGTCCCAATAGCTGGCTCATTGGGCCCAATAATCGGACGATTGGCCCCAAGGACTGGTCCAGTGGCCCCAATGGACGGAATATTGGTCCCAATGGCTGGCCGATTGGGCCCAATAATCGGACGGTTGGTCCCAAGGACTGGTCCAGTGGGCCCAATGAGCGAACGATTGGCCCCAAGGATTGGCTCCGTGGCCTCACGGAACGGTTCCAGGGCCCCCGTGTTCATCGAGACGGGACGATTTGCCTCTACTTTCGCGCCAGCGGGACGGTGATCGCGACGAAGGCGATTTCCACGAGGGTGGCGATGAGGAGGCCGCGGGCCAGACCGGAGGTGAAGCCGTAGGAGTGGAGGCCGACACCGAGCAAGTTGACGCCGATCCAGGCGGCCAGCACGCCGATGATGCCGAGCACCGCGCCGGCGGCGAAGCCGCGCGCGCCGATCATGCCGTCGAGCTTCGCGTGGAAGAGGATCGCGGACCACAGCACGATGACGAGGGCGCCGTTTTCCTTCGGATCCCAGCCCCAGAAGCGGCCCCAGGACTGGTCAGCCCAGACTCCTCCCAGCATCGTGCCGAGGAAGGAAAAGATCAGGCCAAACGCGAGCGCCCCGTAGGTCGCGTTGTAGGTTTCCTTCAAGCCGGGATCGTTCGGACTGCGACGAAGCGCTTGCAGGAGATAGATGTGGCCGAGCAACCCGGCGGCGCAGCAGCCGGCGTAGCCGATGGATATCGTCACGACATGGGTCGCGAGCCAGAAATTGGAGTCGAGCACGGCGACCATAACACCCATCGTGTCGTTGTCGGTGCCGAAACGACCCGACGTCAGAAGCAGCGCCAGACCCATTGAACTGCCAGTGATCAGGCCGAGCCTGTTCTTCTGGAAGTACTCCACTGCGAGCCCGATGGCGACGCAGACCCAGCTCACGAAGATAAATGTGGAATACAGATTCGTCACCGGCGGGCGACCCATGATGACCATGCGCGCGACGATGCCGTACGTGTGCGGCACGACGGCGAGGAGCAGCAGCCCGAGCGCGATGCGGTACATCCACTTCCCGCGGAAGGGCACGGAGAGCAGCGCGACGATAAACGCGAGGCCATACAGGAGTTCGGCGCGGTAGAAGGCGTCCGCGGAGTTCAGGACCACCTCCGCCTTGATGAGCTTCATCGTGCGCGGATTCTCCAGCCGCTTCCCGACACCGTTGATGAAGGAGCGGGCCGCGAGGTCGAATGCGACCTGTTCGCCGCCGCGGTAGGCGCGGGCCATGTCGTGCAGCAGTTGGATATCCCGACTGCCGTCGTCCGTACTGCGGCCGGCACTGAAGGCATCCCAGGGACTGATCCAAGTGGCGTCCCCGCGACTGCGCAGGGGAATGATGGCCGGCGGGAGGTCGGTGCGCTGGCGGCTCCACATCCGCAGGGCCGTTGCGACACGGAAAAGCTCCTCCTCGTATTCGTCCTTCGCCGTGCGCGAGTCCGCGTGAAGCTCCAATTGCGCATCGATACGCGCCTTCCGGCTGCGCAGGTCAACGAGCGTGATCTCCGCATCGGCAGGGAGGTCGAGGTCGCGGCGCAGGTCAGCGTTCTTGATGTCGAAGTCCGGCCGAGGCAGCGCGAAATCGAAGGCCTGGATCAGCTTCCCATACTCCATGAGGTTGTTGAAGAGCCGCATCAGCTCTGTCTCGACCTGCGAACGTGCGTCGTTCTCCAGGTGAAACGCGGCACGGGCGAGCCGGGACAGCTCGGGCATCGAAGGTTCGAGCTGCGCATAGCTGTAACGCCCGCGCCCTTCCGCCTCGAGGCCCAGCGCTTCGACGACTTCCGGATTGTCCACGAGGAAGATCGCATCCTCACGCGTGTCGTCCGGCGTGAAGAACACGCGCGCCATCCAGAGCGAGGCGGGCTGACGGTCGAAGGTGCTGCGACCCGAGAAGCTGAGCAGCTTCTGCCGCGCGTACGAATCCATCGGCATGACGCGGCCGTTCTCCAGCACGGGGACGTGCTGCCAGACCTTGAGCGAGTCCACTTTGGCCTGACCGAGGCCAGGCCAAGATAGGAGGAGGAACAGGATGACAGAAGAGATCCTCATGACGCGGCCTCCGCCAGTTCGCGGCGTTTGAGCCGGATGATTAACATGCCCGTGAAGTGCAGCAGCATGCCGACGACCGTCACGCCCGTGGCAATGTAGGGCATCAAGCGTCCGTAGTTCTTCACCACCGAGAAGGTGGAGACTTCAAGGCCGCCGGGCGCAGACGAGAAGGACGACTGGTAGAAGGTGAAACCCTGAAGGCGCAGCGGCTTGTTCATGGAGATCAGGACCTTCCGATCCGCTTCATCCTGTCCTGACTTCACGATCACCTGGCTGGAGAAGCTCTTCGCGATCCCGCTGCCGGGATGCAATTCACGGCGGAAATCCACGAGTTGGATCACGGCGGGCAGCGGCAGGCGGGCCCTTCGGATACCCACCATCAGCAGTTCATCACCGGCGCGCAACATCGTCGCCCCGGGATCCCCACCCCATAGCAGGTAGCGCCCCTTTTCCTGTCCGTCCTCCAGCAACATGAAGACCACGCCGGGCCGATCGTCCGACGGCTCCTTGCCGGGAGGCAGCGCGCGCAGCGATGTCCAGCCGGACGCGTTCTCGGGGAGGTCGTCCACGGACTCCTTCAAACCTTCCGCATTGCGGTAATACTCCTCGACGCGTATCGCGAGTTTCCCGCCGGGCAGGCTGATCTGTCGGCCCGGCTTGAGCAAAGGCAGGTCGATGGCCGAGATCTTCCGGTTGCCCGTGGTTGAAGGTGGCATGACCACCATTTCCCATGCGTCGAAAGAGATTGCGACATTGGCCCCCTCGCCCTCGGTGAGCGTCAACTGGGAATGGCGACCGAGGTAGAACGTGACCGCGCCCGCCGCCAGCATCATGAGCAGGCCGAGATGCGTCGTGATGAGACCCCAGCGCAGGCGGGAGCGCAGCGCGACAACAATCATCGACGTGGCGAGGTTGACAAACATCACGGTCATGACGAGCTGCGCGCCCGGGAAGGGAAAGAAGCCGCCGACGAGGAAGTACCACGACTGGTAGAAGCGCTCCTGCGCGAGGTAGAGTCCGTAGTCCGCCTGATACAGTGTGCCCCACACCGTGAGGATGAGCAGCAGAACGAGACCGATCACCGTGATGCGGAGCGAGCCGAAGAACCGCAGGAGTTTGAGCATCATGACTCAGCCCTCACGGATTCACAGAGCTTCGTGAAGGCTTCAAGCTCCGCCTTTATGAGTCCGACCGGACCGGTCAATTTCACGAAGAGCGACACACCGTCCACCTTGATGATGGCCGCGAGCATGGACTCCGTTCCGGGTGATGGGTCGCCGAGTTCCGTGAGATCGACCACGACGCCTTCAAAGCCGCCGGCCGTTTGGATCTTCTTCTGTCTGTTAAGGAAGGTCGCCATCTCCTCGGCCGAGAGCGCGGGCAGCTTCAGTTGTCCGATCCAGCGACTGACATTCGGCTCGATTCCGCCCGCGGCACCGCCGAGCGTGACGATCGTGCAAACGCCCGCCGCTCCGTCGCGGGACATCTTGAATGTCGACAGCCGCATGCCCGACCCCTTCTCCTCAGACCAACCTTCCGGGGCTGTCCAGCGAAGGGCCCCGGTGCGAACGGCTTGCGCGGGTCGGGTCGCGGGAGCGGCCTCGTGGTTGTGCGAGGCGTGGCCGTCGATCATAACCTCTTCATATACGCGCCATTGCGGTTCGCGGAAACCGCATCCCGAAATGACCGCGAGGCATGCGGTGAGAAGACAGGGCATGCGCAGGAAATGCAGCGATCGTTTTGTGCGGATCAAGAAGAGCTCCTTTAGGTATGCAGCCAGTGGTGAAAGTCGGAGGGTCGCGCGCGCGCGAGTTGCAAGTAGAACGAGGCGTGCCGACGAAGGCGATTCCCATAGCGCATCGTCGAGGAGGCGCAACGAAGTTCTACGCCGCAAATCGTTTGCGCCCGAAGGGTTGGAAGCAGAATATGCCATCTGCGGCGTTGTCGCTCCTCGACATAGCAGGATTGCTATGCCTCGTCGCTCCGCCTTGCATCTGTCACATTCTGCTTCCAACGCGATCCCTCCCACTTTCACCACTGGCTGCAGCGTCAAAGTATGCAGGCAGGGTGGGATGTCAAGCTATCGGGGAATCCCCGAAGACCTTACCCATGTCACCCCGACATTGTCGCGCAGAGCAGCCGGGGTTACCTTCTACATGTCGATAGGGAATCGTTGCTCAAACTGAAAATGATAGGAGATCCAATGAGAATACTCGGCGTCACATGCGGAATACTGCTGGCATCGGTCACGATGAGTCTGGCCCAGGTGGATGGCGCGACCATCTACATGGAGAAGTGCAAGAAGTGCCACGGCGAAAAGGGCGAAGGCAATCCGAAGGCGACGGAGAAGCTCTGCAAGGGTGTCGACCCCGAGAAGCTCAAGCTCGACCCGATTGCGACCAAGTCCGATGAGGAAGTGAAGAAGCTCATCGTTGAGGGCAAGGACAAGATGCCCGCCTATGCCGAGAAGCTCACGCCCGAGGAAATTGATGCCGTCACGGCGTATTGCCGAGTGCTCGTTCCCGCGAAGTAGGAATCGATTCACAGCTGAACGACGAAGGCGAACCGCACGGTTCGCCTTTTTCGTTTTCCACTACTGCGCCCGTGCGCGGTAGATGCCGGTCTTTTCGACCAGCCCGTTCGTCGCCGTGATCTTGAGCGTGCTGTTGCGGCCCCAGACGTTGCTCACGACAGGCTGCCACGCGTTGGCCAGCACGTTCGTGGTGACATCCAGCGCATAGCGTCGTGTGACCACAGTCTGAACGCCCACTCGCACCGAGCTGCCCGTGGGTTGCAGGGCGAAGATTTGCACCTTGCTCAACGCGTCCTTCGGATCGGTCCCGGCGCCATACTCGTTGCGGTTATTCAACCCATCGCCGTCCGGATCGCACGAAGCGCAGGACTGGGCATTGGTCGTTGAGCCGTCGCCGCCGAAGTAGAGCTTCCGCCACCAATCGGGCACGCCATCGCCTGTCGTGAAGGCTTCCGTCACAACGACCGTGCCCGTGGCGAGGGTCGATTCGCGCTGGGGTTTTGAGGACGCATACGTGAACACGTCCGTGCCCACGAAGTCCGGGGCGGGCGTGTACGTGGCCACCTTGTTGCTGAAGCCGACCATGCCGTGGAGCGGCTGCGTGACGACGCGCACGCTGTTCGTGCTCGAAGTCACGGTGTACGAGACAGCAATACCCGCCTTCGTGTTCGTGGAGGAACTCGCGACCGTCGGGTCGGACACGCCGCTGTGGCAGTGTGTGCAGCCGACGGTTTGACCGCGCCAAAGTCGAATATCACCGACGGGCAGCCCGAGGAATTCACGATCGCCTCGCGCCTGCGATAGAATGGTTCCCCTGCTGCTGGTTCCACCCTGCGTGCCATGGCAAGGCCCGCAGCTCGTGTCGTTCTCGAAATCGGGGTGCGATCCAGCCTGGCTTCCATCGGCCCATGCGTAGTCATGCGGATGCATGCCGTGCGGGCCGTTGCCGGGTGTCAGCGCCTGGGAGCCGTGGCACACGGTGCACTCTGCCAGCACGCCGGAATGTCCCTGCACCTGGACGTTGCGCACGTTGTCGTTTCGGACGCTGGACGGGGACTCCGCGTGCGCGGGCCCGTGGCAGGCGGAGCACATCAGGTTGCCGTGACCGCGCGAAAACTGGAACATCGAGAACCCGTTCGACGGCGCGTTCGCATCCGTCGCGAATCGATTGTTGGCCGGGGTGCGAAGCACGCCGTTGGAAAGCGCGGTGGTGAAGCGGATCTGGCCGTTGATCGTATTCAGCGCATCGCCCACATGGCAGGCCTGGCAGTTCGGCAGGCTTCTCCAGCCTACGCGATTCGTGGCGCCGACCTGCACCATCTTGCCGTGGCAGCTCTGGCACTGGATGGCCTGCTGCCCCGTCGTGGTGTCCGCATTGCCCATCGCCCCGCGGAGGAAATGTGTCGTCGCACCGCCGTGGCATGTGTAGCACGTCGCGCGATTCGTTTCGGAATCCAGGACCTGGCCGTCGCGCGGGTCGATCACACCCGCATGCTGCAGGTGGATCGCCTGCGTCAGGGGCTTGATGGATCCGAAGCCGCTGCCCGGCATGACCGTCGAGAAATGACATTTCGCGCAGAGGATCGGCTTGTTGTTCACGCGCACCGTCGCGAGCAAGCCGCCCGCGTTGTACGCCTGGGCGGCCAGCGCCGTGGCGTAGACAGGGTTCGTCGCCTGGTGTTCGTCGTGCAACCGCAGGATATTCAGGCGGTAGTCGCGGTCCGGGTCGGGATCGTACACCCATCCAGCCGCAGGCACGGCGGTCGTCGTGGATCCGCTGGCGTGGCATATGCGACAATCCATCTCGTCGCTCACGCCGACAGCGACATCGATATTCGTCAGCACCGTCGCGCCGCGTTTCGCGACAAGGCGGAAGAGCGGGTACGGATTGAACTTCCCGTTGTCGTCATAGGGTGTGACCGGAATGCCCTCGGCCGTGAACCAGTTGTAGTTCGTGCTGAACGTCATCGGCTGGGGAATGTTGGTGGGGCCCGGCATGGAACTGCCGAAGCCCGCGTCGGGCGCGAGGTTGCTTCCGAAAAGCGGCAGCGCGTAGTCCCAGAAATTGCTCTTGCCCCGCGACGTGCTGTTCGTCGATCCGTCGGCGTCACCGACGGCTTCAAAGGTCACGGTGATACCTACGGCGGCCGGGTTCGTCAGAAGCCGCGCCTGCGCGCCGTCGATCAACTCCACGATCTGCGCATGAAGGGTGTTTCCCGGCGGATGGATGGCGAACACGGAGTAGTCGTTGTCCATGAAGTGCATGCCCTCCGCACTCCACCCGAGCAGCGTGTAGTTCGTCGCGGCGTAGGCAGGCCCGACCAGACCCTGGAGCAAGAAAAGGACAAGGGCGCAGCTTCGAGAACGATCCATGACGCGTACCTCCGCCGTTCACGGCGGCGGGATCGCCGACCATGAACTGCATGGAAGAATGATTACGTCTGGATGCCAACTCGCGGTCGGTTTACTTCCTGAAGAATCCTTAAGCAACCTTCAGGGATCACATTACGGGGTGGCGGACAGGGTGCTGTCCTTGATCAATACCGGATACTGGTAGGTGTAGCCGAAGTCCTCATCGATCGCGACGGTGCCTGTGGCGGTGATCACTTCGCCCACGCGCGTGCTGTCTAGTGTCGTCAGGGTTACATCGCGGTTCTCGCCATCGGCCGTGCCGTCCGAAACATGGACCCAGTTCTTGCCCATGACCTTCTCGGTGAACTTGGTGACCTTGCCGTGCACGGTGACTTTCTTTCCTGCGAGTTCGGTGCGACGCGTAAAGATCTCGGCAACTGTCAGGGCCCCTTCCGGTTTCGTCGTGGTGACCGTAGCAGGCGTCCCGACAGGAGCCACGGCCGTGTCGTCGTCTTCGGACTCCTCGGAATCTTCGTCCGTTGTCGCGCCCACGTGCACGGTGTCAACGAAGTAGATCTCACCAAATGTTCTGTTGAGCGTCGGGCTCTCAAAGTTCTTCACGAGCATTCCGGGGGGCACAGTGACCTGCTCGCCCACCTTCGCTTCAATCTGGCTCGTGGCCACCCAGATATCGCGTCCGCCGGAGGTCACTTTGATGTACGTGTAATTCCCGGTGTCCATCGTTTCTGCAATCACGCCCGTTATCCGGGGCGTGGAATCCGAATCCCCGCCCATGCCGCCGTGGCCGGACACCGGCGGATGACCTGCCGGAAGTTTGGGCGAAGACGAGGTGGCGCCGCCTGAGCCGACCTGCACGGACTCCGCGAAGATGATGCTGTCGAAGGTGCGATCGAGGGTCGGGCTCGTGAAATTCTTCATCGTCGTTCCGCCGTTCACGGTGACGGCGTCGCCGACGCTGACCTTCATCTGCGTGGCGGCAATCCACTGGGGCCCGCTTGCGGTGTCCACCTTCATATAGGTATAGCGACCGCCATCCATCGTTTCGGCCACCGTGCCCGAAAGGGCCGTGCCGGAGCCCGCGGACATCGGCATGGCCGTGGCGAAATCAACAAATCCACACGAAAGAACAAGACCGAGGACCAGCAAACGATTCATGGAATTTCTCCTAGGTCCAAGCTTAAGGCATACGCGCCAGATATCCAGCAAGCGAGTGCACTACCCCTCAGTCAGGGTTTCCCCGATTTTCGCTTTTCATGGGTTCTGTTACCAACGTGACAAGGTTCAATAGGGAGAAACCTGAACGTGGGATACGAACGAAACGAGGACGGAATGAGGCACATCTTTGTGGCGGGTCTCAGCTACAAGACCGCACCGGTTGCGATCCGTGAACAGTTCGCCGTACCCTCCTCCGGACAGGCCGCGGTGGCCGACCAGTTGATGCGCGAGGGTCACCTCTCGGAACTCGTCCTCCTCTGGACCTGCAACCGCGTGGAAATCTACGGCGTCTCCGAGCAGCAGAGTCCCGATCCCCTCGCGCTGATGCAATGCCTCGTCAGCAAGCCGGTCGAAGCGGGCACGGAGTTCTATTGCCACGAGGGCCTCGACGCGATCCGCCACCTTTTCGCGGTCACCAGCGGCATGGACTCCATGGTGCTGGGTGAGACCGAGATCACGGGCCAGGTGAAGACGGCCTACGAAAAGGCGCGCCTCGCCGGAACAACAGGCAAACGACTCAACCGCTCCTTCCAGAAGGCGCTCGAGACCGCGAAGGAGATCCGCACACGGACCGCGATCGGCAAGGGCAACGCCTCCGTGGGCAGCGTGGCCGTGCAGCATGCCCAGAGCATCTTTGGATCGACCTTGAAGCAGTGCAACGTCATGATCATCGGCGCGGGCAGCATGGCCGAGAAGTGCCTCCGCCACCTCGTGAAGAAGGACGTCAGCTCCATCACGGTCGTGAATCGCTCGCTCGACAAGGCAGAAGCGCTTGCCGCGGAGTTCGGCGGAAAGGCCGTGTCCTTCGGCCACTGTCTTGATGCCATGGCCGGCGTCGATATCGTCCTCACCTCGACCGGCAGCCCCCACATTATTCTTGAGCGGAACGACATCGAAGGCGTGATGGCCTCGCGCCCCGATCGTCCGCTTGTTCTCATCGACATCGCCGTCCCGCGCGACGTATCGCCCGAAGTGCAGGAGATCCCCTGCGTGTATCTGCACGACATCGGCGATCTCGAGGGCACGGTGCGCGAGAACATCCGCTACCGCGAGCACGAGCTTTCCCTTTGTTGGTCGATCATTGATGCGAAGGTCGCCGAATTGGAGCTGCGGATGCGGATTCCGGCGGAAGTGCTCTGAGTGAAGTGGCGTGGCGGCGCCATCGGGCGCCCGGGAGACAGACATGAATACTAGAACTGGTTCGATGCGCGCGTTCTCAAGAATCGCGTTGGCCGTGGCGCTCGTGGCATGCGCCTCCATCTCACAGGCACAGCAGGTCCGCATCCGCTATCGCCCGCTCACGCCGCAGGAAATCAAGGACTACGGGCTGACGAACACGACGCAGAAGAGCGGCGGCGCGCCCAACGTCGGCGTCGGACAACCCGTGTACATGGAAGCCCTGGTCCAGACCGGCACAGTGGTCAACGCCGTGAACTGGAGCCTGATCGGCATCCCGACGAATTCCTCCGCCGTCCTCGAACCGAGCCCGCTGAGCAATTCGATCCCCACGTACGACGGTGGCGACCGCAATGGATTCTTCGTCGCCGGCCGCGCCATGCTCAGGCCCGACGTGAAGTGCACCGTCTTCAACGGCGACTTCTTCATCAAGACCGATATCGTCCTGACAAACAAGACGCTCTCCTACACGAACGTCGCCTACGGCTCGATCTACCTTGGCCAGAAGCACTACCTCTGCATCCTCTGTCACGCCGACAAGCAGGCCAACTTCGACCTCACCGACCATGCCACCGCATTCACGCGCCAGATCACGGGTGCGGGCAGCGATCACTTCAACGCCAACTGCATCTCCTGCCACACGCTGGGATACGACACGACGCCCGGCGCTACGAACGAAGGCTTCGATGACATTGCGGCACAAGTCGGCTGGACATTCCCGGGGTCGCTGAGCCCGACCAACTGGTCCGGCATGCCGACCAACCTCCAGCACAAGGCCAATGTGCAATGCGAAAGCTGCCACGGCCCCGCCGACCGCCACATGCGCAACCTCGGCGAAACGAACGCGATCGACGTGACGCTGAGCGCCGGTACCTGCGGCCAGTGCCACGACAGCCTGCCCCACCATGTGAAGCCCTACGAATGGGGCCGTTCGCTGCACTCCACGGGCTATGTGTTCCGCTTCACGGGATCCTGCATGCCCTGCCACAGCTCCAAGGGATTCATCGAGACCTGGGATCCCGCGTATGTCGCCACCAACCGCAGTCCGCGCGGCACGGAACAGGAAGGCATCGCATGCGCCGCCTGCCATGATCCTCACACGGTCGGCATGGGTGAGAAGCAGCTGCGCAACATCACGACCGCGACGCTGTCGAACGGCTACGTTGTCACTCAAGCTATCGCTGGTACAGGCGTCTTGTGCATGAACTGCCACCACGGACGTCAGAATGCGAACACCACGGTGGCCGGAACGGGCAGCGTCAGCCCGCATCACGGTACACAAGGCGACATGCTTCTCGGCCAGAATGCCTACGAATACGGGTTGGACATGCCCAGCTCGCGCCATCTGCAGGCCGTCACGAACTCCTGCGTGGGCTGCCACATGCAGCTCATCGCCCAGACTTCGTTCAGCAACTCCAACACCAAGGTGGGCGGTCACACCTTCAAGATCGCGTGGGACAACGGGACGACCAATACCGCGGACGACGTGAAGGTCACGGAAGTCTGCCAGACGTGCCACGTCGGCGTGTACAATGACTTCGACTTCGGCGGCGAGGACTACGACCGCGACGGCTCCGTCGAGGGTGTACAGTCGGAAGTCCAGGGCTTGCTTGACCAGCTCGCACTGCTGCTGCCGCCGGCTGGAACGGGCGTTGTCTACAGCGCGTCCTACACGCCGTCCGAGCGCAAGGGCATTTTCAATTACCTCTACGTCTGGGAAGACAAGAGCCTTGGCGTGCACAATCCCAAGTACGCGGCAGCCATACTGCGCGCATCGATTGACGACCTGACCGGCGGTATCGACATCGACCAGGACGGCCTGGTCGACACATGGGAAATGGCGAATTTCGGCAACCTGACGAGCCAGATCGGTTCGGGTGACGCCGATAACGACGGCGTGTCGAACGCACTCGAGGAAGATCTCGGAACGAACCCGATGCTCGCGGATTCCGACAACGACGGCTTCTCCGACCTCGCCGAAATCCAGGGCAACAGCAATCCGAACGACATGCTGTCGATCCTCCCGACCAACACCGTGATCGAGATGCTGCCGGCCATCGAGCTCAGCTACGTCCCGGGCCAGGTCGGCGTGACCCAGGTGTTCCAGTATGTGGATGCGATGGGTGATGGAAACGGTTGGACGAATCTCGGCCCGAGCTTCATCAGCTCGAACGGGTTGTCTTACCAGCTGATCTCCCTGCGCGACACGACACAGAAGTACTACCGCGTGATCAAACCCTAGTCTAAGATCGGCCTCGTAGAGAGGATCCCCTCCTCCACCCCCTCTCTGCGAGGCTTGATCGGGCCTTGGGCGATCGCCGTAATAGGTCGGGTTCTGTCCGGATCGAAGAAGATGAAAAGGATCGTCAAAGGCACCGCGGTTGATGCGCTCCGGTGGTGGTGCCTTGCCCTTGGCCTACTCCTGTCCGGCACATCCTTCGCGCAATCCAACGACGCACCACCGGCCGCTGCCGAAGATGCTGCGGAAGCCACCGCTGGAGACGACGACTCATACAAACCCGCGAAGGGCAAGAAGAAGCCCTTCTACAGCGCGCGGCTGCGGCTCGAATACGATTACCGATCCCAGGGCGAATCCGAGGACTCCGATTTCTATGGCCGGCTGTACGGCAACGCGCGCGACCTGCGAGACGGCCGGTTGGATATTTACCTGTCGGGCCGGATGCACTCGGATCTCGACGAGGCCGAATCCACGTCGCTGGCCGACGATCCCTTCCGCAGCGTCGATGACTCGAATGGCGTAACGGAGGATCGCCTGCTCCAGTTCTACGGCGACGCGCACACGCGGGACAAACGCCTCGCGCTGCGGGCAGGCCGCCAGTACATCGAAGTCGCCGACTACCTCCAGCTGGATGGCGCACAGCTCATGATGAACGAGAGCGGAACGTTCGGCGGGCGCCTTTATCTAGGTCACCCCGTCAGCTACTACACGTCGGTCTCGGACGACTACGCAGGTGGCTTCTCCCTTGTCGGTCGTCCCTGGACGGGAAATCGCAGCCGCCTCACCCTCTCGCGTTACCATGACGAAAGCGAAGACGGCGAGGACGACAATTACTTCTTCGACGTGCAGCAGCAAATCACGGAGACTTCCCGCGTGCGGGGCCAGTTGTCCCTGCTCAACGAGGAATACCGCATGGGCCGTATCGACTGGTTCTCCTTCTCCGAGGATGGCGAGACGGACTTCTCGCTCGGCGCCAGCTACTGGGGGTCGTTCGACGCCGAGACGCGGGCCTACTCCCCGCTCTACAACGTGCTCGGCGAACAGGATCCCTACACCTACACCTACGCGCGGTTGACGCAGCAGCTTGTGCCGGGATGGCTGGTCTCGCCCGGCGTTTCGCTTCGCTTCGCCGACCAGAGCGGCGAGAACGACTACAACAACCGCGACTACGAGAACTACGACATCGCCCTCATCTATGCGCCGACCCGCGCCTTCAGCGCGTCGGTCTCCCTCGAGCATTGGGCGGTGGAAGACGACGATTCCTTCTTCGGCGTCAGTGGCGAACTGCGCTACCGCAAGGGACGCTCGTGGGAGGTCAGCGGCGGCGCCTCCTTCGCGGAATACACCTACGACACCTACTCCGACATCTCCTACACTGCCAACGGCGGCCAGACCGTCTTTGCGGAAAGCGGCACGATCATCGAGGAATCGCCCTACGTCTACACGTACTTCATCCGCGGCAAGTGCAAGCTGACGCGACGCGTTACGCTTCGACTTCAGTTCGATATTGAGGATGATGACTCCGCCGAGGACCTGGCCTACCGGGGACGCGGGTCGATCGAGATACGATATTGAAATCACCGCACACAGCGTATCGATGGTTGAAGGGCGCGGCCGCGATGCTGATGCTCGCATTCGTCGCGGGCTGTGACGACGAGGAGCAGCAGAAGTACACGCTCTACTTCAGCCACTACAATCATACCACCGACTACGAGGTGTCCTGCGCGGATTGCCATGGCGATGGCAGTACGGGCGTCTTCCAGAAGCCGACCCACGCTTCCTGCGTCGATTGCCACGAAGACTGGATGGACGAGAAGAAGATCAGCGAGAAGACCTGCGGCGAATGCCACAAGGAACGCGACCTCACGGAGCTCGCGAAAATGGAGCCGCCCGAACCGGTCGAACCCGTGGCCGGCATGGCGCCTTTTATCCACACGGCTGCGCTGTCGAATCGCTGTGATGATTGCCACGGCAACCTCTTCGGCGAAAAGCTGACGAAGGTGCCGGAAATCAAGCGCGCCGACCGGGTCCGGATGCGCACCGAGGCGCACCAGTGGGACATGGACTGCACGGCCTGCCACGCCAACATGGATCCGCAGACGCCGCCCCCGAACCATGACCAGAACTGGGAGCGACGCCACGGCGCGCTGGGCCAGCAGCCCGACAATGTGTGCAGCGTGTGCCATACCGAGGAGTCGTGCCGCGAATGCCACCAGGAAACGATGCCGCAATCGCACAACAACCTGTGGCGGCTGAAGACGCACGGCATCGAAGCCGCATGGGATCGCGACCGCTGCGCCGTCTGCCACGAGGAAGATTCCTGCACGGCCTGCCATTCGGAAATCCGCCCGCAGTCCCACAACGCCGCGTGGGAGAAGACGCACTGCGACCAATGTCATTTGAGCAGCGGCAACGGAACGGGCTGCGCGTTCTGCCATGAAGGCGGACTCGACGCGCACCCGAATCCGCATCCGGTCAACTGGCAGAGAACCCACTGCCAGAACTGCCACAACGGTTCGCCGCAATCCGACCAATGTGCCGCCTGCCACGGCGAGACGAGCCTTGACAGCCATCCGAATCCGCATCCGGCCAACTGGCAGGACCGCCACTGCTCGCAGTGCCACAACGGCGAGCTCGACGGCGTTTCATGCGCCGCATGCCATGGCGGAAACCTGCTTGATGATCATCCGAACCCGCACGACGCCGGCTGGCGCACACGGCATTGCACGCAATGCCACAACGGCGAAGTGGACGGCGTGTCCTGCGAGGAATGCCACGGCAACAACCTGCTGGAAAATCATCCCAACCCGCACGGCCCCGGCTTTGAAGACAATCATTGCACCCGCTGCCATGAAGCCGCGCTGGGCGGAATCGGCTGCAAGGTCTGCCACGGCGGAGACATTCTGGACGACCACCCGAATCCCCACCCCGCGGGCTTTGTGAATTCACACTGCAACAACTGCCACGACGGCGCACAGGTCAACGGCGTGGAGTGCCAGGTCTGCCATGGCAACAACATCCTGGAGGATCACCCAAGCCCGCATGATCCAGGCTTCGCCAACACGCACTGCAACTCGTGCCACGATGGTTCCACCGTGAACGGCGTACAGTGCGAGTCGTGCCACGGCGGCGATATTCTCGACAACCACCCGAACCCGCATACGGGGAATTTCGAGCAGAGCCATTGCAACTCCTGCCATCCCGGAAGCCAGGCTCAGGAGGAATGCGAAGTCTGTCACGAAGGCGGAAGCAGCGTCCTGGTCCATGAGGACTTCTGGCCGCCGGTTCACGACCGATTCGGCGACGCCGCAAACTGCTTCGACTGCCATGAGTAAGGGGAGCAGTGACCAGTGACCAGTGATCAGTGATCAGTGATCAGTAGCCAGTAGAATTTAGACTCTGCGCCCTCTGCGCCTCGGCGATGAAATCTCTACTTCGGCGTTGCCTTTGCTCCGGTCGCGCTGATCGCCAGGTCAAACTCGCCGATCCCGGTCGTGCCGCGCACGTCCGCCACGGTCGGTTCTGAAACCGACAAGGCAAACTCGAGGGCCTCGACCGCTTCAGGTGTTCCCTGGAAGACCGCGAACTTTCCGTTTTCGGCTACGCGCGCGGAAACGTCGGCGAACTTCGAAGCGCCCTGCGGCTGCAGGTCAAGGATTCGGCTGGGCCCGTCGACAGGAAGCCTCACAACAATCGCCACAAGTCCCATGGGTTGCGCAATCGTGGGATTGAATCGCATCGACACCTTTAAGCCGCCCTCGACCGGCACGACGTGTGTGCCCGAGAGCGCGAGTCCGGTCTCCAAGGGCGGCCGCGCCATGCCCGTAGGTGTCGAAACAAGGTTCTCCACAGGCTGTGCCGCCGCGACTGGCGCGATCACGGGCTCCGCGGCAGGCTCCTTCGCCGTTTCGCCTGTTACTTCCGGTGGAACAGTTTCCTTCTCAGCAGCCGCCACCTTCTCCCCCGCGAGCTTCTTCAGCTCCGATCGCTGCCGTAGAACGACGAAGGCGAGCACGGCGATACAGGAAATCAGCGCGATGATCAGCACGCGGCCGGTCGATGAATTGGATGTCGTCATGGGCACCTTCTCACGATTCAATACGACAGGAGTATGCCGGGCATGGCGCCGGCCAGCAAGATATCCGATGCCCCTTGACCTGCCACCAAAGGCTACAGTATTGCGCAATCTGCTCAAGCTGTCGGGGGTGACTATGGCCATCAGCGGCGAATGCGCATACCGCATCCGGCTCAGCCGACAGAAGAATGTCGAGAATCTGCTTAACGCCCGGAAACGATCATGGATAGCTTGCGTTCCCTGCAGAGTGCTATCTAAAGTCAATGGCATGTTGAACGGCTAGAGCGCGACAAGGCATAACATAGACCCCGGCCACTCTTTGGTTGTATGGCACCGCAAGAATCACAGCCCCAGTGAGCACTCCACCGGATATTGATCGTGAGTGCGCTGATCGCCTGAGGGCGGGCGATGATTCAGCGCTGACCGACATCATGGAGCGATACAAAGCTCCCATCCTCAGCTTTGTCTTTCGCATGCTGAACGATGCGCAGGAAGCTCAAGACGTGGCGCAGGACGTCTTTGTTCGCGTGTACTACAGGATCGCCACTTACAATCACGAGCTTCGCTTTTCCACGTGGCTCTTCCAGATTGCTCGCAATGTGGCTCTGGACCGCTTGAGGAAACTGAAGCGTCACCCCGTGGTACTTCTCGAAGAATTGCCCGAGACTCCTGTGGGCGGCGCCCAGGATCAGAGCAGCATGAATGAAATCGGAGAAATGATCGCCGCTGCGGTCGCGGAACTACCTGAAGACCAGCGTGTCGCGATCGTACTTGCTGAATACGAGGGACGGTCATACGCCGAGATCGCAGAGATCATGAAGACGTCCGAGAAGTCCGTGGAGGGCAGACTCTATCGCGCCAAACAGTTCCTGCGAAAGCGGCTTTCGCATCTGCTTCCCTTGTTGCTACTTGCGGTGACCGCGTACTCATCCGGGACCGGGCAAGTTTAACAGCCGTCACCTGTCACCCGTTCAAACGGCGATTACCTTTCGGAATGTCGAGGGTTTCCGGCGCCGCCGGCGTATCACCTTACAGAGAAGCACATAAGGTCCCCTTACACCAAGTGAGACCCGCGATCAGGGTGTCGCGCACAAAAGCAGGAGCAGCGAGATGACTGCAGAACCAGAATCTGGTGACAACAAGCTCTTGCGACTAGACAAAGGTATCGCAGAGCGCATGAGTCGGATTGACGGCACGCGACGCGATGAACGCTCCGAACTCGATGAGCGCATGCGCCAGTTGGTCGACCTTCGCGAGCGCTTTCAGCAAACCGCGCGGCAATTCATCAATGCCGAGATTCGACCCCGGGTCGATCGCCTCCTTCTCCGCTTGGGATTGCTGGAAAGGCGCATCTTCCGCGATCGCGGGGATGCAACGTTGTATGTTGAAATACCGCATGGCGGAGATGTACCGGCGTGCATCGAGATGGTATTCAGCGTGGCGAGTGTGGACAAACCGGATTCCATCTGCCTGCGATACGACCTTACGATATTGCCGTGGCTCTTCGACTATGACAGGCATTCTGAGAAGGACCTCACAACTGGCGAGATGTACGACGGGGTTGCGGGTCTGTGGATTGAAGACCGGCTGCTTGAATTCGTCGACTTGTACAGGCGGCTGGAAGTAGAGCCCGCTTATCACCGAGACCAGCTTGTTGTCGATCCCGTGTGCGGAATGCGTATTCCGCGGGCGCTGGTCGCGTCCAGGATAGAGGTACAGGGCAAAATCTTAGGCTTCTGCTCGGTGGTGTGCCGAGATGCGTTCCTTCGGACACAGCCGCCGGGGAGCTACAATGTTCTCGAAACATGACTATGCGCAGCCCGGGGCGCACGTTGAGCGCGACGGCGAACACGTCGATCGCAATCCATTTATGTGCAAGCACTTATGGTCGTCTCATTCGCAATGACCCTGGTCTGCCCAAGGGCTCTCGCGAATGACCGAGGGTTTCAGCCAAATGCTTCGTATTAACTTATGATGAACACGCTCGACCCAAAGCTTTCAGAGCTGCTTCAGCAGTGGAAGTCCATTGAACCACAGCTTGGTTTTGAAGAACGTGTCCTACGCCGAATCCGCAAACAGACGACGGTGATCCAAGCGTTTCGCTGGCTGCAACCGCTAACGGCTCTCGCGGCGATGGTTATTGCCGCCTTTATCAGTTACAGCCCGCGCATTCATCCATCTGGCGGAGTCCTCGCGAAAGGTTCCGTTACGGCAAGTTACGTTCAGATCGAATACGGGGTGATGCGATGAATCGCAATCTGCGGAATTCTGGCCTTACGGTGCTCATTTCGGCCCTGGTGGCGTTTGGAGTTTCCCGATGGCAAGGACACGTAGTGGCGGGTCACCACATTGACCAGGCAGACGGTTTGACCAAGGCACTCAGGTTGACACCAGAACAGTCGACCAGCCTGGCCGACCTTAAATCGCAGTATCGCGCCGAAATCGAATCATCCTGTGAACGGCACTGCAGTTTGCGCATGCAAATCGGCGACGCTCTATTCCAGCCCGACTGGGATCGCGCAAAACAAGAAGAACTTGCCGAGAAACTCTGCAAGGCGGAATTGGCTTCCGAACTGGCGACACTCGATCACATCCGCGCTGTTCACCAACTACTCGACCCCGGTCAGAAGGCGAAATACGAGCAACTCGTACGCAGTAGTTTTCGTGAAGCCTGTCCCAACAATCTGCATGCAGCGAAGCATGGCGTAATACAGGGGGAACGAGGTCCCTGACGTAAACATGAGTTGAGAAGAGAGACGAAGCGAAACCAAAACAAACAGGAGGAGACAGGCGATGAAAACATTGATGATACTTGCGGCCACTACGGCGGCAGTGTTGACGGCGGTCATGCAAGCCGAGGCGGAAGAAGCGACGGCTGAAAAGGAAGTCGCGGTCATGTGCGCAAAGTGTGAGAGTGTGTGGGTCAAGTCCCCCCGCGTCGTGGGCAAGGCCACGATCTATGTGTCCACGAAGAAGATGGCCTGCGATGAGTGCAAGTCCGCAATCGAGAACTTCTTTACATCCGGCAAGCTGGAACATGCATGCGGAAACTGCGGCGACCTCGTCGCATGTGAAGTCGCCCAAGAGGAAGCCGGAACAGCTCCCAAGGAAGAGGGCAGCACCTTCGTTCCAGGCACGAGCGCCGACCACCAGCACCACACCATCCACCCCAAGTAGGCTGAAATCAGACTAGACGCTGTGGCGGCGGGACGCATCGGTCAGGTTGCGCCGGGCGACACCGAAGGAGTCCCGCCGCTATTGCGCTCTGTGCGGCGTAAGGGTGTTGTTGCCCCAGATTCCACCATGAAGAATGCCTACCTGATGTTGATCGCTGCGTTAGTGACACACGCTGTCCGCGCGGCTGAGATCAGTGCCAGCAACGCGCCAGATCCCGACTTCGCCCTCGGTGTACGTAGCGGCGTTCAGCTCTCCAACCAAAGCCCTATCGAGGATCTGAGCGGACTCGGGGTTGTCGGCCGCATCCAGCTCGCGAAGAACCGGGAATTCGGTCTGGGCATTGACGTTTTGTCGGACGATATCGACGATCCCGCCGGAGAGATTGGCTTGGCGCTCCCCGACGGAGCAAGGCATCCAAGTACTGAGATCATGGCCGATGTCATTTCGGTGTGGGGACAGCAGAACTTCGATGTCGAATCTGCTCGATTCAGACCATTCGCCCTGATCGGGCTTGCCCTCTCTTCCATCCACATGGATACCCACAAGGGGCAACTGGCCGACGGCACGCAATACGACCTGCGAACCAACGCGGGAACCGAGCACATCTTCATGGCGGGCGGTGGTGTCCGCCTCCGATTGGCTGGCCGATTAGAACTCGAAACCGCGATCCGGGGCGAGTATCATCTCGCCAACTGGACCATCGAGGATCGCGTCTCCGGGGCCTATGTCGCATCCGATGACTACCCTGCCCTTGCCGCATACCTTGGTCTCAGCGCGGAGTTCTGAACTACTGCGCCAGACGACGCTGCCTACTTCCCTGCAAGGTCGAAATAGTCGGCACCCCAGACCATCAACGCCCCGAAATGGGCCGTGATGGAGACAAGCGCTGCGGCTGTCACAACGGCGATACGTCGAAAGCACCGGGCTTGTGGCGACGTGGCATCGGCGAGCGTCATGGCAAACCAAGCCGCAACCAGCGCCACCACCGTAGTCGCCAGACCGAGCCGGCGGTGCCAGTCGAGCATCCAGCGTTCAGATGGCGCGGGATGATACTCGGTCGCAAACACCCAACCGGAGGCACTCGCCGCAAACGCTCCGACGGCGCCCAGAGCCAACAGGAACGGGACAAGTCTGGCAAGGTCCGGGCGATCCCACTTCAGGCGGGCCAATTCGACGGTGGCAGCCAGGAGAATCAAGGCGATTGGAAAGTGTAAAACGAGAGGGTGAATCCGACCGAATAGCAGGACCGTGTTCATGGCAGGATCACACCCCCATCGCTTCACGAGCAGTATCCGAATCAATGCTTGTGACCGCTATGACCATCAGCTGGTACGGCGCCGGCATCTCCGGCTTGCGAGGTCGCATCGTCAATCTTCTTCAGGTATTTGTCGGGTGCTTTGTTGAACTTCTTAATGCAGCCCTTGCAGCATAGTCGAACCAAGCGATCCGGTTTCCCCTCCTGCTTGTAAACGTAGTTATGGGGAGGCCCCATCTCGCCGTCTTCGAGCTTATCGCCCGATACGACGCAGGTGTCCAAAGGATAGGCCGCGATGGCGGCATCCGAATCCGCCGCTACGGGAGCCGCCGTTTCGCTTTTGTCTTCACTGGCGACAACAACCGGCGCGAACACCGTAGCCGCTATCAAGCACAGGCTGGCAAGGCCGAATCGGAAGCACAATTTACGTGTAGTCATTTTAGTCCTCTGTCCATTTCTGTTCTATACCCTACGACAGATCTACGGCGTCGACATTGTCGCGCCGCGGGCTGCCATTTCCGCGTTCGTTTCCACCGCGACATTCACGGTCTGCGTCGCACCGGAATGATCTTTCTGATGCATCATCATTCCGCCTCCCCAGAGCATCGCAACGGCACACACTACAACCATCACAACTGGCATGATTCCTCCATTGGTCTCGTCTCGGTTTCCTTATCACATTCCGGCGGCGTCCATGCGTTTGCCCGAACCGGACATGACGCGAGTACTGCTGTGGGAATTCATTTGAACGCTCATACGCCCGACCTTTGCGGTTTGTTGGCCGGTACAGCGTATGTCGCTTAAGGTCAACGTCCCGTCTTCCGGCACGTCCACATCCAATACGGATGTCTGTTCATTAAAGATGAACTGAAGCTGGTGTCGGCCAGCCGGCGCACCGGACATGATGAAATATCCATAGTCGTCTGTCGTTGTCGAAAGATCGGTGCCGACCATGTGAACACCGACCCCACCCGTGCCCGCCTCCGCATCCGGAACGATGAAGTTTATCACCTCGCAAAGGATGCCTGGCATCCCCTGAGGTACGTAGGAGGCATTCCCGATAGCGAAGGACGATACCGTGCCCTCTATGGTCGAGGTCCCCTCGGGTCCCCCGCCATCTCCACTATCGCAACCCGCAATGAGGACTAGCGCGAGCACGCTCGCGAAAGTCGAAAGAGGAAGAATGTTTTTCATGAATATCCGGTTCAATGAATCACGCGTGAGCCATCCGGCGCGGCTTGTATGGCCGCGCCGGATGCACGTTGCCGCTACTTCTTCTCGTGTCCAGGACCCGGTACAAACTTCGAGTCGGACGGGGCCGGCCCGCTTGTCGGCTCAGGATGAACCTTGCACATCACCATGTCGCCGCAGGTCGCGCAGGTATGCTTGAACTCGCCTGTCGCGAAGAAGCTTTCGATCGCGTTCTTGCAGTCTTCGCACTTCATCTTCTTCACGGAGACATACGTTTCCGTCTTCCGTCCGGGCCGGTCAGGTCTCTTGACCCACACCGTCTCGCACTTCGGGCACATGATGGCCGTTTCCGCGTCGCCCGCCTGCTCGTCTTCAGCACGCGCCGTAGCTGCCAGCGCACCCAAGATCACCGCTATTGCGGTTGCTGTCGTTATCATTATCTTCTTCATCCTCGACTCCTTTCTTCGTTTGTCTCTGTTTCCGCGAACTGTGCGTTCGCACTCCCATCGCACTTAAAGTTTGCCTGTGATCAGGAATACGTCGCCATGGGGTACAACCCTACCGTGGGTGGCAGGCGGCGCTGCCGCGAACAGCACATCGCCGGACTTACTGGTCATCGCACGATCTCCCCTCATCACTTCCACTGGATCTTGACTTCAACAGGTAATACGGCCTGGACTTGGAAAACCCTCGGTAATTATCTCGCCAGAATAACGTCAGAGTGAACCGGCACGGCATTTCGCTGTCAGTCAGAGGGTTATGTGAGACCAGAAAATGTGCCGTCGACTAGTCATCCTATTCCGACTTGCCGCAACATAGGGTCGGACATAGCATGTCCGACATGCACAAATTCAAACCGATCTTTCGCCGTTTGATTGCCATCGACCAGGAAATCCGGAAGGGGCAGTTCCCCAATTGCTCCCGGCTTGCCGAGCTGCTGGAGACCAGCGCGAAGACCATTCAGCGGGACCTGGACTGCCTGCGCGACGATCACGGGGCTCCGCTGGAGTACGACTCCGTGCGGCATGGCTACTACTACACCGATCCGTCCTGGTTCCTGCCCGCGCTTCACTTTTCGGAAGGCGACATGCTGGCGTTGCTGCTGGGACAGCAGGCGCTTCGCCTGTACGAGGGTACGCCGCTGGCGGGACAGCTTCAGCGCGTCTACGCACGAATTGCGGAATTGCTGCCGGAGAAGCTCTCGATTCCGCCTGAGCTGCTGATGACGCGGCTCTCTTTCGCGAATGCGCCGGCGCGGCCGATCGACACCGCCATCTGGCTTTCCATCCTGCGCGGGCTGCTCCACCAGCGCATCCTTGAAACGACCTATCGTTCGCCCCGCCGCCCGGGTCCGCGCGCACACCGGTTGCGCCCCTACCATGTGGTGAATATCGAAGGTGACTGGTATGTCCTCGCGTTCGATGAAGAGGCGTCGGACGTGCGCCAGTTCGCCATGTCGCGCTTTGAACGCGTGGAAGTCAGCGACATCGGGTTCACCGTCCCCGCAGACTTTTCCGCCGCCGCCCTGCTCTCCGGGCGCCAGGGCCGCTTCGTGCGGCGTCAGAACGAAGGAACAGCGACCCCGGTCCGCCTGCGCTTCAACCACGAAGCGGCGCCGTACGTGCGGGAACGGCAGTGGCACCCGGACCAGGAGATGCGTGAGCGTTCCGACGGCTCCCTGGACGTCGCTATCCCTGTCCAGCACTCCGACGACATCATCCCGTGGATCATGAGCTATGGGCCGCAGGTTGAAGTGCTTTCGCCGAAGGCTGTCCGCGAGCACGTAAAGGCCCGATTGCGGTCTGCGCTCGGTCGCTACATATCCTAGCCTCCTGCTCGTATTTGCGGATTTCATTGAACAGATGGACGGTCCTGGTGTCTAAACGTGCGGACTGACTCCCTATGCCGCTTGAAATTCTCATCCTGCTCTGCCTGATCCTCATGAACGGGTTCTTCGCCATGGCGGAGATCGCCATGGTGTCCGTTCGCCGTGAACGCTTGCGCATGCGGGCGGATCAGGGTGATGCCGGGGCGCGGGCTGCGCTTGAACTGGCTGAGTCGCCGAATCGATTCCTGAGCACCGTGCAGATCGGCATTACGCTGATCGGCGTCGTGGCCGGCGTCTTCGGCGGCGCCACGCTGGCCGTCCAGCTCGCAGACCTGCTCCGCCAGGTGCCGGCCATCGCTCTGTATGCGGAGGAGATCGCCCTGTTCGTGGTCGTGGGTTGCATCACGTTTCTCTCGCTCGTGATCGGCGAACTCGCACCGAAACGTATCGGGATGAGCTATGCGGAGTCGATCGCGTGCCGCTCATCACGCTTCATGCTCGGGCTTTCCCGCCTCGCTCATCCCCTGGTGCACATCCTGAGCAAGTCCACCGACGCCCTGTTGAAACTCCTCCCCCTGAAAGCCGAAGCGGAGCAGACCGTCTCGGAGGAAGAGATCAAGGGTCTCATGAAGGAGGGTCTGCGCGCGGGCGCATTCAACCGGGTCGAGAGCGAAATCGTGTCGAACGTTCTCGATCTCGATCGACTGACCGTGCACGACATCATGACGCCCCGGCCCAAGATCATCTGGCTCAACAAGGACGACGCGCACGAAGCCATCTGGCACAAGATCGTCGTCAGCCGCCATTCCCAGTTCCCGGTTTATGAACGGTCCCGCGACCATGTCGTCGGCGTGGTGTCCGTCAAAGCCATCTACGCGAACCTCGCGGCGGGCGTCCCGGTGAAGCTGACCGACCTGATGGTCAAGCCGCTCATTGTTCCCGAAAACCAGCCCGTGCCGAAGCTGCTTGAGACGTTCAGGCAGTCGGGCATGCACGTCGCCCTCGCGACCGATGAGTTCGGCAGCTTGACCGGCATGGTCACGCTGATCGATGTCATGGAGGCCGTCCTCGGCGACCTGCCCTCGCAGGGCGAACGTGTGCGACCCGACATCCGCGCGCGGCCCGACGGAACATGGCTGGCCGATGCCCTGGTCGAAATCGCGCGTGTCGAATCCGCGCTTCCCGGCTTTATGGCCGACACCGCGACGAACCGCGACTACCAGACGCTGGCCGGCTACATCGTAAAGCGACTCGGCCACGTGCCGCGCGAAGGCGAAGTGGTTGAAGCGCAGGGATACCTCTTCGAAGTCCTCGACATGGACAATCACCGCGTCGACAAAGTGCTCATCACCCGGACCCCGCCTTCGCCGGCCGTCTCACCCTAACCCAGACATTCCATCAACCGCAGAGGCGCAGAGAACGCGGAGATGAACGCAAGATGTGGAATTTGGAACTCACGAACTCAGGTTCCGGCAGCTCTTTCCCTGATTTCGTGATTTCCTGATAGGCACATTCTTCTCTGCGCCCTCCGCGACTCTGCGGTGAAATACTCCGACTAACTTCTACCTCAGCTTGGTATAGCGGCGGCGGATCGTCATGAAGCGGACCACGCCGACGACTCCGATGATCGCCGCGCACAGCACGAAGATTGCGCCGGCAAGGCGAGCCCACG
>CAZCZZ010000017.1:61013-62752 GCA_964503335.1 uncultured Verrucomicrobiota bacterium
GTGATGAGCTCGCGATAGGTCGCGGGCAGGTCAGGCATGAGACGTTTGAAGCACTGGCAGATCGTCGTCGCCGCAGAACCGTCGGGAAAGTCGGGCAGCTCGTCTGCGAGCCGATCCAACGCTCGCTTCTTTACGTCTTGCCGGCGATAGGTGTCGATGATGGAACGACGCAGGATGCGGTAGAACCAGGCCACCATCTCTTCGTCCCTGGCAGGTTGCTTCGATGCCCGAAGAGCCTTCAACAGGCTCTCCTGCACCACATCCTCCGCTAGATGACTGTCCCCCAGCTTCTTCCGTGCAAAAGCCACAAAAACACGCAGGTTGGCAAGGATCGCTGGTGCTACCGCCTCCATGCAAGGAGGTTACACACCATTCCAGAACCGATCAAGTTATCGCTGAAGACGGGGTGTAAGAATCAGAGAGGGTCTGCGTTTGCATCTGTGGAGCTACAACACGGAGAATGCATATGAAAACTGATCCTGTCTGCGGAATGGTGGTGGATGAACGGACGGCGCTGAGCGCGGAAGTGCAGGGCCATACGCACTACTTCTGTTCTGAACACTGCAGAACGTCGTACGTGAATGCGGCTGGCCAAGTCCACCCCGGGCACGCGAACCATCAGCACGAACATGCCGCCGACCCGGCTGCGGCCAATGTCGGAACAATCTTCACATGCCCCATGCATCCGGAGGTTCGACAGGATCATCCGGGCGATTGCCCGATCTGCGGTATGGCGCTTGAGCCGGTCCAGGGTGCGGCGAGCGATGACATGGAAGCCGAGCGCGACATCCAGCGGCTGGGCCGGAAGTTCTGGTGGGGCCTCGCCTTTACGTTACCGCTCTTCCTGCTCGCCATGGGCGCCATGATCCCCTCCCTTCACATGCACCGATGGTTGCCCGGACCTGTCCAGGGTTGGATCCAACTGCTTCTCGCGACCCCCGTCGTATTCTACACGGGAGGAATCTTCTTCGCACGCGCGTGGCGCTCGATCCTGAACAGAAGCCTGAACATGTTCACGCTGATCGGCGTGGGCGTCGGTGCCGCCTACAGCTACAGCATCGCCGCCGTGCTCTTCCCGGACTTCTTCCCGGACAGCTTCCGCATACATGGTGAGGTTCCTCTCTACTTCGAATCGGCCGCGGTCATCACCGTGCTCGTCATGCTGGGACAACTCCTCGAGGCAAAGGCGCGGCGCCGGACGGGCGAGGCGGTAGCCTCCCTGATGCAACTCTCCGCGAGGTCGGCACACCTCGTCAAAGCCGGGACCGATGAGGATGTGCCGGTTGAAGACCTGCGCGTTGGCGATCTGGTTCGCGTCAAACCGGGAGAGAAGATTCCTCTGGACGGGACGATTGTCGACGGCGCAGGCACCGTGGACGAATCGATGCTGACCGGCGAAGCTACTCCTGTGCGACGGGTTGTCGGCGACAAAGTCATGGGCGCGACGATGAACCAGAATGGCTCTTTCGTACTGCGCGTGGAACAAGTCGGAGCCGATACGGTTCTCGCGCAGATGGTGAAGATGGTCGGCGAAGCGCAGCGCAGCAAGGCGCCGATCCAGCGGTTGGCCGACAAGGTCTCGTCATACTTCGTGCCCGCGGTCCTGGTCATCGCAGTCGTTACGTTCATCGTATGGTCGATTTTCGGTCCGGAGCCCGCCAAGGTGTTCGCACTGGTCAATGCCCTCGCCGTGCTGATCATCGCCTGCCCCTGTGCGCTGGGCCTTGCCACGCCCATGT
>CAZCZZ010000018.1:0-23939 GCA_964503335.1 uncultured Verrucomicrobiota bacterium
CCACTCCCATTCATCACCGGTTCCACTGTGCGTAAAGCCACCGTCGCTTGCTTCGAAATCGTTGCTGTATACACCGGTTGGAATACCCGCCGGGAGGGCCTCCTCATCCTCCACAACCAAGCCCCATCCGTGCAGCACGCCGCCGTTTCCGGCCAGGTCATCGCGCACTGTCAAGGTCCACGTGCCCTGCGCCTGTTGTCCTTGGAACCAAGCAAGCCGATAACGCAATTCGGGTTTCATGGCTGTGCCGGATAGGGCGCTGAAGCCCCGCGGCGTCGCGGCTGCGGTGTCGTCCAATTCAAAGTCCAGCCCGACCTGCGAACCCGTGATTGACGAGCCAATGTCGGTAAAGAGCGCCACGACATTCCCATCCGGGCTGGTGAGGGAAACGTCGAGATCCTGCATCAAATTGTGGGTTAGATTGATCAATACCTTGAGGTTCCCGATGCGTTTGTTGTCCGGAACCGTGATGCTGGACGTCACTTCGCCCGGCCCGTCGGGGATGAGGATGGGCGCATTCGTGTTCATGTAGGTCGATGTGGGTTTCACCGGCGCCGGAAGCACGCCAACGCTGAGATTGTATGTGCCGAGGTTCGTACTCCCCGCTGGCACGCCCACCCTGACGCTATACGTTCCGGGATTCTTGACGGTCATGAAGAACGCCTCCGAATTGGGGCTTATCGTGTTCCCATCGTTGATCGACAACGTGCTGTCCGTGCTTCCGAATGAAGATAGCCCCAGTTGGCCGTCCCAGGTCACCCCGTCGCGCTCGGGATCGAAATCCAAGCTCAGAAAGACCGAATCCCCCGCGTCGAGCGAGAAGCTGAAGCGGTCGATATCTGCTGTCGAGCTGGTCGCACCACTAATCCACCCGGACACCGGCAGAACTTGACCAGGGTTGGCGTTGTTTGATTCGATTTCCGCAACTGGGGATCCGCTCTGGATATTCACCCATAGCTCATAGGGCCTGAGTTGCCCTCCCGAGGCCTGCGCCACTTTAAGATAGTACGTTCCAGTGCTCGGAATTGCGGTGCCTGCGATGGATGACGAGAGCGAGCCGAAAGAACCGTCGTCATGGTCGATTTCGATCACCGTTCCGCCATCCGATGAGAGCAACGTCAGGACGCTGTCATCGTCACCATTGGCCGAGAAGTCTGTCATAACGGCGGCATAGACGCGGTCACCGGCCAGCGCGAAAAGGGAATAGTAATCGGTATCCCCGCTCGGGAAAATGTTAGCCACAACCCGCTTTACCGTTGATCCGCTCAAGGGGGTTGCCAGGGCGGTGGAATTGTTAGGCTCGCGTTCTCCGCCCTCTGGGACCGGCAAGAGTCCGGTTGTCAGAGGTATGTCAAACGGGCTCTCATCCGGATCGTTGCTGACAATGTGCACCGCTGCGGTCTTCACCCCGCTGCTCATGGGCAAGTAGCGCAGGGTAAAACTCGTGCGGCTTCCTCCCGTCACGGGCGCTACCGGATCGGAAACCACGGAAAACTCGCCGGCGTGTGGTCCATCGATCGAGATACCAAGGCCGGTCAGATTCCCTTTGCCTACATTGCGAATCGTGAAGGATTGGTGCGCGTACGAACCGACCGCGACATTAGGGAAGGAGAATCCGCCGACTCCGTTGCCAAGGCTCACGACGCCGGCTGCCAGGACCGAGATATCAGGCTCGCCGTTGCCGGCAACAGCGATGCTGAACGGATTCTCGTCGCTGTCATTGCTGCCAATCAGGATGGTTGCTGTCCGCTCCCCGGGAGCGCTCGGCGAGAAGGACACCGTGAACGATGTGCTGGCGTTCGGGACCAACGTTGTCGAAGCAGGCATGCTTACGACAAAGTCCTCGGGAGTACCTGCCAGCGCCTTTGTAACGGTGATGTTTGTCAAATCAGCAAGGCCGATATTCTGAATGGTGATCGTATTGGTCCCGCTGCTCGTGCCGACGGATGTGTCCGGGAAGACAAGCGTTCCCAGGTTGCTTTGGCGCTGTGGGCCACCCGTGCCCAGCCCATCAAAGATGACAATCTCCGGCGCGGGGGATTGCGGCGTCGAGACAACGGCTAGCGAGTGAATCGGGTAAGTACCCTGAAACAACCGGCTGAACTTCTCGCCAGGAGCCAATGCGGAAGTATCCACGGCAACAGCGAGAGATCGCTCTGTGGTGGTGCCATCACCCAGTTGACCCTCCGCGTTGTTGCCCATCGCCGCCAACGTGCCATCGGAACATTGAACCATGGCGTGACGAAAACCGCTGGTGAAATCAGCAACCGGCTTGCCCTCAAGAGCTGTACCAGCTGTAGTCACAGCCGTGGGAACCCAGCGATCCGTTATGGTGCCGTCTCCAAGTCGTCCTTGAGCATTGAGGCCCCAGGCAACAAGTGTTCCATCTCCGGCCATTGCATAGCATTGCGCGTTTCCCGATCGCAGGATCCGAACGGTTTGATTCTCCAACGGGGTGCCAGATGTTTGAACTGCAACGGGGATGTGACGATCGGTGGTCGAATTGTCTCCCAAATGTCCAAATCCATTCCACCCCCAAGAAGCAATGGTCTGGTCCGAACAGAGAGCCAGGCAGCTATACCCGCCACAAGCTATCGATGTTACAAGTCTCCCTTCCAGTGCACTTGCGCTTGTCACAACAGGCAAGGGAATCGAACTCGAAGTTGTGTGTCCGACCCCGAGCTGGCCATTGCCGTTCCATCCCCACGTGTAGACTGTTCCATCCGAACACAGCAGAAGGCTGTGGGCATACCCGGCGCTGATGGCCACCACGCTCTTGCCTGACAGAGTGCCAGAAGCGGCTAGCGCGACAGGAAGGTAGCGGTCCGTATTGCTCCCATCACCCAGTTCACCCATGATATTGACACCCCAGCCCGCGACAGTGCCGTCCGAGCAAAGCGCCAAGCTGTGCATATTGCCGGCAGCTATAGCCACTACGGACTTCCCGGCTAGAGGGGTCCCTGCGGTTATAACAGCCACCGGGACAAGCGAGTCCGTCGTGTTGTTCTGTCCGAGTTGCCCATAGGAGTTTCGTCCCCAGGCGGCGATGGTTCCATCGGAACACAGAGCGAGACTGTGTCGTCCACCCGCAGCCAAAGCGAAGACGGTCTTCCCAGCCAAGACGCCATTGGTTTCCACAGGTGAGGGGCGGTTCGTCGAGTCCGTGCTGTTGTTGCCCAGTTGTCCGTAGGGATTGCCGCCCCAGGACATGACACGATTTCGAGCCCAGACGAGCACCAAATCATTCCCTGTTCCGCCATAATAGTTCGCCACAAAATCATAGGTGATACCGGCATGAACGAGCGCCACCGCTTGTCCTTGCGCAAGATTGCTGAAGGTGCCGCTGATAAACGGTAGCGACGTATTGTTCACCACCACCAGCTCCGCCCCCACGGACGGTGCAAAGTTCAATTCGAAGCTGACCGCATGCACGCCGGCCGTATAGCCCGCAGAGGTTACGGGAACATCGCCAGGCGAATTGAAGACCGCGGTTACGGTGTCCGCCATCGTGCGCGGCGCGGACATAAGGAAGGAGATAAGCAGGAGCGATAAGGAGGAGGTGTATTTCGACATGAGCGACTCCCTCGGCGTTTTCCGGCTGAATGCGTACTTAGTTGTCCGCTTTAGAGAGCAGAGCTTCTCAGAACGCAGAGCGAAGGTCAAACCTCCTGCTTTGCGGGGCCCGCGGCACGAAGCCGGGGGCGGACCACAGGCTGCTAGAGGCGCTCTTTGGAGGGCGTTTTCTGGCTCTAAGCGATCACTTCAAACTAAGCCACGCACTAATCGATACATCCTGTCGGGCCAGAACGACCATGTGACGCATCGGTGCCATAACAGGGCGTTTCTGTTTCCCCTTGCGAGGGATAGGGATGCGTACCGGACGACGATGCGGAATTGGCTGAAGCGATAGTCGGGGAGTCGTACCTTGTTGGGTTGGGGTACATTCCGCATAAGGGGCCGCGATCAACATGACGCACAATCGTCGTCTTTGGTGGTGGGGAGGCGCATGGATGCACGAATTCACCCCATGCCTCAACGCGCTCCATGGGTTGCTCGTCGCTTACACCTTGCTGACGCCCATCACCTCTCTGGCCACACACCAAATCGAAGCCTGGAGCGACGGGGAGCGGGCGCGCTACCGCTATTTTGACCCAGTTCGGAATCAGTGGATATCAGGTGCCGGCGGCGACGTGGACCGTATTGCGTGGATTGAGACCGATGGGCGTCAGACCGTGGGGTGGGTCGAGGTGCACGGGGCATACCCCTTCGCGCGCGTGCTTGTATGCTACGCGGCCTACAGTCCCGCCGCGGGGAGCGCAGGGCAGTGGGTGACAGGCAGTAGCGCACCGGAAGAAGGAGTGAACATCTTTATCGTGGAAGATGGCGTTGTCGCCTGGAAGCATGTCCATTCCACTCCTTTAGAATCGCGCTTTGGGTTCGCAATCTTCGATCCCAGCGAAGGGACGGCTGGGCAATGGAACCGAGAGCTCACCTCCTGGAGCACCAGCGCGTTTACGATCGACGTCGCGGACGCAACGGTTTCGTATGTGCACGCCGGACAGGGAACAACGACGAAAGGATATCGGAATGGGGCCTGGCAAAACGGGATGACTCAGCCCCTTGCATGGTTTCGAGCAAGCCGGACGAATGGCCCGCCCCCGCTTAGTGTCTGGTTCATTGACCAATCGCTCGGCATGGGGACCATGTCGTGGGACTTCGGCCCAGGGCAGGGAACATCGACGTCAACGTGTCCCCAACACACGTTTTCACAGCCCGGTGCATACACGGTCATGCAAACGATACGTGGACCACATGGAACGAATACGCATTCGGTCAGGATCGTTACCGATGTCGTAGGGCCTACCGGTACGGTCCAGATTGCTGGAGGTGTCCCGACGACACCCACGGACAGCGTCGTTCTAGCTCTGGTTGCGACCGACAATGTAGCCGTAGCCGAGATGATGCTTCGCAACCAGGGCAGTTCCTGGGGATCATGGGAACCGTACAGTGCGAGCAAGACCTGGACGCTTGAGAGCGCAGATGGAACGAAGGTGGTGGAGGCTCAATTCAGGGACGCGGTGGGCAATGTATCCGCGACATTTCATGACTCCATCGAACTGATTCGGGATACGGACGTGGATGGTCTCCCCGATAGCTGGGAGTTACGGTTCTTTGGCGATGCGACGGGCGCCCTCTGGAATGTAGACGCGGACCACGATGGACATCGCAACATGGATGAAGTCATTGCGGGGACAGATCCGACCAACGCGAACTCGGTGCTGCAGGTGAACATGGCGGACAATCAGGCCGGCATGATCTCGTGGGGCAGCGTGTCAAACAGAACCTACACAATCCTCGGGTCATCCAACCTGCTCTCACCGGTTCAGTCCCTCATGAGCGGCATCGACGCAACCCCGCCAACCAACGTCTACCCCAATCCCTTCTCGACGCCGGAAGCATTCTTCATGATCGAGGTGATGCGTGAATGACCGGTGAATCGAAACACTGGTCCCCCCCCGCCCTCATTCGCATCCCGCATTTCCCCGGATGAACAACCGCTTTCCCATTTGTTATGTTTTAACAATGAAAGCCCATCTCCCCGCCCTTCACGCCGTTCCTGTCGCCCCTCCGCATCGGAAATCCTTTCCTATGCCTTGTTGATAACTTTCTTATGTCGTCTCCAGTATACGCTTGAGATTGCATCTACAGGGATTAGTCTACGCGACCGAGGAGGGTCGACGCGATGGAGGACATACGCGAAACGCCGCATCAAGGCGTCCCGGGTGTGATTCGTGTGGCTCTGGTAAGTGACAACTGCATGGCGAGGGCGGGGATGGCCCAGACCATTGGAAAACAGCGCGACATGGTGGTGTGCGGCGAGTTCGACACGTATCGCCCCTTCGTCGGCATGATGATGCATTCGCCCCCCGAAGCCGCGGTGCTTGAGCTAAGCGCCGGCGGCGGCGACACGCTCGACGCCCTCACGCGCTGCCACAGCGCCGCCCCGAAGACCGCCCTGGTCGTAGTCTCTCATTCCCGCGACCCCGAGATCGCCGAACGCGCCATCAAAGCCGGCGCCAAAGGCTACCTCTACCGCAACGCCGACGCCGCATCGCTAGTCACCGCCATCCGCGAAACCATCGCCGGCGACCTCCACATCTGCCGAAGCATCGCGAATCCGATGCTCCAAAAATCTCTCCTGGGAAGCGGTGGCCACAGAACAAGACATCCTGAACTCTCCACCCTAAGTCCCCGAGAATTCCAAGTCTTTCAATTGATGGGCTGCGGCTGCGACAACCAGAAGATCGCCACCGACCTCGGCATCAGCATCAAAACCCTCAACGTCCACAAGGAGCATCTGAAAGAGAAGCTGAAGCACACCTGCACACGGGAGCTACGTGCGAGCGCTGCGTCGTGGTTGTCCGGCAACTCATAGGGCTCTCGCATGTAGGTTCTATTGTCGCCCGCTTTAAGACAAGAAGTCCACTATGCGCGAGTCACGCTACGTGCAGGATAGATGGCCACGAAGGTGACACAACAACGCGTCAAGAAGGGCGTCATCGAGATATTCAAACCGTTTGGTTTTCCTCTGGATAAGTCTCAGATGAAAGTGCGCATGTCTTCCACTGCATATTTGAACACACAGAGATTGCGCCTGCCCACGAGCTGAGCACCAATTGCCGCGTACAACTTGAGTATTGATGACGAAACGGAAGGACCCTAAAGATGAAGTCTCTTAATAGCGCCACAGCAATCCTCCTGTTTGCCGCGTTGCCTGTCTCGCCGAGCCCCGGCGCTTGGTTCAATGGCTTCTTCCTTGAGCAGGACGCCCTTGTCGACAGCAACGAAGACCGGAACTACACGCAGGGCCTAGGTCTAATGTTTGGAGGGAAGGAGTACGAGAAGTCTGCTCTGGCTCGTGTTCCCTTTATTGTCGATTCCTTCACAGGACTCGATCAACTTCACGAGGCGTGGTTTCCCACAGGTTATAGACATTCGATGATGCTCAGCCAGGGGGCATATACGCCGGATGACCTGTCCTCCAGTGAACCCATCTTTGACGATCGCCCCTACTCGTCGCTACTTGCGTTAAGCTGGAACCGCAGCTCTATTCATGAGGTCAAGCGGCGGGCACTCACGACCCAGGTCACACTGGGAATCTTGGGCATCGATAATCTGGCAGAGGACGTGCAGTCGGCCATTCACCAGACGTTGCGGTCCTGGTCTGGTGACGACACACCAGTTGACCCCGAAGGATGGGATCATCAGATTTCCGCAGGTGGTGAATTGACGGCAATGTACCAGGTGTCCCTGCTCAAGGAACTGAGCAGCTATCCCAGAAGTGGGGCCAAGGACCACGAAGCGAAGTATTTGGATATCAGCGGAAATCTTGGCGTGGGCGCGGGCTACTACACGATGGCTAACGCAGGACTACAGATGCGCGCAGGTCTAATCAACTCCGCCTACTACGCTCACACGCTCAATCCAGGCTCAGTTGTCGATAAGGGCGCCGACTCCGCGCGCGGTGCAACTTGGGAGGCGTATCTCTTCTACAGGGCCACAGGTTATGCCGTTGGCTACAACGCGAACCTTCAAGGACAGTTCCGCGACAGCGACCACGAACTGGACTACTCTGATGTTGAGCCGTTCTTTAACGAACACCAATGGGGCGGGACGTTGAGAATAAAATCGTTTCGTGCCAGCTATGCCATAAGTGAGCGTTCTGCCGAGCACAAGCTTGCGCAGGCTAGAGTTCACCAATGGGGCGGCATCTATCTAAATTGGAATATCGAATTCTGATGGATGAAAGAAAGGGAGTCGTCTGATGAAGACTGTCAATATATCGTTAGCTGTGGTCGCGATGTGTCTCTTGAATTCGGGTTGTTCGTCGGTTGGAAACGTCCTTATACCAACGCATCCTAGGAGCGCACTTCAAGGGGACAAATACGTCCTGACGGTGGGCATCACACCAAGTCCATTAACCAAGGCTGCGGACGGAGCCCCGACCAGCGCGGTGGCGGTTGCGAAAGGTGGGCCGGGTGCGGCGCTAGCGGTAGCAGCGGTGGACTTTGTCTTGGACGAGGTGCAAAAGGGAATCGAGAAAGAGGCCAAACGCTACTCGGCTACCTACTCAGCGCGTACGAAGACCCAGCTGTCATTATCCGCCGCCGTGACACCCACCTCGACCAAGTTTGAAGTTATCGGTTCTCCGAAATGGCTGCTTGAGGCGAAGCGAGGGGACGCCCTTGCCTTATCTGCCGATATCCATTGGAACCAAGATGGCAGCGCGTTCTACATCGTGCCGACAAAATTCTCGTTTAGCGGCGCGGGATCGAAAATCGCCAGCGCCGGCCTGCCGTATTCTCTCATCATGCCTTGGAGGTGGCCCGCGATGCTGTCTGTGGGCGTTCTCAAGATTTTCGGGCAGGACAAGTACTTCAAACCCGATGTGAATATTCAACTCCAGGTCGAAGCCTTGACTGCTGGAAAGTCCTCCACGCTGGGGGTGGTCGATTTTCCGATGGGCAAAGTCAGTCTGGGCACTGACTACATACTCACGACCAACAACGTGAAAACGTCCGGGGATCTTCGATTGGCGTCACTTGAGTCGCCTTGGCTGCCCATGCCTGCACTCCAGGCGAAACAAGGGGGGGATATTATTGTTCCACTTAACATTACCCTCACGGTCATGGAGGCGAACGACCTCGGCGACGTGATTGCTAAGGGGGCAGAAAAGGCAAAGGAGAAAAAGGAGGATGCGGCTAAGTCCATTCTGGAAAAGTTGGGAATTAAGAATGAGTAGGGCGGGCAGGATAAGAGCGCGCCCCGAAGCGTGCCTAATCGTTGGCACATTGCTTGCCGCAACTCTGGGGTGGAATGTCGTTGCAGCTCCTCCCATAGCCAGGCGGGCTCTGCTCGTGGGGATAGACACGTATCCCAACCTTCCCAAGCAACCCTTACAGGGGTGCACGACCGACGTGCGGAATATGCGCGACGCCCTGATTCGGTATGCGGGCTTCGCCGACGAAGATATTCGCGTGTTGCTCAACGAGCATGCTACCCACGACGGAATTGTGGCGGCCTTCCGTGAGCATCTCGTTGCCAAGGCGTCTGGTGCCTTAGTGGTGTTCTATTTCTCGGGACATGGGTCGGCGACGATGGATGTCAACGGTGACGAACGGGCGCACGCAGGCTATGACTGGTGGGACGAAACGCTGATTCCCTATGACAGTCGGAATGGCTCTGGCCCCGAAGCAGTCTACGATATTACGGATGACGAGTTTCAGGCGCTCCTTTTCGAACTCTATCGCACGAACGTTCAGCATGCAGCGGTTCTGATGGACTCATGCGGTTCGGGGGTCGGGATATCCCCGTTCGCCGAGCCGGGCGAATCCTACCGGGAACTGCTGCCAGACTGGGACCTCACACGAAACTCCCCTGCGCCGAATGTTCCTCGATTCGACAACGGAATGTTTGAGAGGAGGTTCCAGTCCATGATGAGCCTCCCTGTCCTAAAGAAGTGGGCAGACGAGGGGCGCTTCGGGGCGATGAAGGCCTCGGAGATTACGCCACAATTCGTCCAAGAAAACCTCGAAGTCCTAAGCACTCACCTTGGCAATCTCACGATGTCGGTGAAGGGCGTTCAACCGGACTTAAAGAACGCCTGGATATCCTTAAATGACGTCCAACCGGTCGTGCCTCCCGGCAAAGACGCCAAGAAGATGCTCGATTTCATCGGGTTTGAATCCGTCGGGAAGGAAATCAAGTTGCAGGAAAATGCTGTCCGAGCTCATCAGGATGTACTTGGGTTAGAAAGACTCGACATACCCGACAAGCCCACACCGGAACTGTTGAACTCGACAGATGCGGATACGAATTCCGTGGTCAAGGGAGCAGACTGGGACGACCGTATATATCCCGAGTCCATGAACTTTCCCAAACCCGATTGGGGGGCAGCCGGCAGCAGCACGAACATGCCCGTAGTCTTCGTCTTTGCGGCCCAAGTTGGCCAGTTGGCACGCATGACCATCCCTTCGGGTTCGACGGAACAGCAGAGCGTGATGACATACTACTTCTGTCGCAAACTCGCTGGCACGCCAAGCGGAGCGAGCTACGAGGATCTGATCGCATCCGTCGCAGACCGGATCAAGAACAACCACGCCTTCAAACCTCCCCAAACACCGGGTGCCGTTGGGAAAGACTCCAAGGCGAGTGCCTTCTGGATACCATGACCTGAAAGAGCAAACGTCCGAACAACCTTATCTACCGAGGAGAAGAAGGAGCTCCTCGAGTAGTTGGAGGAACGTCTAAAGGAGCCATATCCCCGTGAAGATCGCCTTCACATCCTGCATGCGATATTCCGCGTTCGGTAATGATCAGCCGGTTTGGGGGCGCATCCTTACGGCACAGCCTGATTACGTATTCCTGCTCGGTGACCAGATCTACATGGATTACGGATACTTCGGGGACGAGGCGCTGGGGGAACCGGCGTTCTGGGGCACCGAGAAGTTCCTCACGCGTATGCGACAGAAGTACGAAGAGCAGTGGGCCGTGCCTGGGTTTGCCGAACTCCTGAAGCGATACCCGCGCGGTGAGCGACTTTTTGGAATCTGGGATGACCACGATTTCGCGTGGAACAATGCGTATGGCAACTGTGTGCCTTTGGAAAAGAAGAACGGCTCGCGCACCCTATTTCACGAGTTCATGAAATGCTCAAAGGACTTCGCTGCCGGCAAGATGAGGGATGAGGTCTACTACCACGTAGATTTGATCGAGAATGGTGCACGCCTTGCCCGCGTCTTCTTCCTGGACAACCGTTACTACGCGATGCCGCAAGAAAAGTGCGAGAAGTGCATCGCCAACTGCGCGTGGCACGCGGACGATGGGACGTCCCTGTTTGGACACGAGCAGATGGACTACGTGCGGGCCCTGATTGACCCATCGTTCCGCTACACGATCTTCTGCACCGGGCTGACCGCAACGCAGGGGTCGAGCCAGTTATGCAATTGGGGACAGTCCTACGAAGAGTTCCTCCAGATCGTAAGAACCGCGCCGCGCCCAATTCTGCTGGCGGGGGATATTCATGACAATAGGTTCATGCCGCCGAGCAAGGCGACGGACAAGATCCAACGACCCTTCTACGAGATCATATCATCCGGCGCTTCGCAGCGAGTGGCAAAGGTGGTGGGTGTTCCGATTATGAAGAGAGAAAACTGGGCATCACTCGAATTAACTACAGCAGGCGCCAGCGTCACGTTCCTTGAAGGAACGAAACCGACTCATAAGACGTTGACATTCGACTGAGTCGCTAGCCCCAGCATTGCGGAACATGCGACTGTTCGTGGCTATACCGCTTTTCGCCGCCGCGGTCCTTCGCGGCAGTCTTGACACGTTGCGCCGTGTGCGCGGTTTGAGGGTTGTGCCGGAGGGGAATGTTCATCTGACGCTCAAGTTTCTTGGGCAGGTTCGGGAGGCGGTGATCCCCGATTTGACTCTGGCGCTGGGCGGAATTCGCGGGAGACGGTTTTCGATGAGCCTGGAGGGTGTCGATGCGTTTCCTTCTCTGGCGAGGCCGCGCGTCGTTTTTATTCAAGTGCAGGGGCCGGCGGAGTTGTTTGAGCTTGCGGAGGGGGTTCACGATGCGACGCCTTTGATTCCTCGCGACAAGCCGTTTCATCCGCATGTGACGATTGCGCGGGGTGAGGGGCGGGTGGAGTTGCCGGAGATCAAAGTCGCGCGACGCGAGGTGGCGGTGGATTCGTTTTGTTTGATGGAGTCGGTGACGCGGCGGGAGGGGCCGGAGTATCGGGTGGTGGAGAGGTTCTCGTTGGGTGACTCGTCCTGTCCGTCATAATCGTACTCATAATCGTAATCATCGGCTCTTCGGGATTCCTGTGACGGAGGCCGATTCCGGATGAGAGGAAGATTATGATTACGATTAGGATTATGAGGAAGAAGAGAGGAAGTAGCCGAATTGTTCGAGGGCGGGGTGGCCCAGGGTGATGAGGGCTTTGGTTTCGTCGGCGGGTTGGGTGCGCCAGCGGCCGATGGTGGGTGGTGGGGAGACGTCCATTCCTGCGAGGGGGTGTTGAAGAAATCTCGCCAGGGTGGCGAGGGTTGTTTCGGGATGCTGGCAGAGGTCCTCGAAGCGGAGCGGGTGGTAGCGATCGGGGAATAGAGACTTGCCCATCTCCGCGGCGCGCAGGTTTGCCGTTCGCCAGTAGGCCATGGCTCGCATGGGCTGCGGCAGGGACTGTTCGCCCGCGGTCAACATCAGATCACCGAACATGCGGAGCTGGTTCGTGTCATTCGAATACGCCATGTCGAGGCCGTTGCGGATCATATGGATGAAGCGCGCTTGCGGAAATGCGGCGTGCCAGTAGGGAAGCATGAGGAGGGTGCGGGGAACCTTGACAAGCCACGGCGTTGAGGAGGATGCGATTCCGCGTCGATGTTCCTCAATCGCAACTTCAAACTGCCGCCGCGCCTCTTTGGCCTCCTGCGCGGGAAGCACGCCTCCGTGGACGAGATACGGGAGCATCCAGCGGTTGTAGAAGTCCATGACCGACTCCGAGTCCTCGGCTTCGTTGCGGCGGGATCCCGGGAAGAAACCCGCATTCGACAGGATGCGCGCGAGGACTCGCGTGCCCGATCCGCCGACGGCGCCAATCAATAGAGGTGCAACAGCGGGTAACGACATGACCATGAAAATGCCAGAGACGCGCCGGTATTGCTACGCGAACAGGGCGTATGTCCAGGCATCCCGAGGGTAGGGCGAACCCTCCGGGTGAGCCGAGTGAAGGCCGCTCGGCAGGGACGCCTCGCCCTACCACTTTATTACGCACTCAAATGTAAATAGGTATTATAGCTACCGCATCTGCTCCGCGTGCTTCGCGTCTCCGCGGTGAACCTTCCAGTCAGGCGTAATCGTGGCCCTCTCCCGGGTGTTTTGCCTTGCGTGCAGCCGTGTGGGTTCGCCACGATGAACGGAAGGTGAAGGAGAACATCATGCTGCAAGAACCGATGATCACGACGTATGAAACTGTTGAGCTGACCACGACCACGGTGTTTACGAGCAATCAGTCCGGGGATTAGCCCGAAGATTTCACCGCAGAGACGAAGGACGAGAAATACGAGATTCGAGATGCGAGATTGGAGTACGAAAGAATCCGCCCTCGTCTCGGCGTCCTCCGATCCTCAGCGGTTAAGGCATTTTCCAGGTTGGTAGTTTGAGGGCGCTGACATCATGACCTGGAAGCGCGCGGCACAGTGGGTCGTCGTGCGCGCGCTGATTCGTCCGCTGGTTCTCTGGCGGAGGTGTGTGGTCATCGCGGTAACCGGGACCTGCGGGAAGACGACGACCACGCTTCTTCTCGACCGCGTCTATCGCGAGGCGGGTTACCACGTTGCGACCTGTTGCACCGAAGGGGTGTTCCGGGACGGCGTGAAGTCCTACACCGGTGATTCTTCCAGTGCCTTCGGGATCTGGCGCGCCCTGCGCGGATTCCGTCCCGATGTCCTGATTGCGGAGACCGCGCGCGGCGGACTCATCAAGTGGGGAGCTGGTTACCTCCGATGCGATGCGGCGGCCGTAACCTGCGTCGGAGAGGATCACATCGGAATGGACGGCGTCGAGACCGTCGAACAAATGGCCCGCGTGAAGAGCCGGGTGGCCGCCAGTGTGCGCGCCGACGGTGTGGTCGCCTTGAACGCCGACGAACCGCTTGTTCGCGCCATGAGCAAGATTTCTCCGGTTGAGCCGACCTGGGTCAGCCCGTCCGGTCATCCACCCGCCGGACGATCCATCTTTCCTCGCGATGGCAAACTATGGCGACACGACGACGAAGGAGAGCACGCCATCGCCGGCCTGGAGGAGATCGCGCTGCTCGATCACGGAGCGCGGGCCTACAATCTTACCGCGGTTTCCCTTGCTGCAGGGATTGCGCGGGGATTGCAGAAGAAGTTGCCCGTTTCCGATGGGAGCCTTCGCGAGACGCTGAAATCCTTCGGGCGAAATCACGGCGATGTGCCCTGCCGCAATGAACTGATCCCCTGGAAGGGCGACTGGATTCTTCTGTGTTCAGCCACCCACGCCGCGGCGGCGAAGCAGGATGCCCTGCTGATCACCACCTTGCGCCGGCGTCATGGGATCCGGAGCGTGATCGTGTCGTTGACTGGTTTTGCCGATCGTGGACGAGACCGGCTCCGCGCTTACGCGGCGGTGGTGGCAGGCGTGGCGGATTTTGTGTGGGTGAGAGAGAGCCTGCATCCACCGCGAGCCGAAGGGGTCGATCTGACCGCAGCTCTTTGCGAAGGGCTCGGAGCCGTGAAGCATGCCGTGGACAAGGGAGAGAACTTCGAGAAACTCGTGGAAGAGCTTCCGGATTCCTTACCCCGCCCCCGCCTGTACGTCATTACCATGGCCCGCTATCAGCCGGGATTTGACGTCGAACGCTATCGCGCCGGAAGTCCGGAAACGGGATGGGTGCGGTCGTAATCATACTCATAATCGTAATCATAATCTTCCGCTCGTCTGACTCCGGATCCGGAATCTGATGAGCCGATGATTAAGAGCATGATTACGATTATGAGGGGGAGACGGAATGCCTGCCGGGCTGATAGATTCCGGCCACTATGAAAAACCGCGTCGTCACCATCACAGGCAGCAGTGGTTTCGTCGGCCAGATCTTGTGCGCACAGTTGTCGCGACTGGGTTTCCGCATCCGCCCGTTTGATCGCATCTCCCCGTTGCGCGGCATGTTGCTGAATCGTCGATTTTTCGGCACGGCACCATCCGGCCCTGCGGCGTTCCTCTCCAATCATATCCGGGCGCTGCAGCGACGGCATGCGGCCAGGCTCACGTCGTGCCGGACCAACGATGACTTTCTGGATGAGCGGGTTCGCCTGACGGAAAAGTTCCGCGGCAGTGATGCGGTGATCCATCTCGCGGGCATTCCGCACCCATTCGCCACGGGTGCATGCGCCGAGGATTTTCGTCGGATCAACTACGACGGCGCGATCAACGTGTTTGAAGCCGCGCGCGATGCCGGGGTGAAGAAGTTCATCTTCGCGTCGTCAGGCCAGGTCTATCGCATCAACGCCCCGATCCGCATCGATCAGTTCCCGATCCTGGAAACCAACTACCTCCCGACGCTGGAGGAAGGGCAGAGCACGTACGGATTCATGAAAGCGGAATTCGAACGCTATCTTTCCCGCGCGTGCACCACCGGTTCAACCCAGGCCATCGCTCTTCGCCTGGAGTTTCCGGGATTCCGATCCTCGTCCGCGGCCTCGAACTTCTTCACCAGCACGTCGGTAGAGAATCTGGCCAACGGCTTCGCCGCCGCGATCAACGCGCCCGACACCTTTGCCGCCGAGGCGTTCAACCTGGTGGATGCGGAAGTGGACAAGGGGATCGTGGATATCCAGGAGTATGTGAAGCAGAACTGGCCCGACGTCCCGAATCACACCCGCGGCAACGAAAGCCTCGTCAGCACGGAGAAAGCGCAGCGCATGCTTGGCTATCGTCCCATTCCGAACGGGGCGTACTTCCGTCCGGAAGTTGTGAACTAGATTCGGAGTTGGATTCACCGCAGAGGCGCGGAGTGCGCAGAGATGGCTATTTGGCCGCAAAGAGACGCAAGTGCCGAGCCCCTTATAGCCCGTTTCGATCTTTGTACTTTTCGGCTGCCCCGTATTCTCCGCGCCCTCTGCGTCCGTTCGACTTGGCTCACGGCAAGGCTCCGCGGTGAATCCTCCTGTCGGTCGTAATCCTACTCATAATCGTAATCATCGGCTCATCCGGATCGGATTCGGATCCTGAATCGGATGATAGGAAGATCATGATTACGATTAGGATTATGAGGCCAGCTGAGAACTCAATCATCGACCGGGACGGCGCCGGGCGATGTTGAACTGGCGGGGGATCTTGTCAGTTGCCGGATCAGGCGGATCCATTCCATGCGGTGGGTTTCGGAGGTCTCGGCGAACTGGAGGCCGATTTGCCAGAGCTTCGGGTCGGTCGGGTCGGTCTGCCTCCAGCGCACTTCGCACTCGTGGATAAAATGGCTCGGGGGGTTCTCGATCGAGATGCGGAGTTTGACTTTCGTGCCGACGGTCAGGTCCTTTTCGCAGGTGATGCGGAGGCCGCCTTCAGAGACGTCGGACGTGCTGGCTTTCAGCTCCCGGTTCTTCATGTCCGGGTGATTCGCCACGGAATACAGCTTCACCAAAACCGTCTGCCGGTACGCGACGCGTGCGTGTTGGCGACGATTGTCCATGGCCGCAGGATAGCGTGGGGGCATGGTTCAGGGGAGTTAAATTTCGACGGGTTGATGGTTCATGGTTCATGGGGAATAGAAAAAGGGGTTTTCCAATAGGAACTTGAAGGGCTATTCTGCCCTTCAAATTGTGAAGATTGCCTTTGATACCCATGTTCACGTCTACCCGTTCTACGATGAGCGGGCGGTGTTCGCGGCGGTGGCTGCGAAGGCCCGCGCTCTGGACGCGGATGTGGCGGGGATTTGCCTGACGGAACGGTTCGATTGTCACTTCTTTCAGTCGTTGCGGGCGCGCGGAAACGTGCCCCTCCGGGGAGAGTGCGCCACGATCACCGTAGACGGCCGGGAGCTTCTGGTGTTCGCGGGGCGGCAGGTTGTTACGAAGGAACGGATTGAAGTCCTGGCGCTGACGACCGATGCCGATATCCCCGACGGGCTCGCAGCGCGCGAGGTCCTCCAGCGCGTTCGGGATGCCGGCGGAGTTTCGGTCCTTGCGTGGGCGCCCGGCAAATGGCTGTTCAATCGCGGCAAGCTCGTGGCGAGTCTCATCGAGGAGGCGAAGGCCGGTGAGCTTGTGCTGGGCGACAGCTCGCTGCGTCCGATTGGTTGGGGCGAGCCGTTGCTGTTCAAGCAGGGCGCGAGGAAAGGGCTTCCCGTCATAGCAGGGTCCGACCCGCTTCCGTTTGCCGGCGAGGAGAGGCAGGCGGGACGCTACATGACGCTTTGGGATGAATCGTTCGACGCGACGAATCCCGTGACGGAGATGCGCCGCCTCCTGGGCAGGTGCATCGGAAGGCGCACCGGAAAGAGATCCAGCATGCCGGAGGTCGTGACCCGGCTGCGTCAGAACGCGCGGAGCAAGGCAACGTGAAGCCGCGGGTTCTCTTCATGACGTCCGTGCCATTCTTTCAGTGGCGGGGTTCGCCGATACGGGTTGGCTTCGACGTCCAAGCGCTCGCGGAAAGCGGTTACGAGGTGGATCTGCTCACGATACCCGTCGGCGAAGACCGATCGATACCCGGAGTCACCGTTCACCGCGTGTGGAATCCGATGCGCATAAAGAGCATGCCCATCGGGCCGTCATTCGGGAAGGCCTTGTTTGACGTCCTTCTCCTTTTCGCGGCAGTCGCCCTCGCGTTCCGCCGCCGCTATGCCGTGATCCATGCCGTGGAGGAACTCGGGATCATTGCATGGTTCATCGCGCGACTGGTTGGCGCCAAGGTCGTGTTTGAGAAACATTCTGATCCGGAGTCGCACAGGGATCGGCCGCTGAAGAATCTCGTTCTATCCGCGTACCGCAGGCTTGAGGCGGTGTCGATCAGGCTCGCCGACTCGGTTATTGCCACGGGTGAAGGGCTGGAAGAGCAGGCGAGGGCGGTTGCACCAGAACAGAAGGTCTACCACATCTTTGACATTCCATCTTCGCTCGTGGATTCCGACCCCGCTCGCGTCCTGGCGGTCCGGGCTAAGCTGAAACAAGCCCCCGATGAAGTCGTTGCGCTCTATGTGGGTTCCTTCGCCGTGTACCAAGGCATAGACCTGCTTTTCGAAAGCTTCGCCCTGGCGCTGAAATCAAAACCGTCGCTTCGTCTCGTGGTCGTGGGCGGAAAGCCGTATGAGATCGCCGCGAGGCGCGCATGGCTCGAGGAGCGGGAGATTGCAGGACGCGTGACATTCCTGGGATTTGTTGCGCCCGACAAGCTCCCGAACTACACGGCCGCGGCCGATATCCTCGTCTCGTCCCGCATATCGGGGATCAACACGCCGCTGAAGTTGCTCGACTACATGAAGGCCGGCCGCGCGATTCTAGCCACGAACAACGAAGCAAACCGGAAGCTCGTTGACGAACGCTGTGCCCTTCTCGCGCCCGCAACGCCCGAGGGGTTTGCCGCGGGCTTTGTAGAGCTGGCAGCCGACGAAGAACGGCGTGAAATCCTTGGACGAGCAGGGCGCCAACGCGTTGAAGAAGTCTACAACTTCGCTGAGTTCAAGAAACTGCTGAAGGATTGCTACGACGGAGTCCTCGCCGAGTAGTGAAGCCGGTCCATAGGTCGTGTCCTCGCAACTCACCCATGCGGGGACTTGCCTTTTTGCCGCCCATGGCGGCAGAAGGTCAGAGCAGGCCTTCCTGCTTGTACCATGCGTAAGTCTTGCGCAGGCCTTCATCGAGTTCCACGCGCGGTTTGTACCCGAGATCGCGCCTGGCCTTGTCGATGCTGAACGCGCGGTTCATTCGGTACCAATCGACGCGACGGGGGAAAATCGGGGGCGCGATGCCGAACGGTTTGCAGGCCTTCTCCACGATGTGGCCGACGATAATGACGGGCCAAATGGGATAGTGCGGGATTTTGACGGCCACCCCCATCGCCTTGGCGATTCGCTTTACGAGGTCTTCGATCTCGACATAGTGTTCGTCCGCGATGAGGTAGGCCTCACCATTCCCCTTGGCGGGGTCTTGCGCGAGCACGAATGAATCGACCAGGTTGTCGATATAGACGGGGTGATACGTCGTCTTGCCGTCCCCGAACATCGGGAATTTGCCCGTCGCGACACGCTTGAAGATCATATAGAAGCGTTCGGGATCGCCAGGCCCGTAGATCGCGGCGGGTCGGATGATCGTGCAGGGCATTCCCTTCTTCACGTATTCAAGAACGACCGGCTCGGCCTCGTATTTCGTCTTCTGATAGTAGTCCGCCGGCTCGATGGGTGATTTCTCGGTGCCGGGCTGGACGCGGACGTTGCCGTGCACTCCGCACGTGCTGCAGTACACGAACTTCTTCACCTTCCGGGCGAAAGATTCCTCGAGCATGATGCGTGTGCCGCCGACATTCACATCCCAGTAGTATTTCTCGGGGACAGTCATTTCGCGAAACGCCGCCGCGAGATGGTGGACCACATCGATGCCTTCAAGGCAGCGCTTCACGCAGTCGCGATCCGTGACCGTGCCGATGACGACTTCAGCGCCCCACGCGCGGAGCTCCTGCGTCTTGACGCCCTCTTTGTAATCCATGGCGACGACTTGATGGCCGTCGTCCAGCAATCGCTTCACCAGGGCTTTGCCGGTGAATCCCGTTCCACCGGTGACAAGAATTTTCATCGCTCTCTCCTCATGAGATCGAACAGCCGAGGAGCCTATACGTTCTAACTACATCCGCAATCTCTTCCATGCGTTTCCTCGCGTCCCAGCCGAGGATTTGTCCCATAGCCTGCGCCTTTTCTTCGAGGGCGGCCTTTCCGGGATGGCGGAAGGAGCCGGAACCGTCACGGCGGAAGATCAGATCCGCGAGGTGCACAGCGCCTTCCTGTTTCACGGCGTGCGAGGCGTCGGCGGGCTGAAGCAGCGCAAGCGGGCAGGTGACTTCGGGGGGAGCGGGGCATGGCCTTCCTGCGTGTTCAGCCGCGCGGGTTGCCGCCAGCATCCCCACCTCGAGCCCCGTTGTGTATTTGACGCCTTTGATGGAGAAGAGACCGGCGGGACCGCCGTGGCGTGACGCATCAAGCACTGCGGAGTGCTTGTCGACTTCGTGTGACATCGCGGGGTCCGGATGACCGGGAAGGTATCCGACATGGGTCATGATGACATCACTTCGGCGGAGTTCGGCGGCGGGATAGACCGCGTTGATGTCGGCGAGCGTCTCTACGATTTCCGCGTCGGAGAGTCCGGGCTCTCGCGTCGCATCGGGCGCATGGCGATAGACGGTACCGATCATGGTTCCGGTCCGCCACGGGGCGAAGAAAAAGTTGCGTTTGCCGCGCTGGACGATGGCGTCGGGATCGACATGCGCCGCCTTGCCCTCGAGTCCCACGCCGTAGCCGCCAAACCATTGCCGGTCTATGATGAGGTTCCACGCCTTGATCCAGCGACGCTGTTCATGTGAGCCGGCCAGCGCGTCGATCGACGTGCCGCTTGCGTTCACGACGGCCAGGCCGCGGACCTCGTGGGTCTTCCCCGTCAACCCGTCGCGAAGCGCCACGCCGGCGACCTTCCCGTTGCTCGCGAGGATGCGCTCGACGGCTGCGTAGTTGGCTGCGGAGGCGCCGTGGGCGACGGCGTCCAGGATGAACGAGAGCGTGAGGCGTTCCGTATCATCGGCGATGGCGTCGTACCACAGGGCGCCGCCCGTGGTGTTATCGGGCAGTGCGGAGGGGAAGATCGAAGCCATTTCCTTGCGCGTGAGGGTGCGGCCGGAATCGAGGCGCGCGTTGGGGTGAAGCCCAGCGTTGCGGTCGGAGGCGACGACATCATTGATGAGCAGGGCGCAGCGCATGATGGGGGAGCTGCGCAGGCCCAGGCCGAAGGTTGGAACGACAAACGGGCAGGGCCGCACAAGCGAGGGCGCCCAGGCCATGAAGCGGCGGCGGCAGCGGATCGACTCCCTCATGCGCCTGATGTTGCCGTGTTGCAGGTAGCGGAAGCCGCCGTGAATGATCTTCAAGCTGTTTGCGGAGGCGCCTCCGCCGAAATCGGCTTGGTCAACGAGCGCGACGCGAAGTCCTGCCCGGGCAGCGGACCAGGCGGCCGCCGCGCCGTGGATCCCCGCACCGACGACGATGACGTCGTATTCCTTTGCCGCCAGATCAGCCGGGTTGCGGTTCATGAGTGGGCTTGGAGCGTAATTCGTCCGCTACATGCCCGTACAGCGAATAGACGGTGCGCTCGAAGGCTTCCACGGAGTAGGAGCTCTGCACGAGCTCGCGGGCGTTCCGCGCCAGCCTCTCGCGGAGCGCGGGATCATCGGATAGTGCCGTCATGCCGGCGGAGAAGGCTTCGGGGGTCGTGTCGGCGAGAAAGGACGTCTCGTCGTCCATGGCCTGCGTGTGCGTCGGAAGCCGGGTCGCAAGGACGGGCTTTCCGGAATCGAGGTAGGAGTACACCTTCATCGGCGTATTGGATCCCTTGATGCGCGGAGAGACGAGGACATCGGCATCGTCAAAGAGCGCGGGCATGAGGTCGATCGGCAGCGGGCCGAGGAAATGCACCGAGGCCGCGATGCCAGATTTCGCGCAGAGGTCCCGATAGTGGTCCACCAGCGTCGCGGGTCCACCGACGATGACGAGCGCGTCCGTGGGGCGTCGGCTGACATGCTGGGCAAACGCGGCGAGCAACAGGTCGATGCCCTGGTACGACTCCAGGTTCCCCACGTACATGAAGCAGTTGCCCTTGATGCCGAGCTGCGCGCACGGGCTGGAGCCGGAAGCCACGGGACGTTTCAACAGGGAAACATCCCGCAGGACGATCGTCTTGCGGGGTCGATAGCCCTCCGCCACCACGGCCAGGGCCTCGCACACCGGCGCGACCAGCAGCGCTGCGCCGGCGGCCCAGCGGACAAGGCGATGCATAACCGGAGCCAGGAACCCCGCGGACGGCGACTTCTCGATGATCTGGTCGGGCATCGACGAATCCATGTCATAGATGTAGGGCACGCCGAAAAGGAACCGGACGAAGAAGGCTATGAAAACGGACTCCTCGACGGCATGCACCACGTCCGGACGCCTGCGAATCACCAGCCACAAGACCAGAAAGGAAAGGAATCCATCACAGATCAGTTTTTTTACGGAGAAACCAGGGCGGATACCCCCGAGGCCCGGGAAGCGCGGGATGCGATGAAGGGTCACGCCCGGGTACACCACATCGGAGCCTTCATGAAAGGTGGCCACGTCGATCGTGTGCCCAAGTCCGCTCAATGTTTTAACGAGAAGATCGACTGCAATGGGGGTGCCGCGTTCCTGAAAAAAGGGATGCGGCGCGATGAGGAGGATCTTCATAAAATGGGCTTGATTGCCGTGGTGTTGCTACGTACTATCTCTAAAAGGCTCTCGTTATTACGTGAAAAAAGCAAGCCGAAACACAGCAGCGGGCGGGCGGCCTCCGAAGTTTGACGAACCGAGCCGACCCATAACACTTACACTTCCACTTCGTACGCTCGAATTGTTGGAGAGTATAGGCTCGGACCGCGCGAAAGCCATCGTCCGGGCCGTGGACAAGACGGCGGGCGTCAATCAGGAAAATCTGAAGGACGTTGCGCTGGTCGCGGTGGGTCGGGACACGAGTTTGATTGTGACGGGGCCGTGCAAGGCACTCATGCGCATCGAGGGGGTGCGCTCCGTTGAGGTGGCCCCCGGTCGGTTTATCCTGACGGTGCCCACGGGAACGTCTCCGTCACAGATCGAGGTGGCGATGAACGACGTCTTGGAAATGCTATCGCCGGGCGACGTGCGGGACCGCAAGATTCTTGAAGAGTTGATCACGATCTTCCGTCATTCCCGTCGGACCCACAAGATGACGAAGGAAGAGATCCTCATCATCGGTCGCGAATAGTCGCGCTTTTCTCCGCGCGATGATGTTCGTGCTGGCGCAGATTGCGCGGGTATGGCTAGACTGCGCGCCATGCGTTCAGCGATCTTGAGGGGCGTCCTGACTGCGACCGTGTTCGCCGTCACGTCATTAACGGCGCAACAGCCCGCCGTTGAGGACGAAGCACCCGACGCCCTTTACCGCAATGGCCTCGCGCATTTCACTGGTGGTCGCTACGCCGAGGCGGCGGGTTACTTCCAGCGGCTCATCTCAGTGTTCGGCAGTGAACCCGAGCTTCAGAAGGATCTGGAGACGGTGTACTACGCGCTCGGCTGTTCGCTCTACAACCAGGGTCTCTACGAAGAAACGATCACAACCTTCGGCACGTTCCTGACGAAGTATCCCGAGGCAAAATTCCGCGACGAGGCGGCGTTTCGCATGGCCGCTGCGTCGCAGGCGCTGGAGGATTATCCGAAGGCGATCGATGCCTTCCAGAAGGTGGTTGCGGAATGGCCCGGATCCCCGTTCGCGGAAGATGCCGCGTATCAGGTCGCACAGTGCTACATCGCGCAGGATCGAAGCGTCGATGCGGTGAAGACGCTCGAGGAATTCGTCGTCGCCTATCCCGACTCCGACCTCTTTGCCCAGGCCAAGGTGTTCCTCGCGCGCGCCTACTTCCAGTCGGGCAAGATCACCGAGGCCCTCGCCGCCCTTGAATCCGTGCAGAACGTGACCCGCAGCCTCGACCACCTGGTGTACGCAAACTTCCTCGCGATCGAGATCGGCGATGCAGCGTTCGACAACACGGAGTACGAGCAGGCCTTGAGCGCGTATCGCCGCGTCCGCACAAAGGATTCGATGATCCGGCTCCAGCAGCGCCTCATCGGGCGGATGGAGAACGAGCTCGCCTACATGGCCGCGGTGAAGGTGGATCCGTCCATGCTTGCCGAGCGCTTCCGCGCAGAGCGGCGCATGAAGGCGTCGCTCGGCGCCACGAAGGACTCGTTGGCCAAGCTGGAAGGCATGCCGGACTATGATGCGGGGCTCTTCCATCGCATCGGCCGCTGCTTCTTTGCCGTGGACCGTTACTGGGAAGCCCGCGTGGCCTTCACGCGGGTCGTTGCCGAGGCGACCGAGCCTTCCATCAAGGAGGCGGGCCAGTTTGACCTCGTCCTTGTGCTGAACCGCCTGCGCCGCTTCGACGAGGTCGTTGTTGCCGCCGACGCGTACCTCGCGGCGTATGGCGAGGACGAGAAGCTGATCAAGAACGCGCGTGTTCCCGCCGTGGGCTTCATGCGCGCCGAGGCCTTCGTGAACCGCGAGTTGTTTGAAGAGGCGGAGAAGGAGATGAAGGCGCTCGCGGC
>CAZCZZ010000018.1:24039-58243 GCA_964503335.1 uncultured Verrucomicrobiota bacterium
CGCGCGGCGATGTGCAAATACTCCCTCGAGGATTTTCGCGGCGCGGCACTCGACCTTGCCGCCTGGCTGGGCCGTTATCCCGACCACTCGTTCAAATGGGAAGCGCTGGTGACGCAGGGCGACGCGCTGTCGGCCGCCGGCATGCTCGACGAGGCGCGCAAGACGTATCTCAAGCTCACCCCCGAGGCGGGCTCCTTCCATTTCCTCGGGATGCAGCAGCTCGTGAAGGTGTACAAGGCGCTGGAGACCGAGAAGGACTTCGCCGAGATGGCGAACGTGTTCTCGGAGTTCATCCGCCAGAATCCGGATTCACCGCATGTAATCGAGGCCGCCTACAATGCGGGCTGGGCGTTGCGCCAGATCAAGCGGACGAACGAAGCGCGCATGCTCTACTGGAGCGTCATTGAGCGGTTCGGCAACAACCGCAACTGGGAAGGGTTCGGCCCGCTCCTCAAGGACGTGAAGGGCTTGTACGGCGACCAGCCGGAAGGCTCCTTCGACGCCGCGGTCAAGCAGGCCGAAGAGAAGGCGCGCAGCGGCGGACGCGTCACGCTGATCTCGCGGCTCGTGCTTGCCGGGTTCCAGTGGCAGAAGCGGGACAGCTTTGAGGGGGCGCAGGAACTGATCCGCCGCTTCAACGTGGAAGCCCTTGATGCCGAGGCGCTGGCTTATGTCGGCGAGTCGCTAGTGCGTGGGGGCGACCCGCAGAAGGGCATGGAGTACCTCGACATCCTGCTCAAGACCTTCCCGAAGTCGCGCTACCTGGACGTGGCGTACGCCCGCAAGGCCGAGGCGCTTCGCGCATCGGGCAAGGCGGAGGAAGGGCTCGCGATGGTGAACCTCGCGATCGAGAAGGCGTACGAGTCTTCCACGCTCCTCGACGCGATCTTCACGCGGGCCCAGTGCCTGCAGGCGCTGAACCGGTACGACGACGCGATTTCCGATTTCAACACGCTGCTCGCCAATCGCGCGACGCCGCGTATGGTGAAGCCGCAGGCGATGCTCGGCATCGCGGCCTGCCTGGAGTCCAAGGGCGATGTGAAGAAGGCGATCCCGTACTACCAGCGCATCTACGTGCTCTATAAGGCGTACACGGAGCCGCTGGCCCAGGCGTACCTGAGGAGCGGGTCGGCGTTTGAGAAGATCCAGGATCGCGAGGCGGCGGCGAACACCTATAAGGAGATGCTTGCCGTGGAGTCGCTGTCGGGACGACCGGAACTCGAGGAGGCGCGGGCACGGCTCGCGAAACTCGGCTCATGACGAAGCAATTCCAATTCATGGAGCACGGAGCGCTGCGACGTGTTATCGCCGTGATCTTCCTCGCGGGCCTTATGCTCTCCGACGCGGCCACGGCCCAGACTCCGCCGCCTCCTGCGGCGCCGATCCAGCGCGGGTTTGGTCCTGTGACACTCGTGACCAAGCGCGGACCGGTGACGGTGCGCTTGTTGCGTCGCGAGCGCGACCTGGTGTGGATCGACCAGCTGGCCAGCTCCGGCAAGTTCATTGAGACCGGCGTCGCGACCGGCGACATCGTCAGGATCGAGATGCCCCGGCCCAAGGTGTTTGACCAGGTGGAGCAGGCGAAGACGCCGGAGCAGATGGCACAAACGCAGGCGGCGATCAAGCGCGTGTCGGATCTGCTTCGCACGTACCGTGATCTTCCCGGGGTGCCGGTGGACGAAGCGATGATGCTGCAGGCGAAACTGCTCGAGCGACAGGCCGACTGGAAAGGCGCGCTTGCCATGTATGAGGACCTGTTGAAGCAGCCCTATGGACCCAAGGAAGCCGAAGTCGCGCGGCTGCGCGTGTCCTTGTGTTACGCCAAGCTGGAGCGTCATGATGATGTGCTGGCCTCGCTCGATGGCAGCACGATCCCGGACGACGACCTTGCCCTTTCCTCCGATCTCTACTATGCCCGCGCGCAGGCCAGGGCCTCCAAGGGCAGGCATCAGGATGCCGTCATGGATTTCCTCCATCTCGTCGTCTTTGAACCGTATGTCGGTGATAACGAACCCAAAGCGCTCGAGGCCGTGATCCCGAGTTACATCGCGATGCAGGACTGGGACGCGGTGGCGAAGACGATGCAGGCGCTGAAGAGCCAGTATCCCGACAGCGAGAATGCCAAGCGGGCGGAAGCCCTGCTGGCGAAGCACGACGCGGCGATGGCCGCGGAGGCACAATTCCATTCAGATGGCAATCAGGCGGAAGAAGCCGCGAAGGAGTGAGCATGAAGAAGCTGCAACGCGTAATGCTGGTCATGATGCTGGGCGTACTGGTGACGGGCTGGTCTGGTGTATTCGCACAGGAAGCGATGCCGGCACCGGGTCAGACGGCCGACGCCGCACCGCCGGCGCCGAAGAAGAAGACCCTGCTCGACACGTACAAGATCGGCGGCTGGGCCATGCACCCGCTGCTCCTCTGTTCGATCGGCGTTGTCGCCATCAGCATCCTGAACATACGCTCCATGAACCGGAAGACGCTGTTGCCTCCCGACGCCATCGCGGAGATCAAAGCCGCGTCGGAGACGCAGGACTATGTGAAGGTGTCGGAACTCGCCGTGGCCAAGGACAGTCTCTTCACCACGTCGCTGGCCAACGGCATGAAGCTCTTCGACCCGAACGATGTCGTCGGCTGCAAGCCGAAGGTGGAGGAGGCGATCTCGGAGGCGATGGGGCGACAGGAAGCGCAGCACGCGTTCTGGCTGAACTTCCTTTCGCTGATTACCGCCGTCTCCCCGATGTTCGGCCTGCTGGGAACGGTCAGCGGCATGATCGGCGCCTTCGACAAGATCGGCATGGGCGGCATGGGCAAGCCCGAGCTGCTCGCGGCCAACATCGGCGAAGCGATGATCACCACCGCCGCCGGCCTGATCGTGGCCATCCCGTCGATGTTCGCGTACTTCCTCTTCCGCAACTACCTCAACAAGCTGCTGTCCGAGGCGGAGGAGCACCTGACGAACGTCGTGGACAACCTGACATCGCCGAACGCCGTCGAAGAAGCCTGAGCCTGCGCGCATGAAGAGAAAGTCGAATTCAGAAGTCGATATGAGCATCGACATGACCCCCATGATCGACATGGTGTTCCTGTTGCTCGTCTTCTTCATGTGCGCTGCGACGATGTCCAAGGTCGATTTCACGCCCGAGATCAAGCTGCCCGTCGCCCCGAAGGCGCAAGTGCCCGAGGACCTGCGCAACCGTGGCACGATCAACATCCTGCCCGTCGGCTTTGTCACGCCCGGCGGCGAGACGGTCTCCGAGGAGAAGCCGTTCATGATCTTCGGCCGCCTGGTGGATGATCGCGGGCTCCAGACCGAGATCGGCGAAGTCCGCAAGAAGACGCCCGAGCTTCGTGTCTACATGCGCATCGACCGCAACTCGGAGTTCAAGCTCGTCCGCCGGGGCATCAAGGCCTGCGCAGAGGCGGGCGTCTTCGACATTGTCTTTGCGTCCTACCAGTCGAGAGGCGGCGAATGAAGCTGAGACGCCCCAGCGAAGTGCAGATGAAGATCGACATGACGCCGATGATCGATTGCGTCTTCCTGCTGCTCGTCTTCTTCATGGTCGGCAGCACGCTGCATCGCCAGGAGGCAGACATCAGCTTCTCCCTCCCCGGCGTCGCGGAGCAGGCGGAATCCGTTGAGATCCCCGACGAGCAGATCATCGAAATCTACTCCGACGGGAGCGTGGTGCTGAACGATCTCAAGTTCGACACGCCGACGAGCAGCGACCTGCCGGAACTGGTCGAGACGCTGAAACGATTCAAGGAAACCGCCGACGCGAACAAGACCGAGGCCCTGATCACGATTGCGCCCGCAGCGACCGTCAAACAGCAACGGGTGGTGGATGTCCTCAATGCCTGCGCGGTCGCGAAGATTGCCAACGTGAGCTTTGCGATGGAGGAGGATTCATGACGACGAACCCTCCCGCCGAAAAGCGTCCGCTCACGGAGAAGGAAAAGACGAAGCGACGGCTCGCCGAGGCCGCGATCTCAGCCGTCGTTCTCCACATTGCGCTGGGTGTCGTCGCCGGCGCCATCACGATCGTCGTCATCGTGACTCGCCCCCCCGTCACGTTTGATGCGAAGCAGCCGCCCTCGATACCCGCGCGCAAGCTCGAGCACAGCATCCGCGTGAAACAGATGCAGCAGCAGACGCGCAAGCCTCAGGTGCTGGAGCGGCTCGTCTCGCAGTCGCCCAGCGCCGTGGCACTGCCCGAATTGCCGAAGATGGATATGCCGGACCAGAAGAACATGAAGGACACGCCGATGGCGAGTCCCGCCGGCGGCATCCTCGGTGCCCTTGGTGGATCCGGCGGCGGCGCAGGACGCGGCTTGACCGGCGGGTCGGGTTACTCGGACACGAAGTTCTTCGGCGAGAATGTGCGCACGAAGGCTATCTGCCTCCTGTTGGATGCCAGCCAGACGCTCATTAACAAAGGCGTGCTGGACGATGTCGTGCGCGAATCCGGGACGATGCTCTCGGGCCTTGCGCCGGTAACGAAGTTCAACATGATCGGGTTCGTAGATGGAGCAGCCGCGATGTTCCCGCAGATGGTTTTTGCGACGCAGGCGAACAAGTCGAATGCCTTGGCCCGGCTCAAGACGCGGGACACCAAGAAGGGCAAGGGCGACGGGGGTACATGGACCGAGGCGGGATTCGTGCCGAACTATGTCGGCAACCTCTCCGGCTATTCCGGCAGTACCCCGTGGAAGGCGATCGAACTCGCCGTCGAGATGGGCGCCGACACGGTATTCATCGTCATGGACGATGAGCCACCCTACGTAAAGCAGGGCGGGGTGAACGACGGCATCGTCATCGAGTCACACATGGACGACATCCTCGACTACGTGAAGAACATCGAAACGCTGACCGGTCACGCCGTGAAGTTCAACGTGGTCATGACAACGCCCCGCGATAACAAGCGCGGACAGGACGCTGTGGAATTCTACAAGAAGTTCTGCAAGGCCACGGGCGGCAAACTCACCTTCTTCGATCCCAAGGCGAAGTGATGGATCGGACGGATCGGTCCGATGCGATGCATTCATGAGCCAAACCGCCGCCGAGATTGTGCGCGCCCTGGAGGCTCAGCGCGATGAAAGCCGCCGCGAAGGCATGGCCCGCTTCGGCATCAATGCCGACAACGCCATCGGCATTTCCATCCCGACCCTGAAGAGACTCGCGCGGCCGAACCGGCGCAACCATGAACTCGCGCTTGCGCTGTGGGCATGCGGGATTCACGAGGCGAGAATCCTGGCGGTCCTGATCGAAGATCCGGGGAAAGTGTCCGCCAGACAGATGGACGAATGGACGGGGGACTTTGATTCGTGGGATGTCTGCGACCAGGCGTGCCTCAATCTGTACTGCCACACACCGCATGCGTGGAAGAAGGCACGACAGTGGGCGACGAAGAAGCGAGAATTTGTGAAACGCGCGGGCTTCGCCCTCATGGCCTGCCTTGCCGTCCATGACAAGGATGCGGGGAACCAGGATTTTGAATCGTTGATCCCGCTGATCGAAGACGCGTCCGACGACAACCGGAACTTCGTGCGCAAGTCCGTGAACTGGGCGTTGCGGCAGATCGGCAAGCGCAATGCAACGCTTCGAAAATCCGCCATCGCCTGCGCCAAACGCATCCTCGAGCGCAACACGCCCGCGGCCCGCTGGATTGCGCGGGATGCTCTCCGGGAATTGGCAAGGTAGTGCGGGGCCGCCGGCCCCGCACTACCAAGAGACAAGGCAAAGCAAACTACTTCGATGTGATCTGGCGGGAGAGGCGGGCAGCTATAGAAGGAAGCCATACTTAAAAGATGGATCGCGAGGACTTGGAGAGAGGATCGCGAGCGATAGGGGCTGTGTCGGCGTAGAGGCTGCCGAACCCCAGTGCGTTGTCGTAAACCACGATCTGATCCCAGCCTGCTCGCTGCCGACTTTGGTCCGCGACGCAAACCCTCCCGCAAGGTCCATCGTGGTCGGTGCCTGGACGAAATCCAGCGAGGGACCGCGCAGGCCGTGTGGACTACTCAGTCTCCCTCGCTATGACTTGGAGAGCGGAGTGGCCCTGGTCGAGAGTGATTGTGCCGGACCAAGTGGCGAGTGCATACGTACCGCTCTGAAAGGTCAGGGGTGCAAACGTGACGGTGCCATACTTAGGGGCCACGCGAACCAACACTGTGCCTGTGGTCAGGATGTTCCGAGTTTCCACAGTGACTTGAACCGTCGGGTCTCCTGCGTGAATCAAGTCGGCCGTTGTATCCATATTGGCCTGCGGATCGATGGGTGCCGGTGTCGCCGCCACGGACACGATCTCACAGAAGGGGTCTTCGGCCTCATCGCGCCACAGCTTCGCCACCGGTCCCGGTGCCAAACGCACCACATCTGGAAATGATTGGATGGTGGAGGCCACTTCGTTGGCATGCAACGCGATCCATCCGTTACCTTGAGAGGCGGGGCCCAGCGCATTGATCTGACCAGTGCCCAGAATACGAGGCGCAACTACCCGAATCGCCCCTCCCGCGCTGTATGCGGCGGACTGATACAACCACGAGGATGATGCGCTGCCCTGGGAGAAGATGCCGCCATTGAGTACAACATCGCCCGCGCAGGCGATCAAAATGGCTCCTCCCCCGCTGTTGTTGCCGATTGAGTCGACACCACCAAATGCAGTGCCGCGCAGGCCTCGAGATCCCGACCCACCGATCAGCTGGAATAGGCTGGGCATTCCATACGTCATGTTGGTCCCGCCACCGTTGGCGTGGGCTGCGTTTCGGTCCGTGTCGAAAGTAAGCCCGCCGCCAATACCGAAGCCGGGCCCCTGTGCGCCGCCATTGATCGAGTAGCCGCTCCTGTATCCTCCTGGCCCAGGATCCGCTGCACCACCGTAGGGACCATTCTGCGAGCCGCTCAAGTTCACCGATCCGGAGATGTCAACGTTGCTTTGAACAAGCCACACTACCGGAGCACGGGTTGCATTGTTGAGAAAGGTGACTGTTACGCCTGCGGGAATGACCACCTTCTGATACTTGAAGACGACGGCCCACTTCTCTGGATCATATACGCCAGTCCCTGTGCCAGCTGCCGCCCAATTCCCCGTGGTGGCGGCGTTTAGATTGATACTCGTGCTGACGGTAGGCATCAGGACGCCGTCCGACCCGTCAGCTGCGGGCACGGTCAGTTGCGCGGTGGCCGACCTGACGGCCAACAAGCAAGTCAGCAGCGCTGCGGACAGGGGAACAATACGAATGTTTGTCATATCTGTAAGCCCTCTACTCGATGGCATTGGTGTACAGCACAGAGATCTCACGCGAGACAGCACTACGGTGGTAGGTATAGGAGCGGAAAACAGAAAACTCTCGCGAGACCGCACCTCGATCGTAGTCGTACGAACGGAACACCGAGTACTCGCGCGATATTGCCCTTCGGGGATAAGGAAGGTAGCGGTTCCCCGGGTGTCCCCATGTCCAGTACTCGAGTAGGTTCGCGACCCAGTCGCCGTCGGGGTCTTGAGTGGCGTCATACGGATACAGCGGGTCCAATTGATTATCGTACGTGTACTCGAATACATCGTCCATCCCGTCACCATCCACGTCCGCAGGGTCGAAGATTGATTGCGCCTCGGACCTCAGGAACAGGGTGGAGTTGGTCGCCGAGAGCGTCCCGGATTGAAAAATGTTGGTCGAATGAGGCACCAAGCCTACTACCGCGGTGTCGCCAGTCAGGGACCTCCCGGCGCGAATGTGGTAATAGACACTAGGGGAAGCGTCGTGGACCCATCGAACCGCGTTCGACGTTAACCCTGCATCCAGAAACCCGGCACGATCATCCGGGTGATAGACCTCCATGTTGTTGAAATATAGCCAGTCATCGTCATAACCATAGTTTCGGGCTCCATTCAGAATCCGCAATGCGGGCAGCGGTTCGCTGAAGGTCACTGTGTGCGTCGCCTGCGTGGTGGCGAAGGTGGCGGTCATTCGGTACGTCGCGTACCCTTCTCGAAGGACGTCCACTCGAACCCACTTGCCCAGATTCGCATAGGTGTCAATGAAAGTTCTGGCGAGAACACCTTCCTGCCGGGTTGTGAAGTTGTACCCGTTGGTTGTGTTTGAAATGCGATTGGCCAGGACCAGTGCAATGTAGTTGGTGAGCGCGATCGGGCTCGCCGTTAGGTATATGATCTTTTGCGCATTGGGATCTCCCCGGTAGCTCATAATTAGTTCGCACGACACCTGCTCTCCTACCTCCAGATTTACCGGGCGCTGGGCGGCAGCTGCTGCAAATACTCCGTAGGGCTCGGGCATGATGGCGAAAGCTCCGGCTTCGGGGGAATTGATGTCTACACTGCCACCCAAGGTCGAATCGCGGAGGCGATAAACCATATCCAGATTCTGAGTGGCTAGAAGGTATTCCCACGGACCGAATCCAAAGCCGCGGTTGGAACCGTTGGTCCAAGACGTTCCTACATACAAGCTGGCAAAATCCGCAGCTGGCTCGCCCAGAGCAACGCCGACCGCAACTGCACTCGCCAAGCCGATACAGGCCAGCCGCACATGTTTTGAAACCCCCCCATCCATTGGGGAACCCTGACAGGCGGCTTGCGTCGGTGTCAATAGCCGTGAAACACCAAGACCCCATCGCGATCTTCACACGCATCGAATCCCCTTTTTACGCCCGACAATTCTGTAGTCGCGCTCAGATTTCAGAGAATCCTCCTGATCCAATTTGACAAAGAGGATTGCTTTTCAGAGTCTGCGTTAAGGTCAGCGAGAGCCAAGAGCAGGGGAGGGATATGCTTCAGCGACAACCAAGGGCTGTTTATGAAACCCGGCACCAAGCACTTCACGCTGATCACCGATGAGCGATACGAAGCGCACGCTGGCGCTCCTGGGCAACCTCGACAAGCTCCTCTGTCGACAGCCGGAAACGGATGTCGAATTGGCCCATGTACCGACGAATCCTGAAGATCGGGACGATAAGGATAAGAAGGCCTATCTTGGCCATATCCTGATCCACGGCCCGCCGGGCTTTGGAAAGACAACCCTGGCCCTCCAGCTTACTAAGTGGCGCCTCGAAACGACGTGTCCCGATAAGATCAAGGTGTACTCGCTCGAAGTCCCGGTTCATTCGCTGGAGACTCAATATCGCCGAGTGGGAGGTTCAGATGAAGGAGTAGAATTCGACGACGCTGGCGGCGCAAGTGATGAAACGTCTTTCTTTCAGCACGTCGGGCAAGATGAGCTCAACCTGTTGGTGATTGATTCCATCACGACGCTTCAGGGGTTGGCGCAGCATAAAGGCTATGTGCGATCCTTTCTCAATGCCATGCGAACTCGGAATTGCTGCGTAGTCGCCACGGCGGAGGCGCACAGTGAATTGCAGTATCTTGAGACGCTTTTCGACACCGTGATTAAGTTTCACGATCTTGAGCACAACTCCTTCTTCTCGCGCCACATCCAGGTTGCCAAGGCGAGGCATTCCCAGATCGCTGAGGGATATCACCCATATGAAATCGTGGAGAAGCATGGAATTTGTGTGTATCCGAACATGCACGCGTACAACACGTTGTTTGTAGGAGAAGTCGCTCCAGCGGACGGCCAGAGCGAGGTGACGAGACAATTGGCGGCGCCCTTGTTCGGCAGCAAATTGGATGAGAAACTTCTAGGCGAGGGGGAGGATCGGAAAATCCCCGAAAGCGTGCTCCTCTATGGGCCGGATTCAACCTACAAGAGAACCTTGCTAAAGATGTTTGCGGCTGAATGCGAGAAGTCGACCCTCGTGGTTGATCTTTCAGAGGACCTGAGGGCGGAGGATTGGAGGCAGGGAAGTCGTGTGGTGAATCATTCCCAAGGCTGCGATGTTGCCAGACTCGCACGCGAGCAACACAAACTCCTGAAGTCGATACCTCGCGTTTCTATAGGGGAAAAGATCATCTACCTGCTGAGCGGCTTTGTCCCCGAAGTCCAGCAGGAGCATTTGATTATGCTGCTTCACGATATAATGAAGGACAACAAGACAAGGCCGTCGCGGATTGCGCTGTATGACAACGGCGCTTATGCCCAAGGGTTGGCACATCTTCACAGCACGAAGACATCGACCGGTCTCTTCATGCCGACCTTGGCGCGTATGTGTCACACGGCAAAGATGCCGCTTCTGATCGTGATGAGGAGCACCAGCGATCGCCGGATGTATGAGCTTGCTCGGCCCGTGACGAAACTTCACCTGCGCACGCGGTTGCTCTCCGTATTTGGCAAGCGAGTCGTGGCCATGGAGGTGGATGGCACAGGGCCTATAGACAAGAGTTCGCGCAAAGAAAGCACACCTCTCGTCTTGAAGCCAATTGTCGGGGTTGATGAGGTCGATGCAGACGGCGAGTTCCTCGACACATTCATCAACCTGAACACGGACGCCCCCCACAGGTCACCGCTACTTATCTATCTGCCGGTGGAGGTGGATCGGGATAGGGAATACCTCGAGCGCATGAAGCGGTTGGTGAAAGCCGCCTGTGGCGAGTCATTAGGGCGGACGGGCATTACGGTTTCTCCAATCAAACCAGAGGATTGGGGTGTTCTTCCATCCTATGCTTACCATCTCGCAGATCGTCCGCGGGAAAACACCGTCATCATGGCGGTGGATGAACTCTCCAGAGCGCGAACAGGACAATACAATGGCTTGCAGGATGAGAAAATCTTTAGGCGCGATGTTCTCCTGGCGCTGAAGGCAGAAGGCTCTGCCGCGGACGAAAGCTCTTGCATCTCAATCTGGCAACCGGGCCTGGCGATTACATGGGTCTGTGTCATGCTTGATGCGCTCTTTGCTGGGCTCAGGCAAACTTTGGGACCGGAGATCGGCCCTTCAGAAGTGCAAGCCAATTTCGCGAAAGTCTTGGAAGACGAAAAGACGTGGATGTTCGACGTCGCGAGCGTGGAACAGGCCTTCAAGGCCTTCGAGCGATCCGGTTACAAACCATCGGGTAATAGGGTCAAAGATCTGATCGGGAATGAAGTGTACGAATGGAAAGAAGGCCGAACTGTTTGGATATGGTTCAGCCAGTTGACGGAACTGTTTCGTAAGCATGATAAATGGCGAACAGGGTCTACGGTAATCAGTCTCCCCGGGGGTGGATGGACCGCAGATTGGTGGCTCCATGTCATGGAGGGAAGTGCGAGCATGGGGTTGGGCGATATGGTTGTGGACAAGGTGCTGCTTTCCGCTGAGGAGCAATTTACGCGATACTCCGGCGGCATGACCATTGACGTGCAAGACGAGACGGCGAGGGAAGCCGCCTGGAGGTACACGGCGGTCACGAACGCGCAGGTGGCAACAATACACAAGAACGCCAATAGGCGGCACATGCTGCCCGGATATGGAGACTTCACGCGCCAATTGGTTGGTCTGGGCAAGACGATGCACCTGCTGTGGTGCAATGCGCATGAAGATGTCGGTGCCCGAGATGAAATATGCAAAGAATTTGTAGCGCGCGCTAGAGCTCTGATGAGGGCGGCACAGCAGGCTGATTCCAAAGATCGAGGTGCCAGATGATGGCGAAATGGAATCAGGCGTTCGCTGCGAATCCCATACTTGTTGCAAGCGTAGTGACGACGCTGCTCTTCTTGATGTTTGCAGTGTTGGCAAGCCATATCGTGGAGTCCAAAGAAACTGGCACAAGAGCTCGGATTGCTGTCGTACTTGCAACGGTTCTCGCTCTTGTTCTGATCGGTCTCATGACTGCTGGTACTTACCTCGGTTTGGCCAGCATTCTGCCGGAGGCCGAGAAAAACACGTCCGCACAACTGTCGCTCACCGCGCAGTGGCTGAATTCCCTAGCCGCAGTGTTTGCAGTGGGGTTTGCGTTCCTCGCCTTCAAGCTTTCGCTCAGGCAGTCGATGGATGCCAGAAAAGAAATGGCCGTGATCAGGCAACAGCAAGAGGCTGTTAGATGTCAGGCTGAAATTGCTGCGAAAGAGTCGATGCTTGTGTCCCTGCACAGTCGGGAAGCCCGATTGGCTGAATACGCAGATCACGAGCTGGCCACCATTCTCGAAGATTATGACGCAGTCATGGCGATCAGCTCAGAACTCAATGAGTCTGGCGCTGCCGCCTCCCGTTGGCTCGCCAACGCATCCAAGCGGGCACCCAGCGTAACCAGTATCGACCCGACTATTATGAGTCAAATCCAGCAAGCGGCGTCAACGGTGTGTGGAGAGAAATATGGCGCAGGTCTTCAAGCTATCAGAAACTACGGCGAACTCGCAGCCCGTGTTCGCGCTGTTGAGAAACATGTGCATGTCGCCAATCAGCTCCAGATTCATCTTTATGGGATTGCAGGACTCGCGTGGGTCACCTGCCAACCATCATGCAAGAAGCTCAAGATGGCACTTCCCCGTCCACGTGATCTCGTCCGCCGGGTTCGAGACGCAATATCACTTAAACATTGCGATAAGGTACTCCAGACTTGCATGAGGTTGAGTAATTGGAATGACCATAAAGACAATATCGCGAAGGCAATCGCCGCATGCGCACCAACGGAGGATGCAGAGGGGCTGGCCGAACGGATTTTAGAAGCGGCCAAACTGATGGGGGAGATGGATAAACCCGCGTCAACAATGAATCTGTCGGAAGAGAAAACGGATCAAGGAGGCCCGTCATGAGCTCCGGCATCGATGATGGCCTCGAGGACTTGAACAAACCCGCGCTCCCCGTTCCGGCGGAGATGGTCGGGTACTTGGACCGGTTCATACGGGGGCAAGTTCGGGCGAAGCGGGATGTGGCGGTGGCGGTCTATAATCACTACATCTCGCAGGCGCATCTGGCGAGCCGGGGTGCGGATCTGGGGCGACACCACATCCTTCTGCTTGGGCCAACGGGGACGGGTAAGACGTATATTGTCAAGAAGCTGGCGGAGTTCCTGAATGTGCCGGTGGGCTTTACCAGTGCCACGTCCCTCGTGGAGACCGGGTATGCAGGGGATCCGGTTGACAATGTGATTCGAGCATTGCTGGATCGGGCAGACAATGATCCCCGGCAGGCGGAGCGGGGCATCGTCTTCATTGATGAGATCGACAAGATCCGGCGGCAGGATGTCCGCGGCCTGCGGGATATCAGCGGCGAGGGTGTGCAGAACGGCCTTCTCACGCTCATGGACGGCCGTATAGCCAAGGGCCGCGATGCGCAAAGCTTTTCCCCCGTGGACACCAGCAAGCTCCTCTTTATCTGTACCGGTGCGTTCGTCGATCTGGAGGAAATCATCCGACGACGTATCGGTACGCACAAGGGGGCGATCGGGTTTCGACCTATCGAGCATGAACGCGTCGAGGAAATCCCTAACGCCAATTCGTACGAAGCGCTTTGCCAGGTGGAAACGCAGGACCTTGTCCGCTATGGAATGATTCCGGAATTCATCGGACGATTTGCCACCTTAACCGTGTTGCACGACCTGTCCCGGGACGACTTGAAGGTTATCCTCACGAGCACGGAGGGTTCCGCCATTGAAAAGCAGAAGACGATGGCCGAACTGCACGGCATCAATCTCGTGTTCGATGCCGCTTCGCTGGATGCCATCGCGAGCGAGGCCGCAGCCATGGCGACCGGAGCGCGTGGGCTTCATCGACTCGTGAACCGCTCGGTGGATGGTGTGGACTTTCGATGGTCCTCGCTGGCGGATGAGGGTGTAAACGTGGTTCGCATCACCGCTGACTGCGTCTTGCGGGGTGCAGATCCGATCATCGAGAAGGGCGGTCAGAAGTTCACGAGAATGGATCAGGAACTGCGCCGGGTGGCGATTGTGGGACTCCCCAGGGCAATAAGACCTGTCGCCCCGAACACCGGCGCTACACTTCCACCTGGAATCACGGACGCGACAGGCATGTCCAGTGAGGCTATCTGGGACAAATATTCCCGGATCAAGCACGACCACCTGGATTGGGATGCCACGGTAGGAAGTGCTCGAAAATGGTGGCTGAGTTTCGAGAACGAGAATGCACATCGCCCGGCGCTGGTTCTCCGACTTGCGGAAGAACTTCAGATTAGAAAAGCGACCATTACCGAGTTCTTCTTGTGTTACGTCTATTCCAACACGGACAACATTCAGGCCAACCTTCACTACATGGACTACAGTCGCCTCAAGAAGGATGAAGAGCGTCGGACGAGAGAGAATCGGGCCCCTTCGCCTGACTTGTCTCCGATTGCTAAAGACGATGAGACGGATCCGGATGCGTATGACGATGAAGAAGAGGCGCTAAAGAACTTGCTGGCCGACATGGAAGAACAATCGCGGAAGATCGAGGAAGAAAACCAGCCGAAGAGGTCTCGGAAGAATTTCAAGCCGTCGAAGAAGAGTCCGGGAGAGCTGGATGACCTGCTATACGGTCGCTGCAAGAAATGCCGGAGCCTCATCGCAAAGTCTTCGAAGAAGTGCCGCGTGTGTGGCGCGAAGGTCGCATAGCCCACTCAGCCATCGTGCCGAAAAAGGGTTACCCCCCCCAGAATCTGTAATCCGAAGTCCTGGCACTACGGCAGATCGGGAAGCGCAATGCAACGCTTCGAAAATCCGCCATCGCCTGCGCCAAACGCATCCTCGAGCGCGACACGCCTGCTTCGCGCTGGATCGCACGCGACGCGCTCCGCGAATTAGAGGGATAGGTCAAAGCCCATGGTTCCGTTCGTCTGGACGAGGGCGTCGATGGATTCAAGCTCGGCTTTGAAGTCATCCTTCCACCACGTGAGCAACGAACGGACGCGGGCATACGAACCGCCCGGATGCTTCACCCAGAAGTTCACGGACTGCACATGCTCGGTGGTTTGAAGCTCGATTGACCCGCCGTAGCCCCCGCCGGGAGCTTCATCCAAAGCTACCGGGTCGGCCGTGACGATTCCGCCGCCCGAAGGTGCAGCCAATAGCACCACGAAACCCAGGCCGTGGTTTGTCAGCACGAGGGAGAGTTCGAAGGGTGGCGTCTCGCACCTCACGCGTGTTACCGGGTTGTTGGTTGTGACGGCGAGGTAGATCGCATCAGGCAGAGGGTTCGCGGGAGGCCCGACCCGCTTCTTCAGCACGAACTGCACGTCCCGTTCCTCGACATGGAAAGGCGGGGGATGCAATGCCGCGTCCGCAGGTGGACGACCCTTGAGGTCTCGAATCCACCTCTCGTAGGCCGTGGAGAACACACCCTGCCACGTTGCCGCGGAGTAGCCATCCGCCCGAAACGCGATCTCCACGCTCGTGGCGTTCTCAACCGTGATCGTGAATGTCGCGGAGACGGGCCGATCCTCGACGGTGTATTCGGTCACCAGCGAAGCGGCATGGAAGCGGCCGCTCCGGATCGTGGCCGTTACGCCGTTCACCGCATTGCTTGTCGGGTCTGTAAGGGTACCGGAGAGAAAGAAGAAAGCCCGCTGGTCGGCCAGCAATTCTGCGCGGACGGAAGCCGTCGCAAGCATCAGGGTGATCACGGCGAGAATCGTCCGGGAGACATGCGTCATTGGATATTGTTCAGCATGACGGTGCGCCACCACGGCCATACTTCCTGGAAGTAGCGTTCGCGGAAGTCGGAGTGTGCCGTGTTGTTCCATCCGAAATCGGCTCTGTTGTTGTAATTCACCACGTTGGCAACGTCGGGCCGGTGGAATTTGACAGAGCCGAGGGTGTAGATGTGAGGATACGCGACCGTCTGATATCTTGGAATCTCGTACGCGAGCCGTTCGGGCGTACGAAAGGCCTCTGCCAAGGCCCACGTTTCGTACCCGATAAGCGCCAGAGGATCCCAGCGTGAACGAGTGCCGTCCGCGTCATCGTTCAAGAGTTGCAGGTAGAGCGCCGCGTCGTTCGGGTTATACGAATTGACGATCCTGCCGTAGATGGCGCCAGGGACATCCGCAGCCCAGTGGGACCACGTCGCCTTCTGCTCGACTTCCCGCGTGATGTAGTTGGTGCCGGACGGTGCGGGTCGCTCGTCGTAAACCCGGCTCCATATGGCGGCTTCCACATGGATGATGTTGCGGATGAACTGCGTGCCAGGCTGCGTCAGCTTGTAGCGACGCAGCGCGTCGACGAGGGGAAGATTGCCAAGGCTGTGCGCCGCGATGTTGACGGTTTTGCCCTGCAGGTAGAGCGACTGGATGACATTCATGAGGCTGATGCTGGACTGGAAGGCATTTTCGACGTTCTCGTCGAAGCCGAAGAACGGAGGAACGCTTACATTCTCATTTCCGTGCCACTTGAACGCCACCATGTCGCCGCGGTAGCCCGAGAGGTAAAGGCGTTTGAACCAGTTCTGGTACGTCATGTTCGAGTCTTCGATGCTGACGTTGTAGCCGTGCAGCAAGACGAGCACGTTCTGCGCATTCTGGAAGCGTGTGCCATCACCTTCGGTCGGTGGAGAAGGCGTGTACTGGTCCGTGAAATTCGTCCGGATCCCGCCGCCGTTTTCCAAGCGTTCGGTTAGATATGCGACGCTGGTTTGGGCACCGCGGGCATTTCGCGTCTCGAAGAAGGAGTACGAATGCCGGAGGTCGACGCGAACCTTGTCGAGCACGAAGGCCTCGACGCCTGCCGGAGTAAACGCGGCGAGCTCGATGACTTGTCCGCCGGGGTCCGACTCGGCAAGGCCTTCAAAAGCGAACCAAGCCGTAAACTCCGGATCGTAGAATGTGATGGGAATGTACGACTGCGTCAGGGTCACGCCGTCGATGCCGAATTGGCCAAGCGAAACCTGCTCCTGCGCGCTGGCCATGTTGAACCAGTAGCTTCCCGTCCCCATCACGCCGCCCTGCGTCGTCTTCTTGTTGGCCCAGTGGTAGCGGATGCCCGAAGACTTGGGCCCGATCTTGTAGCCGAGACTGTTCAACGCAGCGAAGGTTCCGGCGTCGAGTCGAATGCGCAGGGGCGCGAGGTCCACGAGGTCGAAGATTCCGTTGATGACCGTGTCGTTGCAGTTCCACTGGGCTTGGGGAAGAGGGATCGCATCCGGCGGGAAATAGGCCTTGTGCTGATTCGGGTCGGTGCTGCCGTTGTTGTCATCGTTCACCCAGAAGATCATCGCCTTGCCGTCTTCGACCACGTCGTCATCATCGAGGACGCGCCGGTCGTTGTTGGAATCCACCGTCAGGTTGCCGCCAAGGATGGCGACGCGACGCAGGAGGTTTGCGCCTTGGCGGAGCTCGTAAACACCGCCGCCCAGCTGCTTCTTCGTCCGCGACGTGGCGAGATGCCTGACGAAGGTAACCGGTATGCTCTCGTCGCAGGTGACGGTTTCCTGAATGTCGAACTCCATCGGCGTATCGTCCGCGGGGAACGTACCCGCGAGAGCCGGCGTATCCTGGTTTGGAACGAGCACGGTTGACGAATACTGGACGATGTCACACGAGATGTTCGCCGGCCACGTCTCGGCCGTTGCGCCGCCGTTCAGCAACGCGCCGCCGTTGCGAGCGATCGTGTATCCGCCATCGCCATCGGGTGTAAGCTTCGTGTAGCCGACCCCGGTCCAGTTGCTGATGGTGAAAGGATCGCGATGCACGATCACCTGCTTGCCACTGGCGATCGCGTTCGTGATGAGGGCGAGGACGCCGGCCGAATGACTGAAACCCGGGCATTGCGCGGGGACGCTGTTGGAGATGACGCAGATGGGCATGCCGGAGGCTTCGGCAAGAGAGAGAATCTTCAGCGTCGATACGCCGCCGACATCATAGTTTTCCTCGAAGACCCGGCTTTCATGCATCGACCCCTGCATGCCTGTCACGATTTCATGGGCCTTGATGCGATTGAACAAGCCGTCCATGGGCGCGGAGGCGTGAAAGCGCGCGTTCACATCCAGTTCCATCCCGACCCAGGAGAAGGTCGTGGGGTTGCCCAGGGACGTTGTTACATTCACGTCGTTGCCGACGATGATGGGGAAGGCGTTGTAGACGAGGGACATGCCGAAGAGATCTTCCGAGCGTCTGTGAGTCTCCGTGATCCGGCTCAAGTAGTCGCGCGCCACGGAGTCGAGATGTTCCGTCAAGAGCGGGCCCGCCGTGTCGATGTTGAAGGGAAGCGGAGCCGTGGCATAGCGGTCGGCGTACGTGTTGAACACGATGGACCGGTCTGCGCCGGAAAAGAATGCGGAGCCCACGACGGGCACGTCATTGTCCACGGCGGGCGGTTCAAGGAAGTGGATGTCGCAATCGAGCCGCCGGCCAGGGCCGATGGTGACCGTGGACGTGGAGATGTTCGCACCGTTCACCTGCAACAAGGCCTTGAGTTGGACGAGCTGGGGCGGGGTTGTGTAGATCCCGCCAAAGGAGTCGACCGTCGCCTGGTCGTTCGTTGTGGCGGCAATGAAATTAATGTGGACCGGACCTGCGGCGAGCGCGCTGAGGGGCAGCGTCTGGTCCACGAAGTTCGTGGTGCCGCGGTACACGTGGATGCGGACCCGGACGCGATCCGCATCCGTGAGCGTGGCGGTCCGGTTTGACACCGCAATGATTTCGAAGGGCGGACTGGCGGGAAGCAGTCCGATATATTCCTTCTCCGTGTCGTGTCGCCAGACGACTTCGTCCACGAGCGTCCCGGGATGGTTTGTGTTCAGCCAGCCCTGCACCTGGCTTTCGAAACGCTCCATCGGCATCGCCGTGTAGACATTCGAGATGTAGTCCATGAGAAATGCGTCGGCGTTAAAGTTCATCGACGTGACGAAGTTCATGCCATGCGAGATCGTCTGTGGCTTTACGGCGGGACAGAGGGGAACCCAGGTACGGCCGGAGGCGTCGAGCGGCACACCCCGGTAGTTGCCGTAGGGCAGATACGCTTCAACCCAGGACAATGCCACATGCACCGAACTGGTTGTCCCATCGAACGCGATCTGTTGCACGGCCTGGAAACCCGCCGTCAACAGGAGCCCGGCCGCTTCGTCTCCACCCTCCACGCCGACCCATGAGGCGAGCCGCGAGGCGGGTTGGATTTCCCCCACGCCCTGGGCATAGCGGCTCGGTATTCCTGACGCGCGGAGGAGTGCGATGAGGAGTGACGCCTGGTCGAGGTCGTTGCCGGCCCGCTGCTGCAAGGTCATGAGGGCGCCCTTCCTCGATCCATAATAGGTCTCCCACGCGATCTCGTTGCGGACGAATTCATAGATCGCCTGCGGCGACCGGCCCAACGCGTTGGCTTGATTGGTAATCTCGGCATTAAGTGGGATGTCCGGCGTTGCTGCGAGATGGTCCGCACCGGGCACGTCGGTCGGCGGCGGCAGGCTGGACAACGTGAGCGTGGTTGCGGTGCGCGTGCGTCCGGAAGATTTGTTCTTGAGCGGGACGCGTGCGGAGTCGGGCACAGGCTCATCGGGAAGAAGGGATTCGGTCGTGCCGACCGGCAGAATCCCAAGGTCGCCGGGGTCTGCGCCCTGCAGCGCCGCTTCGACCACCGTGGTGTAGAGCGTAATGCCTTCGTTCACCTCGTTGAACCATGAGGTGTGACGGGCGAGGATTTCGGAAGAAGCCTTTTGCGAGCGGAGGAACGTTTCGATATCCGCCATCGCCTTGAGGACGTCGAGCGAGGATGCCGTGAAGCGATCCCACGCAGCGCGCAAGCCGACGGTGTCCGCTTCATCAAGGAAGCGATCCACTTCCGCCTGCGCTGCGGCGAACTCCTTGAACACCGGCTCGGTGAGCGGCGCACCGGGGGCCGGAGCAATATAGGTCGACTCTGTTTTGATCGCTTCAACGAGTTCACCGTCACGGTACAGCCCCGTGACGTCGGCCTCTGCCGCGAATGCGAACAACGTCATGCAAAGGATGGGCTGCATCGACTTCATTGAACGAAGACCCTCACATTCAGGTTCGTCCGGTAGAACGGGGAAAGCGGTGCACTGCCGCTGTTGAAGAACTGGTAGCGAACCGTGAAATTCGTCACGCCGAACGGGGTGTTCGTGGCCGTGTCGATGTCGTAGGCGATTCCGACGGTTGTTGCGTCGATGAGGCCGATGTCGGTCAGTGTGTACGCGATCGTTGGCGGAAGCCCGACAAACGTCTCGGAATAGCTCGCGATCTGACTGACCAGGGAAGCGGAGCCGGTGATCGAGTGGACACCTGACGTGAACGTGTTGCGCGTCATCACATAAATAGCGACATCTTCCCGCGCGGTGAAGCGGACGTTCACGGAGTCCCGGAATCCGTCGGGGTCTGTTGCCGTGAACGACACGACATCGCTGACGGTGCCCGACGGAATCACGCTCACCGTCGCAATCCGGTTGCTGATTGCGACGGCGAAGTTCGTGGAGGCGGACGCCGCCCAGACGAGTTGCGTATCGGAGTGGTTTGGATCGACCACGAAATTGTCCAGGTTGATGGCGGAGAAGGTCGCGGGGCGAAGGACATCCTGGTCGGGAATGGAGGAAATGACCGGCGGCCGGCTGAGGGCCTCGACAGCCATCGCGGTGAGGAAGGGGCTGTTGGACCAGCCGCCCGTTGCCTGCTGTCGGTTGGTGAGGTAGGTGGTAGCCGAGACGAGATTGTCGAGAGGGTCGTACAGCCGGATTGCGGCCATCGCGATGGACGTTTCATACACCGAGCTGTTGCTCGGGACTACGCTGAACCCGCCGTCCGGATTCTGAATCGTGCGAATCCAGGTTGTTGCGCTGCCGAGCGCCTGCGTGTGCGTTTCTCCCAGCAGAGCCAGCGCCTTCATCACTTCGTATGTTGGCAACAATTGGCTCTGCCAGCCGCCCAGATAGCCCCAACCGCCGTTGGCGTTCTGTCGTTTACGGAGGTAGTGCGTATTGCCCGAAAGACGCAACACATCGAATCCGTCATCCAAGGTGAAGCCCAGGTCCATGAAGACGTGGAGCGAGGAGCCCGCAGCGTTTCGCACTGCAAACTGCCAGACGCCGGGCGATCCAGGAGGCACGCCGAGCGGGTAGTGGTCCAAGGCGCTGTTCATGAAGAACTCATACGGGTCTTCGCCCGGAGGCCAGATCTGTACATACATCGGTTGATCGGAAGAGCGGATCCACCACATGATCGAGTCGGCGCCCTCGGGAATTTCCACCGAGAACCAGCGTGACGTAGCACCGGGTCCCAGCGTGAGGTTGTAGAAGGAAAGTCCCGAGGGCATGCCCGCCGTCCGCAGCGCTTGGAAGGCGAGCGCGGAATCCATCAGGTTCATGCCGTAGCCGCGCGCGAGCCCCCAGCCGAGGCCGGGATAGGATGGATGTTGGTCGTCATCGATCTCGTCCGACTGACCTTCGATTAATTCGTCTCGATCACCGGCGATGACGCCGTTGAAGCGCACGAGCGCCATGATCTTGCGCGATAGTTCATCGTAGTTCCGCACGGGCAGCCCGCGCAGCGTGGTCACACCACCATACAGCGTGGAAGTCCCGCGGCTGGACCGCGCAAGCAGGTCATAGACGAGGGCGGTGGTCTCGTTGACGGATACGGCATTTGTGTCCCACGTGCCATCGGTGTTCTGGCTGGCGAGCAGATAGGCAAGCCCTCCGCGCGCCGGATTGGCATACGCGGGGAAGCGGAGTCGATAATAGGAGAAGGTGTTCGTGTCCGGGGTGAAGACGAGGGCGTGATTTGTGCCGACAGCGGTCGGCGCCAGCGGAACCATTCTCCAGACGGCGGGCGACCGGATATTCGTCGACGACTCGACGGTGAAGCCTGCGTTCGTCTCTCCCCAGTAGATTCGAACCTGGCCGTTGGTTCGCTGGATCAACGCGGTTGGATCCGCGCCCGCAGCGCGTGACGCACCCAGAAGCAGCAGGATGACGGTGACCAGCCTCATGGCAGCGGGTTAACGGCGAAAAATACATGCGAGGTGGAGACGGGCACAAAGGCGAACGTCGTCTTGTCGTCGCGCAGCGCGGCGGAAACGACCCCGGCTTGCACGAAGGCGTTCGTGACGAGGCCCTCCGGCGTGGAGGCTCCGAGAATCTGATACGTGCGGTCCGGCGTGGACGCCCACGCTATCTGGGCGGTGGCCCCGCTGAAGGAGCAATCGGTCGCCCTCAACAGGGAGCGATCCGACATGGGGTGTGTTCTCGCGAGGTACTCGTTATATGAGTTGCACTGGTCGTAATCGAAGTCGTTCTCCGAGTCGTCATACTGATCGAAGCTGAAGTTGTGGAGAATCTCCCACCAGTCCGGAAGGCCGTCGCCATCGACGTCACCCGTGGCCGCGTCCGTCTCGTAGGCCCCCACGTCCACGCGACCCCCCGCCGTCCGGGCAAGTCCGCGTTGATCGAAGAGGGGATCGCCGCCCAGCTCCGTCGTCGGATCACCCGTGTTGATCGCCGGACTTCCCGCCTGGAGGGCACACGTTCTCGTCGTCCCGCCATTGTAGGCCGGGGGACCCAGCAGCGGGTTCACGGCATCGACGCGGTCGGAGGGACCCGTAAAGCGCGAGCCGACGGTGCTGTTGTTGACGATGTTGTATCCGAGCGAGTACACGGACGAAAACTGTCCCGTGCGAATGCCTCCTTCGAGGATGGAGGAGCCGCAGGTCATCCCGCCGTTGGAATTCAGGTAGATCAAGGACGCGCCGTTGCTCGACGTGTTGGCCGAAGCGGTGCTGTTGTAGAAGCTGAAGAAGCCGAGCCCGCTCTCATCATACAGGGCACCGCCCCCGGTTCCCGCTGCATTGCTCGCCAGCGTGCACACTGTGAAATCAACCTGCCGGCGCGTGGCCACGGCGCCGCCCTGGATTGCGCATCGATTGCCGATGATCGCCGAACGGATGAACTCCGCGTAGGTTCCGCCGAGGTAGAATGCGCCACCGGATTGGCCCGATTCGTTGTTGCTGAACTCGCATTCAAACGCCCTGAACGTGCTGTTTGAGCTCAGCATAAAAACTCCGCCACCGCGCGCCGCGGGCGATTGCCCTCGCCGCAACTGGAGGTTCGACAACTCGAGCACGAACGCGGCCTGAAGCCCTGCAGTGTTGACGTTCATGACGCGGAAGCCTTGTGAGCCACCGTCGATCGCCACGCCGCGGGTCAGCATGGACGCATCGATCCGCAGCGAGTTCGTCCCGAGTTGAAGCGGTCCGAGCGCGGCCTGCAGGGCGACGGTGGTCGCGTTCATCGCCGGCATAAAGCGAATGGTGGCCCCGTTCGATGCGTTGCTGATTGCTTCGCGGAGGGATGTGCCCGCGCCGGCGCCGATCCCGTTGTTCTCATCCACGGGCGTGTCCACGAGAAGGATCTGGCTTTCATACGCCCCGATGTCCATGCGCGGGATGCCATCGCCGTCACCATCCGTGACGCGCTCCATGTCGCGGGAGTCCGTCTCGGTACCGACAGGGACCATGGACGTGGGAAAGCCCGCGTCGTAAGCCGGGCTCAGGGGTTCCAGTGCAAAGGTGCGCACACGACCGCCCTGGTAATAGGCCCGTTTCCGGAGCATGGGCGAGCGGTTCGTAATGTCGCCGGTTCCCGTGAAGGGATTGCTGTACTGGGTTGCAAACGCCAGGTTGTATCCCAGCGACGTCACCGTGCCTGTGCCGTTGATGTTCACCGAACCATCGATGATGCTGCCGCCGATCTGGACTGTGGAATGGATGATGTCGATCTCGGATCCGAAGCCTTCGGTGAGACTTGCGTTCCCGGTCATCGTGCAGGAGCGAATGGTGATCGTGTCGGCCAGTTCGTCGGAAATCCCGCCGCCACCCAGACTCGCCGAGTTGGCAGACAGGGTGCAGTGCCGTAGATCGGCGGTACCGGTCACCTGCAGCCCGCCGCCATAAGTCAGTGACGTGTTAATTTCGAGCGTGCATCGCTCCAACGTGATGGCCGCGTTGCTCACGCATATGCCGCCGCCGAAGCCCGAGGCATAATTCCGGCGCAATTCGCACCAGCGTGCGGTGACGATGCAGGATTGATCCACGAGGATGCCTCCACCCCGGCCACCGGTAACGTATCCATCCACAAGGGTCAGGCCCTGCAGCGTGACCACGCTATTGCTCGTGATGCGGAATACCCGTCCGAGGCTGTTGCCGCTCACGGTGAAGCCGAGGGGAAGGACGGTCGCGTCGACCTTCAAGTTCTTGCCGATCACCAGTTCGGAATTCAGGAAGCAGGGAAACCCGTTCATGCCTGCCGCGAAATCCACGGTCCCGCCGGGAGGGGTATCCCGTATCGCCTCACGAAGGGAAACATTTGCGCCGGCGGGCGTATCGTTCTCGTCGAAGAACGTCGTGACGGTGACGGCAACCACAAGGCGAACCGGGCAAAACACGGCAAAAAGGGCGAGAAGTATCTTCCCTGCGGTCATCACGATTACCTTTGCGATAGCCCAGAACGGGGCTGCGCCTCCGGCGGTAAGATTAGTCCCGCAATGTCTCTAACGTCAAGCTGGCACGCCGGTTGTCAACGTGTGTTGAGCTGCCTGGACATGCGTGCGTCGGATTGAAGGCGTCGTGCGTTTCCGATCAATTCATCGATCGGGATTTCCTTCGTCGCGCGGGGCCTGGCGAGTTCAAAGAACTGGGCCGCCTCCACGGCCTTCGCTTCCACCTCCGCGAGGCTTTCCATATTCCGTTTCGTCTTCTGGAACGCGGTATATAACGAGAGGCCCTCGTTGAAGGCTTTGACGCCGGAGAGAAAGTCGGGGTCATCCCATTGGATGGGTTTCGAAGCCGATGCGGCGCCGCGGTCGTTGAACACATCTTCCTGCCACGCGCCCCCGTCCGTCGTAACATCCGATGACGACGGAGAAGGCCATTCGCTGGCGGCAGCCTTCCGGATGTAGGGCAGCGCATCGTCCGTGCCTGCTGCGCTCTGCTGCTGATACGCGATGGCCTGCGGTGATGGTTTGATGCCGAAGAAGAGGATGCCGTAAGCCACGGACGTGATCGCCGCGAGCATGATGAGCACCCTGACGGCGCGGCCGGTATCCAGCTTCAACGAGGGCGCGGGTACAGCCGTCGGTGCTGGTGCGCCTGATGGAAGTGCATCCTTCAGCTTGAATACGCGCGACGTCTTGGAGATGACCCGCTTCTCGACGAGCGGCGACGAGGGGGCGCCGGGAATCCTTCGGACCGTGCTGTCGCCGGGTTCGGGAGCCGGAGCGTTGGGCATGGACCCGGCGTGCGCGGCGCGGATATCGGCCAGGACATCTGTCCAGGACGAGCGACGCTTGGAGCGATCCTTCACCATGAGGATCTCAATAAGCCGCGCCGTGGCGTTGGACAGCCCGGGGACAATCGACTTCGGATCGTCGAGATAGTCCGAGACGTGTTTGTCCATGGCCTGGCTGCCCGGGCTGCCGGCGAAGGGTAGGCGACCGGTCACGAGGTGATACAGCGTGGCGCCGAGGGAATAGATGTCGGACCGCACATCAAGGTCGGCCTCGCCGTTGGCCTGCTCCGGAGACGTGTAGTTCGGCGTGCCGATGATGAGTTCGCTGGCGGGATTCTGCGTGGCGTGGCCGAAGATGCGGGCGACGCCGAGGTCCGCGACTTTGATCGTTCCGTCCTTATCGAGCAGGATGTTGTCGGGCTTGATGTCGCAGTGGACGAGCTTCGCGTTGTCCCACGCGTAGCCGAGCGCGACCGCGACGCCCTCCGCCACGGCGAGCGCGTCGCCTTCCTCCAGCCGTCCCTTGCGTTCGAGAAGGTCTCCGATGGAATAGCCTTCAACGTATTCCATCACAAAATAGGGAATGCCCGAGACTTCCCCGGCGTCGTACACCTGCACGATGCCGCCGTGATGCAGTTTCGCGGAGGCCTCAGCCTCATGGTGAAATCGCGCCAGCGCCTCGGCGTCGAGGGTGAGCGACGGATTCAGGGCCTTGATCGCGACGATGCGGTTCAGCGACCGCTGGCGCGCCTTCCACACGCTCGCCATGCCGCCATGCCCGATCTCCTCCAGGATGTCGTATCCATCAAGATGGAAAGATGCCTGAGCCATGGCGGGGAGTTTACGAAGAGGAGATTCGAGATGCGAGATTTGAGATGCGAATCCGATAAGTCCGAATCTCAAATTTCGCATCTCTCCTACAGTTCATCCTCTCCCTTTGCGGGTTCCCCGGGAGGAGCGCATTCGGCTGTGATCTGGACTGGATCCGAGACGGTGATACCGCCGCGATCGTCGGTGACTTCCACGGTGATCACATGTACGCCGCCTTGTACAACCCACTCCGTGCTGATCGAGTCGGCTTCTTCTGCGTAGATGGAACGGCCATCGACGTAGACGCTCATGCCGGAAACCTGTCCATCGTCATCTTCCGCCTGTGCGTTGATAGCCAGCACCTGACCGACTTTTGCGTCCGCGGATTCCAAAGGACGCATGAAGGTGATTTGCGGCGGTTTGTTCGGGTGCAGGTCCACGGTCACGCGTTCGCGGATTGACACGCCCATGCGGCCTTCGCCGTCGAAGGCCCGCGCCGACACATCGTAATCGCCGGCGGCGACGTTGGTCCATGTGATCGCGTACGGTTTGCCCGTGGCGATGCCGATCACGCCGGCGTTGGCATAGAAGGCCACGCGACGGATGCCTGCGGACGATTCGGCGCTCGCTTCAATGACCAGCGTGGCCGGTTCGGTGAAGCTGGTCCCGCGGGCGGGTTTGGTGATGGCGACGACGGGAAGCGACGACGCGGGCGATTCGCCGAGCGGTGTGAGCAGGAAGGCGCGCTCCTGGCCTTCCTTGAGGCCGTAGCCGACAATCTGTCCGTCATTATTAATGTCCCACGCCTCGATCAGGATCCAGTCGTCGGACGTATCGAGCAGGTCGTTCAGGTTGTACATGGCCCCAGACGTATAGAGAAAGGCCTGGTCGTCATCCGACGGGCTGGCGAAGAACGTGCCGACGACCTCGCCGCGCTCGTTCAGGCCGTAGGCGCTGCTGAAGACGTTGTTGCGCGTATCGATGTCCTTGATGCCGTTCGTCGCGTCGTAGCGGAATGCGTGCGTGATGCCGCGGCCGAGGTCCACCTGGCCGGCGACGAAGCCGGAGTCCGACACGGCGCGCGCCGCGCTGCCCATGCCGTCGGGAAGGTCGGCCAGGCCGCGGGCAATGCCGGACTCGAAGATGAAGGCGCGGCTGACGGCGTCCTTCTCGGTTCCCATGGCCCCGAGCCCCACGATGGCGCCGCGCTCATTCATATCGTAGGCGATGCTCACGCCGGAGGTGGAGGCGACGGGTTGCGGTCGGTCGAGAATGTCGGTCCAAAGCACCGCCTGGTCTCCTCCGCCTCGATCGACGGCTCCGACGATGTGGCCTGTCTCGGAGATGGCGTAGGCATACCCGCTGTCGGCGTCGATCGGAAGACGGAGCGATTCCATCGCCACGCCGGGTTTCCAGAGGAAGGCCTGGCGTTCCGCGGATTCCGACTCTGATTCTCCCACGACCCAGCCCTGTTCGTTGATGCCGTAGCCGCGGCTGGTCCGGCCGCCGAGCGTGCCGAGGTCGATCATGCCCTCCGTGCTGTCCCAGCGGAACGCATGCGTCTCGCCATCCGCCGTCATTGATTCCCCGGTCACTTCGCCCCGGTCGTTGATCGCAAACGCGCGGCTTTCCCGCCCACCGAGCGTGCCCAGCTCCGCAATCCGGTAGAACGAAACGGCATACGTAGGGCAGAGGGCCCCCGCGAGGAGGCCCAAGGCCGCGGCGACCACTGGAATTTTCGCTTTCATTTTTGTTCCAACGCTGGGAAGTTTCTTGCCAGAAAGTTCCAAGGTTTGGAAACACCCATTTCGCTTTGACGCGAATCTCCGGGTAACAATGAGGGATTTCACATGTCTCAAGCAGATATTGGTTTGATCGGTTTGGCGGTAATGGGCGAGAACCTCGTCCTGAACATGGCGAATCACGGCTTCACCGTCGCCGTCTTCAACCGCACGGTGGCGAAAGTCGATGACTTCATGACGGGCCGCGCGCGCGGCAAGTCGATCATCGGCGCCCACACCCTCCAGGAATTCGTCGGCCAGCTCAAGACGCCGCGCCGCGTCATGATGATGGTGAAGGCGGGCAAGGCGGTGGACGACCTCATCGAACAGCTGCTCCCGCTCCTGTCGCCCGGCGACATCCTGATCGACGGCGGCAATTCCTATTTCCCCGACACGGTCCGCCGCACGAAGGAGCTGGAAGCGAAGGGTTTCCACTTCGTGGGCACCGGCGTATCCGGCGGCGAAGAGGGCGCTTTGAACGGTCCGAGCATCATGCCCGGTGGCTCGGCCAAGGCCTGGCCGCACGTGCAGAACATCTTCAAGGAGATCGCCGCCAAGGTGGACGGCGTTCCCTGCTGCGACTGGGTCGGAAACGACGGCGCGGGCCACTTCGTCAAGATGGTCCATAACGGCATCGAATACGGCGACATGCAGCTTATCGGCGAGGCGTACTGGATGCTCAAGAAGGGCCTCGATATGCCGGCGCAGGAGTTGCACGACGTGTTTGCGATCTGGAATGAGGGCGACCTCGATTCCTACCTGATCGAGATCACGGCGAAGATCTTCCAGCGCACGGACCCGATCACGTCAAAGCCGATGGTGGACGTCATCCTCGACACGGCGGGGCAGAAGGGCACGGGCAAGTGGACGAGCGAAATCGCGCTCGATCTCGGCATTCCTGTCACGATGATCACCGAGGCCGTGTTCGCGCGATGCATGTCGGCGATGAAGGAAGAGCGCGTGATGGCGTCGGGAAAGCTTCGCGGACCCAAGTCCGCGTTCAAGGGCGACCGCAGCGCGTTCATCGAGAACATCCGCCAGGCGCTGTACGTCTCCAAGATCTGCTCCTACGCGCAAGGCTTCGCGCTGATGCGCGCCGCGTCGCTGGAATACAAGTGGGACCTCGATTTCGGCAACATTGCCATGCTGTGGCGAGGCGGCTGCATCATCCGCGCGAGCTTCCTGCAGAAGATCAAGGAAGCGTACGACCGACGCAACAAGCCGGCGAACCTGCTGCTTGACCCGTACTTCAAGAAGATCGTTTCGAAAGGCCAGATGGCCCTGCGCCGCACCGTGATCCAGGCCGCAAAGCTCGGCATCCCGGTCCCCGTGTTCGGATCCGCGCTGGCCTACTACGACAGCTATCGCGCCGCCGAACTGCCCGCGAACCTGCTGCAAGCCCAGCGCGACTTCTTCGGCGCCCACACCTACGAACGCGTCGACCAGCCCCGTGGACAACATTTCCACACGGACTGGATGGGCTAGCCGCACAAACTTCACCGCGGAGGCGCGGAGAGCGCGGAGTTTCCAAGACAGATCCTTGATTTACGGGTGCGATATTCATGACGTCCAAGCATTCTCAGCGCACTCAGCGCCTCTGCGGTGAAATCATCTGTGTCTAGATGAAGGGTATTGGCATGGACAACTGGATCGACCCCATAGCCTTCCACATCGGGAGTCGGCCGGTGTTCTGGTACGGCATCTTTGTCGCGGCCGGATTCCTTTTGGGCGTCCTGCACTATGGGCGGCTCGACAAGCTCGACGGACGCCGTAAAGGCTTCGGGTCCGATTTTGCCTTCCTGGTCATCCTCTTCGGCATCCTCGGCGGACGCATCGCCTACGTGATCGCCAACTGGCCTGAGTACGCGGCGGCGCCGTTGGAAGTGTTTCGCATCGACCGCGGCGGCCTGATCTTCTACGGCGGGTTCATCCTTGCGAGCATTGCGGTGATCGTGATGGCACAGCTCAAGAAGGAGCCGGTTGGACAGCTTGTGGACTACGGCATCACGGCCGTTCCCCTCGGCCATGCCCTGGGCCGCGTCGGATGCTTCTTCAACGGCTGCTGCTACGGGCGACCGAGCGAGTTGCCGTGGAGCGTCTTCACCGCCGGGGAGCATCGGCACCCGGTCCAGGTGTACGAAGCCGCCTTCAATCTTGGCCTGTATTTCCTGCTGACGTGGTTCTACGGGCGGCGGAAGCGTGACGGGTCCGTTCTCGGCCTATATATGATGTGTTACGGCGGGTGGCGATTCGTGGGAGAGTTCTTCCGCGGGGATGCCCGCCGCGCGATCATTGCGGGAGGATTGGACGTGGCACAGGGCATCAGCATCGGCCTGATTCTCATCGGTTGCGCGCTGTGGTTCTTCGCACCGCGCCGGGTCCAGCAATCCCATGCCGCCTGAAATCGCATATCGCGCCGACGCCGGCGATCGCCTGGACGCGTGGCTTGCCGCGCGGCACAAGTACATCTCCCGCTCGCGCTGGCAGGACCTCATCCGCGAAGGCAATGTCACGGTCAACGGTCTGGTGAAGAAGCCGAACTACAGCCTGCGCGAGGGCGACTCCGTCACGTTCACGATTCCCGAAGCGAAGCCGGTCGAGATCCTCCCCGAGGACATCCCGCTCGACGTCCTGTATGAGGACGCCGACATGATCATCATCAACAAGCAGGCCGGGCTGGTGGTGCATCCCGCGCCCGGACACGACGACGGCACGCTCGTCAACGCACTGCTCCACCACTGCAAGGATCTCAAGGGCATCGGCGGCGAGATTCGTCCGGGCCTCGTGCACCGGCTCGACAAGGACACCAGCGGCGTCCTCGTCGTCGGCAAACACGAGCAGGCGCTCCTGTCCCTCGCCAACCAGTTCAAGACGCGGAAGGTGGAAAAGGAATACGTTGCGCTGGTATGGGGCATTCCGCGCAAGAAGACCGGGACCATCCGCACGCTCATCGCGCGCGACCCGAAAGACAGGAAGAAGATGAGCGCGGACGTGAAGGACGGGCGCGACGCGCTCACGCGCTATGCCGTGGTGGAGACCTATCGCAGGGCCGCGCTGGTCCGCGTGCGCATCGAAACCGGTCGCACGCACCAGATCCGCGTGCACATGCTGCACATCGGAAACCAGATCGTCGGCGACCGCGTCTACGGCCGTTCGCGCAACAACGACCCCGAATTCAAACCAGCCCGCCAGATGCTGCACGCCGCGCATTTGAAGCTGACGCATCCCGTCACCGGCGCCGCGATGGACATCGAAGCCCCGCTCCCCGCCGACTTCCAGGCCTGCATCGACTATTTCCGAAAACGCGTCGCGGGTTGATCGACCCGAACGCAGTCCAGACCACGACGCCCTTGCGAACGGCGGTGCAAGTTGAGTACCTTGCGCGCACGTGCACAGTCGATCCCGTGGGAGACATCAGCTATGAAGCGTAGTGTCTTGGTTCTTGCCGTCGCCATTGTTCTCGTCGTAGCCGTGCTGTTGCTGCGGAAGAGCGAGGGACCGGGGCAGGCGATCACGTCGGCGCCGCCCCCGGAAGTCGGAGTCCTGCTCGACGGAATCAATATCGGGCACTGGCTGTCCGATGAGCTCCAATACGGCGCTGAGCGTTACGCCTGCGAGCGCCCCACGGCCTTCGAGAGCCTGCGCGCACGGTTCGGGGTTGAAGAGGCGGATCGGCTTCTCGAATCCTACCGGGACAGCTTCATCACCGCTTCCGACATCGCGGCCATCAAGAAGACCGGCTTCAAGACCCTGCGCCTGCCGGTCAGCGCGGCGCTGTTGTATGATCGCCCCGGCGATACCTCGCGCTTTGCTCGTGCGGCTGCGCGCATTGAATGGCTGTGCAGCGAGGCGGAGAAGAATGGCATGACCGTGATCCTGAACCTGCGGGTTCGCGCGGGGGAATGGGCGCCGCAACCACCGATGAACGGGAAACGCTTCCCGGCCATCTGGTCGAATCGTGATGTCGAAGAGGTGGCTCGTCTCTGGCAGGCCTTGGCATCCCGCTTTCGCGACACGCCGGCCCTTGCGGCTTACGACCTGAGTCCCGGTCCCTGCCAGGCGGAGGTTGATTGGAACGCTGCGCTGATGGCCTGGAGCAGGGCCATCAAGGCGTCCGATGTCGACCGGATCGTCTACGCTCCGTGGCGCAGGCCGGCCGTCGAGCGCATCGCGGCGGATGCGGAGCTTTCCGCCATGAAGCTCGGATTCGCGGCCGATTTCCTGACTTCGGAAATGACGGGACCGCATTCGAACGATGTGGCGCGCACGTCGCTGGAGCAGGACCTGCCGCGCATGAATTCATTCTGGAAGGCGCAGAACTTCGAGCGGCTCGCCGTGGCGTATAACCCGATCCTGAGCGACCCCGCCGGGTCCGGGTTTGTGACTGCGTACGGGCAGGCGTTTCGCGCGTCGGGCTGGGGCTCGATGCTGTGGACCTACAAGACGATCCACTGGACCGGGTCCGACGCGCGGAACGCCTCGGCGGTGTCTTGTGTCTCGGGTCTCGCGCAACCCGACCTCGAGGAAGGAACGCTGGAAAGCGTGCAGCAGTTCGTCGAAGCGTTGAAGTCCGCCAGCGCCGAGGAGGATGCGACGATGAAGCTGGCGTTGTCATCCCCGTCACCGATTCAGCCGCAAGAGCGTGAGCATCCTGTTGCAGCCGCTCCGGGCGACGCGGCGGGGATTCCCGCAGGCTGGCTTGTCACGGCAATGGGCGCAGCGGAGACCACGGTGCGTTCCGCAAGCAACGGGGCCATGCTCGTCACATCCAGTGGCCTTGGACCGGACTGCGCCACACCGGAGTTTGCCTTCGTGCATCGCGAACCCGACGGGGCAATTGATTTCAGCGCCGTGCTCGTCGATGCCGATCTCAAATCCTCCACGGCAGGCGCAGGACTCATGGTGCGCGAGCGCATGGATGAATCATCGCCCTATCTCCTTGTGTATCGCGGCGTGGACGGAAGCATTCGCTCCGTGTCGGACAACAAGAACGGACAGCCACCCGTGCGGCGCAAACTTATGGACGCCACCGACAGCACACATCTTCGCGTGTTGAGCGATGGGGCGGTGATCAAAGCGTCGTGCTCTCCCGACGGAGCGGCCTGGCCTGTCGCGGAGAACTTCTCTGCGCCTTGGTTGACGAACAAAGTTTCTGTCGGATGCGTTGTGTTCAGCGGCCATGAGTACCGCACTACGGAAGCCCTGTTTCGGGATTTGAATTTCAAGACATCCGGCGATCTCTAGTGGTTGACCCATCGCGCCTGCGCGATTCTCTCAATTCTGAAAAGAATGTGCTGACGACTTCGCGTCACAACAAGCGCGTCTGCAGTCGCTAGCCAAAATTTCTCTGCTGTACCGTTAAAGGTTCCTTTAGCATTCTTGTCAGAAATGATAAGAATTCGCGTGCCAAGTCACGCGCTTTACTAAAATCACCTCATTATCGGATATGCATAAAGCACTACAGGAAAGCAGGTAGTGGCGGCAAAAAATACGGAAAAATTTTTGAACATGCGCTTGACCTGAGTTGAATGAAAGTGGTTCTATGCGCCCTGTTGCGGAGGGGATACCGCTTCGAGGGGACATTCAACTGTGATCGGTTGTGTCAGGGGATTGCTACGGGGAACGGCGGTCGCGCCGTTGATTGCGGGTCGAAAGGCCTGCGAAGCGACCACACATATTTCTACATCCCACAAGATGCACGCAGCTCGCGTGCATCTTTTTTTTGTGCCGCTGCGCATTGCGCAACCCAATCAATTTCATTGCGTGAAGTAATCAAGAGTGAATTCGGATTCGTGGAAATCAACGCAAGTCGGAGGGGTAGTCATGAAAATGTGGAAACTGTGGTTGGTGCTCTTCGTGGTGTGTTCGTCAACACACGCGGCAACGCTTAGAGGTGTTCTGGACGCGGAAGGCTTCACATGGGCACGCGTCGCCATCGTGAACAACTCCGAAGCCGACTCCAATTGGTCTGTCTCGGGCGGTCGCACGGCGATCGCTTCAACGGACAGCTCCGCGGAAGTCGATCAGCAATTTGACTGGGACGGCGTCGTCGCCGCCGGATCGAGCGAGTATGTTTGGGTCTATGGCCGGGACCTCACCGAGGTCGTCGTGGCGAATGCCGACGGCGGCGTTGCGGAATTCTACGGCACGACGGCCGTGGATGGCGCGGGCGATGGCGAGATCGTGATCGTCGTGAACGCAGACGGCACGACGGCGGTCTCGGTCGAAGCGTCCGATGCCTATGCCTCTCCCTCCGTCACGGGCACGCTTCCGGAGTAATCCCACATGAACAAAACCAACCAATCTAATACGTCGGGCTTTGTGCAAACGCGGGGAATTCTCGGGGGGAGTCAAGTCATGAACAGGTGTTTCAAACTTCTGATGATTGCCGGCGTGGCCTTCGCTGGTGCGTCCACGAATACGTTCGCGGCGTCGGCTTCTTCCGACAACGCCTGCGCGGCGGCGTACACGGGCGGAAACTACAACGGTCAGGATGGCGACGGAGCCAGCGGCTTCGGCGCGTGGCAGGTCGTGCCCGCGAGCAACCTGGGCAACTCGGGTGCCTTCATCGGCAG
>CAZCZZ010000018.1:58343-62457 GCA_964503335.1 uncultured Verrucomicrobiota bacterium
CAGATCCGCTGGGGCTTCCACTTCCGCGGCGGCGCCGGCGAGTACCAGATGTACGACGCGAGTAACACGTCGTTCGAGCGCGGCACGTCCGGTCTTGGCTTTACGGCAAACGGCCTTCGCCTTGTCTTCACGTTGACGGGCGCCAACACCTACTCTGTAAACATTTTCTCCCCCGCGACGGCAGGCAGCCCGACGCGATCCTTCACGGGTACACTCGCGAACTCCGGCGGCATTGACCGCGTGACCGTCCTCAAGCGCGACACCAACAGCGGCTGCAACTACGACGCATTCTGGAACAACATGAGCATCAGCGCCTGCCCCGCGGGCACACCCGCGTGCACGGTGACGTTGACCTCCGGCGCAAGCTCCGCCGGCACGCAGAACACCTTCAGCGCCCCGGCGGGACAGAGCGCCTATTCGTGGGCCCTTTCCGCCAATTCCAGCGGCGCATCGATTTCAGGCTCTTCCTCGCTGCAGAGCGTCACGGTGAACAACGGCACAACGGCCGGCTCCTATACGATCACGGCGACGATCACGAGCAACGGCTGCGTGAACAGCTGCTCGCAGACGATCACGGTCACCGATGCGGATGTCACGCCGCCGACGATTACCTGCCCGCCCCAGTACAACGCCCAGTGCGGACTGCCCGCGGTGGCGACGACGATTGCGCAATTCCAGGCCCAGGGCGGCACGGCGACGGATGATCGCCCCGGCGCGCTTTCGATCCAGCACCTCGGCGACACGACGGTCAGCGGCACGGGTTGCATCGGCAGCCCGCTCGTCATCAACCGCGTCTATCGCATCTATGATGCGGCAAACAACTTCAGCGATTGCACGCAGGTCATCGTTCTTGAGGACACGCAGGCGCCGACGGTGACATGCCCCGCGGGTTCGACCTTCAGCTGCATCAGCTCGCTTCCCGCGGCGAACGTCAACCTCGTCACGGCGTCCGACAACTGCGGCGCGGTGACGGTAACGCACGTCGGCGATTCCCAGAGCAACCCCGGGTCGAGCTGCAACAACATCATCACGCGCACGTATCGTGCGACGGATGTCTGCGGCAACTTCACGGAGTGCGTGCAGATCTTCACGATCAACGACACGACGGCCCCCGTCCTCTCCGGTGTGCCCGCGAACACGACGGTCCAGTGCAGCGCGATTCCTGCAGCGGCGACAGTCACGGCAACAGATAACTGTGGCGGAAGCATCACGGTGAACTTCAGCGAGACGCAGACCGCCGGCGCCTGCCCGAATAGCTATACGATCACGCGCACGTGGTCGGCAACCGATGCGTGCGGCAACAATGTTTCGGCCAGCCAGACAATCAACGTGCAAGATACGGTTGGACCGGTCCTCTCCGGCGTGCCCGCGAACACAACCGCCGAGTGCGGCTCGGTTCCCGCGGCAGCGACCGTCACGGCCTCCGACGCCTGCGACCCGAGCGTGGCTGTCACGTTCAGCGAAACGTCTTCCGGTTCCTGCCCGACGATCATCACCCGCACGTGGTCGGCGACGGATGACTGCAACAACACGACAACGGCCAGCCAGACGATCACGGTGCAGGACACGACGGCGCCGTCCTTCTCTGCGCAGCCGTCCAACCAGACGGTCTGCCCCGGTGGCACGGCGACCTTCAGCGCGACGGCGTCCGACAGCTGCAGCGGCGTGACGTATGCCTGGCAGAAGACGGGCAGCGGCTGGGGTGGCGGATGGACGCTCCTCACGACGAGCGGCAACATCAACCAGAACGGCCACTTCATCGGTGACTCCCGCAGCAACGGCGACGGTAACGATGACAACGGCGACAACGACATCGGCCTCGACGCATGGGGCTTGTACGCCAACAGCGGCCAGACCGCCTCCGCGCTCCGCCCGCTCGGCACGCTCGACAGCGGCGAGACGTTCGGCATGGACATGGACAATGGTTTCATCAACGGCACGGTCGGCTTCGGCCTCCGTAATGCCAGCGCCGCAAACCGCTTCGAGCTCTACTTCGTCAGCGGCGACACGCAGTACAAGGTGTTTGATGCGTCCGGCGTGACGACAATCCCCGTCGGCTTCACCTCCGAAGGCCTCCGCATCCGCTTCACGCCGGTCGGCGCGAACGGCTATGTGCTGACGGTGACACGCCTGTTCGATGGCTCAAGCCACACCCGCATCGGCACGCTCGCATCGACGGGCCCGATCACGGAATTGCGCCTCTTCAACTTCAACGCGGGTCCCGGCACCTCGTTCGACGCATTCTACAACTACATCAGCGTCGGCTGCCAGACGGACAACGCGGACAACACGCCCTACCAGAATGGCTGGCAGACGGGCGACAACGGCGGCAACGGATCCCTCTCCAACGGCGGCGATATCTCCGGCGCCGACACGGCGACCCTGACGATCAACAACGCTGACGCGGGCGACGCGGGCACCTACGCCCTCTGCGCCATGGACGCCTGCGGCAACGCGACGCTCTCCACGGCAGTCACGCTGACGGTTGGCGACACGACGGCCCCGGTCATCACCTGCCCGGCGAATGCCACGGTGGAATGCGGCAGTTCGACGGCCCCCGGCATCACCGGCACGGCTACAGCCACGGACAACTGCAGCGCCACAACGATTGCGTTCACGGATGGCGCCACCTCGGATGGCTGCGGCAACTCGGGTTCCTTCACCCGTACGTGGACGGCTACGGACGCTTCGGGCAACAGTTCAAGCTGCGCCCAGATCATCTCGATTGTCGACACCACGGCTCCTTCCATCTCGGCACCTGCGGATGCCACGGTCGAATGCGGCGGTGACACAACGCCGGCGGCGACGGGCACGGCCACGGGAAGCGACACCTGCGGCAGCGTGACGATCAGCTCCAGCGACTCGTTCTCCGCGAGCTGCGGCAGCGCGGGAACGATTACGCGCACCTGGACGGCCACGGATGAATGCGGCAACAGCGCCTCGGCAGTGCAGACGATCACGGTGGTCGACACGACGGCCCCCTCAATCAGCGTGCCTGCAAACGCCTCCGTCGAATGCACAGGCGATACCAGCCCCGCGGCGACGGGCACGGCTACGGGAAGCGACACCTGCGGCAGCGTGACGATCGCCTTCAGCGATTCAAGCGCAGCAAGCTGCGGCAACGCCGGGACGATCACCCGTACCTGGACCGCGACAGACTCATGCGGCAATCAGGCGAGCGGTGTTCAGACGATCACGATCGTCGACACCACCGCGCCCTCGATCAGCGTCCCCGCCAATGCTTCCGTGGAGTGCGGTGCGGACAGCAGCCCGGCCGCCACGGGTTCCGCGTCAGGAAGCGACACCTGCGGCAGCGTGACGATCGGCTACAGCGATAGCAGCGTCGGTGGATGCGGAAATTCAGAAACCATCACGCGCACCTGGACGGCCACGGATGAATGTGGAAACCAGGCGAGCGGCGTCCAGACGATCACGGTGGTCGACACCACGGCCCCCTCGATCAGCGTTCCCGCGAATGCGACCGTGGAATGCGGCGGCGATACGAGCCCCGGCGGCACGGGCAGCGCGACGGGTAGCGACTCCTGCGGCAGTGTGACGGTGAGCTTCAGCGACGCAAGCATCGGCGGCTGCGGCGACACGGAAGTCATCACCCGCACCTGGACCGTGACGGATGAGTGCGGCAATGCTGCATCAGCGGTACAGACCATCACGACGGTCGATACGACGGCGCCCGTGATCACCTGCCCCGCAGACGCAACGGTGGAGTGCGATGGCAGCCCGGCTCCCGCAGTCACCGGCACGGCCACGGCGACAGACGCCTGCGATGCAGCGCCGACAGTTACCTATAGCGACAGCGTCGCTCCCGGCAGCTGCCCGCAGAACACGATCATCACCCGCACGTGGACGGCCACGGATGCCTGCGGCAACACAGCAAGCTGCCAGCAGACCATCGACGCGACCGACACGACGGCGCCTGTGGTCACAGCCCCGGCCAGCGTGACGGTGGAATGCACGGCTTCAACAGATCCGTCCGCCACGGGCTCCGCCACGGCGACAGATAACTGCGATTCCTCCACGACCTCGACGAGCCCCGTGACGGTGGGTTCGGAGAACTTCAACAGCTTCCGCGGCGCGGGCTTTGTACCTTCGCCGT
>CAZCZZ010000019.1:0-59077 GCA_964503335.1 uncultured Verrucomicrobiota bacterium
GCCGCCTCGACCAGCATCGCGCGCGCGGTCGCGCCGGCCTGGCGCAACTGCATCCACGACGTGGCGACGCTCATCGATCCGCCGGTGAACTGCATCGGCACGAACGCGTGGTGATAGGCGGGTGTGACGGGGGAATGTTCGGAGCGCACCTGGGACCAGTCGCAATCCAGCTCCTCCGCCGCGATCATCGCGAGCGACGTGAGCACGCCCTGGCCGAACTCGAGATTCTTCACGAGCACGGTGACGATGCCATCCGGCGCGATCCGGAGGAATGCGTTCGGGACGAAGGGGCCGACCGGCGTGAGCGCCTCAGCCGCGGCCTTGACGCCGCGGGGAAGGTAGAAGCCGAGGATGAGAGCACCCGAAGCGATCGACGTGCTCTTGAGGAAGGTGCGGCGGGAGAGTTTCGAGTCGTTGAGGAGAGGCGACATGTTATGCACCCTCCACGGTCGGCGCGCCCGCGCAGCGGTGGATGGCGGAGCGGATGCGATTGTAAGCGCCGCAGCGACAGATATTGCCGGTCATCGCCGCGCTGATTTCGGTGTCGGAAGGGTTGGGCGTCGTTTTGAGCAGTGCCGCCGCGGACATGATCTGTCCCGACTGGCAGTATCCGCATTGAGGCACATCCTCGGCCACCCACGCTTCTTGGATCTTGCGACCGAGATCGGATTGTCCGATGCCCTCAATCGTCGTGATCTCGCGTCCGGCCAACCCCGCCACCGGCATCGTGCAGGAGCGCACGGCTTGTCCGTCGATATGGACCGTGCACGCCCCGCAAAGCCCCGCGCCACAGCCATACTTCGTCCCGGTCTTGGCCAAATCCTCCCGCAGCACCCAAAGCAGCGGAGTATCCACAGGCCCATCGAATCGAACAGTCTCCCCATTCACCTTGAACTCAATCATACAAGGCTCCTCCCGTTGGTGCTGAAAACTATCCGCCGTGAAATCAAATCGCGCAAGACCCGGATTTCGTGACCGCGAATTAACGCGAATTTGCGCTAATTTCGGAGGGGTTGGCACGCGTCTGAATTCAGATCATCCATTCGCGTCAATTCGCGAAAATTTGCGGTTCAATATTCCTTCGACCAACGGTCGACGCATCGGACGGATCAATTCGGACCTAAGGAAATCAGGAGCGGCGACACGTGCAACTCCCGCTTACGGCTCCTCTTCGGTGTCGAAAACAGCTGGCAAGGAGCAGAAAGGAGCCACTTTTCAGCGCAACACGTTGGTGCCAAGATCAAGTCGTGGTCCGCCCATTGAAGCCTTTAGTGAGGTGCTATCAGAGGTTTAATTTCGGTTTCTCTGACTTCCGAACATCCTCTTTATCCGTGACCGTTCGACAGGCTCACGGCGAGGCCTCCGTGGGCAAACAATCTTCTCTGTCGTCGCCGCTTTCCGTGTATTCCGTGTGTTCCGTGGGCAGATTCGGACTCGGAATCGGTGTCTCTCTGTGGTAACGTTTAAGCATGTCCTTGGATCGATACGGCCGACGCATTCACTACCTGCGGATTTCGCTCACGGATCAGTGCAATTTGCGGTGTGTGTATTGCATGCCGGAGTCCATGACGTTTCGGCCGGCGGCGGAGTTGATGCAGGATGCGGAGATCCTGCGGTTGGTGGGGATTTTTTCGGGACTCGGCTTCAACAAGTTCCGGCTGACGGGCGGCGAGCCGACGATTCGCAGCGGGTTTCTTGATCTCGTGCGCAGTATGAGTGCGGTGACGGGTGTCAGCGAAATTGCGATCACCACGAATGGCATCCTTCTCAAGCATCTGGCCCAGCCGCTCGTCGAGGCGAGGGTGAAGCGGGTGAATGTCAGCCTCGATACGTTGAATGCGGAGCGATTCAAGACGCTGACGCGGTGGGGGCGGCTGGAGGACGTGCTGTCCGGCATCGAAAAAGCGGAAGCGGCCGGGATGCGCATCAAGATCAACGCGGTCGTGGTGCGCGGGGTGAACGATACGGCGGATGCGATCGAGCTGGCGCGACAGACCATGGAACGCGACTGGCAGGTGCGGTTCCTTGAACTCATGCCGCTCGGCAGCATCTCGGATTTCCAGAACACCCACGTCGTGACCGAGGACGAATTGCTCAAGACCATCGGCGCCGCGCTGGGTCCGCCCGTCCTGCAGGACAACGGACTCCTCGACGGCGAGGCGCGCATCTACAAGCTGCCGGGCTCCAAGGGAACGCTTGGATTCATCAGCGCCGTCAGCAAACCCTTCTGCGCCGGCTGCAACCGTGTACGCCTCACGGCCGACGGCAAGCTGCGTCTCTGCCTGCTGCGCGAACGCGAAGTCGATCTCCTGAAGCCATTGCGCGAAGGCGCGAGCGACACCGAACTAAGCACCTACATCGAACGCGCGATCTGGGTCAAACCCTGGGGGCACGGACTGGCACAGAAGGTTGTGCCGATGAATCGGGTGATGTCGGAAATCGGGGGCTAGCTAACCCGTGAGACTCGAGGATTTTACCGCGGAGTTCGCAGAGAGCGCGGAGAAGGGACCAGGGTTTCAACTTCCAGATCCGGAGGGTTGGCCACAAAGAGGCGCAAAGGGAAGTCCCCCTATAGCCCGGCAGATTTTCACAGGAAGGTCGCGAAGGGCGTGAAGTGGGCTTCGTTGCCTTCGCGCCCTTCCTGTAAAGAATCCTGCGTTTCGCTGCCCCCGGGCCATAGGGGCTCCTACTTTGCGCTTCTTTGCGGCAAGAAAGTCGGAAAGAGGCTCTAACCCCACCCGAATTAAAACGCTTAACTGATCTTTCGGTAAGCGGTATGTAAGGAAGCTCCATCAGTGGGGAATGGGCCTGCTTCAGGGTGTGGGCCGAAAGAAAGAGTTTCTATGCGCAATTCAATGAATCGGTCCGCGTTTTCACCCCTTGCCGTCCTCGCCCTTCTCGGCGTTCTTGCGGTCCCCGTCCAAGCGGCTGTCGTCCAGGTCGGCAATGTGACCGGGGTGACGGTGACGACGAATGCGGCGGGGAATATCACGGCTTCGTTTGCGCTCAGCACCGGCGGGTCCGTCGAAGTGTCGCCTTTTGCCCCGGACGTCGTGCGCGTCAATTTCCACTGGGTTGGACCCTTCGACACCGCGCAGCCGATGATTGCGAAGCCGTTCACGAATTGGGCGAACGCGAACGCGGTGCTCACGGACCAGGGTTCGAAGTATCTCCTCCAGACCACGCAGCTCGATGTCGAGATCGAGAAGACGCCGATGAAGATCCATTTCAAGGACAAGTCCGGCTACTACCTCCTGCAGGACGACAAGACGGAGTTCGACTCCGCGTACAACTATACCGGCCAGCGCGGGACAAGCTCATCGAAGCTCAAGACCCAGAAGGTCATGCCGATCGGGCAGGCGTATTTCGGGTTGGGCGAGTATGGCGGACCGATGAACCGTCGCGGCCGCGAGATCGATTGCTGGAACAGCGGCACCTACAACTGGGGCGAATTCCAGAACCCCACGTACCTCAACATTCCCTTCTTCTACGGTGTCCAGCCGGCAGGCGGCGGCAACCCGGCGTTCGTGTACGGCGTCTTCTTCAACAACCCGTGCCGTCCGCTCTTCAAGTTCAACCAGTCGTCCGACACACGCTACTCCTTTGAAGCGGGCGACGGTCGCATGGACTACTTCTTCATAGGCGGTGGCGCGAGCCACACGATGAAGCAGGTCATCGACCGCTACTCCGAGCTGACGGGCCGTCCGACCTTCCTCCCGAAGTGGGGCCTCGGCCATCACCTCTCGCGCTTCAGCTACGACAACCAGGCGTGGGTGGAATACATCGCCAACCAGGCGACCGTGGACGACATCCCGCTGGACGCCGTGTACCTCGACATCGATTACATGGATGCGGACGCGGATGGCGACTTCGCCGACGGCCAGCTGCGCCAGCTCACGATCAACTCCAAGTTCCCGAATCCCTCGGGGATGATGACGTACTGCAACACCCGCGGCGTGAAGGTGATTCCGCTCATCGAGCCGTGGCTGGAACCGGGCGACCCCAATCACTACAACGACGCGAACAGCGGGCTTCATTTTATCAAAGACAACAGCGGCGCCACGGTCACGCGCAACATCTACGTCGGCGCGGTCTCGTGGTTCGACTACAGCAGCACGCCGATGAACCTGTTCTGGCAGACCCGCATCGTGAACTGGTTCAACACGCTGCCCTTCTCGGGCATCTGGAACGACCTGACGGAACCCGAGGGCGGCGATTCCATCCCGCACAACGCGTTGCTCTGGGTCGACGGGCAGTTCGGCACGTCCAACACGGATTCACGCCGCTACTGGTCGAACGAGCGCAACTACTTCGGCCTGCGCTGCGCGCGGCAGAGCTACAACGCGATGCTCGCCAAGGATTCCAACAAGCGTCCGTTCGTCCTGAGCCGCTCGGGCAACGCGGGCCTTCAGCGCTTCGGCGTGAGCTGGAGCGGTGACACGCGCGCCAACTGGTTCTACCAGCGCGCGACGATCCGCTTCGGCATGGGCGCAATGATCGCGGGCGCGGCGTGGTACGGCAACGACGTTGGCGGCTTCGCCGGCACGGCCTCGGCCGAGTTGATGGTGCGATCCACCGAATACAACTGCCTGACCCCGTTCTTCCGGAATCACGCCGACAAGGCCGCGGCGGATCGCGAGCCGTGGCGTTTCAGCGAGCCCTACAAGAGCCAGCAGCGCGACCTGATCAAGATGCGCTACCGCCTGATGCCGTACCTCTACACGCTCGCGTATGAGTCCACGCAGACCGGCGAGCCGATGAACGTGCCGCCGGTGTTCGACTACTTTGCGGACTCGAACACGCACGGCGAGCAGAGCGACTACAACTTCCTCGTCGGCGACTACATCCTCGCCGCGCCGGTCTACAACGAAGGCGCATCCACGCGGTCGGTCTATCTGCCTTACGCGCAGGATGTGGACTGGTACTACTGGCCCTCCGCAGCACCGAATACGCAGCCTTCGGGCGACAAGTATGGCGGCGGCCAGACGGTCACCGTCAGCGCGCCGCTCGGCAAGATGCCGATGTTCGTGCGCTCCGGCGCGATCATCCCGATGGGCCCGTCCATGCAGTACGCCAACCAGACGCAGGCGAACTGGATGGACATCAACTGCTGGCCGAAGGGAACGAGCGAATTCACGCTGCATGAAGACGACGGCGAGACGTTTGATTACCAGAGCGGCGAGTATTCGCGCCGCCGCATGACGAGCCTGCGCACGCCCGAGACCTGGTACTTCACGATCGAGGCCAAGCAGGGCACGTACAACACGGGTGCGCGCGACTTCTATGTGTACTGCTTCAACCCCGGCACAAACAGCATCCAGGGCGTGACCTTGAACGGGTCCGCGCTGCCGCAGCTCGCTGACTTCAACGCCGGCCCGCAGGGCTGGCGCTTCACGGCGGAAGGCCGTATCGGCATCAAGCTGCCCGACACCGGCGCACAGGCCGCATTGCAGGTGAACTTTGCCGCGGTGAACGGCAAGGTGCAGTTGACGGCGGCCACGAACTCCGTGGCGGAGAATGCGGGCAGCGTCCGCGTGTACGTGAGCCGGACCGGTTCCGCGACGGGAACGGTTAGCGTGTTCTACAGCACAGCTGGCAACTCAGCGACGTCGGGAACCGACTTCGGACCCGTGAACGGCACGCTGAACTGGGGCGTGGGCGATACTTCGAACAAGTTCTTCGACGTGGCGATCACGAACGACCTGTCGTTCGAGGGCAACGAGCAGTTCTTCGCGCTGATCGACAGCCCGAACGGCGCGGATCTTGGCACGCCGTCGCAGGCGACCGTGACCATTGTTGAGGACGAGCCGCTTCCGCCGGATCTTCTCGTGACCAATCCGGCCACGTCGATCGTGGTCAACGAGGCGACGTCGAACTACACGGTTCAAGGTGTGGCGAATGCCTACAACTGGGTGGGCCTGACGTGGAGCAACAGCAACACGGGTGCGACGGGCACGGCGCCGATCGGCTTCGCGTGGAACATTCCGGGCGTGGGACTCGGAATCGGAACGAACCTGATCACGGTGACGGCGACAAACGTTGGCGGAACCACGGGCTCGGACGTCGGATCGAACGCGGTGTACAGCGATGGCTGGGATCTGGCCGACAATGGCGGAACCGGGCTCGGCGCGTGGCAGCTCTACACGAGCTCGCCGAACGTGAGCCAGAACGGACGCTTCATGGCGACGGCTGCCGCGGTGAACATCGGCACACCGGCATGGGGCCTCTATGCGAACAACGGCAATCTGTCGGAAGCGAAACGCCACCTGCTGAGTCCGTTCGTGGTGGGCCAGACGTTGTCCGTCAGCATGGACAATGGCTTCATCAATCCCGGAAGCGGCGTCGGCGTGGCGATGCAGAACGCATCCGGCACGACGTTGTGGGAGTTCTTCTTCAACGGTGGCGACATGTTCTACAGCATCAGCGGTGGAACCACGGATGTCGGCTGGACGAGCGGTGGTATCGACGTGGACTTCGCGTTGACCAGTCCGACAACCTATCGCGCGCTGATCACGCCGTTCGGAGGCCCGACGCGGACAAACACCGGCAACCTGATTACCGCCTCGGATAGCACAGTCACCGTCTTCCGCGCATGGAACTTCAACGCTGGCTCTGGATCTGACTATGACTTCTTCTTCAACACGATTGAGCTTTCCGGCGGCGGCTCGGGGCCTTCGACCAGTGCGGTCGTACAGATCGTGCGCGAAGGCACCAACAGCCAGATCCCGCAGGAGTGGCGAAACCTCTACGGCTTGTCCGGTCCGAACTCCGGCGACGACGAAGACGCGGACGGCGATGGGAACAGCAACCTGCAGGAATACTGGTCGGATTCGAACCCGACCAACTCGGGATCGTTCTTCGGCGAGATCGCGCTCGCGTCGTCGAATCTGGTGCCCGGCGCCGCCTTCCAGGTTGAAGTGTCCGCGCCGACGACGAACAGCCGCTCGTACTCCATTTCGTACAGCAGCAATCTTCTCGAAGGCATCTGGTGGCCGTATAGCAGCAACCAGGCCGGGCGCGCCGACGGTGGCTCGCTGATGTTCACGATCACGAACCAGATCCCGACGCCGGCCCACTTCCGCTCGCGCGTGTTCATCCCTTGATCTACTGTAGCCGGGGTCGCCGACCCCGGTTGCAGATACTATGGAAACGGTCATCAGAAATCGCCTGGCGATAGGCATTGGATTCCTCGCGCTGATTGGTGTCGCCTTCATGTGCCTTCGCGGCAGCAACACGATCATGCCGCTGGACGACGCAACCATCGAGGCGTTCCAGGAAGCGCAGAGCAAGGCGACGCAGCAATTGCATGAGAGCGAGAAGGACATGTCCCCGGTGGTTGAATCGGCCATAGCCGTGCGCAAAGCCATCAAGGCGGTCGGCCACAATCCAGACAAGACGCTTCTCTACTGGATGTCCCCGGAATTCCGCGCCGAAGTTGCCGCGGGCAATCCCGCCGAAGTGTCGATGAAGCTCCGGATGACGGCGAATCTGCTGTCCGTCGCCCTCGGAGACAGCGCGAGTCAGGAAGAATTCGACACCATCCTGTCACACAGCTCGCAGGATCTCCGGATTGCCGCTCAAAAGCGACGCAGCGGCGAGTAGCACAACATGGCCCGTGGAAGGTGCTCTACATGTTGTGGTACTGCCACCGCTAACCACTACCTGTGTACATCCTGGGCACTCTCGCGATCGGATAAAACGTTTTAATCGTTAATTGTTGATTTGCACGAAGTTGCGTATCGACATGAGTCGGGTTTTTGATACTCTCGTGCGTTGGCACTTGAGCCAACTTAGGGGGATACGTCATGCGATCAGTCGAAGCTCGGTTCAACAGCAGTCTTGTCCGGTCCATTCTTCTCACGCTCGGATTATGCGCCTCATCGGCCTTGGCCCAGAGCACCATTTTCTATGAAACGATGGGTACGGTCGGTGGCACGGTGCAGCTCACAGCGCACGAAGCAGCAAACGGATTCGACAACGATGCACTTACGATGACGGGCGGCGGTGCAGTGAGCAACTCCGATATCCGGGCCACCAGTGTTTCGGCGGGATACACGAACTCGGCGGGCAGTGCAGCATCCGGCGCGGCGAACACGTTCTTCTCGGCCAACTTTGAGCGCGGGTTTGCGGTCGAAGGCATCAACGCGGCCGGGTACAACGACCTGACCCTTGAGTTCGGGTATCGCAAGGAAGCGACGACAAGCAACGCCACGTTCAACGTCCAATGGTCCACCAACGCGGGAACGATCTGGACGGGACTCACCCTGACGAACTATCCGGCGGAAAACGCCGCCGTGGGGTGGTATTTGATTTCAGCCGGCCTTCCGCCGGAAGCTGCGGCATCCGGTCTCAGCATCCGGTGGCTGCGCGCGGCAACACCGAACGGGAACTCCATCCGGGTCGATGACATCCTGCTGCGCGGCAGTTCAGCCACAGCGCCTGAAGTCATCGTCACAACGCCCAACGCAACGGTCCCGTTTGAAACGAATGCGGTCGATGTGGCGGGTACGGCAAACGCCAATACCGTCGGACAACTGACGTGGACCAACAGCCTCACCGGATCGTCGGGCACTATCGCCGCGGCGCTAAACTGGACGGTTCCATCCGTCGGCCTGAACGTCGGCACAAACCTGATCACGGTGTCTGGCACGAACAACTCCGGCTCTGCGTCCTCGGACAATGTGTCGATCATCCGCCTGGCTGCGATCGTGACGAATGTGCAGTTCACGGCGGCCTCGGCTACGGTGCCCGAAGCATCGGCGGTGGTGACGGTGACGGTCTACAAGACCACGGCCGACGGAAACGTCAGCGGCGAAGTGGGCCTTTCAGGTTCCGCCGCCGAAACATCCGACTTCACAATCAACACCACGAACTTCACGCTGTCCGGCGCGACGACTTCAGCCACGTTTGAAGTGACTGTCGTCGATGACGGCGACCTGGAGTCTGCGGAGACGGTCATACTGACCATCACGAATGTAACGGGTGGAACCCTCGGCACGCCTTCCGCGTACACACTCACGATCAGCGCCAACGACGCGCCAGCGCCGCCGAATGCGCCGGTCTGGATCAACGAGATGAACTACGATGACCCCGGCGCGGACTCCAACGAGTTCATCGAGGTCGCTGGCCCTGCCGGCACAGATCTCTCGGTCTATTCGTTGATCTTGTACAATGGTGGAAACGGCTTGCTCTACGCGTCGAACGCGTTGAGCGGAACGCTGACCAACGACGGTTGTGGCTACAGCACCGTGGTGCAGTCGTATGCGCCTAACGGTTTCCAGAATGGTCCTGATGCGGTGGCCATCGTTTCGAACGGGACAACCGTCATACAGTTCCTCAGTTACGGCGGCAGTTTCACGGCATTGGACGGGCCCGCACTGGGCCTGACCTCCGTGAATATCGGCTCGGACCCCGGCGCCGGATCACTGCAACTTACGGGCACCGGAAATGCGTACTCCGAATTCACGTGGGTCACGAACTCGACGTTCTCCCAGAACGCCCTCAATGCCGGCCAGACCATCGATCCTTGCGGCGGCGGAAATCCCGAGCTCGACGCGTGGAAGACGCTCTACTGGGGTTCGGTCGGTGCGTACACCGGCGACAGCGCCGATGACGATGCCGATGGCTCGCTTAACATTGAGGAGTTCATCGCGGGAACGATTCCCGTCGTCGCGGGCGGAGGAGCCACAAACTTCTTCCGGGTTGCGAACATCGTGAACTCGAATGGATCACAGATCGTCATCAACCCCTCCGTCACCGGACGCCTCTACAGCGTGTACGGAACGACCAACTTGGTCGACGGTAACTCGTGGTCACCTGTGACAACGGATGTGCTGGGCACAGGCTCGTCGCTCAACTTGACGGGCGGTACCGCGAATGCCCAGTCCTTCCGCGTCATCGTGGAGATGGAAAACCCGTAACAGTTTCAGTCAGGCTTAGCTGCCATGACAGAGTGAAGCCGCGCCTTCCAAGGCGCGGCTTCATGTTTCTCGACTTCACATGCGCGAGAGCTGGCGACGACGCAAACGCCAAGCGACGATGGCTGTCACGCCCATCGCAAGGAGCAGACCGGTGCCCGGCTCCGGAACAATCATCGGCGCGCTCGCCGGATCAATGTCTTTCAAGCCGGCTTGCGCATACTGTTCCTGCGTCTCAAGGACGACGGCGCCGGAGACCGGCGTGACCAGCTGCCACGTTACGGCGAGCCGGATTGCTTCCTTCTGTGCGTCGCTTCCCCGACCTCCCGCCAGCCTCTGAATCTCGTCAGCGGCCCAAAGCCGCGCAAGATGATGCGAGGCCTTGATGGATGCCGTGACGGGCTGCTCGGGGGTGGTGGTCCGGACCAGGGTATAGGACAGCTCCTTCCCGGTGATGATCCTGGACAGCCGTTCCATATCCGCCGCTTTGTTCTCTGTCGCCGGAACACTTCGTATGGGGTGCTGTCCGGGGAGACTCTCCACCAAGCGGTTTGGTCCGGCGCCAAACTGATACGAGAGGATGACCGGCCTGCCGGGGCGACGTTCGAAGCGTTGTTTCAGTTGCTCGCTGTGTGGCGATTCCATCGGTTGTGTGGCATGGAGCCACAGGACCGTGCCGTACTCCCGTGCCGCCGCGTACTCCCAGGCGAGCACGAGAGCCGGGACGTTGTCGCGGCCGCCGGCAAATTCAAACCGGGCCAGATCTTCCGACCGATTTACGCCCTCGAACTGCCTCACGGACGCATCGTCGGCCACAAACACCGTGGTCTCGATACCTGCGGGAAGATTGACCAGCATCGTCTCAACCAGCGGTTTCCACTCCTTCATCCGGCGTGATCCGTCGATCACGATCGCGAGACGATCGGGTGCCGGCGGCGTGTCGCCAAGGATCTGCTGCCGGATGAACCCTCTCCCCGTCCTCGAATCGTCACACCACGCTTCGCTTCGACCCGCGGTACGGGCAACTGCGATGGCCATGGGATTCGTGAGGTCCTGCGGCCGCAGGTCGCCGCGCAAGGCGTGGACTCCGCCCTGAAGGTGCTCTTCCGTGAGCGATGTCCCGGTTGTTGTGACCGGCTGATCGGACTCAATCCAGCAGGAGGGCTTCAAGCTTGTGGCAAAGCTGAAGTTCTCCTCGAGAAAGCGGGGCAGGATCAATCGGGCCGACAGGTCATCGGCCAGCGCCAGCGGCACCGACATACCGACGCGGACCTTCATGGTGCCGCCGTTGGGCGGAACGGGGAAGCACTGCATCAGCACGCGGTCGGGTCCGCACGTTGTGACAAGGACGGGATCGCGACGGCGCTGGACCACGGCTTTGTAGGCCGCCTTGGTTTCGCCCCGCCCCCCGAACGCAGCCTCGCGTTCTTCCCCGTCGATCCAAAGCGTCAACCGTGAGACGGAAGCGCCCGGCGGAAGCAGAATCTGCGCGCGCGCTTCGCGTTGAACGTTGGCGATATTCCAGAACACCATCGTCCACTCGACGTAGGCGAGGCCCGCCTCGGCCTCGACCTTTGCATCGAGTCGCGACTGTTGAAGGGAGAGGCCGGTGACCTTGTTGGCTACGACGTCGCCACCCTGGGAGAAATCCCACTCATCGAAGGTCGCCCTGACGCCGCGAAGACCGCGTCGTACCGGTGGTTTCACGACGTTAAAGGGTGTTCCTGTTACGCGGTAGTAGATGTCGCGCGCCGCGTTGATCGAGACGTCGGCGCCCATGGTGAGGAACACGCTGGTGGGTGTCGCAATCGTCGCGCTCGGATAACACGACTTCAGCATCACATCGGGATCCCCGATGGAGCGAAGGAGCCGCAGGCCCATCCTCTGCTTCGCAGGCGACTCGGAATTGGCGAGCCCTAGCATATACCTCGTTCCGATGTGCGGGCTTTCGATGACTACGAGCGCGGCGATGACGAGGAAGGTGCGGGGCCAAAGGCGGGTGGGGGGCGGAAAGCCCTGCTGCCGCGCGGAGGCGATCCGCATGCGGATCCGGAGACGGAGCGCCACGAGCAGCGAGATGAGTGGGGCAAGCGGTATGAGGCCCGCGCCGAAGTAGATGATGCCAATGACGGCGAATGGAGTAAACAGGGCGAACTGCAAGGCGTAGTAGATCGCGATGCCGATCGCAAACGGGCTGAGCATCGCCGCAGCCTTGGCCGCATTGGGCGCAGTTCCGGACAGCGCCATGAGCGCAAACAGGTTGGAGACGGGGACAAGCGCCACCAGGACAACGTTGAACCAGGTCGGGAGCGGGTCGAAGAGCGTCTCGCGGCATATACCGCTGAAGAGTTCAAAGAGCAGAACGCCGAACGGCAGGATCACACCGAAGATCAGCGAAAGGGCGAAGTTGATCGGCGGAAGCTTGGGTGCAGGTTCAAGAGTTGGTGACCGGTGCGAGAAGTCAGCGTTGGGTGGCTGGAGCGATGATAGCAGTAGCAACACGGCGTCGGCGGTGAGGTTCGAAGCGTCCTTCGTTTCCTCGGCGATATGCTGGCGCCAGCTGGCGAAGACCTCGTCGGGGTCAGCGCCCGAGGCCAGCAGCTGCTCGCGCTGCGCCTCGCAGAATCGCTGGAACGCATCTTCCGCAGAAGGAGGCCAGGGTGTGTTCATATGTCATTCCTCATGTCATGGAGTTTGGCGCGCTGCCGCGCGATCAGGTCGGTGTGCTTGTCCATCATCGCGAGTACGCGGCGCCCCCGCGCCGTGAGGGAGTAGTATTTCCTCGCCGGGCCTTCGCTGGACTCGACGAGGCGCGACGTGATCAAGCCCTGCAGCCGCAGCCGGGATAGCAGCGGATAAAGCGTGCCCTCGGTGACGTCGAGTCCCGGCAGCGCCGTCAGCGTCTTGACCAGGTCATACCCGTAGCGCTCGCCGCTGCCGAGGGAGCTCAACACGCAGTGATCCAGAAGCCCCCGCCGCAGCTGAATCACCCAGTTCTCAAAGTACTCCTCCTGATCCATAGCTACCTAGTAACACAAGGTACCTTGCAGTGCAAGCTATAGAAATGCAGGCATACGGTCGGGCTTTCCCTTACTGGAGCATCGGGATGGTGCGCGGTAACTTTGCTTTGTCTGAAAACTGCCTGCGGGTATAGTCGCGCGTCTGGGAAACGACTTATGAAAACACGGACGGAAAAAGACTCACTCGGAACCCTCGAAGTGCCTGCGGACGCGTTCTACGGCGTCCATACGTGCCGATCGATTGTGAATTTCAATGTGGCGGGGGAGCCGATCCCGGTGGATTTGATCTACGCGATTGCGAAGATGAAGCATGCCTGTGCGCGGGCGAATCATGCGCTGGGGCTGCTCGACGACAAGAAGACGGCCGCGATCGAAGAAGCGTGCCGGCAGATTATTGCCGGGAAATTCGACAACCAGTTTCCGATCGATGTTTTCCAGGCCGGTTCCGGCACCTCGACCAACATGAACGTGAACGAGGTGATCGCGAACATCGCCAACGAAATCCTTGGTGGAAAGCGCGGCGACCGTCATCTCGTGCATCCCAACGACGATGTCAACAAGGGCCAATCCACGAACAACATCTTCCCGTCCGGTATCCGCGTCGCCTGTGTGGATCTTTCGGTGGGCGTCCTGTCGGCGCTCAAGACCCTGGTTGCGGAACTGACGGAGAAAGAGGGCGAGTTCGCCGACGTCATCAAGAGCGGACGCACACACCTGCAGGACGCGGTACCGGTCACGCTCGGACAGGAATTCGCCGCATGGGCCCATGCGTTGACCAAGGCTATGGCGCGAATCGAGCGTGCGAAAAAGAACCTGCTGGAGATTGGCGAAGGCGGAAACGCCATCGGCACGGGTGTGAACACGAAGAAGAACTTCCGACCCTTCATTGCGCGCGAGCTCGCGGCGATCACCGGCGAGGCGTATCGCCCCGCAGAGAATGGCATCGAGATCACGCAGTTCCTGACCGACATGGCCGAGATGTCGTCGGCTCTTCGTCTGGCGGCGATGGACATCGGGAAGCTCTGCAACGACCTGCGCTTGATGGCCTCGGGTCCGAACACCGGTTTCGCCGAAATCGTGCTGCCCCCCGTCGAGCCCGGTTCGTCGATCATGCCCGGCAAGATCAATCCAAGCATCTGCGAAGCGGCCAACATGGCCTGCATCCAGGTCATGGGACACGATCACGCCGTGCAGCTTGCCGCTGCCGCGGGTCAGCTTGAGCTGAACACCCACATGCCCGTCACCGGCTACAACCTGGTGAAAGCGATGCACATTCTTACCCGATGCGCCCTGATGCTTGCGAACAAATGCATCAAGGGCATCAGCGCGAACCGTGAGACGTGTTACGGCTACTTCGAAAACAGCGGAGGCCTCGGCACGATCCTCAACCCGAAACTCGGCTACGACCGCGTATCGGAGCTCGTAAAGGAATCCCTCAAGGTCAAGAAGACCGTCCGCCAGCTCGTGGTCGAGAAGGGGATCATGACCGACGCCGAGTTCGAGAAGCTGGTGAAGACCTCGACGGGACCGAATCTGGACTAGGTTGAATCATGGCCGGAATGCCCATCAAGAAGCGGAAGCATTACACCTGGGACGACTACCTGACGTTCCCCGACGACCGCCGTTTTGAGATCATCAATGGCGAGGTCTTCGACATGTCGCCTGCACCGCATCCTGATCACCAACTCGTTCTTGGTGATCTCTATGAAGCCATGAAGTCTCACTTTAAGAACGCACCGTGTCGGATCTACCTTGCTCCGACGGACGTGAAGTTGTCAGCCGACACCGTTGTTCAGCCGGATATTGTCGTCGTTTGTCCGCCGACAAAGGTGGACAAGTTCATCGACGGGCCTCCGGCTTTGGCCATTGAGATTCTTTCACCGGGCACGCTCATGCACGATCGCGTGAGGAAGATGCTTCGCTATGCTGCGGCAGGTGTAAAAGAGTATTGGATCGTGTCCGCGGAGGGGCGATCCGTCGAAGTCTACTCGTTGAATGGCGCCGCATATGAACCGATCGGCGCATTTGTTGCCGACGATACAGTGTCGGGAAGAGTGTTCCCCAAGATGAAGATTCCAGTAAAAGCTGTTTTCAGCGATATCGCCGGGAACGACGCGCGCGTAGTCAAGGAATCGCGGGCAAGATACAGGACGCGGAGAAAGTAGTTTATGAGTTCACAAGCATCATGGTGGTCTTCGGTGGGCAGGAAGTATGTGGCCGCGATCAGTGGCATTGCGCTGATCCTGTTCCTGATCGTGCATCTGGGCGGCAACCTGACGATGTTTGTCAGCGCCGACCTGTTCAACAGCTACGCGCATCATCTTGAGGCGCTCGGTCCGCTGCTGTATGTGGCCGAGGCCGGTTTGCTAGCGATCTTCCTGTTTCACGTCTTCTTCGCAGTCAGTGTCCGCCTCGAGCAGAAAAAGGCTCGCCCGGTGGACTATGCGGTGACGGGCAGCAAGGGCGGACCGAGCAAGATGACGGTCGCGTCCAAGTCGATGCTGATCACCGGGATCGTGCTGATCATCTTCATCCCGCTGCACATCTGGATGTTCAAGTTCAACCAGGGAAGCCCGCATCCGACCACGGAGTTGCACGGCAAGGAAGTCAAGGACCTCTACGCGGTGGTCGAGAGCGCGTTCCAGAAGGAGGCGTTCGTTGGTTTCTATTCGCTGGTGATGATTCTCCTCGGATTGCATCTGCGGCACGGCTTCTGGAGCTCGCTGCAGTCCCTTGGTGCGATGAATCCCAAATGGTCGCCGGTCATCTATAGCGGCGGCTTGCTCTTCGCCGTGCTCATGGCGGGCGGTTTCCTTGTGTTGCCCATCTGGCTCTATCTCGCAGGTCACTGCGCGTCCTCCTGTTGCGGGGCCGTGGTCACAGGAGGTGCCCCATGAATGTCGATAATTCCATCAAGTTGGATTCCAAGATTCCGTCGGGTCCCGTGCAGCAGAAGTGGGACAAGCATAAAGCGGACATCAAGCTTGTCAGCCCGGCGAACAAGCGCAAGTACACGGTCATCGTCGTGGGCACAGGGCTTGCAGGCGGTGCCGCTGCGGCTTCACTCGGCGAACTCGGTTACAATGTCCTGAACTTCTGCATCCAGGACACACCACGCCGCGCGCACAGCGTCGCGGCACAGGGCGGCATCAACGCGGCCAAGAATTACCAGAACGATGGCGACAGCGTGTGGCGGCTCTTTTACGACACCGTGAAGGGCGGCGACTTCCGTGCACGCGAAGCGAACGTGTATCGTCTTGCCCAGCTCAGCGTAAACATCATCGACCAGTGCGTGGCCCAGGGTGTTCCGTTTGCGCGTGACTACGGCGGACTGCTCGCGAACCGCTCGTTCGGCGGCGCGCAGGTGTCGCGCACGTTCTACGCACGAGGCCAGACCGGACAGCAGTTGCTGCTCGGAGCCTATGGTTCCTTGATGCGTCAGGTTGAAGCGGGCACGGTGAAGATGTTCACGCGGCGCGAGATGCTGGAGCTGGTCATGATCGACGGCAAGGCACGCGGCATCGTGGTGCGCAACCTGGTTAACGGCGCGATAGAAAGCTACGCCGCGGACGCGGTTGTCGTGGCCACGGGCGGTTACTCCACAGTGTTCTATCTTTCAACGAACGCCGTGAACTGCAACGCGACGGCGATCTGGCGGTGCCATCGCAAGGGCGCGCTTTTTGCGAATCCCTGCTTCACGCAGATCCATCCGACCTGCATCCCGCTCGCGGGCGAATCGCAGTCGAAGCTCACGCTGATGAGCGAGAGCTTGCGCAACGACGGACGCGTCTGGGTACCGAAGGCGAAGGGCGACAAGCGCGCGCCGAAGGACATTCCCGAGGGCGAGCGCGACTACTTCCTCGAGCGCATGTACCCGGCGTTCGGAAACCTGGTGCCCCGCGATATCGCGTCGCGCGCCGCGAAGCGGATGTGCGACGAGGGACGAGGAGTAGGCGCGAGCGGCTATGCGGTCTATCTCGACTTTGCCGACGCGATCAAGCGCCTCGGACACGACACGGTGAAGGAGCGCTACAGCAACCTTTTCCAGATGTACGAGGAGATCTCCGGCGAGGATCCGTACGAGACACCGATGCGCATCTTCCCTGCGCCGCATTACACGATGGGCGGCTTGTGGGTGGACTACAACCTCATGAGCAACATCCCCGGCCTGCATGTGCTCGGTGAAGCGAACTTCTCCGACCACGGCGCGAACCGGCTCGGCGCCAGCGCGCTGATGCAGGGACTGGCCGATGGCTACTTCGTGATCCCTTACACGATCGGCCATTACCTCGCGGGCAGCGATGTGTTGAAGAACAAGGTCACGACGGAGCATCCCGCATTCAAGGAAGCCGTCGCGAACGTCGCTGCGCAGACGAAGAAACTTCTGTCCATTAAGGGCAAGAAGACCGTGCGCGAATTCCACTGGCAGCTCGGCCGTGTCATGTGGGATGCGGTCGGCATGAGCCGGACGAAGGAGGGCCTGACGAAGGCCATCAAGGACATTCAGGCGCTCCGCAAAGAGTTCTGGGAGAACGTCAACATTACCGGCACGGATGGTGACTACAACAAGGACCTTGAGTTCGCGGGTCGCGTCGCCGATTTCCTGGAGTTGGGCGAACTGATGGCAATCGACGCGCTCAATCGAAACGAATCCTGCGGCGGACATTTCCGCGAGGAGTTTCAACATCCCGACGGCGAGGCGAAGCGCGACGATGAGAACTACCGCTACGTCGCGGCGTGGAAATACAACGGCGCGGACAAGGAGCCGACGCTGATCAAGGAACCCCTCGAATTCGACAACGTTCACCTTGCGGATCGCAGCTACAAATAAGGACGAAAGCCATGGACCTTAACGTACGAATCTGGAGACAGGCAGGCCCCGACGCGAAGGGCGGCTTCAAGGACTATTCCGTGACGGGGATCATTCCCGAGATGTCCTTCCTCGAAATGCTCGACCATTTGAATGAATCCCTGACGAAGAAGGGCGAGGAGCCCGTGGCGTTCGACAGCGATTGTCGTGAAGGCATTTGTGGAACGTGCGGCTTGGTGATCGAAGGGTTGCCGCATGGCAGCCGCCTCGGTTGCACAACCTGTGAACTGCGGATGCGTCACTTCGAGAATGGCGCGACGATTACGGTGGAGCCGTTCCGGGCCAAAGGTTTCCCGGTCATCAAGGATCTCGTCGTCGATCGCAGCGCGTTTGATCGCATCATCTCGAAGGGCGGCTACGTCTCGGCAAACGCCGGATCGGCGCCGGACGGAAACGCGATTCCTGTTCCGAAGGTGGTTCAGGAGAAGGCGATGGATTCCGCCGCGTGCATCGGCTGTGGCGCTTGCGTGGCGGCCTGCCCGAACGCGTCCGCTTCGCTCTTTGTCAGCGCCAAGATCACGCAGTTTGCGCTCCTGCCGCAGGGACAGCCTGAACGCGTCGAGCGTGCGCTCGCGATGGTGCAGCAGATGGACAAGGAAGGCTTCGGCGCCTGCTCGAACCATGCCGAATGTGAAGCCGCTTGCCCGAAGAGCATCTCCGTGACGAACATCGCGACGATGCGTCGCGAGTACATGGCCGCTGCGCGCAGTTCCTGATTCGTCGTGGCACGATCGGTGCTATATTCAGGGCATGCGCTGGCGCTCTCTGCTATTCGCCCTTGTTGCCCTTTTGCCATACACGGGATTTGGCCAAGTCCTTCATCCGCAAGACTATCCGATTGGCTCGCCGACGTGGCGCGATATCTGGGTCGATCCTGTCAGCGGCTTGGATAGTCGCACCGGACTGACACGGGGACAGGCTGTCCGAACCGTGACCGAGGCGTGGGGACGCGTTCCGTCGGGCTCACCGCTTTCAACAGCCTATCGCATTCGCCTCGTCGCGGGCACGCATTCCGTGGCGCCCAACTTCTGGGAGGAGCGACGCGGCACGGCGTCATTCCCCGTCCTGATCGAAGCCGCGGACGGACCAGGCACTGCGGTGCTCGGCGCGATGAATATCGCGAATTGCAGCTATCTCTACTTCTCCGGCTTGCGCGTGACGGAGGGTGGTGGCGATGTCTTTCATCTCCAGTTCTGCGATCACGTCCTGCTTCGCCAGATGCAGATCGTGGGAACTGGCACGCTCGGCAACTTCAACGCACCGCAGGAAGCGTTGAAGGTGAATCAGAGCCAGCACATCTATCTCGAAGACTGCGACATCTCGGGGGCATGGGACAACGCGGCGGATTTCGTGGCGGTGCAATATGGTCACGTCTTGCGCAGCAGCTTCCATCGCGCCGGTGACTGGGCAATGTACATGAAGGGTGGCTCCGCCTACTTCACCGTCGAAGGCTGCACCTTCTATGACGCGGGCACGGGCGGATTCACTGCGGGGCAGGGAACCGGATTCGAATTCATGAGCTCGCCGTGGCTCCACTACGAAGCGTACGACATCAAGTTCATCAACAACGTGATTCACCACACGAGCACGGTCGGCGTCGGCGTGAACGGCGGCTACAACATCCTGATCGCCTACAACACACTCTACCGGTCGGGCACCAATGATCACGTGATTGAAGTCGTGCACGGGCGTCGCGGGTGTGATGGCGACGGGCTTCAATGCCAGGCGAACCGCAGTGCCGGGGGCTGGGGATCCTCCGGCGGCGAGGAGCAGTATATTCCGAGCAAGAACGTCTTCATCTACAACAACATCATCTACAACCCTGCTGGCGCGCGTAGTCGCTGGAACCAGATCACCGTGGCGGGACCCGTTTCGCCGCCGGCGGGAACGGGCGTGGCCAATCCGTCGTCGGTGGACCAGAATCTCCGCATCCGGGGCAACTTGATTTGGAACGGACCACCCGACGAACCGAATCTCCCGATCCTTGATGGCGGCGGCTGTGCGCCGGGGCATCCCAGTTGTGCGGAGACGACCATCCGGGCGGCCAACACGATCAATGTCATCCAGCCTGCGCTGGTGCAGCCTGAACAGAACGATTTCAGACCCATTGCGCAAGGGAACGTCTTCGGAATCGTGTCCGAAAACATTCCGGCGTTTCCCGGTAACGATCGACCGACTTCGCCCGTTTCGCCCCCGGGGAATCTTGTGAACAGCGTGGTGAAGGATCGCGGCGGTGTGCCGCGAAATGCCGGTGGACCTCCGGGCGCATGGTCCGGACCTGCGAACACTCCGCCGACAGTCTCCGTGTCGAGTCCGTCCAACGGAACTCTCATCGAGGCGGGTGGAACTATCACGCTTGAGGCGGTTGCTTCGGACACAGATGGGATTTCGAATGTGACCTACTACGCTGAGGGACGCTCCCTCGGCACGGCGACGGTGGCGCCGTATTCGGTTGTCTGGAGCAACGTGTCGCGGCGGCTTCATCGTATCGTCGCCGTGGCCACGGACACGCGCGGCGCATCGACGACATCAACCCTGGTGCGCCTGGTCGCCCGCGGTACGAACCGCGCCGTGGCGTGCGATTTCGACGGCGACAGGCGGTCGGATCCCTCGCTGTACTGGCCTGCGGGTGGCGCATGGTACCTGGCGCAGAGCGTGGGCGGCCCGCGTGTGGTGAACTGGGGGTGGAGCGAGGCGCTGCCGGCGACGGGAGACTATGACGGCGACGGTCGCGCGGACATCGCTGTGCATCATCGCGCGAGCGGAAATTGGTTCATCTTGGAGAGCGACGGCGGACTCGGTCAAACCGTGGGCTGGGGCTGGTCGCAAGCGCTGCCGGTCCCGGAAGACTACGACGGCGATGGTGTCACGGATGTCGCCGTGTATCACCCTGCGTCGGGCAACTGGTACATCCTGTTGAGTCGCGACGGCAGCTTCGTGTTCCGGAATTGGGGCTGGAACGAAGCGCGCCCTGTTCCGCGGGACTACGATGGCGACGGCAAGGCCGACCTTGCAGTGCATCATGCACCGTCCGGCCGGTGGATTATATTCCAGACCGCTTCGCAAACGACGCGCATGGTGGGCTGGGGCTGGAGCGAGTCGCGACCTGTTCCGTCGTGCTTCGACAGTGACCTGCTCAGCGATATTGCCGTCTATCACGCGGTATCGGGTCAGTGGTACCAGCTTCTTTCGCAGGGCGGCTCGCGCATCCAGGGCTGGGGTTGGATTGAAGCGCTGCCGGTGGCTGCGGATTACGACGGCGATGGTAAGGACGATCTCTCGGTCTATCATCCCACGAGCGGACTTTGGTCCATCAGTCGCAGTGGCTCCAACGGACAGCTTCAAACCCTGCAATGGGGCTGGAGCGCGGCTATGCCGGTGCTTCCGCAAACGCAGTGGTTGCTTCAGTGGCCCGGACCCTAGGGCGTTGTGATCAGGAAGAACGTCGTGGCGGCGTCGGTCGCCGTGGTGTGGATGTTGAGCGGCGGTGTGGCTGGAATTCCTGAGGTCACGGTCAGCCAGATTGAATTGAACAGGTTGGTGTTCGATTTGATCGAGTAGGTTCTTCCGGTAGCGCTGCTCCACTGGAGAATCGCAGAGGCGCCCGGGTTTGCCCCGGCGACTTCAAATAGCGAATTGGCGTTTGTTGGGTTGGTGCCGGACAAGTATTCGTTCCAATCCGATTGCCCATCCACGTCGTAGTCGGTCGCGTTACCGAGTACGCCGAGGCTTCCGAAGTACAGGAGTTCCCACGCATCGGGAAGTCCGTCGTTGTCGCTGTCGGGATTGGCAGGTAGCTCGATGCTGCGCGGCGTGATGGTCGCAAAACCGAATCCGTAGTTGCCATTCGCGAGAGGCCCCGACACGGCGTCCGCGATCATGTTGCCGGAGAGATATCGGTCGTTGCCATTCGTCGCGCTGCTCACGAGCACGGCGGCGAGGTGCAGATTCGAAATCGACGCGACACCGGCTGCATTGAGGCTCGCCCACGGGATTGCGAGTTCCCAGCGTCGCGTTGAGCGCGAGCCGTCATCGTCCGCGCCCGATGTTGCATTCGTTCCATCACCGTCGAACTGGGAAAGACGCGCACCACCCACGGGCACAAAGTTGCTGCCGCCCGTCGAGAGATAGTACGCGCCCTGGCCCATGTTGTAGCCGCCGGCGAGGTCGAAGTTGGTGAAGACGCCGTCGCCCCATTCGTCGCCGACGAGGATGCCGATATCGAGTGGCGTGGTGAATGCGATGTTGTGCAGCTGGTCGAGTCCGCGCGGCGCGCCGTTCAAGTTCCAAAGGTTGGAAGCGTCATCGCCTAGCGTGTCCAATCCCAGGAAAACAGCGGATGCGTTATTGCTGCCTGCCATGTCGCAGTTGATCGCGCCGATGTAAAGGTTCGTCGCATCGTAGTTCAGATACAGCTTCCCAGGGTTTCCGAAGCCGCCCTGGAACTTCTGGATCGCGGCACCGCCGGCTTGCGAGAAGTCCACACGCTCGCCTGCAACATTGGGTGTGCCGCCGGAAAGGATCTGTGGTGAGCCTTCGACCAGCGCGACGGGTGGAGCAGGGCAGTTGCTGACGGTGACATGCCAGTCCGCGCCGCCGTTGTTGTCCCAGATGTTCGAGCCGTTGTTGAAGACGCAGTCGATGCGACCGACACCTGCGGGCGGCGTGTAGACGTAGGTCCATGCGTTGGTGGACGAGGGCGTCATCGCGGGATAGGGCTCGATGATGTCCTGCCAGCTGTCGTGTCCGATGAAGATGCGGACCGGCGAGACGTTCTTCAGCGGACCGTCGCCGGGTCGATAGGTAATCGTGACTGCGCCGCAGCCGTCGGGCTGCGCGGGGGAGAATTCGACGGACGACGGGTCGGCGTTGATTGCAGGGACGAGGACTTTTGAGCTGTAGGCGGCGTTGGTGACGGGGAGGTTTCCGCCCGCCGTGACCGTGAAGAGCTCGTTCGTCGCCAGCATGTTCCGGTACACCGTGCCTGCGGGAAGCAATGCGCCTGGCGTGCAGGATTTCGACGAGGAGCTCGTGTTGAGGACGACGATAACCTCGGTGTTGCTGTACTGCTTGGTGTACGCGTAGATGCCCGCTCCGCCGAACTCCTGCCACTTCTGCTCGAACGTGCCGAGCGTGAGTGCGGGATAGTTTGTGCGGAGGGTGTTCAGCGTCTTGATGTGGAGGAAGAGTTCGTGGCCCGTGTTGAAGTTGTCGCCGTTGGAGGGACCGCCCTCGAAGCTGCCGTCCCACATGTCCTCGCGATTCCAGGGGTCGGCGCCGCCGTCGAAACCCTGCTCGGTTCCGTAATAGATGCACGGGATGTTCTGAGACGTGTAGAGGAAGGTCAGCGCGGTCTTGAGTCGCGCCCAGTTGTTGTTGAGCAGGGTGCTGTTGAGGATGCGCGGCGTGTCGTGGTTGTCGAGGAAGTTGATGAGCTGGCCGCGTGCGGGCGCGAAGTAGTTGGTTTGCGCGGCAAGGCGGTCGGAGATGTCCTTCGTCGAGAAGTTGTTTACGAACACATCCTTGATGGTCGAGAACATCGGGAAGTTCAGCATGGAGTGGAAGCGGCTGGCGCTGGTGAAGGACCCGACAAAGGCGTCGTTGCCGCTGAAGACTTCGCCGAAGGCGAGGAAGTTGGTCTTGCCGAGCGACGACGCGTGGGATCGCAGTTGAGGCATGAAGCTGTCCCAGAAGTCCAACTCCACGTGCTTCACCGCGTCGATGCGGAACCCGTCGCAGTCCGTGGCGGAGATCAGCGCCTTGAAGATCGCCGCGAGGTCGTTGCGGATGGTGGAGTCCTCCGTCTTGATATCGTCGAGCCCTCCGGTCAATTCGCCGCGCAGGTACTGGTTGATGTCGTCGTAGTTCTCGATCTTCCCGTTCTTGTGGAACTTGTCGTGCGAGTTGAACGGCTCGGCATGTGAGAAGCCGCGGTGCCACACCGGGTTGTTGTACTCGTTGATGTTGTACTGGTTGTTGAGCGACGAGGTTTGCGACGACATCAGGTCGGCGAGGTGATTCACGACGATGTCGAGGATGACGTAGATGCCGCGCGCGTGCGCGGCGTCGATCAGGTTGCGCAAGTCGGTAAGGCTGCCCATCACGGGGTTCACCGTATTGAGGTCGGTCGGCATATAGCCGTGATACGGGACATAGACATTGCCGAGCACGTCGGTCGTGAAATCAATGTTGTAGGATACGGGTGAAATCCAGATCGCCTTTACGCCCAGTGTCTGGAGGTAGTCGAGTTTCTGCTGAAGGCCCTTCCAGTCGCCTCCGTGCGCCTTGTGGCCGTCGGATGCATTGAACCCGTTGCGAGCATTGTTGTTGCCGCTTTCACCGTCGAAGAACCGATCGGTAACGATGTGGTAGATGTTCGCGGTGCGCCAGTCGCCGGGAGAGGGTGTGAAGGAGAAGCCGGGTTGATCTGTCGCGCGGGACGGAAGCGTGTTCCAGCCCAGCGCGGGTTGCAGGCTTGAAATCAGCAGGAAAAGCGCGACAATTGGAGGGATGAGGGGGCGAGGGAGATTCATTGTAAAGCGCTTCAAAGAATACCTTAAATAGCCCCTTGTGTAAATTTATACGTGTAAGTACATTAAAAAAGCGGTTTTGACGCCGAGGTGGAGGGGGATATGTCGATCAGCAGCACGGGGAAAAGGATCACCATTACGGATGTGGCGCGCGAGTCGGGCTTTTCGGAAAGCACGGTTTCGCTCGTCCTCAACAGCAGTCCCAAGATCAGCGAAGAGACCCGGTCGAAGGTCCTCGCGACGATCGAGAAGTTCGGTTACCGTCCGAATATTCAGGCCCGCGGGCTCGCGCTGAAGAGCAGTCGCGTGGTGAGCGTTGTGGTGCCGGACATTCCTCACGTCCTTGCCGACGGCTACTTCGGTGAAATCATCTCCGGCATCTGTTCCCAGGCCTCCGAATCCGGCTACAAGATGCTGGTGGACATTGCCGACCTGAAGTTCGTGCGGACGCAGGAGCACATCAGCCTCTTGGCGACGCAGCGTGCAGACGGAATGCTCTTCGTGGGCTCCACGTTGTACGACACGTACCTGAGCGTGTTCCAGGAAGAGCGCCATCCCTTTATCCTGGTCAATCACTACTTCCCCAACCAGAAGCTGAATTCCATTGCGATGGACTTTCGTGAATCAGCGCGGAAGAGCGCTGCGCACCTGCTTTCCTTGGGTCACAAGGTGATTGGCAGCATCCAGGGCACGAATATCCAGACCTTCATCGATTTCCACGATGAGTTTACGAAGTGCCTTTCGCAGGCGGGCATTCCGGAATCGGCGATGCCGTGGTCGGACGGCCGATTCGGCGAGGCGTCCGGTTTTGATGCAGCGCGTGTTCTTTTCACGTTGAATCCAGATATCACCGCGATTGTCTGCGGTAACGAGAGAATGGCAGCGGGCGCCCTTCGCTTTCTGCACGGCAAGGGCCTCCGTGTGCCGCAGGATGTATCGCTGATGTGTATCGAGGACGTCCCTTCCTCGATCTGGATTTCGCCGAAGCTAACCTCGGTCCGCCACAACCTCTATGAGCTTGGGGCCGCGTGCTGCAAGAGCGTCATTGCGCTCTCGCGGGGTGAGATCAAGCAAATCACTCGGCTGCTCCCCGTGGAGCTGATCCAGCGCGATTCCACGGGTCCTGCACCGAAGAAACCCTGACCCGCGGCAGTGTGTGTAGGGGATCCCCTACAAAACGCCCATCTCGATCAAATGGCGCGCTAATCCAAGAGCGCGACAAGTGAAGTAAACTGTTCTTCACCAACGCATTACGAAGAAAGCAAAAATATTGCGTAAAACGCTTTACACCTTTTGGCTGTGGTGTATTACTTAAAGCGGTTTACCCAATCAGTGATCAAGATGACTGAAGCACGGATAACGAGTGAAAGCGAAGCGATGGAAGTTGGTCTTTCCAGCGATTTTCGATTCCGTTCGGACGACGCGAAATCGCGGGCTTCGGCTCTTGAGAGCAGTGCGAGACTTTTGAAGCGAATGCTGTGGAGCATGCAGGACAACGGATTCGACAACGCATGGGATGCGCAGTTGCGCGGGGGTGAAGCATGATGAACTCAATCAAGACGGCGGGTCTTATGGCAATGGTCGTGGGAATGCTGGTTCCTTCGTTGGGAATTGCTGCAATCACGATGTCGTCACCCGTTGCCGAGCCTGCCGGGTGTGTTTTCGAGGAACTGTCTTCCTCGCTCCACGAGGATGCTCCGATACGCGTGAGTGAGCATATTACGCAATGGTCGGACCGCAACACGGCGCCTGTAAAGGTGCGTGTATTCATGGCGCCGGGCTTCGAAATGCCGGCGGGTAACACCATACGTTTTCTTTTCGACAAAAAGATTGAACATCTCGAGCAGTCGAGTGTCGAAGAGAACAAGGATTTGAATCTACAACCGTAGCCGACGCCCCCCTGAGCACCTGCGTCGGTTACGTCGCCCTCCCGGCCCCCCCCGGCCGGGAGGGCCCCCCTCCTCAAAGATTCGATCATGAGTTCGAACCCAAAAGTAACGATCACGATCGTCGCTCTGTCCGTTCTCGGATTGCTCGTGGGCGCATGGATGCTTCTTTGCGGCAACTTCCACCTTGCGAATCACGACGCGGCGCCAACGCACACGACACACCTTTCTCCATCCGCGAAGAGTGAGAAGGCCAACGCGCAGGCGGGAACAGCGCAGGAAGATCGGGTCGGCAAAGCGTCAAAGGCATCGAGTGAGGCCGCTGGTGCGTCCGTTGTGTCGCCCGAGACCTCAAAGCAGTCCGCACAGCCGGTCGACACGCGCAGCGACCCGGGTGCAGCGCAGGAATCGGGCAGCGGTGGCTCCGGGGTGGGCCGTGCCTCAGAGATTCCATTGAGTCTGTTTGGCGACGGCGTGACGCGAGCGGACGTGCAGCGTGCGCAGCAGGAGATGAAAGCGCGCGGCTTTCCGGCCTCGCATATCGAGGACCCCGCGCTGGTTCGGCAGTTCGTCGGTCACCGCAACGTGGAGACGATGATCTTCTCGTCCGTAGAACTTCCGGACACGGCTTCGGCGAATGAGGCGGTCCCATTCATCGCCAGCGGCACCATGCCCGATCCTTCCTTCACGTTTGAATCGTGGGACGTGCGCGTGAAGGACCGGGACATTGTCGTGCGCCCACTGGGTTCCAGATCGGGCCAACCGGTGGCCGCAGTTGTCGTGCCCGTGCAATTTGCTGGCGAGATCCCGGGTCTCTCGCCGGGCGAGTACAACGTCCACTTCGTGGGCCTTGGCAGCAAGAGCTTCGATACGAAGCTGACCATCCGTTGATTCTTCAAAAGGTGCGCAAATGAATTTCAAAAACAAAACTGAAACAACCAGCAGGGTAAAACGTTTCGCCTTGTTGGGTGCGATGACGCTTTCCACAACGGCGCTGGCGCTCGACACGCAAGAGCGGAACTTCTTCGGCATCACAGCCCTGACGAATGCGTCGCCGAATATGACCGGTGGCGGATTCGCCGTCGCTGTTTCCGATACGGAATTCGACCTGACGCATCCCGGGCTGGGCTGGATCAACGCAAACGAGAACTTCGATACGTGGAATGGTTCAACAAGTTCGATCTCGAATCTGCGGCAGAAGAACCCGCGCATTCTTTCGTCAGCCATGGCCTCGCTATCGCCCACCACATGGTCGATCTACCGTCACGGCGACTTCATCCAGGCCTTCACGCTGCCGGTTGGCGTGAACAACACGATATCGAATCGCTTCTGGAGTACCCACGGAACGGCTGTGGCGGGCACAGCGGCGGGGAACTCGCCTGCGAACGCCGGTGTAGCCCCTGCGGCGAAGCTCGTCCTCGCGGGGGATACGGAGAACTTCCAGCTCGGCATGAGCTTGTCGCCGGAAGCGAATGCCTTCCAGGTGGCTGCGATCAACCGGAGCTTCACGGGATCTACGTTCCTACCCGCGACTGTTCGACGTAACACGGGCGTAATCACCGTGAACGCGGCCGGGAACAGCTTTCGCAACACGTGGGGTGGGATTCTGGAAGTTTACGGGATCTCGCCGAGCGTTCAGTCCGTACGCTGGCTCGACGAGGTGGGCTATGACGTGATCGCGGGTGGCCTCTCGCTGATCGGTGATACGACGGCAGAAGTCTCTGCCTGGGGATCGCAGCGCAACCAGGAGACGATCTTTGCGGACTACTGTGTGACGACCTACTCGCCGGACGGCCTGGATGGCGGCTGGTGCGGCACGTCGTTCGCGGCGCCGTTCACAGCAGGCGCCGTGACGCTGTTGCAGCAGGCGTATGCGGAAACGCACAGCAATACGGTCATGACGACACCGCAGGTCCTGCGCGTGTTCCGGAAGTCCGCGCGGTTCGTGGACGACAACAACACGGGCCTCCGCTATCACGTGATCACGATGAACGCCGCGGTGCCCCAGGCGCGCGCTTACAACGGTGATCCGTCGCTGGAGCCCAACTTTACGAACAGCTTCCCGCTCGTGGCCCGGGTGAATCCGGCTACACCGATCGTTCCCCATTTTGTCGATCCGAACTACTTCCGCGTGGACCCCGTCTATCGCACCAACCAGTTCGGCGAGGCCCTCTTCACCGTTCCCACCATGGTCAGTAACGCCATGGAGTTCAGCGGCAATACGGGTGGGGCCGAAGCCAATGTCGCCATCCGGAACGGCTGGGGTGATATCGCGGTTGTGGATCTGACGAAAGCCGGCAAGCAGCTATCGATCGCCTTCGACTTCAACGCCCAGGTCATGGGGAGCGGACAGTCTGCGGATTTCTACGTCGGCGTCAAAGAAATGGTCGGCAGCAAGCAGTTCATGGATTCGAACCTTCTGAACGACGCAATCAGCGCCGGCCGAATCGCATTCCGCTTCACGCACGAATCGTCGGGCTCCACGACCATTCGCGCCCTGCGCTGTACGGAAGAGCCGGTGCCAGGGCAGGTGTGGGGACGACCCAACTCCTGGAGCGAGCCGGCATGGGACAGCAGTCCTCTGGCCACCGTGGCGGTTACCAATCTTACGCGCGGCGCGTATCCTCGTGTGCAGGCCGATTTCACCGCATCCCGGATGAAGCTCACGATTGCAGGCCAGGTCATCATGGATGTAGCCCACGGAATTTCAGCCACTCCGCTGACGCGTTCGACGCCCTACGTCCACTTCAAGAACCAGAATGGCGCACACAAACAGCGCCTCCGGCAGTTCGTCGCTACTACGACGCAGGAAGCGACGCCGGTGATCAGCATCAAGTCCACGCGTACCCGCGCCATTGAGGGCGTTGGTGCCCCGATGGGCTCGTATGGACAGATTACATTCGACCGCGGCGTGGCGTCGGCGACACCGCTCACGATCAACTACCAGACCACCGGCAGCGCGTTGAACGGGTCGGACTACGAGCAACTTCCGGGTTCGGTCACAATTCCCGCCGGACTCGCGACGGCCGATGCATTCATCCGTCCGCTGAATGACGCCACTGTGGAATCAACGGAAGGCGTCAGCCTGCAGATCCTGCCGGGTGCCGGTTATGTCCTCGCGCCCGTCAGCGCGGCGGGCGTGACGATCGAAGACTTCAGCGACGCGGATGCGGACGGCCTGCCGAACACCTTCGAGGATCGTAACGCCGACGGAAGCTTCATTGATGACGACTCGGACAGGGACCTGCTTCCCGACTACGTGGACGAGGACGACGACAACGACTCGCTGGGCACGTCGACTGAACGCTTTGTGAACGGCGCGCCGGGCTTCCGGGACACGGACAACGACGGTATCCAGGACTATCTCGACGAAGATGACGACAACGACGGACGCATTACGCGTCGCGAAGACCGCAACGGCAACGGGAGTGTGCTTGATGACGATTCCGATGCCGATGGCACGCCGGACTACCTCGACCCCGACATCTCGTACAACTCCAACTACGCGTCCATGACCGTGGCGGGAACCTTCAACGGCTGGGTTGCGAGCCTCAACAACATGCGCCTTGTGGATGACAATGTCTGGCGAGCCGACATCGTCCTGACCAATCAGTCGGCGGTTCGGCTGAAGTTTGTCGCGAACGGTTCATGGTCGATCAACTGGGGTGAACAGAACCAGACCGACAAGGACATCCCGGTGCAGGGCGTCGCAGAGTCCGGAAACCTCGACGTGCTCGTCAATGGCACGCTGACGGGCACCTATCGCTTCACGTTCAACGAGATCAGCCGTGCCTATACGATTGAGCTGCTGCCGCCGCCGGACAGCGATAGCGATGGAATGCCCGACGCCTGGGAGATCATGCACGGATTGAATCCGAATGACGCCGCGGACTCCGGGCTGGATCCGGATGCGGACGGCTACTCGAATCTCCAGGAGTTCCAGAATGGAACGAACCCCAACGTCTACAACCCGCCCGTCTCGGTCTACTCCAACATGACCGTTGCCGGGACGTTCAACGGATGGAACGCGACCCTTGCGAACATGACATTGATTTCGAACTACACCTGGCGCGCGGACCTGACGCTGACCAACCAGTCGTCCGTCCGCCTCAAGTTCGTCGCGAACAAGTCCTGGTCCCTGAATTGGGGCGAGTCCAACCAGACCGAATTCGGCCTGCCGGTTCTCGGAACTTCCGAAGCGGGTGGGGGAGACATCATCCTGCACGGAACACTTCATGGCCGTCACCGCTTCACGTTCAATGAGCAGACCCGGGTCTATTCGATCCAATGGCTTCCCCCGGTGGATACGGATGGCGATGGAATGACGGATGACTGGGAATCGGCCAACGGTTTGGACCCGAACGATCCGTCGGACCGGCTCCAGGATCTGGACGGCGACGGCTTGGTCAACCAGGCTGAGTACAACCTCGGCACGAACCCCGCCCTGAAAGATTCGGACTACGACGGACTGCAGGATTCGAACGACATGAATCCCGTCCAGCCTGCCTATGCCCAGGTGACGCTCACGCCCGTGCTGCAAGGCTCGATCAACCGCTATGGTGGATTCGATGTTCCCAACTTCACGTACACGTTCGAAACAGGTCGCGTGCACTGGGTGACGTCCTATCGAAACTATAACCGCTACCGCGGTTACCTGCGCTTCAATCTGTCGTCCCTGCCCTCCGGAGCCGACATCCGGAACATGGTTCTGCGCTACAAGGCCAACGGTTCGTCGGCCGTGCAGCAGAGTTACATTGCGACGGCGCTCGGCACGCAGGACCCGACAATCAGCGGTGGCGCACAGTCCACCTTCGCATCCTTCGACACGGCGCCAACCACGCAGGGCCAGGTGATCGAATATGCGCTCGGCTCGGGACGCGAAGAGAATCTTGTCCTGCAGGAGCCGTTCCGCGTGGACGCTGAAAATCGTCCCGCGACGCCTTTCTGGAACCTCGGCATCAACAACACGGACTCCAGTTACGACGCCCGCTGGGTGGACATGACGAATCTTTCGCTGGTCATTTCATACGAGGCCTACACATCGGCCTACAACGCCGTCAGCGCGGTCGGCACGTTCAACGGTTGGAACGCCGCCGTGAAGAACATGAAACTTGTGAACCACTACACGTGGGAATGGGTGGCCTCGTTCACAAACCAGTCCGCAGTGCGCTTCAAGTTCATTGCGAACAACGGATGGACCATCAACTGGGGCGAGCAGAACCAGTCGGACCTTGATCTGCCGTTGGTCGGGACGACGGAGCTTGGCAACTTCGGCGACATTCTCGTGAACGGCACGCTCAACGGGAGCTACCGTTTCCGCTTCAACGAGCAGACGCGCGCCTACACGGTCGAGAAGATCACCCCGGGTGATTTCGATGGCGACGGTATGCCGGATGCGTGGGAGCTGACGCACGGCTTCAATCCCAACGACGCATCCGACGGCACTGCTGATGCTGACGCCGATGGCCTGACGAATGCGTCGGAGTATGAAGCCGGTGCGCATCCGCGGCGGAACGACAGCGACTTCGACGGCATTCTGGACGGAGCCGATGCACAGCCGCTGGTTTCGGCCTATCCCCAGCTCTTAACGGCCGCCACGCACCTCGGCTCGATGGAGTCGGTCGTCAGCAATGGTGTCACGACGTACACACACAGCCTGTCCGGCAGCAGATGGGGTGGTCCGGATATTCTCGGCTTCTTGCGGTTCAACGTCGCGACTGTTCCGGATGCGGCGCGCATTCGCGGCGCCTATCTGCTGTACCGCGGTGGCGTGACCGCTGCGACCGGGCCGACGGAAACGAAGATCGCTTCGCTGGGGCAGGTTGACCCGCTCGCGACAAACGATCTCGAGTCCCTGTTCACGGCCATGAAGGCCGCGCCTGCCCTGCAGTATGCATCAACCAACGTGTTCCCGCTGGCTGGTGGCGAGCAGGTGTTCGACTTCGGCACAAATGTTGAAGCAAGCATCGCGCGACGTTTCAGCAACGACACATGGTCCGTCTGCTTCGAGAAGTGGCCCTACTACTTCGACTCCATTGCATTTCTTTCCAATGCGACGCTGGTCGTGACGTACGAGACGAACGCGGCATTTCGATCGAGCTACTCCAACATGACCGTGGCGGGAACGTTCAACGGCTGGAATCAGGCGCTCAACACCATGCGCCTCGTCGCGGACTACACGTGGTCGTTTGATGCAACGCTCTCCAACGCCAGCGCGACACGCTTCAAGTTCGTTGCGAACTCTTCATGGGCGTCGAACTGGGGCGAATCGAATCAAAGCGATCGTGAAATTCCGATGTCCGCCGAAGCCGAGTCGGGAAGCCAGGACATCCTGATCGACGGCACCCTGAACGGAACGTATCGATTCACCTTCAACGAGCAGACCCGCGCCTATTCGGTGACCGTGGTGCCGCCTCTGGATACAGACGCCGACGGGATGCCGGATGGGTGGGAGATCCAGTACTTCCTGAACCCGGACGATCCGAGTGATGCCCAGGATGACCAGGATGCAGACGGCTTCACCAACTTGCGTGAATACAGGAACGGCACGGACCCGCTCGTGTGGAATCCGATGCTGAAGACCCACAACAGCATGACCGTCGCGGGTTCATTTAACGCTTGGAACGCGGGCGCGAACAACATGGTTCTCGTGGACAACCACCTGTGGCGTTACGAGACCGTCCTGTCGGCCCCTGGCGAGGTCCAGTTCAAGTTCGCGGCGAATGGTTCCTGGAGCTTGAATTGGGGTGAAAACAACCAGGCGGACTTCACCGAACCGGCATCGGGTACGGCCGAGCAGACGGGTGGGAACATCCGGATCCAAGGACCACTCGCGGGGACATTCGAGATACTCTTCAACGAAGCAGACAAGACCTACTCCATCAGAAAGATCTCGACGACTTCGGAACCTGGGCACGGCTCCATTGTCCACGGGTTGGGAGTCCTCGGCTTCTCCACCGGCCCCGACGATGCGGATGGCGATGGTTGCTCAAATTCGGCGGAGCTGATTGCCGGTACAGACCCGCAAGATGGCGACTCGTACCTTCGGACTGAACTCGGCCTCGTCGAAGGCGTCTGGACCCTGTCGTGGCCCGGTTCTTCGGGTCGGATCTACGAGGTGAGCACCCAGACGGGGCTGACTGGTGAATGGCAGATCCTGCCCGGTTGCGAAGCAATTCCGGGCGCCGATGGAACCATGTCGATCGAGATTGAACCCGCGGAAGGCGACTCGGTCTTCTTCCGTGTCCAAGTGAAACAATAAGCGGAGCAAACCATGAAAACGTCCATGTCCTCTCCCACAATGAGCGAATCGGAAGATCCTTCCTGGCTGGAGAACACGTCGCTCATGGCCAAATGGCGATCCATGAAGGAAGAGATCCTTCGTCACAAGTGGCTGGAGAGCGAGAAAGAGGGACGCGACATCGGGTGGGAGCGGGCTTTTGTCAACTGGATGGCACACCATCGCGTTGACTTCGAACGCCAAGGAACAGCCGCCGGAATGGGTGCGGGTTCGTGCAATGAATCCTGATGCCTGCCTGGAAATAGACGTGTCCTGTTCCGAAGTGATCGAGCCGGCCCGTGAACCGGTCTCGGTTGATCACGCGTTTGAACGCTGGGTTCAACTCGTCACAACCGAACCTCGAAGCCAGCGTTCACGTGTCGCAGGCGAATGCCTCCGAATCCGGCTGGAGGATGAATTGGCTTTCGATTGCGCGATGCGCAAGTTCCTCAGGAACGGCACGGGAAGGCTGGCGGCACAAAGCCGCGCCGTTACCGCGCAGATCGATATGGATCGCTAGTTTCTGGCTGAGTTTCTCCGGCTGCGTGAGGCATCCGTTTCCCAAAGCGACCCGTTTCGTGCGCTCGCCTTGGACTCCGCTTCCGGCTATCCTGCTGGAAGCAATGCATAGCCGCTACATCTTCTGCCTGCCCGCGCTTCTGGCGCTGCTTGTCGGCGCCGGATGCCGGGGGAAGGCGCCGGACCCGGCCATGAAGGCGGGCCTAAGCATCCTGTGCCCTTACGACATGTCCGGCTACACGCAGGTGACCGAACGCGTCCTTCTTGATGCCTTTCCCGAGGCGAAATCCTATCCGCTGCAGAAGTGGAATATCGCATTGGAAGAAGCCTTGAGGGAGAAGCGGATTCTGCTGGTGACCGACAGTGCTTCGCTGCCATCAGACCTTTGGTCGAAGTTCGAAGACTTCGTCGACCGTGGCGGGATTCCCGTATTTTTAGGGTCAAAACCCTTTGAGCAGAGGGTTTGGAGCAGTCCGGGGGGGATCAAGACGGAACGCCAGCTTGTATCGGAGTGGGCTGCCCAGACGCGCGCAGCGGACGCTTTACCTCCTGTGAAGACGTGGCGACTTCTGTGCGGCAAGAAGCGGTCCTCCGGCATTCTGCGCGTGGCCGAACACCCCAACCTGCCGTGGCCTGGTGTCGTTGTGACCCTCGACAAGCGATGCGATCACGACAGCCTGACTCACGCTGCCGTAGACGAAGGAAGCCCGGAGCATCAAGGCAACGCCTTGATCTTCTACGCACGCGGCGATGCGGCCACTACGCAGATCGCGCTGCAGTGCACGGACGTGGATGGCGTGGCGTGGCGAAGGTCGCTGCGCGTGACGGAGAAATGGACACCTTTCCTGTTGCGACTCGAATCCTTCGAAAAGATTCTGCCGACAAACGGGACGGAGTTCCTGACCATGAATCGGCTGAAGCGCATCGACATCGCTCCCGGCCCGGATTCGTCCTTCCAAGGGACAGGAAGCCACGGGTTCGGGATCTCCGATGTGCGTATCATGACCGATCCCAGGCCGCGTCATCTGGCCTTGGACTGGCCGGGTCTGCCGATGGTTTCAACGCCGCAGGATCGGTACCCATGCCAGCCGCGCACAGTGCATCTGCTCGATAGCGATGACGTTCGCGATGTATGGGGCGACGTTGTCGGAAGCACACTGAGAGGAAGTCTCGGCCTTGGCGGTAACGCGGGCGACGCAAACCGATGGATACCCATCGCGGAAGCGCGCAATGCCAACCGGGAAGTTCTTGGTTGGCCCGCCGCGGTGCACGTCCGGTCCAGTGGCGATGGTCCGGATCGAGTGCTGGGGTGGGTGGGCGTGGACATCTCCCCCTCGACGGGAGAACTTGCAAAATCCCTTCTGCTCGCCCTTGTCGCGAAGCTTGAGCGGCGACACTTTCTCGTCTCTGCAGGCATGGATCGATTCGTGCTTGATCATCGGGAATCATTCGAAGTCGTCGCGCGCCTCGTCCGTTCGCACGGGTTGGCTGGGGATGTCCGGCTCGCCGTCGAACTCGTCAGGCCCAACGGACAGACCGACCGAAGGGTTCTCGTCGATTTGGACGACAACACGTTTCGAGTCAGCATGGGCAATAGTCCCGCCGCGCCACGGTACTCCGAGGACTGGCACTTGAAGTTGTCCCTCCTGGATCGGAAGACGAGGCAGGTCCTGGACGTCATGGAGCAGCCGTTCAAGCTTCTTCCGGATCGGACCGACACGGCGGCAAAGTCATGGGTGACCTGCGTGGGCCCGGTGCTGGCCGTGGAGGGGCGCACGCTCTACCCGCTCGGGGTTCACTATCAACCTGCGGGCCCGGTCCGGGACGGGCGACGGTGGCTTGCGGCCGGCCACTTTGACCCTGAGGCCGTGCGACGCGATCTGGAGAGATTGGGTGAGATCGGGATCAATACCATCGCGGTCAGCTACGGAGCTTCTGAAGATGCACCCCAGCTTCGGTATGTCCTCGACGAGGCCATGACGCATCGCATGCGCGTGCTGGTGGTTCTAGAGCCGGCCTCAACGGGCGCAGCGACACTTGACGTGGTGAAGGACATGGTCGCCAAGGCGCGCCTTGGCGAGGAACCCACGGCCTTCGCGTTGGATTTGTCAGTCCCGATAGGCAATCTCCTGCGACAGCGAATTGCGGGCGACCTTGCCTGGGAGGAATGGCTCACGGAGCAATTCGGATCCCATGAAAAGGCCCGGGCCATCCTCGGCGGCGACCCCTTCGGCGCTCTTCCAGACGTAGACGTGGAAGAGGCTTCGCCTCTCCGGCATGCGAAGAGACGGTTCTTGAATGACATGGCCAGCCGGGTCGCAGGATCTGTTATCAACCCGTTGCGCAGCATCGGTACTCGCCAGCTCCTCACGGCCCGGGGGTTGACCTCCATGACCGGTGAGTTCTCGGACCCCGCGGCAGGCGCCGTTCATCTTGACTTCATGACGCCTGATGCCGGGGACCTGCATTTAAGCCAGGAGCTGATCATGGATGCCGGCTTCGTAACGGCATATTGCAGGGGAATGAGCGCGGGCAAACCCGTTGTCTGGATCGGATTGGGGAAGGCCCTCGGGCGCCCGCCCGCGCAGGCAGATCTGACGGGTCAGCTCCTCTTCTTCGACCAGGCCTTCACAATGTGCCGTCTTAGCAGGGCGGCAGGATGCTTCGCCGCGGCCTTTGCTCCCGGTCCGGGCACCGTGGACAAGGGGCTCGTGCACGGCGACGGGACCTGGCGTCCCGTCGCGGAGTCGTTCCGATCCTTTGCACACGGCCTAAGGGAAACCACGCCCACGCCGGCCGCATGGCGGGGACGGACGTTTGGTGCGGACGCATCGTCGCTCGGGTTTGCCTCGCTATGGTCGGCCTGGCGGAATGACTTCGAATCGGAAACACGCGACGATCTGGTCGAGGAACTACGGCCATCGGATTTCGGGACGCTCACGTCCACGCTGGCTGCGGTGCGAACCAACGGCGCTCCCGTTGTCCCGCTGGCGCTGATGAACGTGATCAACGCCGAGTGGGTGGACGCCTACGTTGGCGCCCAGCCGGCTGATCGCGATGACAAAGGCGTACCATCGGTGCAACGCATGGCGACATGTGAAGTCGAGTTACTTAATACGGGTCCCGCTACACTTGCCGCCGGCAGGAGGAACGCAAAGGGCAGCGCCTGGGTGAAGATTCTCTCGCCGGGCGGACGCGAGACCCTTCTGCCTGCGCCCGCGCTCGCGTGGGGGCAGCGCGCCCGGTTTGCGTGGACGCCCGACGAAGCGGGTGACTGGACGTTGAGGCTCGCGCTTGAAGGCGTTGGCGAATTCGGCGAACGACTCGTTGTCCGCGTTGTTCCCTGAGTTCTGCCCGAAACACGTGCTTGAAATCGGCCCGCTTGACTCTAATCTTCGTTGAAGGGACTGCACGATACGTATGGGTAGAGATGATTCGAGGGAGCTAGGGGCAGGAGATACAGCTCCCGGTTTGAGAGCCTTGCGCAAGGTGTGGAATATGGATTCTCCCTCGCGCAAGAAGCCGAAGGAAAATCCACCCGTTACCTCATCCGACATTTACAAAGTGCCCGACAAGAAGATCATTCCCAGACGACAGCACGGCCATCGCGCCTGACGTTTCAATCAGTGTTGCCTCTCTCGCTTCTTCCTCAGAACCTGCGAAGCCTTGACGAGCCGATTTTCGAGTCTGACCGTTTCAACATCCTCGGGTGGTGGCTGCAGTGCCGGGCCGCGCCGTCTCTGCATGACGGCAATTTCAGGCACTTCGATCACGCCGTGAAGCAGGGCTCGCAAGAAGCTTCTCGCGCACTCCACGGCCGCATCCGACTCCGTCAGAAAGAGCTCCAGCTCTTCGTTGTTCACTCCGGGAGGAAGCGGTGGCACGCACGACGGGCAACCGGCCTCACATTCGCACTCCTCGACAATGCGAAGGCACAGGCGTAGCGCATCCTCCAGTCGCTCGTAGATCTTCTCCGCATATCCAACGCCGCCTTCGTGCGCATCGTAGAGATAGAGCGAGCTCATCCAGCGCAGCGTCTCCTCCTCGTGAAGGGAAACATCCGTCTCGATGTCCTGCTCATCCGCCATGCAGAGGCTTGGCGCCACGCGGCGTATCAAGTAGCTCAAGCCGAACATGGCCGCGCCCAACAGGCGCTTATCCTTCGCATCCAGAGCCTGCTTCCATGCCGCCGGGGGTAGAAGCGAAAGTCCCGTCGTGTCGTACTCGAACGCTGCGAGCGTGATGGGTCCATAACCGATGTTCTCGAAGCTGCGTTCACGGATCTTCTTGTAGAGCTTCGGCTGCTTGTTGACGTGCACATAGCCGAACTTGACCGGCGCTTCGCCCTGCGTCTTCTGCTCCTCAACTTCTGTCATCTCGATCCGGTTCTCCCAGACGGCCTCGGTGTAGTAGTCGACATTCACTTCCTCGACGTGGCAGAGCTTCTTCTCAAGGTCGAGGTCGAGCGACATGTAGCGCTTGCCGAGGTGCTGATAGATCGCGTCTTTGTAGAGCGTGCCGCGGGCGCCAATGGGGTCGATCTCCCCGATCACTTCCGTTCCGCAATAGATATCGACGTTATAGTCCGTCATGCCGCGCAGGTTGACACCGCGCGCGGGATAATCCGCCAGCGCGTAGCGCCAACATTCGTGGTACGGCACGATGGCCTTGTCGTTCGCCAGGACGCGGAGCGATGACTGGTAGGCCTGGCCCTGGAACAGCGCTTCGTCGGGTCGGAGCGGATGTTCATGCGCCGCGCAGGGCAGGTGTTGCAGGATGATGTACGGGTTGTCGGCATTCAGCCACGCCTGTTCGATCGGGGCGCTCGTGATGAAGTCGGGATGGTTCGCTAGGTATTGGTCGATCGGCGCGTCCTTCGCGATGAAGACAATGGCCGCGCGCTTGCCCTTTCTCCCCACGCGTCCCGCTTGCTGCCAGAAACTGGCGATGGTGCCCGGATGACCCGACAGGATGCACAGGTCGAGGTCGCCAATATCGATGCCAAGCTCGAGTGCGTTCGTCGTGATGATGACGGTGATGCGACCGTCGAACAGGTCCCGCTCCAGCTGCCGCCGCTCGTTCGGGAGAAGTCCGCCGCGATACGGCTTGATGAGTTTGGCCAGATCGGGGCGACCATCGACCGCGGCGCGATAAAGTCGCTCCACCTCCTGGCGCGCGCGACAGAAGCAGATGGTGCGAACACCGTGCTCTGCCGCTGCCCGTATCAGGGGAATGGACACGGAGCCCGGGCCCTTGCGGTACATCGCAAAGCCCTGGCTCTGGACCAGCGGCGGGTTTACGAAGTAGAGATCCCGTGAAGGCCTCGGAGCGCCATCCTTGTCGATCACGTGAACGGGACGATGCAGCAGCGCCTCCACGTGGGCGCCCGGATTACCCACGGTGGCCGAACAGCACACGAAGGATGGACGGCTTCCGTGGATCTCACAGACGCGGAGAAGGCGACGCATGACGTTGGACACATGCGAGCCGAACGCGCCGCGGTAGGTGTGTACCTCGTCGATAACGATGTACCGCAGGCGCGACAGGAAGCTCTTCCATGCGCGGTTGTGGTTCGGGAGGATGCCCGCATGCAGCATGTCGGGATTGGTGATCACGAAATCCGCAACGCGTTGGATCGTCTGTCGCTCCTCCCGCGGCGTATCGCCGTCGAAGGTCCCGAGCTTCTTCTCCTCCATCGCCGCGTGAAGCAGTTTGCCGAGCGTTCCCTCCTGGTCGCGCGAGAGTGCCTTGGTGGGGTAGAGCAGGAGCACACCGAAGGGGCTTTCCGCGGACATGTATTCGTTCAGGATGGGCAGCAGGAACGAGAGTGTCTTGCCGCTGGCCGTGCGTGAGACAAGGACCGTGTCCTTGTTTTCGGAAATGGACGCGAAGGCCTCCGCCTGGTGCGAGTACAGGCGGACGATGCCCTGCGACGAGAGTGCATCCCGGAGTTTCGGGTGAAGCGCGACAGGCATCGGCTCAAAGCTGCCGTCAAGGGGCGGAAGTACATGATGCGCCTTGATCTGCTTTGCGAAGCGTTGCTCGAGAAAATCGACGACCTGATCCAAGCCGGACATGGCGTGAATGTCACCCAAACCACGCGTCGAAACAAGCGGTGTCCGCAAGGAATTAGGGCAGGCGAATCCGCACCTGGTAGAACTGAACGGATAGGTTGTTTGTGAACACGAGTTCCAGGCTTGAGCCGTTCCCGTATCTGCCCGTCACCGCAGGCAGCCATAGCCCCGTGGCGAGGTTTGAGCACCACCATGCGTCGTAGAGGCGACCGGTTGAGCTCCAATTCAACTGGAGCGCTGTGGCTTGGCCTAACAGCACGTTGGTAATCACGGGCAGTCGGGACAAAGCGTTCGTGGGCACGGAGTCGCCAACGTACTCCTCCCAGTTCCTCGAGCCGTCTCCGTCGGGATCCGCACCGGGCAAACTTGCGACGGGATCGGGGAAGAATCGGGCTTCCCAGGCGTCCGGCAGGCCGTCCTGATCGGCGTCGCCGACCTGCAGGAAGACTGTGGCGGTGGTTGAGGTTGTTGTGCCGTCGGTTACGGAGAAAGTAAAGGAGTCGGGGCCGACATAGTTCGCCACGGGCGTATAGGTGATCCGCCCGTTGGTGGCGCTGAGCGATGACAGCGTGCCGTGCGCCGGAGCAGAATTGGTGCGGAAGGTGATCGGATCACCGTCCGCGTCTGTTCCCGCAAGCTGAAGATTCGTGGCAGTATGGCCAGCCAGTGCGAAGACGTTGCTGGCCGTCGGGGCGGATTGGTAGGTCGAGCAGACGTACTGAGCGGTGTGGTAGACGATCCGAAGGCCCGCACACTTGAACGTGCCGTCGTTCAATGTCATCACATCGTCCACCCGGATTTTCCACTTGCCCGATACGGGATTGCCGTCCAGGACGCTCAGCGATTCCACGGGTTTGTAGGATCCTGCGAAGGGCGGCGCCGAGGTGGTGAACAGGGATGTCGCTTCGTCGTTGAAGATGGTCTTGATCGCGGTGTTGCAGTTGTTGCCCGACCCGTAGTTCGCGCCCTCCCCATAGTTGTACCCGATCATGAGTTCGCCGCCCCACGGCGGTTGGAGGAAGATCTCCAGATCGCTGGCCGAGAGATGATCGATGCGCACGAGCACATCGACGTCGTCAAGGATGGCGATGCCGGCGACGCTGACTGAAACCGTGGAAATTACACTGCCGAATTCGGGAATGGCCTTCGACAAGTCCGTGGCGTTGAAGGTGTTTGTGATCGTCGCCAGCGTTTGCAGCGAGCCGACCGTGCGCGTCCATTGGCTTGTAAATGTCGCCCGCTCGGTTGCGACGACTTGTCGCATCGTGACGATGGTTCCACAGGAAATGCTCTTTGGCAGCCGGTAGATGAACGCCGAATGGTTGGTGGCCACGCTGCCACCGCTGATGGAGGGATACGTGGAGGCGCCCTGGAGGATCGTGACGCCCGGCGTCAGGCTGGTCACCACGCTGCTGACGGATGAGGCGGTGCAGCCCGTGTTGGTGAGCACGATCCACTCGCGGATGGTTTCGCCCGGGTCCATCGCACCGTTCCCGTTTCCGTTCGGGGTGTCCTGCACCGACCGTGACGCCGGGGCGATCGAGTGGCATGCGGCAAGGGTGACGGGCACCTGGATGATGTTGTTGGAATAGGATAGCTCGGCGATCCGGCGGTCGGCGTTCACTTCGATCTCCAGCGTGTAGTCGCCCGCCGGCACGGCGGTCACGTCCAAGGCAGCACAGGATACGCTTCCGGAGAGAACGCAGGACCAGTCATGTTGGAGGCCCGGGCTTTCGCAGGTGAAGATGGGAAAAGGCATGGCCATGGGTTGGTAGATCCGGGTGTCTGAAACGCAGGCATCGACCTGACGCGTGGCCACGACACCGTTGGTGGCATTCCGGAGTCGATACGTGCACCAGTTGCGGTAGCGATATTCGCCGACGCACGTGTCGTAGATGAAGTTCGTGTTTCCAACCGGGTCGCCCAACGAAAGATCCATCGGCCCCATGTTCTGTACGTCCACGTCGAATTGGAACAGGTATCGGTCACCCGCGGGCAGGCAGCCGGATACGACGGAGCAATCCGACGTGGATAGCACCGCGTTCGACAACGTCGGGACTGTACTTGGTGCCCATATGCGCAAATCAAGGGACTGGCCCTGCGCGGAGAGTACGATCGCATTCAGGACAGACCAGAGAGTGAAAAGACGGTGAGCACACCACATGCATGCTTCGATAGCAGGATCGGTGCCGCCGTCAGCCCTGCGCACACCGGCCGGGCAGGTTCAGGGATTGCCTGATGCGTAGTCGATGTCGAATCGGCGCACGATTCCGCCGTTTTCGATCATCAACTGGGCTCCGAGGGAGCTTTGGAGCATCAGACCCGTGACGGTATGACCCGCAGGAATGTCGACCCGGAGTGGCACCTGGCCCGCCGAGGCGTAAAGAGCCTTGTCCGACTTTGTCAGATTCGCAACATCGAAGGTGACGGTGAAGGTGTGTTCCTCGATGTCCACCTCCTCTTCCCTCCAGCGGGGGACGAGGTTTCCGACAGGATCACGCACACGTTCCACGGTTTCAACGAGCCGGGTGCTCTTGTGGCGTCCGATGACGGCCTTCGATCCCCGCAACGAAGTTATGCGGAACGGAAAGTAGTCGTTGTTCTGCGCGTCAGGCGGCGTGATGAAGTCGGTGAGCCGTGGATCAGGCGGACTGAAGACGCTGATGCCGCCGGTTGATGCATTCTGCACTGCAGCCGTCGGCGCGGGTTCCGCCTTGAGCTTGATCGCAGTTGCCGCAGTCACGGCGCGTTGGTCGCGGAACTGGGCTCGCAACTGATTGAGTTGTGTCTCCGTCTTGCCCAGCCTGCGTTCCGTCTCGCGCAGCCGGATGTCGAGGTCTTGAATGGTGTCGCGCAACTTCTCAGCATCGCGCTCTCGCGCGGCGATGCTATCGCGAATTGAAGCGAGTTCCTTGTCGCGGGATGGCTCAACGGCCTTTGCCGGCGCAGCCTGCGGCTTGACCTCTTTGACCGGTTCCTTCTTCTCGGCACAGCCCGACACGAACAGGGCGGCTGACAGGGAAAGTGCGAGGCGAATCCGGCGGTAAGCCTTCATGGTCGGTCATCCCTTCTTCTTGTCGTCGCGGGCCCACAGGTCCTTCAGTGAGACGGTCTGGTTGAAGACGGGCGCGCCCTTCGCGGAGTCCTTCGAATCCGCGCAATAGTATCCGAGGCGCTCAAACTGGAATTGATCACCCGGTTCCGCGTCGCGGAGCGAGGGCTCCAGGCGGCCGCGAACCACGGTGAGTGACTTCGGATTGATGAAGCCCTTGAAGTCCGCTTCGCTGTCCGCATCGGGCTCCGCGACGGAGAAGAGCCGGTCGTACAGCCGGACCTCGGCGTCCACTGCCTTGTCCGCGGGGACCCAATGAATCGTGCCCTTGACCTTGACCTCGGCGGAGGGCGGATCCCATGTGCAGACGATATGCTTGATCGAGCCGTCCGGATTCTTTTCGAAACTCTTGCAGGTCAGGAAACCGGCGTAGCGGATGCGGACCGATTTACCCGGCGACAACCGGAAGTACTTCGGCGCGGGAACTTCCATGAAATCATCCTGTTCGATGAACAGTTCGCGCCCGAATGGAATTACGCGCGAACCCGCTGACGGATCCTCGGGATTGTTTACGGCGTCGATCTGCGCAGGAAGCGCGGCGGCATTCTCGATGATCACCTTGAGAGGATGCAGCACGGCCATGCGCCGGAGTGCGGAGCGATTCAGTTCTTCGCGCACGCAGTGCTCAAGCAGCGCCACATCCGTAAGGCTTTCGTACTTCGTGATGCCGACGACTTCGCAGAACTTGCGGATGGCGGACGCGGGATAGCCGCGGCGGCGCATGCCGGAGATCGTGGGCATCCGCGGATCATTCCAGCCATCAACGAGGTTCTGCTGAACAAGCTCGAGCAGCTTGCGCTTGCTCATGACCGTGTAGGTCAGGTTCAGCCGGGCGAACTCGAACTGGCGCGGCTTGTAGGCGAGGCCTTCAAGCTGGTCGACGACCCAGTCGTAGAGCGGGCGGTGCACTTCGAACTCCAACGTGCAGAGGGAGTGCGTGATGCCTTCAAACGCGTCTTCGATCGGATGCGCGAAGTCATACATGGGGTAGATGCACCACGCGTCGCCGGTCCGGTAGTGGGGGACGCGCATGATGCGATAGATCACGGGGTCGCGCATGTGCATGTTTGGCGACGCCATGTCGATCTTCGCGCGGAGGCAGATCTTGCCATCGGGGAACTCGCCCGCGCGCATGCGACGGAAGAGATCGAGGCTCTCGGCGGCGGGGCGATTCCGAAAAGGGCTGCCGCGGCCCGGCTGCGTTGGAATGCCTTTCGCGTCCTTCCATTCGTCCTGCGTGAGTTCGCAGACGTAGGCCTTGTCTTTCCGGATCAGGTCGCACGCGAAATCATACATGCGTTCAAAGTAATCGGCGGAATAGTAGAAGTGAGCGCCCCAATCGAAGCCGAGCCACGCGACATCGGACTTGATGGCCTCGACGTACTCCGTGCTTTCCTTGGTCGGGTTCGTGTCGTCCATCCGGAGGTGGCAGCGACCGCCGTATTCGCGGGCCATGCCGAAATCGAGGCATATCGCCTTGGCGTGCCCGATATGGAGGTAGCCATTCGGCTCGGGGGGGAAACGGGTCACAATTTGTGGATAGCGTCCGGCCTGCACATCGCCCGCGATAATTTCGCGGATGAAATGCATCGGCTTGTCTGTCGTACCTGCCGCGTTCGATGTCGTTTCACTCATGAAGAATCTCTCAATAAAACCGCGGTAGTTCTAACCCCGTGGGGGCTGCTAAGGAATCAAAAAAACGGTGAACTAGATGCAGTCGTGCTGCGAGATGCCGAAGCCGAACTCCAGCAGGCTCGACTGCAGCCCCGAGAGGTATAGATAGAGCGCTGTTTCGCGGCGCATGGGCTTGTCGGGTTCGACCGTTTCGCGCCACTGGTCGTTCTCGATGCCGATCTGGTCGGCCAGGAGCAGCCGCATGTCGGTCAGCAGGGCCAGCCACTGCTCGGCCGCAGCCGTCGCGAGAACCAGGCACCCGCCGTCGGCCGGTGCGCGCGCAAGGAGCTGGTCGAAGGCTTCAATGCGCTGCAGTCGTTGTTGGCGAAGCTCCTCGATCATGAGGTGATGCAGCTCGCGCGTGTGCGCGTCCGATTCTTCGGTGTCCTGCGGGAACAGCCGTTTGAGGGCGCCCGTGGCAGGGTTCCCGGTGCGGAGCAAGACTTGCAGGCGCGACGGCAAGCTTCGAAGCATGCCCGCCTCGCCGGGTTCGAGGTAGAGCAGGATCTGGTCGTCGTGCCGTTCGATGCGCTTCATGGCCTCAGTGACTCCTGATCGTGGCCTGGAGGCCGTAGCCGTGAAGTTGGTGGGCGTGATGCTCCGCCTTCTCGCGCGGTTCCGTCGCGACGACGGCCTTGCCCTGGTGATGGACTTCGAGCATCAGCTTGTTGGCGAGGGACCGGTTGAAGCCGAACACCTTTTGAAACACGAAGACGACATACGTCATCAGGTTCACAGGATCGTTCCAGACGATTACGTCCCACAAGGTTTCGTGTTCATGGCGGGATGCCTGATCAGGTGCGGGTCTAGTCTTGTTGGTGCTTCGGGTTGACATGGGTCAGAGTGAAACGAGTCCTTTCCGTGGAGCGCAGACCCGCGTCTGTCAACTTCCTGTCGCGTGATTCTGCCAACAGACAAACGAATTCGTAGTAGTCGTCCAGCGTGGTCGGTTGTGGAGGGGGCAGCGAACCCCTTGGAACCGGAAGTTTCAAAGGCCTCATGTTCATGCGTCCTGCAGGGCCTTTCGTACCGATTCAAGAATGCTCTGGCTTCCGAATTGAAGGCAAAGGTCACGCAGTCTATCCGAATCCGGTGCGAGGTTGTTTGCTCGGGCAAGAGCGGCGATATCGAGCAGATCCTTCAGACCGCGAACCATGTTGTCGTGCTTCATCGCGTGTAGCTTCATGGCCAGCAGGTGGTCGATTCCAACAACCCTGACCTTGCTTCCGGCCATGTGTCGATCGAGGCCATCAGCCCACATCGCGTCAAACGTCTTTGGGTCCAGGGGCAATATGTCCACGACGAGCAACATGCCTGATGGCGGCTGGTACCGCGTCACGATATCTACGCTGCGAAGGGCGGTGAAGCCGACACCAAGAAGTGCGTCGTTCGCACGATCCCTGTCCATCTCGCTCACCAGTAAATCAATATCCTTCGTGCCTCGTTCGAAGCCGTGAACATTGACTGCGAAGCCTCCGCCGAGCAGGAATCGAACCCCGGACTCCTCGAGTGCTCCCGCGGCTGTCTTGAACGTTTCGTCCATGTCTTGAGTCTATAGAACCCGGTCAATTCTCGCCAGTACGCGTTCGCGTCCCAGCACCTCCAGCATGTGAAAGAGGCTGGGGCCGCCGGCTACGCCCGATACGGCGACGCGGACGGGGTGAATCAGGTCGGCGGGTTTCAGGCCGTGTGCATAGGCGAGTTTGCGGAGTTCGGCTTCGAGGGTGACCGCATCGAACGCGCCCGACGCGGCATAGGCATCGCGCACAGCCTTCAGGAGGTCGAGCGCGCCCGGGGCCTTTAGTCGCTTCGTCACGGCGTCGGCATCAAAAGGAAACTCCTCGGTGAAGAAGTAAATCGCCGAGGGGACTTCCTTCCAGTTTTTCACACGCGGGCGCATAAGCTCGATGACCTTGTCGAGATAGGCCTCGTCGGCGCCGGGGAACTGCTGGAGGAAGCGCTGGCGCCATTCGGCCTGCGGCGCCTTCTGCATGTACTCGCCGTTCATCCACTGGAACTTCTTGAGGTCGAATTGCGCGGGTTTGGATTGCACACGTGTGATGTCGAACAACTGGACCATCTCATCGCGCGACAACACTTCGCGGTCGTCGCCCGGCGACCAGCCCAGCAACGTGAGGTAGTTGAACAGGGCTTCCGGCAGATAGCCCTGGTCCTTGAAGTCGCCGACAAACGCCGCGCCATCACGCTTCGAGTACGGCTTGCCCTGCGCGTTGGTGATCATCGGCAGGTGCGCATAGCGCGGCACCGGTGCACCGAGGGCCTGGAAGAGAGCAACGTGGCGGTAGGTGTTCTCGATATGGTCGTCGCCGCGGATCACGTGCGTGATGTTCATCGAGATGTCGTCCACGACGTTGGCGAGATGGAATACGGGGGTGCCGTCGGAGCGGACGATGACGAAGTCCGGCAGGTCGGCCGCCTTCTTCGAGAGCGTGCCCTTGATCTCATCGACAAAGGACATATCGGTTCCCGGCATGCGAAAGAGCACGGCCTCGCCTTTGCCCGTGCCGCCCTTGTCGAGCTTGTAGGCCTTGCCCTCGGCGAGCAGCTTGTTGGCGGCGTCCACGTGGTTCTGTTTCAGCCTCGTTTGGTAGACCGGCTCCTCATCCACGTTCAGGCCCAGCCAGTCCATGGCGGAGAGCACGGCTTGGATCGCCTCGGGCGTCGAGCGCTCGATGTCCGTGTCCTCGACGCGCAGGAGGAATTTGCCGCCTGTGTGGCGTGCGTAAAGCCAGTTGTAAATGGCGGCGCGGATATTGCCGATGTGGACATGCCCCGTCGGGCTCGGGGCGAATCGTGTGCGTGTCATGCGTGGAGCTTCCTGTCGTTCAGCCCGCCAGTATGCTGCCCCACACGCCCAAGGACAAGGAGACAACGTGCGTGCGCGCGGTTCGCGGATGCGGGATTGCCTTGCCGCATTCAACGTGCATAGTAGGCGAAGCCACAATGAACGTCGCACAAGCCATGCTGACCGATGGGCGAACAGCCTCCATCCTGGCGACCGCGCTTCCTCTGGGCGACGCCGATCTGCTGCTCGCGTTCGGAGGCACTGGTACGATCGAGAACCTGGATTTTGGCAAACTGCGGAACGCCTACCCGAAAGCCCTTATCGCCGGTTGCTCGACGGCCGGGGGGATCCTGCAGAGCCAGATCCTGGATAACGCGCTTGTGTTGACGGCGGTCCGCTTCAAGAACGCGAAAGTTCGCGGCGCGCGGTTGAAACTGAGCGACGCAAAGAATAGCTACGGTGCGGGCGTGTCGCTTGCGTTGGGACTCCTTGGGCCCGACCTCCGTCATGTCTTCGTGCTGACCGACGGCTTGCGTGTGAATGGTAGTGAACTTGTGGAAGGGCTTACCAGCAAGCTGCCGCCGCATGTCGTAGTTACCGGGGGGATGTCGGCAGATGGTGCCCGCTTTAAGTCCACCTTTGTGCTGATGGACGGAAATCCGGAAGAGGGTCTCGTATGCGCCGTGGGCTTCTATGGCGAAGGGCTTCGCATCGGCTACGGATCATTCGGTGGGTGGGATCCCTTCGGCACGGATCGCCTGATCACAAAGTCTGATGGCAACGTCCTCTACGAGTTGGATGGCGAGTGCGCGCTCGACCTCTACAAGCGCTATCTGGGCGACTATTCCAAGGAGCTTCCGTCGTCAGCGCTCCTCTTCCCGCTCCTGGTCCGGACGGGTGGCGACGATCCCGGTGTCGTGCGGACGATACTAGGCATCGATGAGTCGAAGCGGAGCATGACCTTTGCGGGCGACATGCCCGCGGGCGCGCGGGCACGGCTGATGAAGGCGAACTTTGACCGGCTCATCGACGGCGCCACAGAAGCCGCCCGGGTGAATGCCGACGCGCTGAGGGGAACAAAGGCGAAGGTCGCTTTGCTGGTCAGTTGCGTCGGGCGACGCCTTGTGCTCAAGCAGCGGGCCGAGGAGGAGATCGAGGCGGTGCGCGACGCGCTCGGCGACAAGGCTGTGCTCACCGGGTTCTACTCCTACGGAGAGATCTCCCCATTGCACCCGGGTGCCCGCTGCAACCTGCACAACCAGACGATGTCCATCACCACCCTGGCGGAAGCATGACCCCCGACGAGCTGCACAATCTGCTCAAGCGGCAAATCAAGCGGCACTTCGGTTCGATGGATAGGGCACCGGACGGGCTCGCCGATTTTCTGCGGGATGTGAACGACGCGTACGTGCAGGCGGACACCGACCGCAAGATGCTGGAGCGCTCGCTGGAGCTGAGTTCCGACGACCTCCTGAAGGCGAATGCGGACATGCGTGCCGTCATCAACCTGCTTCCCGATCTGTTCTTCCGCATCGATGCCAACGGGGTGATCCTCGACTGCTCGACCGGGAACCTGGACCTGCTCCTCTATCCGGCCGAGCGATTGATCGGTCGCTTGATCCAGTCTGTTCCGGACCGCGATGCAAGAGACGCATTCCTCAATGCGCTGGGCGAAGTGGAGAAAAAGGGCGTGACGGCGGTTGCCGAGTACAAGCTGACGCTGAAGGGATCGCCGCGCTACTTCGAGACGACCATCATACCGCTGGACCTGCACACGCGGGTCGTTTTCGTGCGCGATGTGACGAGTCGCAAACAGTCCGAGACCGAGCGCAGTCACCTGGTCACCGCGATCGAGCAGGCTGCGGAATCCGTGGTCATCTGCGATACGCGCGGCAAGATCCTCTACACGAATCCGGCCTTCGAAAGGATCACGGGGTACTCGCGTGAGGAGGTGATGGGCCAGAATCCGCGCATCCTGAAATCCGGGAAACAATCCCCGGAGTTCTACAAGCAGATGTGGGACACCGTGCTGTCCGGTACGCCCTGGCAGGGACATTTCACAAACCGTCGCAAGGACGGGACGTTCTTCGAAATCGACTCCACGATTTCCCCGATTCGCGATACCAAGGGTGAGATCATCAACTTCGTTCTCGTGGGTCACGACGTTACGCGCGAGGTCGAATTGGAGGAACGCCTGCGTCAATCGCAGAAGATGGAGGCCGTGGGCCGTCTGGCCGGAGGCATCGCGCACGACTTCAACAACCTGTTGACTGCGGTGATGGGCAATGCCGAGCTGGTTCTGAACACCCTGAGCGAGACCGACCCGATTCGGGATGATATGCTTGAGATCAAGCGATCCGCCTCACGCGCCGCGTCGCTGACCAGCCAGCTCCTGGCCTTCGGACGGAAGCAGGTCCTGAACCCGAAGGTGGTTAACCTGAATGCGGTCATCCTCGAGATGAGCCGGCTGCTTCGTCGTGTCATCGGAGAGAACATCGAAATGGACGTGGATCTTGCGCAGGATCTCTGGTCGATACGCGCCGACCCCGTCCAGATCGAGCAGGTGGTCATGAATCTCGCGCTCAACTCGCGCGACGCCATGCCTCGCGGGGGCAAGCTTGGCATCCGGACAAGAAACCAGTCCGTTGGCGAGCCGCTGGGTGATTTGCAGCCGGGTGACTATGCCGTCCTCACGGTGAGTGACACGGGGACCGGCATGGATGACCGCACGAAGTCACACCTGTTTGAACCGTTCTTTACGACGAAAGGTGTCGGCAAGGGTACTGGACTCGGCCTGGCAACATCCTACGGCACCATCAAACAGAGTGGCGGGACGATCAGCGTCGAAAGCTCCATTGATAGGGGCACAACGTTTACCATCTACCTGCCGCGCGTAGAGCGTGGCGTGGCCGAGGCCAAGGCTCCAGCCACCACTCCACAAACCCTGCAAGGCGCTGAAACGATCATGCTCGTCGAGGACGAGGCACAGGTGCGGAGGCTGGCGACGACGATTCTCCAGCGCTTCGGCTACAAGGTGATCGAGGCGAAGAACGGGCTCGAAGCGATCGATTTCGCATCGAAATTTGATGGCACGATCCACCTGTTGCTCACGGACGTCGTTATGCCGGGCATGAGCGGCGATACCGTCGCACGCAGGATCTGCGAAACCCGGCCGGGGACCAAGGTGCTCTTCATGTCCGGTCATCCCGAGAGCATGGTCTCGCACATGGGCGTGATCGCCTCGGACGGACGGTTTATCAAGAAGCCCTTCACGGGTGCGGACCTTGCGCGTCGCGTGCGCGAGGTGATCGACAAGTAACGCATCAGGTCCATTCCACCAGCTCGTGGACGTGCGCGGTCGCCGCGGCAGCAAGCCCTGCCAGGTCGTAACCACCCTCGAGGACGGAGACCAGACGACCTCCCGCATGCCGATCCGCAAGACGTAGAAGCATGCGGGTGAGTTCGGCGAAGTCCTCATCGCGCAGGCGAAGGCCCCCGAGCGGATCGCCCTCGCGAGAGTCAAAGCCCGCGGAGACCAGAACGAGTCCGGGGCGGAACGACTCCATGGCAGGCAGGAAATGATGCTCGAAGACATCGCGCACCTCGCGTCCCCCCGCGCCACCGGGGAGTGGGGCATTCAATGTGTATCCTTTTCCCGGCCCTGCACCCTGCTCAGACGGGGCACCCGTGCCCGGATACCAGGGATACTGGTGGATGCTGAAGTAGAAGACGCTCTCGTCCTCATAGAACGTGTCTTGCGTCCCGTTGCCGTGGTGTACGTCCCAGTCGATGATGACGACCTTTTCGATTCCATGCTTTGCCTGCGCGTGTCGTGCAGCGAGTGCCACGTTGTTGAACACGCAGAAGCCCATACCCGCATCCGGCGTTGCGTGATGGCCGGGCGGACGCACAAGGCAGAACGCATTCTTGACCTCACGGGTCACCACGGCATCCACGGCGTTCAGTACGCCGCCCGCGGCTTTGGTGGCGACGTCGAAGGAGTGACGGCTGACGCTGGTGTCACCCGTGCTCAGGGTGTGGGCGCCGCTGGCGATTTCGCCTCGCACCTTCGCGATGTAGTCCCGTGTGTGGCAGAGGGCTAGTTCGTCATCGGTGGCGGACCTGACCGGGATTCCCTGCAGCCGGTCGACCAGGCCGGACCGCGCAAGCCCTGCATAGACGGCATCAAACCGGTCCGCGCATTCGGGATGTCCCCAGCCCGTCTCGTGCTTCTTGCAGATCGGATCCGCAACCAAGCCCGTATGAAGATATCGTTCCACGTGCTACCCACCCGAAGGTGCAGTCTTGCTCCAAGGCCCGTCTTCTGCAAGCCTCCAACGTTTTGTACCCATGGACCCTCTTCATCTTATAGTCCTGGCCGCATCCATCCTGCTGGCGATCAACGTTGGCGGGAACAATTCCGCCGCCGAGATGGGACCTGCTTTCGGCTCCGGTATCCGGTCCAAGCTGGAAGCTGTAATCCTTATCGCGGTGTTCTCGATGATCGGCGCCATCGTCGCCGGCGAGCACGTGGTCCACACCATCGGTAGCGGGATCATGGATCCGGCCCACCTGAAGGGAAATGTATCGGGCCTGATGGTGATCCTGCTCTCGGCCACGGCCCTGATCGGGTTCGCCAACTTCCTCCGCGTCCCCGTGGCTACCAGCCACGCCATGGTCGGCGCCGTGGTCGGCATGGGCCTTTATCACCACTCCGTCCAGTGGGACAACGTCACGCGCATCGTCATCTGGTGGCTGGCGACGCCGCTGTTCGCGCTCGTCCTGTCCTATTGCATCGGTCGCTTTATCTACCCCGCGCTTGCGGAGCGGCTCAGTCATCTCTCCGGCGAGAAGGGCCTGGCCACGATGTTCTATCGCGGTTTCGTGACGCTCTCGGGTTGTTACATGGCATTCTCTGCCGGGTCGAACAGCCTGGCCAAGGCCGTAGGACCGGTCGTCGGTGCCGGAATCCTGCAGCCCAACGAAGCGGCGATCTGGGGCGGATTGAGCATGGCGCTCGGCGCGTTCCTCGTCGGCCACCGCTTGCTTCATACGGTGGGCAAGGGGATAACGCCGATCGACCCCTTGAAGGCCACGCTCGTGGAAGTTGTCTGCGGTTCCATCTTGCTCGTCGCGTCACACGCCGGCGTGCCCGTCTCCCTCGCGGAAATCGTCACGTGCTCGGTGATCGGTTTCGGCGCCGCGCACTCCGGTCTCCTTCTTACGGCACAGAACAAGCACGTGAAGACGATCTACAAGCTCTGGCCCATCTGTCCGCTCTTCACCTGCAGCGTCAGCTACGGTGGCGCGTGGCTGTTCGATGCCGTGACGAAATAGAAGATGGCTAATGGTTGAGGGTTGATGGCGGAGACCTCCCTCTTCATCAACCCTCAACCATTAAACATCTACTCCCCCACTTCCCGCCAGCGTCAACAGCGCGATGCAGGCCGTGTCGGTTCGCAAAGTGCGCGCGCCCATTCCGACGGCAGTGAAGCCATGACGGCCCAAGAGTTCCAGTTCATACGGTGTCCAGCCTCCCTCGGGACCGACGGCGAGAAGAACGCGCTTTCCCGGCTGGGCATGAAGCTTCTGTGAGGCGCGGTGATCAGCGACGAGGCGTAACGAATCAGGCGCGAAGCGTTCGAGTTCATCTTCGACGAACGGCTTCAACTCCCGGTGAATGGAAACGATCGGTTCGCGCGTGTCCCGCGCCTGCTGAAGTCCTTCCCGGAGCAGGGGCCGGTAGAATCCGGGTTCGATCACATGGGAGTCGAAATAGAACTTCTCCACGCGCGCAGCATTCGTGATGAAGATTCGATCCACGCCCATGGCGGCGAGTTGAGCCCACAGCCGTTTCAACACCTTGGGCCGCGGCATGGCGAGCATGATGCTGATGTGGCTCCGAGGCGGAACCTCAGCATCGAACGAGCAGCGCAATGTATAAGACTCTGCATCCGACGAGACGATCTCGGCGGTGCCGCGAGGACCTTCAAGAAGTCCTACCACGATCTGATCCGACGGCTTCGCTCGAAGCACCTCGCGAATATGCCGGGCGCGATGATCGTGGAGACGGCAGTGGCCGGTGGAGTCGAGCTCTTCCTTCTCGATCAGGATCAGGTTCATCCGCCGAGCGGCTTGAAGACTTCGTTGAGGCTGCCGCGGCGGTAGCCTTGCAGATCGACGGTCACATAGCGGAAGCCGCAGAGCTTGATCAGCTCGGTGACCTGCTCCCGCAGCGGGTCCGTTGCGAGCTTCACCACATCCTCCGCCGGCACCTCGATGCGGGCCACATCGCCGTGTACGCGGACACGGAGGTTCGTAAAGCCCAGATCGCGCAGTCCGTTCTCGGCGAGCTCGACCTTCTTCAAGCCCTCGGTCGTGATCGCAATGCCGTAGGGGAATCGGGATGCCAGGCAGGAAAAGGCGGGCTTGTTCGATGTCTGCAACTTCAACTGGCGGGAAGCTTCGCGGATGTCTTCCTTGGTGAAGCCGAGTTCCTGAAGCGGGCTTTCCACGTGTTTCTCCATCGCAGCCTTGCGGCCGGGGCGGAAATCCTTCAGGTCGTCCGCGTTCGTCCCGTCGACGATATGGGCAAAGCCTTCCTTGTCCGCGAGCTCGCGCAGCAGACCGTACAGCTCGGTCTTGCAGTGGTAGCAGCGACTCGTCGGATTGTTCGCGTAGTTGGGGTTTGCCAGCTCGTTCGACCGGATCACGCGATGGTTCAGCCCCAGCGACGCGGAGAGCTCCTGCGCTTCCTTCAGCTCTCGTTCAGGAAACGAGGGCGATGTGGCCGTCACGGCTAAAGCCTTTTCGCCGAGTTCCTGTGCTGCGACGGCGGCGAGCAGCGTGCTATCCACGCCTGCGCTAAAGGCCACGACGACCGATCCCATTTCGCGGATATGAGCGCGAAGCGCGAGCACCTTGTCGGCAACCCCGCTTGTCGACACCTCGTTCACCCACTCAATTTCAAGTTTCGAATCTCGCATCTCAAATCTCTTCCTTCTCGATCCAACCGCCACCGAGCACTTCGTCACCCTGAAACAGGACAGCGGCCTGGCCGGGCGTGATGGCAAATTGCGGCTCGGTAAACGTAAGCCGGATCCGGTCTTCCGGCAACGTCTCGAATTGGCAGGGGGAGGACTTTGTGCGGTAGCGGATCTTGGCCTCGATCGATGAGCCTGACGGAGGAGGCGAAGGTGTGGTCCAGAAGAGCCCGGCGAGCGTGCACGAGGACGAGAAGAGGTCCTCCTTTCTAGCCAGCACGACGGTGTTTGCATCCGCGTGCAGCGCCTTGACATACATCGGCGAACCGGTGGCGACGCCGAGGCCTTTGCGCTGTCCGATCGTGAATCGGTGAATGCCCTGATGCTGCCCGAGCTTGTGGCCGCCGGTGTCGGTGACGTCGCCCGTTCTCGCGACTTCGGGATGGTACGTCTCGATCAGCGGACCGGGACCTTTTGTCGTGATAAAGCACAAGTCCGCGGTTTCGCGGGATCCTTCGGTGGGGATCGCGCGCTCTTTCGCCCAAGCGCGGACTTCGACCTTCGTCATCGCACCCAGCGGGAAAAGTGTTCGCGAGAGCTGCTCCTGTGAAAGGCGGTGCAGGAAGTAGGACTGGTCCTTGGTCCCGTCGATTCCGCGCAGCAGGTGGTATCCGTCATCGCGTTTCTCGACGCGGCAGTAGTGACCCGTCGCCATGTGCGAGCAGCCGAGTTCCAGGGCGCGGCGGAGCAGGGCTCCGAACTTGAAGTCGCGGTTGCAGAAGATGCAGGGGTTCGGTGTGGTCCCCGATGCGTAGGCATCGGTGAACGGCTTGATGATCGCTTCCCGGAAATCATCCACGACATGCATCGTGTAATGCCGGATGCCGAGGTGATCGCACACCCGACGCGCACGATTTACGTCTTCGATCGAGCAGCAGCGCGACCCGTCCTTGAACATGTGAAGGCTGAGACCGATGACCTCATAGCCTTGTTCGACGAGAAGTGCGGCGGCGACCGAGCTGTCAATGCCCCCGCTCATGCCGACCGCGACGCGGGGCCTAGTTGATACGCTTTGCATCGGCTTGTTTGCGTCGACTACCGTAGGACGCCCAAAGGTCCTTCTGGCGGCGTGACGCCACTTCCGGTGTGTTCCGGTGGACGACATTCGCTTCGACCCATTCGATTCGCCGAAAGATGGCGTTCCAGCGACCCTGTTCGCCCATCATGCGATCCCTGAGGGATTCCTGTTCAGATTTCCAGTTGCTAGACATGATCGGCGTCCTTGCGGATGGCTCGTTGCAGTGCGCGGATACGGTCAAGTTTCTGTGTCTCTTCGGGAAGCGCCATCTGGCAAAGCAGCATGTCTTCATCGCAGAGCGCCAGGTAGGCTACACCCGAGGCAGTCGCTGATGGCAGGGCCCGCTCCTTTGAGGCATCCCATGACGCCAGCCCATCGACAAAGCGAAATACGTCAAGGGGGCCGTGGCGTGTTGTCATGCAGAACAGGGGATGGTCAGCAAGCCAGTCGCCATGATGTTGTGAAACGGGTTTCCATTCACTTTCCGATCGGCCCCACCGGGCGTCGATGTCGTGAAGTGCCGCGGCGCAACGGTGCCTGTTTTCCGCGTCATCACGGATCCAGATGTCCACGTCGTACGTAAGAACAGGTCCGTGTCGCAGCAAAAAGTTTGCGCCCCCAATAAGCAGGTAGCGAACCTCGTGGCGATTCAGGGCAGCCAGTATGGAGTCAATTTCCACAACCCAATGATACTCGCCGAGGGGTGCTCAGACGATCATTTCCTGGAAGAGCCAGGTCGAGAGGTAGCGCTCGCCGGTGTCGCAGATGACGGTGACGATAAGCTTGCCGAGGTTTTCTTCACGCTTGGCGATCTGCATCGCGGCGTAGACGTTGGCGCCGGCGGAGATGCCGCAGAGGATGCCTTCTTCCTTCGCCATGCGGCGCGCGGTTTCACCGGCGTCCTCTTCGCGCACCTGATACACCTCATCGATCAGCTCGCGACGGACGATCTCGGGGACGAAGCCCGCGCCGATGCCTTGAATCTTGTGCGGGCCGGGCTTGCCGCCGGACAGGACGGGGGACTTCACCGGTTCGACGGCGATGGCTTTGAAGCTGGGCTTGCGCTCCTTCAAGACTTGCGCGCAACCCGTGATTGTTCCGCCTGTGCCGACGCCGGCGACCATGATGTCGACGGTGCCGTCCGTGTCGGCCCAGATTTCCTCGGCGGTTGTCCGGCGATGAATTTCCGGGTTTGCAGGATTCTTGAACTGCTGGGGCATAAAAGCGCCCGGCGTGTTGGCGACCATTTCCTCGGCCTTGGCAATGGCCCCGTTCATGCCCTTCTCGGCGGGTGTGAGGACCAGGTCGGCGCCGAAGATGCGGAGAAGGTGCCGGCGCTCCATGCTCATGCTTTCGGGCATGCAGAGGGTGAGGCGATAGCCCTTGGCGGCCGCAGCGAATGCGAGGGCGATGCCGGTGTTGCCGCTTGTGGGCTCAACGATCATGTTGCCGGGCTTGAGTCGACCGGACTTTTCCGCCGCTTCGATCATCGCGACGCCGATGCGGTCCTTCACGCTGCTGACCGGGTTGTGCGATTCCATCTTCAAGGCGATCTTCGCGCCCAAACCGCGGCTCAGGCGGTTCAGCATCACAAGCGGGGTGCGGCCAACGGTTTCGGTGATATTGTTGTAGATCTTCACGACGGCTTCCTCCTCCGGAAAAGAGACGCGATACGGACAATCCGAGGCACCGTCAATAGTAAAGAGCGCGGTCACTGCAGGCCGGGATCCGGACGCGACCTTGACGGTGACCCGTGGGTTCCGGTATCAGCTTGAGTTCCTTTTGAAAGCATACCACCTATGAACAGACTTCTTCTTGCGGCCCTTGTCGTTCTCGCTCCCGCGTTTGCACACGCTGCGCTGCCCGGCTCCGACTCGGCAGCCGATGGCGCCTACAATGCGGGTTATACCAACGGCGCGAACGGCGGAACCGGTTTCGGCGCATGGCAGCTCACCTCGATTGGCCCTGCAGGATTCTTCACGGGCTCGTCCGCGGGAAACGGGGACGGCGATGCGGGCTCCAATGGCGACATCAACACCTCGGGCCGCGCCTGGGGTCTCTATGGAAGTCTGGGCGGCGGCGTCTCGCTGGCGACACGCCCGTTCAGCGGGGATCTCGATCCGGGCAACGTGTTCTCCATCGATCTCGACAACGGGTTCATCCAGAACTCTGAAAGTCCGGCGGGCATCGTCGGCTTCTCGCTCCTGAACAATGCGGGCCGCGAGAAGTTCTGGTTCCAGTTCGAAGGCGGAACCACGAACTACACGATCACGGACGGCACGGGGCTGGTCAATACGGGCATCCCGTTCACGGATGAAGGCCTGCGCGTCATCTTTACCCAAGTGACGGTGGACAACAACAGCCAGTACAGCGTGTCGGTTCAAGCCATCGGCGCCGACGGACCATCGGGCCTTCCTTTCACGCACAACGGTGTGCTTTTCGGAAGCGCGTTTGACTTTATTGAGTCCGTGGATCGCGTCCAGGTGTTCAACCGCACAGCGGGCAACGGATCGAGTAGCGATCTCTTTGTGAACAGCCTCACCGTTGTGCCGGAGCCCGGGACGATGGTGCTTCTCGCATCCGGGGCTTTGGCGATCGCAGCGCTTCGTCGCAAGCGCGCGTGATCCTATTCCGGCCGTTGCGCCCGGCGCACGATGACGCCGCCCGACTTGTCGTCATGCTCAAGGGAGAGCAGACCTCTCGTTGCCGCTTCTTCAAGCAGCAGGTTGAACGAGCGGAATCCGTACGACGATTCATTGAAGCCGGGCTGCCGCCTGCGCAGAGTTTGCTTCACCATCGAACCCCAGATCTTGTCGTCGGAGCCGCGCTCCTGGGCGATGGCTTCAATGGTCTGCATCACGAGATCAATCGCCTCGTTCGTGCGTTCCTCCTGCTCCTTCGTGTCTGTAGGTGACGGCGCTTCTGCGGCGGCGGCCTTGGACTGTCCGCGGGGCGAGCGGCGGGGGGCGCGTTGCTGTCGGCTGGTCTGTTCGCGCACCAGGTCGTCGTAGTAGATGAACTCATCGCAATTCGCGATCAGCAGGTCGGAGCTGGAATTCTTCACGCCCACGCCGATCACGGTCTTGTTGTTTTCGCGGAGCTTGCTCACAAGCGGGGAGAAATCGGAATCGCCGCTGACGATCACGAACGTATCGACGTGTTCTTTCGTGTAGCAGAGGTCGAGGGCGTCCACGACCATGCGGATGTCTGCGGAATTCTTCCCCGCCTGGCGGACGTGCGGAATCTCGATGAGCTCGAAGGCGGCTTCGTGCATCAACGGCTTGAATTCCTTGTAGCGGGCCCAGTCGCAGTAGGCCTTCTTGACGACG
>CAZCZZ010000020.1:0-58593 GCA_964503335.1 uncultured Verrucomicrobiota bacterium
GACCGTCCTCGCGGAGCTCGGGGCCGGTCCGATCATCTGCGGGCGGAACGCGCCCGACCCCTCGGTGCACGAATTCCACTCCTGCGACGTCCGTGACTCCGATGCCGTGGCGACGATGATCGCGGCCATCGTCGACAAGCACGGGCGCCTCGACGGCGAACCTGATGATCATTCTCGTGGATGCCCGCCAGGGCGTAATCCAGCAGACGCGGCGCCACTCCTTCATCGCGTCGATGCTCCGCATCCCCCATCTGGTCGTCTGCATCAACAAGATGGACCTCGTGGACTTCTCAGAGGCTCGTTACAACGAGATCAAGGATGAGTTTACGCAGTTCTCGTCCGGCCTCCACATCCGCGACATCACCTTTATTCCGATCAGCGCGCTGAACGGCGACAATGTCGTGGACAAATCGGCGGCGATGCCTTGGTACGAGGGGCGTCCGCTCCTGCGGCATCTCGAGGAAGTCTATATCGCCAGCGACGGTGACCTGAGCGATCCGCGTTTCCCCGTCCAGTACATCATCCGCCCCTACTCCGATGAGTATCACGATTTCCGCGGCTACGCCGGGCAGATCCTCGGCGGCGTGTTCAAGGTCGGCGACGAAGTCATGGTGCTTCCCTCAGGCAAGCGATCGAAGATCACGAGCATCCACGCGTACGAAGGCGAACTCAAGGAGGCCTTCACGCCGATGTCCACGACGATCCAGCTCGCCGATGACATCGATATCAGCCGCGGCGATATGTTGGTGAAGCCCGAGAACTTGCCCTACATCAACACCGACTTCGACGCGATGGTTTGTTGGATGAGCGAGGAACCGCTGCAGGTCGGGCGCAAGTATGCCATCAAGCACACGACGCGGAATACGCGTTGCGTGGTCAAGGCCATCAAGCAGCACATTAAGATCGACACGCTCGAACCCGAGACCGGCGTCACCACGCTGAAGCTGAACGAGATTGGCAAGATCAGCATCAAGACCATGGTGCCGCTCGCATTCGATGCCTATCGACGCAATCGCTACACCGGCGGATTCATCCTGATCGACGAAGCGACCAACCATACGGTGGCCGCAGGCATGATCAGCGAACCACCGAAGGTGATTCCGCAGGCCGAGTACGAAGGTCCGATGATCTAGGTGAAGCCTGAGACCGGAAACCTGAGTTTCAGAGATACGATGACTGAATTGCTCAAAGCGTTTCCGATGTCGGTCGTCACGATCTGTCGCAAGCTCCTGATCGTCGGTGGCGGACACGAGGTCGATGTCAGGCTCAGGCATGCCGTACAATTCAACTGGCATTCGATCACGGTCATTGCCAGCCCCATCGACCCGAAGCTTCGCGAGATTGCCCGGGACGACAAGCGGGTCACATTCCTTGAGCGCGCCCCGACGGAAGACGACGTCGCCGAAGCGGACGTCATCTTCGAGGATTCCGGCAGCCGCGAGTTGGCGGAACAGCTCACGGCGTGGAGCCGGAAACACCGTCGCCGGATCAACGCCATGGACAAGCCTGAACTCTGCGACCTTTTCTATATGTCCCAGCTGCAGCGGGGTCCCATCACCATCGCCATCGGCAGCGGCGGTGACACACCTGTCGTAAGTAGCCTGCTCCGCAAGTGGCTGGAACAGAAGGTCGGGCCCGGCTGGGAAACCGCCTCCCGCCTCCTGGCGGAACTTCGACAAGGGTTGCCAAGTGGACAGAAGCGGATGAGTCTGCTAAAAAGTATAGGTAGGGACCCATCGTTTCTTGATTTGATTGAGAGAAACGACGAGCCCGGAATGCGGGTATTGATCAATAATGCACTTCAGCGCATGCGCAATACGGTTTGAAGATCCGAAGGCGAAGCAGGACGCCGTTGAGGCGATTCGCCACGGTGCCGGAAAGCCTGTACTCATTCTCGACACCTGCCAGCGCCTCGAGATGTATGGCTTTGACATTCCCGAGCTTGCAGGCAATCCCGTGCTTCGCGTGGAAGAAGAACGCGCTGCTTTCGAACGACTTGCACGAATCGCTGCGGGCCTTGAAAGCCGAATTCTCGGAGAACTCGAAGTGCTTGGCCAGGTGCGTACGGCCTACCGCCAGTTCCGCCAAGCAGGTGGTGCCGAGAACTCCATCCTCGACCGCGTTTTTCAGGATGCTCTTGCCCTTGCCCGTGAGGCACGGCGGAAAAGCGGCATCGACAGCAACCTCACATCCCTCGGTGCCCTCGCCTCGCGCAGCCTGATGGAACGCATGCCCGCCAAGGCTCCCGTCGCCGTCATCGGTTCGGGCTCCCTTGCCGGGAGTATCGCGCGCTATCTGACCAAGCGTGGCGATCATCCCATCCGTGTTTCGAGCCGGTGTCCAGAGAATGCCCTCAGCTTGGCGATGGAAGTCGGCGGTTTCGGTGTAGGTCTCGATGGCATGGCGCCCATGCTGAAGGATGTCGCCGGCATTGTGACGGCCACCGCAGCACCGCATCCGATCGTCTACGCACATCATCTCGCAGATACGGCCAAGCCGCTTGCGATCGTCGATCTGGGTGTGCCCCCGGATTGCAGTCCGGATGTCCTCACGCTCGACCATGTGTCCTACGTCTCGCTCTCCGAGATTGAGACGAAGGCGCAGATCAACTCTGAAGAGCGTCGCGAACGGGCCGCCATCGCGTCCAACATCATTCACGATGGAGCCCTCGCTTGGGCGGCACGACGATAAAGATCGCGACGCGCAGCAGTCGCCTTGCGCGCGTCCAGACAGAAGAAGCGCTCGCCGTCATCCGCACAGCTTTCCCGGACGACACGCGATTTGAAGTCGTTCCCGTCACGACGCCCGGCGACCGGGATCTGACAACGCCCCTGACGGATCCATCAATCCCGGACGACTTCTTCACGCGCGATTTGGACGACATGTTGCGGCGCGGCATTGCGGATATCGGCGTTCACTCCGCGAAGGATCTTCCGCGCAGGGACGTCACGGGTATTCACGTCGCAGCACACTTGCCGACCCTGGATCCAAGGGAAGCCCTGGTGTGTCGCACCGGACTTACGGATCCATCCGATGTGCGCGTCATCGGCACAAGCAGCCCGCGCCGCGAAGAAGCGATCCGTTCGCTCTACCCCACGGCCTCCATGAAAGCGCTCCGGGGCACGATCGACCAACGTATTGAGAAGTTGGATGCGGGCGAGTACGACGCGATCATCGTCGCCGCCTGCGCATTGCACCGACTCGGGCTCGCAAACAGAATCTCGCAGTATCTGGACTGGGATTCTGTGCCGCTGCAGGGTCGCCTCGCCATCACAACGCGTGCGGATGACAAGGCAACGATCGAAGCCTTGAAAGCAATCGATGTCCGGCGCAAGGCGGGGCTGATCGCCATTCTGGGCTGCCCCGCCGATGTCGCGCTGCTCTCCGTGCGTGCTGCGCAGTACATTGAGCATGCCGATGTGATCTTCCACGACCGGCTGATCCCGGACGATATGCTGCTTCGGATTCATAAGCGTGCAATCCCGGTGGGAAAGGCTGGAGGAAGCCCGTCCACACCGCAGAGCGAGATACATCGCTTGATGCTGCACGAGGCGGAAAAGGGAAACCTCGTTGTGCGACTTCACGGCGGCGATCCCGGCATCTACGGGCACCTCGGTGAGGAGCTTGAGTTCATCACGTCATGGGGACTGCGCTGCGACGTGGTGAATGGTCCATCCGCTGCTCAGATTGCATCAGCGAACAGTCGCTCACCGCTGACCCATCGCGGCGAAGGCCATCGCGTCACGTTTGTTTCGGCACGTCCCACCCCGGGCGTCGATGTGCCCGACTTGCCGGGACCGAAGCAAGGCAACATTGCGATGTACATGGGTGTCGCGGCATGGCAGGACCTGGAAGCGAAGTTCCGGAAAGTCGGTTGGCCCGACTCCGCCCCGGTCGTGATTGCCGAGCGCCTCGGCTATCGTGACGAACGGATCAGGAGTACGACGCTGGGGAAGGTCCGCGACCTGGAGATCGATTCACCGGCAATCTTCCTCGTCGGTACGCGCAGCTTCCCCGAAGTGCCCTCCACGCTGTTTGTAGGTACTGACCCTGATCACTTTCTCAAGTACGGCCCCCTGATCCATTTCCCGCTCATCAAACTTGTTTCCCGTCCACTGGCAGAGCGGGCGGAATACCTTGCGAAGGAGTTACCCACGGTTCGAGGTCTCCTCTTCCCGTCCCGCTTCGCCGTCAGCAGTTTCATGGAAGCGTTGATGACGACCTGGGATGCGCGTGCGCTGGGCGGAAAGTCATTGCTGGCTGTTGGACCTGCGACGGAGAATGAGCTCGCGCACTATGGTCTTCGCGCCGACGGGGCGGCTGACAGCCTTGGTGGAGTACATGCACTCGCCTCGAAACTGACACCGGAGTTCTCCGGTCGTTATCTGTACCCCTGCTCCGACGCGTCTCCCCAGCAGGAAAGAGTCAAGGCCCTCGCTTCGCACGGCATTCAACTCGTCCCCGCCGTCTTCTACGCCAACCGCGAAATGGAGTACGCGAGCCTTCCACGGCGCGCCTTTGCGCGGGTTCTCTTCACAAGCTCCACAACGGTGGAGGCTTACTTCCGCCAATTTCCGCAGGAGTTGACGACATCCCGAACCTGGCTTGCTGTAGGGCCGTCCACCGCACGTGCCCTTTCGATGAAGGGACTCGAAGCCGAGGTAATTTCGGACTCGTCCTCCATGCGCAAAGAGTAGCCACCCCGCGGGTTCTTTTGTTTGACCGTATGTGCTGCGCGGCATACGTTTGTACCAACTGCGAGGTACATGACTATGGCTGACGATACCGCGAAACCCAACGGAACACCTGAACCTCCGAAGATTCGCATCACGCCGCCGGCAGGCCGGCCGCCCACCTCGTCGAATCAGGAACCTCCTCCCAAAATTCGTATCAAGCCCGGTGAGCCCGGCAAGAAAGCCGAAACGGCGAAACTCGACATCTCCAGTGCGCACGCCCCAACAGCTCCCGCCGATGACATTGAGCCGATGACGCGCGAAGCTACGGGTGATTTCTACAAGCGCAGCACCATTCGCATCGATCAGGCTCCTCCCAAGGCATCGGATACGCAGAAGATCAAGTCCGACACGCATCGCGTGGATCAGGATGCCGCGAAGCGCTCGACGATGCGCGTCGATGTCGATCCCGAAACGACGAAGCGCAAGAGCGAAACGTCGCGACTTGAACTTCCGCAAGGCGAGGCGGCCAAACGCGCCACCGCCAAGATTGGAAATGCCTCGGACATCGCTGAAGCACTGAAGAAGAATGTCCCCACCGGCATTCCTGCCGCTCCTCCGCCAGGCTTGGCGCAGCGCCCCAAGACAGTCACTGTTCGACCTCCCGGCGCACCCGCACCCGCCGCTGCCCCCAGCGGTTCAGAACCAATGATTGCTCCCGCACCGGAAGCAGTCTCGGAAGCCCGCAAGAGCGAAACAGCCCGCATCGACCTGCCGCCTGAAGTTTCCGATGCCGAGCGGCCCGCGACGAGGCCGAAGACCATTCGGATCAAGCGTCCTGATGGCACGACTGCGAAGAAGGCCCTGACCATCGCACGTCCGTCCGAAGACCAGATGTACTCGCCGATATCCGCTGAAGTGTCAGGCGGGGATCTTGAAGGAGACGAACCCGGAACGATGTACTCCGTGATGGCGTTGGTCTCCGTGATCGTATGCGTGGTGCTCCTGTATGTTCTCGCCGCGCAGACCATCGCCCCGACGCTTCCATTCCCCGGTCGTATCTAAACGGCGCCCCATCGACTTGAAAATGCGTTCATTCGGAGCGATAGTTCGCTCTGAAAAGGAGATAGTCATGTCCGGTTCGATAGCACATGTAGAAAAAGCGTCGTGGGACGCCGAAGTCGCGAAATCCACCAAACCCGTCCTTGTCGATTTCTGGGCCGAGTGGTGCGGACCCTGCAAAGCCATTGCCCCCATGCTGGAAGAGCTGAGCGGTGAGCTTGGCGACAAGTTGAAGATTCTGAAAGTCAACGTGGACGAAAGCCCCGACCTCGCCAGCGAGTTCGGCATTCGTTCCATCCCCACCCTCCTCCTCTTCAAAGGCGGCAAGGTGGAGCAGCAGATGGTTGGCGCAATGAGCAAGGCCGCCCTCAAGGCGAAGCTCGAAGGCTCGATCTAGCCTGACAATCCGTGAAACGAGAGAGCGCTGCAAATCTTTGCAGCGCTCTCTCTTTTTGCATTTAGTGCAGAGACCGGCTTGCCGGTCCGCTCTTGATCAAAGGCCGGACAAGTCCGGCCCTCCGGCAGATCCCTACCGAACCCGCTTCTGCAGTTTCAGAAGTTCCGCAATACCTTGCTTGCCCAACTTGAGCATAGCCTTGAGATCCTTCTCGGCGAACGGACCATCCTCTGCCGTGCCCTGCACTTCGACAAATTTACCCGACTCCGTCATTACGAGATTCATGTCGACTTCCGCAGCCACGTCTTCGACATAGCACAGGTCCAACAACGGGCGGCCCTCCACAATGCCAACGCTTATGGCTGCAACCGCTTCGCGAATCGGATTCTTTGTGAGCGAGCCGGACTTCGTCAACTTGCGCACAGCCTGACACAGGGCGACATAGCTTCCCGTAATCGCAGCAGTGCGCGTCCCGCCATCCGCCTGCAGCACATCGCAATCCACCCAGATTGTTCGCTGGCCCAGCGCTTCCAGATCAACAATGGCGCGAAGGGACCTCCCGATGAGTCTCTGAATCTCCTGCGTGCGGCCGCTGATCTTGCCCGAAGACGCTTCGCGCCGCGCGCGATCCGTCACCGAATAGGGCAACATGCTGTACTCAGCCGTAATCCACCCGCCCGTTTCCCCCTGCTCTTTCATCCAGCGCGGGACCTCGTCTTTGATAGAGATACCGCAAATCACCTGGGTGTTGCCCATGCGAATAAGCACCGAGCCGGAGGCCGAAGGAGCAATGCCGGTTTTGAAGGAAACAGGTCGCAACTGGTCCAGCCTGCGTCCATCCGAACGATGTGTGGTCTGCCTTCCCATGCGAATCCCTCTCGTAGCAATGAACAAGGAAAAATGGTCGGGCGGCGAGATTTGCTGCGGATCGCTCCCGCGATCCTTGCCCCTCCGGGGGCTTTCAGCCTCTCCGACCGGCTACCCTCGCCGGTCGTAGTGAATGGCAGCTTCGCTGCCAAGTTCAACTCTCGCCCATGAGCTGTCTCCACCAGCTCACACCTGACTACGTTCCTTCAATAAATGGTCGGGGCGGCGAGATTTGAACTCGCGACTTCTTGGTCCCAAACCAAGCGCTCTACCAGGCTGAGCCACGCCCCGCAATCGATCTAATGGGTTACTTCATTGTGTGGGAAACGGCAAGCCCGTCGTTTCCTTGCGTCAGAACTTGACCCAATGGCTCTTCAGCGACGTGGCTTCGTCATCCCAGCTGCGGGGCTTTGTCGCGGACACGGTTTTGACCTCTTTAACCGTCATCTGGATGCCTCGAGCTTGGGAACCCTTAACCTCGACATCGCGAGGTTTGAAGACTTGCTGATTTATCCGCTGACCCTTTGCGGGCGCATAAACGACGTAGAGCTGCTCGGGGTCGGCGTCGGAGAGAAACAGAATCTTCGCCTGGGGCAGCGTGCAAAGGTATTCCTTGTGCATGATCGCGCCCCCGAAGGCGAACCGCTTGAGGTATGTGATCCCCTCTGCCAAGTAGACAACGGTCATGACCCGATCGCGGTCGTACCGAGCGATGTGCAGCAGATTCTTGTCGACGAAGAGCTTGTCCGGCGGCGGCATCATCTTGTAGCGCCCGTCCGCCCAGACCATGATCACCTTGTCCAGCGACGAGCATGTGAAAAGATCCTCGCCGGCCACGGCGTGGCCGACGTAACCCCCGGCCTTGTCATGTCGCAAGGTCAACTCGTTCGCGGTCAACTCGCGCACTTCCACTTCTTCGAATCGCTGCACTTTGGTGCGACGCGGAAATTGCTCGCCGTGCGTTCTGAGCAGACCCTTCAGGTATCGCACGGCGTACGGCACGATCTGCGTCAGGTTCTTCTCCACTTCCTCCAGTTTCTTGACGATATCGTCGATCTCCTGGCGGTTCTTCTTCATGTCGTACAGCGAGATGCGTTTGATGCGGACGTCCAGGAGCATCTCCACATCCGCCTGGGTAACGTCCCGACGCAGCAGGTTCCGGTACTTGTTCACGCCGTCCAATACAGCCTGCTGGACCTCGGGCAGCGTCGGACATTCCTCGATGCGCTTGTAGATGCGATTCTCGACGAAGATCTGGACCAGGGTCTTGGCGTGCAGTTCATCGAGCTGCTTCCTGCGATCCAATTGCAGCTCCTTGCGAAGCAGCTCAACGAGGCGTTCCGTCTGGTACTTGAGTATCTCCTCGACGTTCATCACAACAGGTCGCCGGTCGCGTATGACCACGATGTTGCTGCTCAACGCCACCTCGCACTGCGTAAACGCAAACAAGGCCTGCGTCGCCTTCTCCGGGTCTTCGTCCGCCTGAAGCTGCACCTCGATCTCGATTTTCTCCGAGGTGAAATCGTTGATCGACTTGATCTTGATCTTCTTCTTGCGGGCCGCGTCTTCGATGGACTCAATGAGTGAATCTGTCGTCGTGCCGAAAGGGATTTCGCGAATCGCAAGTGCGTCCTTGCCCTTGGATTGAATCACGGCCCGGACCCGCACCCTGCCCTGGCCGCGATCGTATTCCGAAACATCCATCAGCCCGCCTTGCTGGAAATCAGGCAACACGCGGAACGGCTTCTTCGAGAGAATGGCGATCTGCGCTTCAAGCAACTCGGCGAAGTTGTGCGGAAGAATGCGCGTGGCCAATCCCACGGCAATACCGTCGGCACCAAGCATGAGTAGCAGCGGTATCTTGCACGGCAGGACAACCGGCTCCTGATTGCGCCCGTCGTAACTGGACACCATCTCGGTCAACTCATCGCAGAACATCTCATTGCGAGCCAACTCGGTCAGGCGGCACTCGATATAGCGAGGAGCAGCCGCGCCGTCACCTGTTAGCAGATTCCCGAAGTTGCCCTGCCCCTCGATTAAATATTGCTTGTTCGCCAAACCGACCAGCGCTTCGCCGATCGATGCATCGCCGTGCGGGTGATACTGCATGCAGTAGCCGACGATGTTGGCGACCTTGATGAAGCGGCCGTCGTCTTTCTCATGGAGCGACCACAGGATGCGGCGCTGCACCGGCTTCAGCCCGTCATCCAGATCCGGAATGGCACGGTCCCGAATGACATACGAAGCATACTGGAGGAAGTTGACGTCGATCAGATCACGCAGCGGCCCCGTGATCTGGGGCGCAGGCACACTGGCCCGAACCGGCACGTCGCGTGTTGCGGAAACGTCCGGCGTCTCAGGCTTCTCCCCGAACGGCATGCTCAGTTGTTCGATGTCGCTCATGTCGTGCACGCCGCGCTATACGGCTTCCTTCTCCACCACGAGGTTTCCCATGATGTATTCGCGCCGCTCCGGCGTATTGCGTCCCATGTAGAATCCAATGAGGTCGGGGATGTGATGCTGATCGCGGACGTCGACAGGCGTCAGGCGCATATCCTTGCCGATGAAGGCCTTGAATTCATGCGGTGAAATCTCGCCCAGACCCTTGAACCGCGTCACCTCGCAACCTCGCCCCAGCTTCTTCATCGCGTTATCACGCTCGGCTTCACTGTAGCAGTACATGGTTTCCTTCTTGGTGCGGACGCGGAAAAGCGGTGTCTCGAGGATCCACACGTGGCCGGCAGCCACCAGCGGTTCGAAGTACCGCAGGAAGAATGTGAGGAGAAGGTTGCGAATGTGGAGGCCGTCGACATCCGCATCCGTGGCCATGATCACTCTCTGGTAGCGAAGACCATCCACCGAGTCCTCGATGTTCAGCGCCCGCATCAAATTGTAGAGCTCGTCGTTCTTGTACAGGGTGTCGCGCTTGAGTTCCGCGACGTTCATCGGCTTGCCCTTCAGCACGAAGATCGCCTGGTTGTGCACGTCGCGGCAGCTCACGATCGAACCCGCGGCGGACTGGCCTTCCGTGATGAACACCATGGAATCCGCGCCCTTGTTGCGTTTCCGGTCGAGGTGGTGCTTGCAGTCCTTGAGCTGGGGAATGCGGATCGAAACGGAGCGCGCGCGTTCGCGGGCGAGCTTCTTGACAGCCTGGAGTTCCTTGCGCAGTTTCTCCGTGTCCTCGACCTTGGCCACAACGCGTTCCGCGCGCTTGGGATCACGATGCAGGAGGTCTTCCACGACGCGCTGGACTTCCTTCACCAGCTCCGTTCGGATCTCCGTGTTGCCGAGCTTGTTCTTCGTCTGCGACTCGAAAACCGGATCCTTCAACCGGATCGCCACGGCGCCGATCATGCCTTCGCGCACGTCATCGCCCTCGAAGGTGCGTTTGGTGAACGCATTGACCGCCTTCAAGATGCCTTCGCGAAACGCGCTGAGGTGGGTGCCGCCATCGCTCGTGTACTGCCCGTTGACGAACGAGTAGTGCGTCTCGTTGAAGCGGTTGCTGTGCGTGAACACGAGCTCGAGCGTTTTGCTGCGATAGTGAAACGGCGCGTAGATCGCCTCGCCGCCGGTCTCCTCTTCGATCAGATCCAACAAGCCGTTTTCCGAAACGAATGTCTCGCCATTGTAGACGAAGGTCAGTTCGGCATTCAGATAGGTGTAGAGATGAAGCCGGCGGCGGACGTGCTCATCGCGAAAGACAACTGGCCCGAAGATCTGCTCATCGGGCGTGAAACGGACGAGCGTTCCATCTTTTTCGTCTGTGCGACCCTTGCGCTCTTTGACCAGTTTCCCGCGTGCGAATTCGGCCTCGGCGTAATGTCCATCGCGATGACTTCGCACCACGAAGGATGACGAAAGCGCGTTGACGGCCTTGGTGCCGACTCCGTTCAAGCCCACGCTGAACTGGAAGACCTCATCGTTGTACTTGGCGCCGGTATTGATCGTGGATACGCAGTCCACAAGCTTGCCCAGCGGGATGCCGCGTCCGAAGTCGCGCACCGTCACCGTGGGACCATCCAGGGCGAGTTCCACCTTGCGCCCATGCCCCATGATAAACTCGTCGATGGCATTATCCACAACCTCCTTCAGGAGGACGTAGATGCCGTCATCGTAATGCGACCCGTCTCCGACCCGTCCGATGTACATTCCGGTGCGCAGCCGGATGTGCTCGAGTGAAGACAGCGTCTTGATCTTGCTTTCGTCGTAAATCTGGTTGGCTTTGGCAGACATGGCGCGCCATCAAACGCATGTGCCTCAACCAAGTCAAGAACCATGCCCACAGATCCTCAACACCCGCTGAAAAGCTCCAGAAAGAGCGATCAGGCAAATGGGGTAAACTACGTATAGGACCGGATGACCCATGGGACTAAACTAGAATCGTGAATGGGAGTCGTCAGAGCACAGAAGACGAAGGACCGGGTCGGATTGGCACTCCCGCGTGGCGGGCCATCGTGGCCAGGTATGAGCAGCCGTCACGCGCACGGGCCACCTGGCAGCTCGTCAACTCGCTCGTTCCCTATGTGTCGCTGTGGGTCCTGATGTACTTCAGCCTGTCCGCATCCTATTGGCTGACCCTCCCCCTCGCCATCCTTGCTGGCGGCTTTCTGGTGCGGGTCTTCATCATCTTCCATGACTGCGGTCACGGGTGCTTCTTCGAGTCCCGCAAGGCGAATCACATCTGGGGCTTCATCACCGGGGTCCTGACCTTCACCCCGTTTCTGCATTGGCGCTGGCAACATGCCGTTCACCATGGAAGCTCTGGCGATCTCGATCGGCGCGGTATGGGGGACGTCTGGACGATGACCGTCGACGAGTATCTTGCCGCGTCACGGTGGAGAAGGTTGAGCTACCGCGTGGCAAGAAATCCGCTCGTCCTGTTTGTGATTTCACCGCTGCTGCTCTTCCTCGTCGGCCAGCGCTTTCCTCATCCGAAGTCCAGCGGCAAGACACGCCGCTCGGTGTATTGGACCAATCTGGCAATTCTTGGAATGGTCGCCGCGATGGGCTTGATCATGGGCTTCAAGGCCTACGCAGTACTCCAGCTCACCGTCATGCTCATCGCCGGCTCAAGCGGCGTATGGCTCTTCTACGTCCAGCACCAGTTCGAGGGCGTCTATTGGCAACGCACCGACCAATGGGATTTCACCACGGCATCCCTGCAAGGCAGCTCGTTCTACAAGCTGCCCCGAATCCTGCAGTGGTTCTCCGGCAACATCGGTTTCCATCACCTGCACCACCTCAGCCCGAGGATACCCAACTACAACCTGGAGAAGTGCCACTACTCCGATCCCCTGTTCCAATCCGTCCCCCCCGTCACCCTGCTCTCCAGCTTCAAGTCGCTCACGTTCCGCCTCTGGGACGAGCACCATCATCGCCTGGTGGGCTTCGGTTATCTCCGGAATCTGCGGAAGCAGGCGTCGGTCGGGTAGCGCCTTTTCGCATGGAGCGATCCCGTGGACCGACTCGTCGCAGATCGGCTCACCCTACCGTTCGACCCCAGGGTACACAACGCGTCGACCAGACTGATGGCTTGCGCTTCCGGTGGAAGATTATGCATCAGCCCGAAATACTCGGCCAGAATCGCGACCTCGATGGGCTTGACGATGTCGGGCATCGGCTTCGTTCGCACATCTCGTTTACCCCCGATTTGCTGGCAACAGGCTTCGAGTGCTTTCCGACGAGCCGCAAGTTCCCGCCAAGACCGACTTCTCGGTCTCCGATACCTCCTCCTCGTACGGTCTGAAGCGGGAGATGTTGAATAGTCCCCCTCCCCGCGGCAGGCAGGAGTTGTCGATTTCGTTCAGGGCAATCCCGACACCGTATATGCCCGTAACTCCATCGGGCGCTCGCGTTATGCTTTTGACCGTATACAGAGATCCGCGACGCGGCACCTCAATGCACCAATCCCACACCTGTGGCGGAAACCGGTCGTCAATGCAGACCACCAGGGAGCCTACCTGGATGCTCGTACTCATGACCGAACTCCTTTCGACTGACTATGAAGTCCAAGAACTAGATCCCGACGCCTGCGAGCCTCGACGATGCCCCGCGTGTCGAGCGACACCCGCACCCGGCGCTTCGTAAAGTCGGGCAGATGTTCGGTGTAATGGCACCACCAGATGCCGTTGTTGTCCCAGAGGTGATGGTTCGGATTGTCCGGGTTGATCCGGATCGCGAGGTCTCTCGTGGCCATGATGCGTTTCCTTTCCCGCATCAAGAGCCGGCGGACAATAAGCCGCCGTGGGGACTTGTGTTTTGAGGCCCGGCCTCACACATATGAAGGGCTTCCCGATTCCCCTCGATCCACCGTAGCGTCCCCCGCTCGGTTGGCAGACTCTGCTCTCGCAGAATCACTCTTAATGCTGAGTACAGGTTATCAGAGGTCGAGGACGGCTCAAGAATTCCCTGTGTCATAAATCCTTGGGCCTAGGACGCTATTTGTCCTACCCCCTGTGCGATCATGGCTGGGTAAGCAAAGGGGAGAAGGTCATGAACGTGAAGGCCATGCTGGACTACGCGATGGTGGCACAGGAGAAGGAACATGAGCTCAAGCTGCTCATCAAGCTGAACGCACCCGAGGGCAAGGCCCTCAAACGGAAGCCGCTCAACCTCGCGGTTGTTGTAGATCGAAGCGGATCCATGTCCGGCGAGAAGCTCGAATGCACCAAGGCCGCGCTCAAAACGCTCATCACCCATCTGGCTCCCGAGGACGTGCTCACCGTAGTGACATTCGACGACGCCGTTGAGGTGGTCTGGCCGCCGCAAGCGGTAACAAACAAGGACGAACTCAAGCACGCGGTCGATCGCATCCACTCCGGCGGCTCCACCAATCTCAGTGGTGGTTGGCTCAAAGGCCTTGAGTTGCTGGCAAGGACCGCAGAACGCGGACGCCTGAGCCGGTGCCTGCTTTTAACGGATGGCGAGGCGAATGTCGGCATCGTGGCAAAACCTGACCTGGTCGCCCTTGGCCTGAGCGCCCGTCAGCAGAAGAATATCGTCACAACCACGCTCGGCTTCGGCGAGGGCTTCAATGAGGACCTGTTGACGTCGATCGCCCGGGAATCCGGAGGCGCCTTCTACTATGTCGACAATGCCGAGCATGCTCCGTCGATCTTCAACGAGGAGTTGCAGGGGCTCCTCAAGTTGACAGCCCAGAATATCACGCTGAGCTGTCGCCCCGCGGCTCCCGTCAAATTGATCACGCAGTGGACGGACTATCCCGCTCAACAGAATCCCGACAGTCTCGTCCTGAACCTCGGCGACGCATACTCCGGCGAGACGAAATGCGTGCTTCTCGGACTCTGGATACCGTGCTTGAAGTCGCTTGGCCCCGTTGCCGTCGCCGAATTCGAGATCACCTATGCCGAAATCGCGGACGAGCAGGTTAGCGTGAAACACATTTCCCAGATCGTCCACGTCAACGTCGCTGACGGCGAGACGGCGGCTGATGGAACGCCGGACGTGGAGGTCCTCCAGCAGTTCGGCCTGCAGCTTGCCGCAAAGTCCCGCAAGCAGGCGATGCAGGAGGCGGACAATGGAGACTTCAAGAAGGCAAAGAACATCCTGCAGGCAACCGCCGTTAAGCTGCGAGAACTACCCGACACGGATACGTCGCAGCTCAACGCCGAAGCGAACGATATGGAAGAGCAGGCCCGCGGGATCACAGACCGCGAATACGCCACAACCCGCAAGACCATGGCGGAAGCAAGCTACAATCTATCGACCTCGCAGTACTCCCGTGTGGAGAACACCCGCCTCCGCAAGAATCCGCGGCCGTCCCAGCCTACCAGCAAGGACGGCACCGGCACGTGACACACATGGCAGGTGCAGGCACAGACCGCCGCTTGGCCATGCTGGTGAAGCGACTGATTCGGGCGAGTCGCCAAGGCAACGCATCAGCTCTGGAGTGCGTCGCCCTAACGCGCGCAGTTACGCACGGCGCACCTCCAGAGAGGAAGAAGGCACTCGCCCGATTCAGACAAGCGGCCAAGTCCGGAATCGAGCACGCGATCGTATGTCTGGCAGAATTGTCCAAAGCGGGTATGGCGGATGCAAAGGACCGAATGTGGATACATGTCGCCGAGGCCATTCGGAAATGAAATTGCAGCAGCACCTCTCTGCTTTCGTCGCGAACACCAAGTGGACCTTCGCGAAAACGTACGCCGACACATGGCCCCATGAGTACATTGTGCGGAGCCGTGTAGACGAGACCCTGTTCGTCCAATTGGTCCTGCACATCCGGCAGAACGGCTACCAAGGCAGATTCTACCGAATGAGCATCACATACTTCGACGAAGGCGGCATGACCTACTGGACCATGGGTGAGCCCATCGAAAAGACGACCATCGTAAACCGCTGCCCGAAGGAATCGACCTACGAGGCCAGACTGAAGGCCGGCAAATTACCCGCGTAACTACTCCCCCGCGCACAGGCTGAATGGCTCCCGCGGAGCCAAGTTCAAATTCGTCGGACTGGGTGGTGGGTGAAGTCAAAAATGGTCGGGCCGACGAGATTTGAACTCGTGACCTCTTGCACCCCAAGCAAGCGCTCTACCAGGCTGAGCCACGGCCCGACCGAAAGGGAAGGCGTATATACTATGCGGGGCACTGTGGGTCAATGGCTACGGCGGGGAGCTATTTCTCGTTGGCTTTCTTCAAGAACGAGTTGATGGAGTCACCCAGTTTTTCCATGGCCTTGTTGATGCCGGGGAGGATCTTCTGGGCGTCCTCGGAGCTGACAAGGTTCTCGAAGATCGTCTGGATTCCTCCGTTCAGGAGGATGTCATTGGCGATCTGCGTCGTGATCGCCCCCACGCCGTCGATGTTCGTGTAGGTGCTCTCGCGATCGATCACAATGGTCGACACCTCAGGGGGCGTACCTTCATCGCCAAAACTGCGGTACTCCGCTGTACCCAGCTTTAGGTTCAATTCCTCGATCAGATACTTCTTCGGAACCTTCTCCTCTGGCCCTGCGCCATCCGACTTCCGGTTCGTCGGCTCCGGCGCAGGTTCGGTGCTTTGTTTCTCTGCTGCTTCCTCTTTCGCCGTGGCCTTCTCGGAAGCCTCTTTCATCCGGGAAATGTTCGTCTCGCCGTCCGCCTTCCGCACCAACACCACTTTCGGGATATCGATATCCAGTTGCTTGATCTTGATCACGTCGGATAGCAGAGACCACCGGTCGTACTTCACATAGACACGCCTGATGTCGAACGCTTCCCGGTCCGGGAAGTCGCTCGGGTTGTAGAGGCGAAGGTCCTTGATCTCGACCGACTGGTTGAAGAGACCGACATCGATCTTCCCCACGCTCATGTCGAAACCTGTCGCCATGTGCACGGCCTGCACGACGGCGACCTTGATGATCTGGTTCTTGGCGACAAGGAAGGTCGCCATGATCAGGGCGAGGACGAGCAGTATCTTGCCAGAAGTTCTCATTCGGGGCGTAACATACCTCGCGAAGTATGAGAGGACAACCGCTTAAGGACTGACCGTTACCTTGAAGTCCTGACCCTTGTTGCTGTCCCACATATCGCGGCCCAGATGATCACTCAAACGGATTGCGTAGCGAATCTGAGTTCCGGCCGGATAGCTTCCGATGTCGGCAAACCAGTGGTCATTGTTGCCCACCGGGCTACCCAAGCTGAGGTTCTTGCTCTGCCAAATCCCGCCATTCACGCTATACGCCACAAATCCGTCGCGCGCTGCCGTGCGCGGATAGGAGTCGATATTGATCCAGAGCGTCTCGCCCGCATTCACATCGGAGCCCGAGGGCCAATTGTAGGTGTTGCCAATCCACGTCAGGGCGGGCGGCGAACGCACGGTGGCCTGATAGTTCTGACCACCCTTCGTATCCCATGTGTAGATCCCGTTGGAATCGATCACGGCCACGGCGTAGCGGATTGTCGTTCCCGCGGGAAACCCACCGAGGTTGGCATTCCACCAATCGTTGCTTCCCGCCGGTCCGGCGCGATTCATCGCGTGAGACGCCCATGTCGTTCCATTCGTCGAGTAGACAAGCGCCGCGGACTTGCCCGCGCCAGCCGGTGACGACTCGGTGTTGATCCAAAGTGGCTCGCCAGGATCCAGGTCAGGCGAGAGGGGCCAGTTGTAGGTATGCCCCACCCACGTCACCTGCGCCTGCGGCGTGAATGCGGCTTCGAGTTGCACCGCCGCCGCGGTATCGGAAATCTTGATGCTAAGAATCTTTGCCGAACTGTCGTAGAACCAGCCGTTCGTGGCGGCCAACAGTTCGTTTAAGCTCGCGGCTTGCGCCAGAGCGGCCCCATTCATCTTCACCGTGGTAATCGCGGGAAGGTCATGACCCGCGATCAGGAACGAGCGTGCGCCGGGATCATACGAACCCTGTCGCGCATTCAGTTCAAACACCCAGCGCGACGGCTCACGCGTGCTGACCAGCCGGGTCTTGGCGAACTCGTTGTTCCGGTAGTCGAAGGTCTGTCCGTCGTCTTCATACATCGTGAATTCGGTCGTGCCCGCGGGCCAGACTTCAATGTCCATGCGCGTCGGCTTAAACTCGTCCACAAACTTCATCTTCGGACCCATCGGGATGATGGCCCCTTCGCGGGCGAACATCGGCAGTGTGCCAAGCGGGGCACTCACGTTGTTCCAGCCGCTGACGAGCTTCTGGTCGGTGTACCAGTTGTACCAGTTCGCGCCCTTCGGGAGATACACCCAGCGGTTGTTCGCGCCCTTCTGGAAGACCGGCGCAACGAGCAGATAGTCGCCCACCATGAAATCGTAATCATTCTGGTAGTGCGTCTCGGGGTCTGCAGGGAAGTGCATGACCGTGGGGGTATTCATCGCGATACCCGTCTCCGTCGACTGATACGCCAGCGTGTAGAGATACGGCATCAGCTCGTAGCGACGCTCGATGGCCTTGCGCATATGGCTCTTGTACGGCTCGGCAAAGCGCCACGGCTCACGCATGCCGTCCCACTTCTTGGAATGATTCCGGCAGAACGGATTCATCGTGCCCCACTCGTACCAGCGCGTCAGAAGTTCCGGTTCGGGATCACCGATAAAGCCGCCTATATCGTGTCCGAAATTGACCTGGCCCGACATCATGACGCTAGTCCCGAGCCGGATGTTGTGACGGAGATGATCGTAGGAAGCCGTGTTGTCGCCGCTCCAGCCGAGGGCGTAACGCTGGACACCGGGCCAGCCGGCGCGGGCGAGGACAAACGGACGCTGGTTCGGCGACTTCTGCAGCATCGTCTCATACGTGTGCGATGTTTCGTGAACCACGTAGGTATTCTTGACGTTGAGATGCCACTTGCGGCTGTCCGATGGATTAAAGCCACCAAATGCACCGTCCATCCAATATAGCGCGTTGATGGGCGTTCTCTCGTCATCGCCGGGCTCATTGAGGTCGTTCCAGATACCCGCAAACGGATACTGGTTGAGGAAGTTCACGACCTTGTTACGCCACCACGTACGGCAGCCCGTGCTGGTAAAGTCGAGCCACGAAAGCTCGCCAAACCAGGTCATCATCTTGAGGTTCGAGCCGTTGTTGTTCTTCGTGAAATGCATCTGCGCCGACGCATCGTTCCAGAGCGGATCGCCGGTCATGATGAAGGGCTCAATCAGCGGTATCAGTTTGACCCCATTATTGCCGCAGCGCTGGATCATCGAAGCCGCGTCGGGGAATCGTCCGTTGAACGTGAGCTGGTGCAGGGTGCCATCCGTGTAGTTCCAGTCCGCGTTGGCATCCATGTAGTCGATGTCGATATGGATCGCATCCAGCGGGAAGTCCTGGCGGCGAAACTCGTCGGCCAACCACTCGACCCACCCCTGGTTGTCGTAGGACCAGCGGGACTGATGATAACCGAAAGCCCACTTCGGGAGCATCGCCGGCTTGCCTGTCAATTCCGTGTAGCGACCGAGAACGGACTTCATCGTGTGCGACGCACCGCCACCGAAGAAGAAGTAGTCAATCTGTCCGTCGCCCGCTTCGAAGGAGTACGCATCGTTCCACTGTGTCCCCATGCGGAAAGCCGGCCGCCCCGGATTGTTGAAGAAGATGCCGTAGGCGTAGGGCGGATTCGATGAGGTCTGGCCCTGCACGCCGTAAACGAACGGCATCGTCATGTACATCGGGTTCTTGTCCTCCTGCCACCCGTAGGTGTCAGAGTTCCAGCCCTGGATGTTCCGGCCGCGACGATTCAGCGGCCCTGCATTTTCGCCCAAACCGAAGTACGCCTCACCCGCCGGCATCTTCCGGATCGCCTTGACCTTGAAACCGGCCGGCATGGTCCCGGTGTTCTTGAGGTTGTTGTAGGTCGGATCGTTGAGGGCCTGATAGGCGTCGTCATACTCCATGCGGCTGTCCCGCGAGAGGTAGTAGCCCGACTTGTCCCGGAAATTGACCTGAACGGTCGGACTCTTGATGACTTCGATGACGAGATCGGCGGTTTCGATCCGGTAAACAGAGCCGGATTCGGAAAAGGTCGCGCCAGCGTTGCTCCACTGGGCCAACGGTTTCGCGATAGCGATCTCGTCCTTATCCCAGAGACCTGTCCAATGGAAACGGACCCGAACCATGTCCGTAGCATAGGGCGTGACTTCCATCGACCCGCCGGTCGAGAGCCCGAATAGGGCCGACTTGTTGCCGCTCGTCGGCTCGGTCACGACTTGGACGGATGAAACCGACCCGACAGTGCGGATCGCGGCGTGGGCAGCGTGGCCCCAGACCAGTCCCGCAAAGACTAACGATAATGCTATTCGATGACTCATTCTCACGGCAAATCCACTCCCCTGCGCCCATTCGAGGGCGTCACCCGACCAAGTTAGTAAAACGTTTGACTGGCGCAGAGTGCCAAAGTGGCCAAATCCTGTAAAGAGGCATACTCACAATATTTACATCACATTGCCTTACAGCATCTTGCAAAGCGCTGGCGACGGTCGCTTCAGCGCGTTCTGGTCATTTTGCCCCATCCTGACGCCGCGAAGCTTGATTGGAGGTATTGTGTCCAGTAGCCTCCAACTTTCGCCTATGAAGAATGCGGTTCCAACATCCCACGTCACCGTCCAAGGCGCCGTCGAGCGGCTCCTTCCGCTCTATTCCGATGCATCGGTCGATCGACCGGACAGCGTGGCCGGTTCCTATCCGAACAGCATGCAAGTGGTGCGGGGTCTAAAGGCCCTTATCGATGTGATGTTCCCCGGGAAGATGTCGCTTGAGCCGGTTCACAGGGACGATCTTCCCGAGTTTCTCGACCGTCGACTCAACGAAGCCATGGCGTTCCTTCAGCCCGAATTCGAGCGTGCCCTGCCCTTCCGCTGGATCGGCGAGGCGGCGCGCATTGAAGGGGCACCCGAACCGTGCCAGGTGCGGCAGGAAGCCCAGCAGATTGTCACCTCGTTTCGCGAGCGCCTGCCCGAAGTGCGCAGGCTGCTCATCGAAGACGTCCGGGCGGCCTACGACGGCGATCCCGCGGCGTTGACCTACGCCGAGGTCCAAATCGCCTATCCCGGCCTGCTCGCCATCACGTCACACCGCCTCGCGCATGAACTGTATTCGCTGAACGTGCCGATCGTGCCGCGCATCATGAGCGAGTGGACTCATTCGAAGACGGGCATCGATATCCATCCCGGCGCAACAATCGGACACGGCTTCTTCATCGATCACGGCTCCGGTGTCGTGATCGGTGAGACCACGATCATCGGCAACCGCGTGAAGATCTACCAGGGCGTGACGCTCGGCGCGAAGAGCTTCCCGCTCGATGCCGATGGCAATCCCATCAAGCACATCAAGCGTCACCCCACGGTCGAGGATGATGTCGTGATCTACGCGAATGCCACGATTCTCGGCGGCTCAACCGTGATCAGCCGCGGCGCCACGATCGGTGGCAACGTGTTCCTGACAGAGAGCGTGCCGACCAACAGCGTCGTCTCCGCCAATCACCCCGAGCTGCGCATCAAGCGCGGCGACGAGGAAGCGTTCGATTGGTGCATTTAGCGCGAAACGCGCTGGAGATTCGAAATGCGAGATGTGAGATTTGAGTAGGATCGAACTCGCATTTCAAATCTCGCATCTCCTATTTCTCATCGCCTGTCCACCTTGATATCCATCATCCCGATGACCATGCCGTTCATCATGGTCTGGACGCCTAGAATCAGCATCAGCATGGCGAAGGCGCCGAGGCGGATCTGACGCATTTCGCCGAAGTTCGTCATCACCCACTTCACCACCATTGCGGCGAGAATCCCCGCACCGGTGAGCATCATCAGGGCGCCAAGGATCAGCGACAATTCGAGGTGGAAGGAACCATGCTGCTCGCGGCGAATATCCGCAGGCAAGTAGCCTGCAAAGCGCACGTAGTACTCCTCCATCTTGTCGAACCACAGCGCCTGGTAGCCGATGATGACGAGCGGAATCGAATAGAAGAGGTAGTGGAAGTCGATCATCCGGCCCGCGAGATGAATCGGACCCGGAAGAATCGCTCCCGTGATGAGCAGCCCCACAATGAACATCGTCCAGCCCGGGATTTGAAAGATGACATGCGGCGCGAAGAGCAGGATGAAGCGCAGGTGCCGCCAGCCGTCGCGCCATGTGCGCAGGTGCGATGGCTTGTTCCGCGTGTCCCGCCTCAAGGAACACGGGTGCTCCGTGACCTTCATCCGGTAGAGGCCGCACTTGATGATCATTTCGGACGCGAATTCCATTCCGCCCGATACCAAGGCCAGACGATCGAATGCCGATCGAGTGAATGCCCGCATGCCGCAATTGCAGTCCGTGATTTCGAGTCGAAAGAACCCCTTGATCAACCGGCTGAGGACGGGTGTGCCCAGATAGCGATGCAAGAAGGGCATCGCGCCCGCTTCAATATTTCCCCGCAAACGGCTACCCATGACCAAATCCGCACCGTTCTTCAGATCCTCGAGAAAAGCCACGGCCTCTCGAAAGTCATACGTCGCATCGGCGTCACCCATGATGATGAAGCGTCCCCGCGCCTGACGACAGCCCTCCATCAGGGCATAGCCGTACCCGCGCTTGTTGACGGGCACCACGCGCGCGCCTTCCTGGACGGCAATTTCACGGGAGCGATCCGTCGAACCGTTGTCGGCCACGACCACTTCGCCGGTGAGGCCGGAAAGCTTGACGGCTTCCAGTCCCAACCGGATGGACGCGGCAAGCGTCTGCTCTTCATCGAGGCAGGGAATGACAATGGAAAGCCCTAGCTCCTCAGACATGGGCCAACTCCGGTATCATGTCGCGCAGCAGAACCTTTAACTCGGCCGATACGTCGCGAGCTTTTACTTCCTGCATCCGCTTCTCCTGCGAGGCGAGGATTTCGGCACGCAGGGCATCGTCGGACAGAACCCGATGCAACAGTCCCGCAAGTTCATTGGGCGACAGGCCGTCATACAGCACGCCCGCCCCGTTGAGAGCTTCCGGCATCCCGCCGATCGCACGCGCGATTACCGGCACCTTCATGTACATCGCCTCGATCAGGGGCAGGCAATACCCCTCGTGCTCGCTGGTGGTGAGAAACGCTTCGGCCACGCGGTAATACGCAGGAAGTCCGGCAGGCGAAGCAAAGCCTTCAAAGCACACGTTCGGCAGATCCAAATCGCCCACTTGCATGCGCAGCATCGCGAAGTAGCGTGGGCAACTCCGCTCCGATCCCACAATAACGAGGCGGCTGAACGGGTTGATCAGCTTGTGGTACCAATAGAAGGTCTCAATCAACGTCTCGATCTTCTTGTTCGGCGCGATGCGTCCGACAAACAGGATCGTCTTCAGCGCAGCCGTGAATTTCCCCGTCACCATCGGGTCCGGCGGAAGATCCAGACTCCCGGCTGAAAAGAGCAGCGGAAACACCTTTACGTTCTTCAAACCCGCGGCCCGCAATTCGCTCGCGTTAAATTCGGATACAGCCCATACCGCGTCCACCAGGGCACCGACACGCGACAGCTCTGCACGGGCATGGTCTAGCGAATCGGCCACGGCATCGTCGAATCCGCGAAAACATTCCGACGGTGTGATGTTGTGGTAGACCAGAATCTTCCGAGCGGGTGACTTCGCAAAGACATCCAGTGCAGGTGACCCGATGGAATAATGATGCACCACGATGCCAGCAGGCGATCCCTGGTAAGCGGAAAGTGGCTTGCACCGGTCCCGCACCGACACGCTCACATGCCGGTCATCCACAAAGAGTTCAGACTCACAGCCCCAGGAACGAAACGCATCCTGCATCGCGACCGCGGCTTGGGATATCGCGTCGCCCTCCGCAAAACCGGCGAGCACCTGATCAATACGGGGACGCTGCGTCATGCGCTTCCGCGCCCCGCTTTCATCGAATCCATTTCGTCCTGCATGCGCTTCATCGCGTCGCGCTGGAACTCGACTGCCGCGATCAGGTTTGAATTCACGAGGTTCTGGCGGAAGGCCATCCGGTCATGTTGGTAGCGAAGCACCTTCCACAGCACCTGCTTCACAACGGTCTTGATGCGGCCCTTCAAGCCGGCGCTGCGGGGAATATCGAAAATCCGCGTGTCGACGTGGTTCTTATACCGGGTGAGGCGGATGAAGCGGTCCAGGTAGTCGACCTCGGATGTCGCATCCGAAAGCGACAGTGCGTTGACGGACCAGTCGAGGAAAAGGCAACGGGGATCTCTCGCCCGCTGTTCAGCATCCACCTTCAGGGAGGGACCCAATTCCGCCGTCCTATCCCGGTTGGCCACGATAATCTTCATAGAATCGGGGAGACACGTAACATGGGGCGGGACAAGCCTCAAGCTCGCGGATTGACAGGGCAATGACGCGGTTGCTACGAGTCACCGCACATGAACGATTTCCCCGAGACCGCCGACATCGAAACATCGTCCGACGACTACGCCAGCCGGTTCAAGGGTTCATCGGGCCAATGGTTGCTCGACGTCCAGGAGCAGATTGCCCTCGACCTCCTCAAGAAGCAGTCGCCACCCTGCCGCACCGTGCTCGAAGTCGGCGGCGGACATGGACAACTGGCCATCCCCCTTGTGCGCGACGGCTACGAAGTCACGATTACAGGAAGCGCCCCCTCATGTGAGCACAGGGTCATGTCCATTACCCAGTCCGGCAAAGCGAAGTTCGTCATCGCAAACAACATCGCCCTACCCTTCCCGGACAAGTCCTTCGATGCCGTCTTCTGCTTTCGCCTGATCACTCATTGCGATCAGTGGCCCGTGCTGATCAAGGAGCTATGCCGTGTCGCTCGGCATTGTGTGATCGCGGACTATCCGACCAGCCAGAGCGTCAATGCCATCGCCCCCGCCCTGTTCAACGCGAAGAAGAAATTTGAGGTCAATACGCGCACATGGACACTCTTCCGTCACGAACAGATCCGTCATGAGTTTGAGAAGAACGGGTGGAAGCTCGCCGATCATCGCGGACAGTTCTTCTTCCCGATGGTCATTCACCGTATGCTGAAGTGCCGTCCGGTTTCCGCATCGCTTGAAGGCATCACGCGCCTGCTGGGCCTGAACAACTGGCTCGGCTCGCCGGTTATTGTCCGGATGACGCCGAAGGCGTGAGGTAGATGTCCGGCCAGCAGTCGTTGCCGGTGTGGCACGTGAGGCGCGCCACCGTTTCTTCTGGCGAATCCACGTGCCAGAGGAATATCTCATAGTCCGCTACGTCGTGCTCGTGCCCGCCCGCACTCGCTCCGAGCACCATCACGCGGTTATCGCCGCTGAGTTGGGGAAAATATTCGTGGCTGAAGGGTTCCGGCAGATCGAGCCAGGGGATGGACTCCCTGGTCGCCTGATCGACAAACAGGACCTGGTTCTTCTGTCGCCCACCCTTGTCCACGTAGAAAAGCTTTGAGCCATCGTCAGACCACGTCAGCTGGCATCCGCCACCGATGCGCTCGATGGTTCCATTGGTGCCCAACGCCGTCATGCCCACGGTTCCGCGGAGCGTGACGGCAACAAGGCCGGTTGGCGAAACGCAACTGGGCGTCTGAAGCGTGATCTTCTCGTCGATCGCCATCAGTTTCCGCTCCTCGCCGGTCGTGACGTCCTTCGAGAAGACCTTCCAGTCCTCGAACTGATAGACGACGCGTTGATTGTCCATCCACGCAGGCGCGGTGGCATGCTCGGCGACCAAGCGCTCCTCGCCGGTCGTCAGGTCTCGAATCCATACATCCCAGTCCGTCTTGTTCCGCTGCGAAACCCATGGCACGCGGGAGCGTGAAAAGACGATGCGTGTGCCGTCCGGCGATATCTTCGGATAGGACTCGGCATTCGGGTGCTCGGTCACCCGCGTCACGGCAAGATCCGGTAGCGACATGCTGTAGATGTCGTGGTTCCCGCCCCGATTCGAACTCCACACCACGAAACCCTTGAGGTCGCGCACCGCGGCTTCCAGCGTCTGTCGCTCCGCTTCCGTCATCGCCTGCTGCTCACCGGGCGGCGGCGGTTTGATGGCTCCGAGTTTCTTGATGCTCCGGTACTGGAGGTAGGCAAACGCCGCCGCGACCAGCACAAGGCCGGCCACGCCCGCCGCCACGACCAGCCGCTTCACGGTTACTTTACGCTCTGCAGAGGATTCCCTGCGCGGTGCGGTCAGGACGACCCCCAGTACGCCGATCCCGCCGAGTGTGTAATCCACGACCTGGCTGCACACATGCAACGCCAGCATGCAGAGGGCGGCGGCCGACGCCGAGAAGCCCAGCACGGTCCACATCGCGACACCGCCCGCTTCATAGCTGCCGAAACTCATCATGGTCGGAATGGGAAGGCTCGACGCCGCTTCCGCGCTGAGGAGAGAGGCCATGACCCGCGCCGGGCCGGCTGCGGCCATCTCGGGGAAACTGTTCGCGGTCACGGCCAGGAACATCCAGTAGATCCCGGAGTACTTGCAGGCTCGCACGCACAGCGAGAGCATCAGCGTCTGAACCAACACACCCGCGCGGCGGGTGTGCCCGATTGTGGACGCCAGATCTTCCGCAAAAGAAAGGATGCTTTCCATCCATCGGGGAAGTGTGATCCCGGAAAGCAAGCGGCGCGCAAGTGCGACAATTCGCTCGAGCAGGAAGAATACGCAGTAGAGTCCGATTCCGACGATCACGGGCAAGGCGACGGCGACATAGGCCAGCCAACCCGGCGCATCGCCGCGCAGGGCTTCCACGGCGAGAAGACCGACGACGATCACGGCCAGCGCGGCGAGGTCGAAGATGAAGCTGATCGAGAGCGATGAGACACAGCCGCCACCGCTCACACCGTAGGCCCTGTTCAACAGCGCGACGTACGTCAGCTCCCCGAGTCGGGCGGGCAGCATATCGACGAACATATTGCGCGCCATCGTCACGAGCAGGACGGGACGGAAGCCAGGAACTTCCTTCTCTCCACCGGCCCGGAGCAGCAGCCGGTAGCGCAGGGCCCGGAAGACGGCCTGTCCAAAGGTGGCGACCAGGTACGCGGCGGCAAAGCCCCACGCAATGCGGCCCATGACCGCGAAGAACTCGGCGCGCGTCACCTGCTCGTCGTCGCGGGCGACGAGCGAGAGCAGCAGCCCGAGCACGAAAACCGACACCGCAATGGAAAGAAGCACTCTGAGGAATATCTTCATGTCTTGACCCGTGCCACCTTGGACACGGAAATGCGGAAATTGTTCAAGAATCGCGCCGGAAATTTTCCAGCGGTGACTACGCCTTCGCCTCGAGCTTCTTGAGACGCTGCTCAAGTTCCCGAACACGCTTCTTCAGTTCGGGAAGGCGACTGATATTTGCGTAGTTCAAGGCGGCTTCCTTCTGGGGCACGGCGGGAAATCCCATCATCAGGGAGCCCGGCGGCACACTCTTCGTCACACCGCTCTGCGCGCTGATGACAGCTCCGTCGCCAATGACCAGGTGCCCGGCAACGCCGACCTGCCCGGCCAGAATGGCCTTCCTTCCTATGATGCAGCTGCCAGCAATGCCTACCTGGGCTACAAGGACCGCATAGTCGCCAACGACGACGTTGTGCCCGATCTGGACGAGGTTATCGATCTTGACGCCTTTGCCTATCTTCGTGCGTCCAAAGCGTGCGCGATCCACTGTCACGTTGGCCCCCATCTCAACGTCGTCGCCCACGATTACAATGCCGACGTGCGGTAGCTTCGTGCGAATGCCCTGCTTGTCCACCGAATAGCCGAAACCGTCACACCCGATCACCGTTCCGTTGTGCAGGATTACCCGGTTCCCCAGGCGGCAGTACTCGCGGATCGATACATTCGGGTAGAAGATGCAGTCGTCGCCCATCGACACGCCCTGCCCGATGTAGACACCCGCATGCAGCGTGCAGCGGTCGCCAAGCTTTGCGCCGGCCTCAATAACGGCATGGGGGCCGATGCTGGGATCAGCGCCGATCACGGCTTCCTTCGAGACGACAGCCGTCGGATGAATGCCGGCATAGCGGGGCGGGGTTGGCGCCGCGAACAACTGGGCGACTTTCGCGTAGGCCGCTTCGGGGTTCTCGACACGCAGCAGCGGCACGTGCAGCTTCGTGGTCCAGTCCTTCGCGACAATCAAGGCAGACGCCTTGGTGACCTCTGCATCCGCGATGTATTGGCTCAGCGCCACGTAGGCAATTTCGCCCTGATCCGCGTCCCTCACGCCGGCGACGCCCGAAATCTGGACCTCGCCGTCGCCGTCGAGTTGAGCCTCGATTCTGGAGGCCAGCTCTTTGAGGGTTACAGACATGATCTCAGGGCGCGGCTTCGGGCGTGGGCTCCGAGGTCTTGCCCTTGTTCAAGAGCTCGATCACGGCATCCGTGATGTCATTCCGAGGATCGTTATAGACGACGATCGAAACGCCGTTCAGGCTGTCGCCGGATGAATCGATGACCGTGCTGAAGCCCTGCTGCCGGGCATAGGTCTGGACCACTTCGGAAATCTCGTCGATCAGGCGCTTCCGCATGCGGCGGCTCTGCTCGTCGAGCTGCTTCTGGCGGCTCTCGTCGAAGCGGCGAATCTTGCTTTCCTGCTCGCGAATCTCGACCAGCTTCTCCTCGGCCTCGGCGCGCTTCTGGTTGCGCACATCCTCGCTCAGGCCCGTATTCTGCGCTTCATCGCGCGCCGAGTTGAACTCGTCCTGCATTGCCTTGAAGTTCGTAACGAGCGTCTTGCGCTCTTCCTTGAACTCCTCCGCCTGCTCCTTCAACTGGGCGTCAGCGAGCTTCGTCTTGTAGAACTCGTTGAATACCTTGTCGAGATCGACGGATATGATCCGCTGATCATCCGCGGCCCCGGCGGGCAGGACACTGGCGCTGCACGCGATGGCAGCTGCTGCAAAAATTGTCATCAAGCGACGCATACTCATGGACTCCTTCACTGTTTAATTCGCGTACCCGATCCAGAACTGGAACCGGCCACTGTCACGATCGTTAAATTCATCAGCCTCAAGCGGCCACGCATAGTCCAACCGGATCGGGAATCCGGGGAAATCGAGCCGGATACCGATACCAAAGTCGGAATTGTAGTCACCGAAGTCAAACTCATAGGCCTCGTCGTATACCATGCCTATATCAAAATAGGACGCAAACCGCACCTTTTCGACAACGGGGATGCTGTACTCCGCGATGGTATACCACGACGACAAACCGCCGACCGGCTCTCCCTGTTCGTCCTTGGGACCGACATCACGGTAGTCAAAGCCACGCAGTGTGCGCGCGCCGCCGAGGAACAAACGGTCGAAAATCGGCACGCGATCCTCGTCGCCCCAAGAGTCCACCACCGAGGCCTCGCCGCGCAGGTTGATCACGTGATCAAACCAGACGGGCCAGTACTGCGAGGCCTTGCCTTCGAATCCGTAGATCTCCACATCGCCACCGAGGGGCCCGCCTGCGTAAGTACCCGAAATCGCGCTGCGATTGCCTTTCGTGGGAACGAACGCGCTGTCCCGCGTGTCATGCACCAATTCAAGGGTCATCGCGCTCTTTAACTGCGTGCCCTCTTCTTCCTTGATCGTATCGGACGCGCTGTCATCGACGTTGAATACATCGATCTCCTCCAGATCGTAGATCAGGTTGATGCGGTTAAAATTCCCAAGCGGCTTGCCCAGCGTAATGGCCCCGCCGGTGTTTCGCTGTTCGTAGTCATCACTCAGGAACCGGCGATCACGCTGGAACAGGTCGACACCCAGGGAGAGTTTACGGTCAAAGAGCCAGGGCTCGACGAACGATAGCTCGATGTCGCGCCGCTTGGTGCCCACGGTGCCGCGCAGCTTCAACTTCTGGCCGCCACCTGTGGGCGGCCAGTTGAAGAGATCAAAATTGCCCTGGGAAAGTTCCGCAAATCCAATGAGATCATCCACGCTGGAGAAGCCTGCGCCGATCAGGAACTGCCCGGTCTTCTGCTCTTCCACCTCGTACGCGAGGTCGAACTTGCCGGGATCATCCGTATCTTCCGGCACTGCATTGGCAAAGGAGAAGAAGCCGAGGTTGCGCAGGCGCCGCTCGCTGTTCCGGACCTTGACCTGGTTGTAGATCTCACCGGGATAGACTGTGATTTCGCGACGGATCACCTTGTCCTTCGTGCGGGTGTTGCCGCGGATGTTGATGTTCCGGATGTAGGCGAGCTTGCCTTCCTTCACGCGATACACCACGTCGACGTTCTTGCCTTCGCCGGACGGAACCAGGTCGTACTTCACATCGCTGCTGATATAGCCGCGGCTGCCGTAGTAGTCCTGGATGGACTGCTGCGTCTTCTCGATGGCGCCCAGCGACGCCACATCGTCAGCCTTGTTGGTGACGACCGGGCGGATGTCCGACTCCTTGAACAGCGACAGGCCCTCCAGCTTGATCGAGCCGAGTTTGTAAACAGGACCCTCTTCGACGGGGATGTAGACATCGATACCCTTTTCCCCGTGCGGCTTGATCTCGGGCTGCCCGATCTTCACATCGAGGTAGCCTTCATTCATATAGACGCGGCGCAGGGCTTCCATGTCGGCCGACAACTCGTCGGGTTTGTACGTCCCCGATCCGGAGAAGAAGGAGATGAAGAAGACCCATTCCTTCTGCTGCATCGCCTTCTTTAAGACGCGCGGCGGAATGTGCTCATTGCCCGTGAACTCGATGTCGCGCACCTTGGCAAGGCGTCCCTCCTCCACGTCCACCTTCACATCGGCGGTGCCCGTGGCGGGGTCCTCCTTGATGGTCCACTTCACCTCGACGAACGGATAGTACTTCTTCTGGTAGGCCTCTTTCACCGCCTGCGCCTTGACGCCCATCGTGGCATCGTCCACCGGGTCACCCACCCCGATGGCCATGATCTCGCGGACTTTCCGGTTCCCGAGCTCATTCGCGCCGTTGATTTCCAGGCGGCGGATGCGTGGCTTCATCGTCACGACGTAAATCACGGAAACGCCGCCGGGAACCTGCTCCACCTCGGTGGCTACGTACGAGAAGCGACCGGACTTCTCCAACGCGCGCACGTCGCGCGTCACGGCTTCACGATCGAGCGCCGCGCCTTCCTTCAAGCTGATGTAGGCCTTCACGGCCGATGGATCCACGTCCGCGCCGTCAGACCCGCGAACCTTGATTTCCCGCACGTCCTGGGCCTGTGCAAAGCCGGCTAGAAGCAGCGAAGCGGCCATCAGCGCGAAGCATTTTCGATACATCATCCGTCAGGTCTCCCCGGCTACAGCCGCTCCATCCATGCGTCGGTCGACACCCTGCACGCGATTCTCGAAACGCGTGAGTTCGTCGATGAAATTGAGCTCAATTTCGTCCGTAGGCCCGTTACGTTGCTTGGCGATGTCGAGAATGGCAAGCGTCTTGTCGCCCGACCGCTCGTCGTCCGGATACTTGCAGGGACGCCGCAAGAGGCCCACGACGTCGGCGTCCTGCTCGATCGATCCCGAGTCGCGCAGGTCCGACAGCTTCGGCACGGCAAACTTATCGCGCGTTTCCGGCGCGCGGCTGAGCTGGCTCAGCACCACGACAGGAACCTTCAATTCCTTCGCCATGGCCTTCATGGCACCCGAGATCGCTGCCGTTTCACGCTGGCGACCTTCCTTCGCGTACTGCGGGTAGTTCATCATCTGGAGGTAGTCCACGACGATCAGCTCGATCCCTGCCCGCTTCTTGAGACGCCGCGCCCTGGCACGAACTTCAACCGGCGAAAGGCCAGCCGAGTCATCGACATAGATCTGCGCCTTGCTGAGGGCGTCCGCAGCCTGTACCAGGCGCGAGTGATGCTCGGCCGAGATGTAGCCGCCCGAGAGCTTGCTGGACGGCACACCCGCGTGGGAGCAAAGCATGCGCTTCACAAGGGACTCGCGCGACATTTCCAGGCTGAAGATCGCCACGGCGCGGGGTTTCCGGTCCTCCACATTCCCCGTCGCCACGTTCTCGACAATATTCATCGCGAGCGAGGTCTTCCCCATCGAAGGGCGGGCCGCGATGATAACCAGATCCCCCGGCTGCAACCCCTTGGTCATGCGATCGAGGTCGTAGAACCCGGTCGGGATACCCGTGATGTCCCTGCGCATGCTGATGATCTGGTCAATGTGGACCATCGTATCCTTGATGACACTCGACCACGGCACAATGGTCTGGCGCTGCACGTTCGCGATATCGAAAAGGGCCTGCTCCGTCTTGTCCAGGATCAGGTCCGCGTCCTCTTCGCCCGCATAGCACGACTCCACCGCTTCACGCGCCCGGTCAATGATTGTGCGCAGCAGGTGTTTCTGCCGGACGATATCGATATAGAACTCGGCATTCGCGGAGGTCGGCGTGCTGTCGATGAGTCGCTCGACATACATATCCCCGCCCACGCGCTCGAGGAGGTCCAGCGCCTTGAGCCGCTCCGTCACGGTCAAGATGTCGACCGGCTTTCCCTGGTCGTGCATCTCGATCAGCAGTTCGAAGAGCGTGCGGTGCGCCGGGGCATAGAAGGCCTCCGCGTTGACCTGGCGCTCGATGCAGAGGTCCAGCACGCGCTGCGCGTCGACGAGCGCCGACCCCAAAACGCCGCGCTCGGCCTCATCGCTGGAAGGCGGGACGCGATGATGGCTCGCGGACGTTTCGGGAGATGCAGACATGTCGAAGACGCTAGCAATCCACGTCGGCGAATCAACCTTTTTGACCGCTTTCCGACACCTTCTCGCAACGCCATCCACGGGAACTGCTTGCCGTGTGCAGAAAGGAGAAGACACGTCGCGTAGCTCCGCGCTCCACGACGTGGCGGGACAGAGGTTGTGGAGCGCGGAGCTACGCGAGGCGTGTTTGTGCAGTGAAAACGGAACGAGCGACGCTCCTTGCGGGGCGTCGCTCGTCGTAATCTCGAACTGAAGCCGGACTAGCTGTTCTTGACGACCTTGACCTTCAAGGTGGCCTTGACGTCGGCGTGCAGCTTGACGGTGACCTTGTGTTCGCCCAATTCACGGATCGGGTGCTCGAGTTCGACCTGGGTCTTCTCGAGGGTCAGGCCCTGCTTCTTCATTTCGCTGATGATATCGGCGACCGTGACGGAGCCGAACATCTTGTCCTCGGCGCCGGTCTTCACGGTGATCGTGCAGTCGGCGTTGTTGATCGACTGGGCCACAACGCTTGCGGCTTCACGCGCGGCGGCGCGCTTGGCTTCCGCCACAACGCGGCGCTTCTCGATCTGGCGGCGGGTTGATTCCGTCACGTTCGCGGCAAGGCCGCGAGGCAACAGGAGGTTGCGCGCATGCCCATCGGCTACGCGGACGATATCGCCCACCTGTCCGAGCCCGGGCACGTCTTCCATCAAAATAACTTCTTTGGCCATGTTCGTCTCCGTTCCTTAGGGTAGCAGGCCGAGCACACGGGCCCGGCGGATCGCTGCCTTCACTTCGCGCTGCTGCTTCGCGCTCGTGCCCGTGACGCGGCGGGGCATGATCTTGCCGCGCTCGGTCATGAACTTGCGGAGCAGTTCGCTGTCCTTGTAATCGATGAACTTGACGCCCTCGAGGTATTTGACGCCCTTCTTGAGCATCGGCATCATGTCCATTCCCTGGTCGCGCTCGCGACGGGGACCTTTGGCGTCCTTCGTATTGCTTCTGGATCTTGGTGGCATTCGCTAACCCTTTCTCTTCCTCTTGTCCTGCCTAAAAAGGCAAATCATCCTTGTCTTCGTGGTGCGACGGTGGCGGCGCATCCTCATGGGGCGCCGCTTCCGGAGCTGCGCTCTTGCTACGACCAGACGATTCGGGGGCGTCGCCGACTTCCCCTTTGCGGGGGCGACCGAGAAACTGCACCCGGTCCGCCTTTACGCGAAGCCGGCTTCGTTTCTCACCGTTTTCCGTCTGCCACTGGTCAAACTGCAAGGAGCCCTCAACCATGATGGGCGATCCCTTGCTCAAATACTCCCTGCACATCTCCGCCTGGCGGCCCCAGGCCACCACGCTGACGAAGCAGGTCTCTTCCTTCTGCTCGCCGTTGCTCGTGTAGACACGATTGATCGCCATGCTCAGGTCGGCCACCGCCATGCCGGAGGGCGTATACCGCACTTCCGGATCACGGGTCAGGTTGCCTGCCAGGAACACTCGATTCAGCGATGCCATGAAACTCCGATCAGGTCACTGCCGGCGCAGCGGGCTTGTCGTCCTTGATCACCGGCGCGCGCACGATCTGTACGCGGAACAGCTCTTCATTCAGCTTAAAGCGCGCGAGCAGGCCCGAGATCTTGTCGCCACCCATGTGGAACGACACGACCATGTAGTTGCCCGACTCCATCTTGTCCAGCGGACGGGCGAACGGACGGCGTCCCAGGCGCGTCGTGCTCTCAACCCGGCCACCCGCCTTCTCGATCTCGGCTTTTACCTTCTCGAGTGCTGCGTCCAGGCCCTCGTCCTTGAGGGTTTCCGGAAAAATCATCATCGCTTCGTACTTGTTCATACCTTCTTACTCCCAACTCTACGCATTAAACTCGTTCATCGTCTTCGCGACGCCGTGCTCCATCAAGCTCACCACGGCATCCGCCGCGCGCACGACCGACTCATCCACCGACTTCCGCTCGTCCGGCGTGAAACGTGTCAGCACATGCTGCACCATTTCGCTCCCCGGCGCCGGCCGGCCTACTCCAACCCGCACCCGCGGGAACTCTTCCGAACCGAACCCGGCAATCAGGGACTTCATCCCGTTATGCCCGCCGGCGCTGCCTTTCGGCCGCACCCGCAACTTGCCCGGCGCCAGCTCTACATCGTCGTACACCACCAGCACGCTCTCCGGGCCGATGCCCTTGCGCCGTGCCAGCGCCGCGACCGGCGTGCCGCTGTCGTTCATGAAGCTCAACGGCTTCACCAGCATGACCTGCTGCCCGCGAAAACGCCATTCGGCAGTTTCCACCGGCGCCCGCAGGCTCCGCTTGAACTTCAAGCCCTCACGCTTCGCCAGCTCGTCCACAACCTCGAACCCGACGTTGTGCCGCGTCCGATGATATGCCCGGCCCGGATTCCCGAGACCGACGACCATGCGGATTAGGAATGGTTCAGGGTTGATGGTTGAAGGTTCATGGGAAGTCATACTTCAACCATTTAACCATAAACCATTAACCATTCATCCCCGGTCCTACTTCTTCGCGTCCTTTGCAGCAGGCTTGGCATCCTTGGCCGCGGGCTTCGCCGCATCCTTGGCATCCTTGCCCGCCGCAGGCTTCGCGCCGCCCTTGGCATCCTTGCCCGCCTCAGCCGCTTCGCCCTCTTCAGGCTTCTTCTCGCGAAGAACCTCAGGCTCCGCCGCACCGGCCGCTGCTTCAGGTGTCGCCACGACTTCCTCTTCACGAGGCGCCGAGACGGCCGCCAACGGCAACGTCTTGTTCGTCAAAATCACGTACTTGGCCGCGTCGACCTTGATGTCGCCCACGCTCAGGCTCTGCGCGATGGCGAGCTGCGAGACGTCCACGTCGATATGTTCGACGATGTCGGTCGGCAAGCACTCCACTTCGACGGAACGGATCAAGTGCTCGAGCACGCCGCCGCTCTGCGTCACACCCAAGGGCTCGCCGACAAGGCGGACCGGGATTTCGATGCGGAGCTTCTTCGTCATCGAGATTTCCTGGAAATCGACATGCGTGATCGCGCCGGTCACGGGATGATGCTGCATCTCCTGCAGCAGCACCTTCTTGACGCCCTCGCCCACGATCTCGAGGTCCATCAGGAGATGCTCGCTCTCGTGCTTGCTCATCGCCTTCGCAAAGGTGTGGCGATCCAACTGGATCAGCAGGTTCTTGCCGAGGCCGTACACATTGCCCGGAAGTTTGCCTTCGCGACGCATCCGTCGCGCGTTGCTCGTACCGGCCGCCGTGCGGGGCTCGGCTGTCACTTTCATTGCTTGCGCCATAATTCTACCCTCTTCCTATCCTACACGCGGGCCCGGCCCGCGACGAAATACCGCTCTCCCGCCTAAACGCGGAACAGCGAAGTCACCGACTGATTGTTGTGCACACGGAGAATTGCTTCCCCCAGCAGGTCGGCCACCGAAAGGACCGTCACCTTCATGCCGCGCCAGTCACTTCGCGGCACACTGTCCGACGTTACCAACTCCTCCACCGGCGAGTTCCGCAGGCGTTCCAGACCCTGATCCGTGATCATCGCATGCGTCACCGCCGCCATGATCGACTTCGCGCCGCGCTCCTTCAGCAGGTTCGCCGCCGCCGTCAACGTCCCGGCCGTCGTAGCCAGGTCGTCCACCATCAGGACATTCTTGCCGGCGACGTCGCCGACGACATTGATCGCGGTCACTTCCGTGGCCGACTTCCGGTGCTTCGCCACGATGGCGATGTCCACACCCAGCATGCCCGCATACGCATAGGCCATCTTCAATCCACCCGGATCCGGGGAGACGACGATCAGGTCCTTGAGATTCTTCCCGCGCAGGTGCTTCACAAAGATCGGGGCCGCATAGAGATGATCGACCGGGATATCGAAGAAGCCCTGGATCTGCTGCGCGTGCAAGTCCATCGTGATGACCCGGTCCGCGCCCGCCGCCACGAGCAGGTTCGCCACGAGCTTCGCTGTGATCGGAACACGTGGCTGGTCTTTGCGGTCCTGGCGACCGTATCCATAGAAAGGAAGAACAGGGGTGATCCGGGCGGCCGATGCACGCTTCGCCGCGTCCATCATAATAAGGAGTTCCATCAGGTTCTCGTTCGCCGGACTGCACGTCGGCTGAACGATGAATACATCCTGGCCGCGGATGTTCTCGATGATCTTGACGAACACCTCGCTGTCAGGAAAACGGCTGATGGCGACAGAACCCAGCGGCTCGCCGATATAATCAGCAATCTTTCGCGCCAATTCCGGGTGCGCGTTGCCCGACAAAATTCTTAAGCTGTTCGCCATAACTCTCGCTACACATGGGTGGCCTGCCACCCGCAGTCCCGATTCGCCTCGCGGTCGGGACGAAGGGTGGTTGCCCGACAAGGATTCGAACCTTGACTCTGGCCTCCAAAGGGCCGTGTGCTACCATTACACCATCGGGCAGTCGGACCTTCCGCCTACCTATGGCTGACGAAAGGGGGGGAAAGTAGGGAAGCCCCGCCCCACCGTCAAGCTATTCTAGGCCGAAAAGAGTTTAAACCACGGATGAACACGGATAAACACGGATTCGGAGTTCCAAGGATTGGAAGAATCGTCGGGACACAGTTCCAAGGGTTGGAACACCGAAGTCTATCAAGGCACGATGGTCGTTGCTCGAAGCATTCCCCTATCCACCATATCTGGAATAGTTAACAACAATGGCGCACCTGTTCCAGGGATGCCATTGGTCCAGCCAGACCAGGCCTCAAGATTTATCGAAACATCCACCCCATAGACCCGCCCCGTCGACGCCCACGGGATTTCGAGGAAACCACCATCGCTCCACAACAATCGGGGCGGCGTGGACGTCGCGGAGAACGGATCCGAATCCCAGCCGCACTCCATGACGTTAGGGAAACCATCCACGTCGCTGTCCACCGAAGCAGATAGTCCGGTGATACTTCCGACGAATCGCCTCTCCCAGCCATCAAGCAGTTCATCCCCATCCACGTCCCGCGTCTCAGGCCGATTCCAATCCACGAACTCATTAACCAGATACGTTTCGGCTGAAGACAGGACTTGGACTTGCGCCGCCCAGATCGCGCCGTGGAAGGGACCTGCGGGACTCATCTTGACTGATGCGTAGGGTGCGTAGATGAGTCCCTCAAATCCTCCGATTGTGTAGCAATTGACCATGGAATTGGATTGTACGTAGATGCAGAAATTCGTCGCAGGTCCGAACACATTGACAGATGACCCAGCCCGCAGTTCGACTGCAGAGGATACAAAGAGATTCACCGTGCCATTCGACACCTGGAGATTGAGTTCGGCAGTGTTATCTAATTCGACGGACGAAACCCTGTATCGGCCCGGATACAGGGTCATTGCATTCCCATGACCCAAGTCTATTCGCAAACTTCCGGGTATGGGCGGTATAGCCGCCGAATTGTCGTTGTTGGTGCTCACTTCAGTAAAGAGAGTCGCCAACGCTCCAGAGGCAATCCCCAGAGGATCGGGATCGATTCTGCCCACATAACTACCCGCAATGCCGGTTGTGACTTGATTGCTTCCGTAGTAGGTGATGACGGCCGGAACTCCGTCGGTTTGTGCGCCGAGATAAATACTGCCATCCACGCAGGAATCGGTGTGAAGGATGATGTTGCTGTTCGATCCGACCGTCGCCTGCCCCGTGGAATGCGCTGCGGTGAGAAACGGGTTTGAGTTGGCCACGGCACTATCGACGGACCCAACTCTGTAGATATCCACGTACCGGTCACCGAAAAGTCCGTACGGCAAGGTTGGTTCCGCGTCGATCCGAGCAAACGTCGGCGTCAGCAATCCAAGCGCAAGCAAAACCCCGCGTACGCCAAAGCCAAATGGCGACTTCTTCCACATGCTGTATTGAAGCACGGTCGCGATGGCCACGCTATAGGGGTTTCCACGAACATTCGTGTAAATTCGCGTCCATTCGTGGTTAACTCTCTCGTATGCGCGTTCTTCTGATCATGCCGCCGATGACGCAGGTGAATGCGCCGTACCCGGCTACGGCGTTCCTGACAGGATTCCTGCGCAGCAGGGGAATTGATTGCGTCCAGGCTGACCTGGCCATCGAGCTCGTTCTCCGCCTCTTCTCCAAGTCCGGCCTGGCCCCCGTTGAACTCGCCGCGCATTACCTCACCACCATCGACCCGGTCATCCGCTTCCTCCAGGGTAAGGACCCCACCCTTGCCCTACGCATCGTCGGCCGGAACTTCCTGCCCGAGGGACCCCGTTTCGCGGCGCTCGACCAGATGGATGACCCGCTCGCGTGGGCGTTCGGCGCGCTCGGCACCCAGGACCAGGCGAAGTACCTCGCGACGCTGTATCTCGCCGATGTCACCGATATCATCCGCGAACACGTCGATCCGCATTTCGAGCTCACTCGCTACGCCGAGAAGCTCGCGATGAGTGCGCCGACGTTTGACGCCCTCCACGCGTCGCTTCAAAAACCGCTCACCCTCGTGGACAAGATGCTGCAGGACCTCGCACGCGAATGGGTCGATCGCGAGAAACCCGACCTCGTCGGCATCACCACCCCCTTCCCCGGCAACGTCTACGGTGCCTTCCGCATCGCCCAAGCCATCCGCAGCGCCAACCCCAACATCAAGCTCGTCTGGGGCGGCGGCTATCCGAACACCGAGCTCCGCGAACTCAAAGAACCCCGCGTCTTCGACTTCTTCGACTGCGTCACCCTCGACTCCGGTGAACAACCCCTGCTCCAAATCGCCACCAACGGCCCCCTCGTCCGCACCTTCACGCGAGAAAACGGCTCGGTCGTCTTCCATAACGACCCATCCCTCCCATCCCTCCCACACGCCGACACCGGCACCCCCACTTACGACGGCTTGCCGCTGGACAAGTACCTCTCGGTCTTCGACACCCTGAACCCCATGCACCGGATCTGGTCCGACGGCCGTTGGAACAAGCTCATGGTCGCCCACGGCTGCTACTGGAGCCAGTGCACGTTCTGCGATACGCGGCTCGATTATATTGAGCGATTCAGCAAAGCGCCCGCAAAGGTCCTCGTCGATCGCATGGAAGCGATGATCAAGGAAACCGGCCAGTGCGGCTTTCACTTCGTCGACGAGGCCGCGCCCCCCGCGATGCTAAAAGCGCTCAGCGAGGAAATCCTCAAGCGCGGCTTGACCGCCACGTGGTGGGGCAATATCCGCTTCGAGAAAAGCTACACGCGCGAACTCTGCGAACTCATGGCGTCGGCTGGATGTGTCGCGGTAAGCGGCGGACTCGAAGTCGCCGAGGACCGGCTGCTCAAGCTCATTAAGAAGGGCGTGACCGTCGAACAGGTCGCCCAGGTAACCAAACATTTCACCGATTGCGGAATCATGGTGCATGCGTACCTGATGTACGGCTATCCGACGCAGACGGAACTCGAGACCGTGAATTCGTTGGAGATGGTGCGACAGCTTTTCGCGGCGAACTGCATCCAGTCCGGCTTCTGGCACCGCTTCGCCCTAACTGCCCACAGCCCCATCGCTGCCGACCCCGCCGCGTTCGGCATCACGCTGCTGCCCGAACCCGAGGTGCGTTTCGCGCGCAATGAGATCCCGTTCAAGGACCCCGTCAAAGCCGACCACGACATGCTCGGCGAAGGCCTCCGCAAAGCGCTCTTCAACTTCATGCACGGCGTCGGCCTCGACCAGGACGTCCGCTCCTGGTTCCCGCGCAAAGTCCCCAAGTCCACCATCGCCCCCCATTTCATCGCCAAGGCCATCAAGCATGGATAGCGAGTTCGCACGCCGGGGCTGTTTCAAACCGGTACGCGTCATGCCGGGCGACGCTGCCCGTCGCCTCGGCGCATTGCTCCGCGCAGAACAGGAACGGGTGAAACCCGAATGGAGCAAAGGACTCGCCGCCGCTTCGCGCGCGTTTTTCGAAATCGGTTGCCATCCCGTCATTCTCGATCACGTTCGAAAGATTCTCGGCAACGATATCATCCTGTGGGGCGCAAGCATCCAGTCACGCGTTCCCGGCGCGGTGCATCCGTGGCACTCCGATATGGAGACGTGCGCGCCCGACGCGAGGGCGGTGTCGGTCTGGCTCGGCCTCGAAGGCACGACGCGCGAATCGTCCCTGCTGGCGATCCCCGGCTCCCACCTCTACGGCCCCACGATCCAGGAAGTGCGCAAGGAACACGGCAAGGCGCGCAACGATGCGACCGCGAACGATGTCCTCACGTGGGCCCGCGAACGCGACGCGACGGCGGTCCTCGACCAACCCGAAGTTACCGATGGCGAGGCGCTGATTTTCGACGGACGGCTCTGGCACGGCTCCGACAACCGGTCGCAAGCGCCGCGCCACGCCCTGCTCCTCCAATTCGCCGCGGCGGATATGGCCATCCGTATTCCCGACCTTGCCCAGTTGGACTGGCCTTTCCGCTTCCTCGAATCGCCACTTCCCCCCTGCGTCCTCGTCAGCGGAAATGCGTCGGATTCACACAACCGGATCGTCCCCCCACCCTACGCCAACGGTTTTGCAGAGCGTCCACCGCTCACGCCCGCGGTCTTTCATGCATCACCTGCACCGGACCCCGACACGCGGCCCGAAGCGAACGGCTGGAGCTACCGCCATCTCTTCGGCGGCTGCACGCCAAATGCGGACGTCTTCGCTGCGCACGTCTCAACCCTGCTCCCCGGCATGACCCCGCATCCGCCTCAAGGCCACGAGGAAGAGGAAATCAAGCTGATGCTCGACGGCGAGGCCTCACTCACGCTCCCCGAAGTGTCGGGGAAACACGTCGTCCGCAGCGGCGAGTTCGTCCACTTCCCCTACTGGCTCACCCACACCCTCACATCCCTCTCCTCCAAGCCCATTCACTATGTAGTGATCAAATGGCGCGGCACAGGCCCGAAACCGAAGGAAGCCTGCCTGCCCTTCGGGAAATTCAGCGCGAACGCCACGGCGGAATCGAGCGAGCCGTTCGCCACGCGCCTCGCCTGCGAAGGCCCCACCGTCTTCTTGCGGAAATTGCACGTCCACACCACGACGCTCGCACCCGGCGCGGGCTATCCACCTCACGCCGACGCCCACGATGTGCTCTTCGTCGTGATGGAAGGAACCGTGGAAACCATGGGCCTGCGCGCAAGCGCCACCGACCTCATCCTCTGCCCCGCCGGCTTCGCGCACGGCATGCACAACCCCGGCGATAAACCCGCGCGCTACCTCGTGATCGAGCTGCACGGCCGCCAGGACACGGCGACCGGCGCAGCACTCGCGCCACAGCGGACGCCCTCGCTCTGGGATCGGATCATCGGTCTGATCCGTTCCATATGAACTGGTAGGGCGAAGCCTCCGGCTGAGCCGCGCTTCTTCATCCGGCTCGGCCGGGACGCCTCGCCCTACCAACAAGCGGGAGACTGATGAAGGATGATTGCTGATTGCGGAGTCAGAACTCGAACTCATCAATCATCCATCCGAAATCATCAATTCCTCAGAACAAACAACTTCTCCACAACCCACCACGCGCCTTTGACCACATAGCCCAGCGGACCCAGCACGGTCTTGCGGTCGAGGTTCAAGTAGACGGTGGCGAAGTCGACTTCGTCTTTCAGGGTCTTGCGGCGCGCTTCAAAGGAATCGATCTCGGACTGCACGCGATTCAGCTCCGCTTCAATCGCGACGATGTCCTTCACGTCCACCGCCCTGTCGAGCAGCTGCCGCAGGCGATCGCGCAGGGCGACCATATTTTTCAGGCGCGCCTCGACGTCGATGTATTCCTCCGTCACGTCACGATTGCCCGTGTTGCGATACGTCACGGTGCCCAGCCCGGCCAGGCCATCGACCGTGCCGGAAAGTTTGTCCGCCGGAATGCGCAACACGAGACTCGCCGACGCGTCTTCGGAGTTGTTCTTCGACTGCACATAGCCGCCCGCCGTCACGACCATCTCCTCCGCCTGCGTCACCACCTGCCCGACGTCCCACACCTCAAGACTGAGCGACGCCGTCTGGACCCGCATCCGCTGGAACGACTCACCCCCGCCCGATCCACCCTTGGCTTGCGGAGCTGTCATCATCGCGCCGACCGGCGCTGCAAAGGAATGGCCACCCCGCTTGGGCGCCTTCATACAACCCGCACCAAGCGACATCGCAGCAAGGACCGTCAGGCAAAGGTAGACACGCTTCATTTTGGACATCTCCTGAGTGATTTATAGGAGTCAGACGCCCCCACGCGCACCTTCATTCGTCCCATTCCTCCTATTTTTCCATTCCGTAAGTAAAACGCTTTACTTCGCTCGATTGCTGTGTATCTTCCGCGCTCAAGGGATGGTCAAGCGGTTGAACCGCAGGGAGTGATGCATGAGGAAGCGTTCTTTGGCAGTCGTTTTGGGTGGTTTGGCCGGCTTCGCGTTGTCGAATGCTGTCGAAGCCAATAACAATGTCCACGTCACCTATCTGTGGCATCTGCACCAGCCGATCTATTGGCCGGACCATGTGCCGGGGCTCAACCGGTACCAGTTTGGCGCCGACTCGGTGAACATCAAGAAGGCCAACGGCAACCGCTACCCCGGCGATACCTTCACCCATCCCCGCAACGCCCTAGCCGACGAAGGCGGCGAGTATGACCAGGTCTTCACGAAGGACGACCGTATCTCGATTTATCAGTACCGCGGCAAGGACGCGATCCAGTCGCTGTTCGGACACCCCAAAGCGGGCGTTCAGGTCAGCTACTCCGGTTCGCTCATGGAAAACGTCCGCAGCTTCGGCAAGGACTACCGCTACGGCTACACGCCGTCCTGGAATGACGGCTATCGCACTGCGCGCCAGTGGACCACATCCGGCGGCAAGCCGCGCGCCGACATGGTGGGCATGACCTATCATCATGCGTTCAGTCCCCTGCTTCCGAAATCCGTCTTCCGCAAGGAAGTGCAGATCTTCAAGGAAATCTGGTGGAAGACCTGGGGCGGCAATCCCGACAAATCGAATCACTCCAAAGGCTTCTGGCCGATTGAGTGCGCGTTCTCCGAAACGCTCATCCCCGTCCTGCGCGAAGAAGGCTACAACTGGTCGGTCATCGCCAACAGCCATCTCGCCCGCACCGCTGCGAACTACATGGACGTCGCGCAGCGCGGCAACAGCGGCTGGAATATCGATCCCCCGAACAAGGCCGACATGACCGGCCCGAGCGTTCCCGCCAACCAGTGGTGGCAGGGCACGATCGACGGACGCGGCGGCGCGTTCCCCGCTCCCTTTGCATACCAGGCGCACAAGGCGAAGTACGTCGACCCCGAAAACGGCTTCGAGCACAAGATCACGGTCGTCCCGATGTGCGACCTGCTCAGCTACCAGAACGGCTACGGCAGCATGGGCACGGGCGAGATCGATGCGAAGATCGCGCCGTTCAACAACCCTAACCAGCCTTCCATCGTCCTGCTCGCCCACGACGGCGACAATGCATGGGCCGGCGGTGCGAGCTACTATCAGGAATCCGTCCCCGGCTTCATGAATCAGGCCGCATCCAAAGGCTACGAGCCCACCTCCATCGAGCAGTTCCTCGCCGATCATCCCGTGCCGGACAGCGACGTCGTGAACGTCGAGGACGGCGCGTGGGTCAATGCCGCGAACGATTGGGGCCACCCCCAGTACATCAACTGGCTCTGGCCTCCGATGCGCACGAATGGCGATCCCGCCTATGTCTCCACCGATCCCCGCACGTGGATCGATGCCGCGACGGGCTGGACCGAAGACTTCCGCAACTGGGCCGTGCTGATTGCCGGCGCGAACTACTGCGAAACGGCCGAACAGATCACGAAGGACCAGGGTGGCAGCGTCGCCGCGTGGAAGATCCAGGAGCCCTACCAGAACAACGGCGCCTACAACTTCCCCAACAACGCCGAGCTCGCATGGCACTTCTACCTCGGCGGACTCGACAGCGGGTTCATGTATTACGGGACGTCGCTCGACGACGAAGTGAAGCAGGCGATCGCTTGCAACCGTTCGCTCAATTTCGCAGCACAGGTTGTCGGCAACGGCGCGCAGGACCGCACACCCCCGACCGTCTTCAAGCCGCAGCGCTATCCCTGGAATCCGGGCGGCATGGGCTGGGGCCCGAACACCGGCTACCGCGCCATCGGCTTCAACGGCAACGCGCCGTGGCCGTCCGAGTTCACCGTGTGGACGCATGTCTATGACGTGTCCGGTGTCACCAACGTGACGCTCTGGGTTCGCTCGGATCACGACGGCGTGAATCCCGTGAACAACAACGACAACGAGACATTCGTCGGCGGCGCCAGCGTAGGCTCGTGGGTTTCGATCCCGATGAACAAGCGCGTGCTCTCGAAGAGCTTCAATGGCAACAACAGCCAGATCACGTTCTTCGAAGAGCCGATCAACATTGCCGACACGTATTACGCGAAGGTCACCGGCTATAAGAACAAGCTCGTGGATTACTACGTCAGCGCGTTCGACGGCCGCGGTCACTTGCAGAAGTCCGACATCCAGCACGTCTGGGTCGCAGACGACGGCAGCGTCACGAATCCCCCGGCGATCCCGCAGAACCTCGTCGCCACCTCCGGCGGCACAAACCGCATTCAACTCGGTTGGTCCTCTGCTGCAGGCGCCTCGTCCTACATCATCCGCCGCGACGGCGTCGTGATCGGTTCGTCGCTGACCACCAGCTTCAGCAACACCGGCCTGCCCTCCGGCAGCAACTTCTGCTACACCGTCGCCGCCTCAAACGCGATCGGCGTCTCCGCGGAATCCACCCTCGCCTGCGCCGAGACCGACACCATCGTGCTTCCGCAGATCCCGGAAGATCTCGTGGCGACCACGCTCGGCATCGACCGCGTGAACCTTGCCTGGTCGTCCGCGTCCGGCGCTGTCAGCTACATCATCCGGCGCGACGGTGTGCGCATCGCCTCACAATCCGGCACGAACTATACGGCGACGGGTCTCTGGCCCTCGGTCACGTATTGTTTCACGGTCGCATCGTCCAACCAGTACGGCGTGTCCTCCGATTCGACGCCGAAATGCGCGACGACCGATGACGTGGTGCCGCCGGAAAGCCCTGCGAACCTCGTCGCCACCTCGGGCGCGCCGGATCGCATCCAGCTCACCTGGTCGCCGGTCTCCAATGCCGTGACGTACATCCTGAAGCGTGACGGAGTGCGCATCGCGTCGCCGGTCACAACGAGCTACACGGCCACGGGCCTCGCCGCGAACACGGCGTACTGCTTCACGATCGCCGTTTCGAATCAGTATGCCGCGTCCACGGACTCCGTGGAGCAATGCGCCACGACGCTGTCGAATGCGCCGCTGAGTTGGATCGGCAAGACCTACAACTGGCCGCCGCAGGGACAGATCACGTCGAACACCGACTTCTGGATCAACACCGAGTCATCGCCCAAAGGCGCCGCGCTCGCTGGTGCTGTCACCTACTCCACGAACAACGGAACCACGTGGCTGACCAAGTCGCTGGGTCCGAACGGCGCATCGAGCACCAACGACTTCTGGAACGCCCTGCTCGGCAAGTTCCCCGCCGGGACATCCATCCGCTACAAAGTCGCCCTGAGCAACGCCGTCGGCACCACACTCACCGACGACAACGCCGATGCCTTCCACCGCGCCCGGGTAAACACCGGCCTCGCCGTGAACTGGATCGGCAACGTGTACCACTGGCCCCCCAGCGGCCAGATCACCGCCACGACTGATCTCTGGGTAAACATCGAAAGCTGGCCCGCCGGCAGCGCCATGTCCGCCTCGATCGTCTACACGACCAACGGCACCACCTGGCTCAGCCGCGAAATGAATCTCGCCGGCCGCACGGGAAACAACGACTGGTGGAACCTCAACCTAGGCAAATTCCCCGCCGGAACCACGGTGCGTTACGCCATCAAAGTCACCGACGGCCAAGGCACCGCGAAATGGGCCAACAACGGCGGCAGCAACTACACGGCGACCGTAAAATAGGAACGGATTGTCTGCCCACGGAGGTCACGGATAGCACGGATGGGAAGAGAGATGTGAAATTCGAGATTTGAGATTCGAAATCATGCATCGGAACATCCTCTTCATCCCTGCCCGAAGTGCTACGCACAGCGTTGCAGGCGGGCGTGAACTCCGTGGGCAAACAATCTTTTCTGTCTTCTCCGCTTCCGTGTATTCCGTGTGTTCCGTGGGCAAACTCTCCTCCCATTCGAATTCGTGTCCATTCGTGTCCATTCGTGGTTAAGTTCTCATTCCTCTGCCTGATTTGCATTCCCCCCCATCCATGGTACTCTTCGTCTGTCGGTGATCCGCTCTGATCACGGACCACCGATCACTGGTTACGCTCTTGAAGAAGGGGGCGATTGGTTTCGACGGGTAGGTTGAAGCTTCAGTGGCGCGCCGAGGACCCCGGTTGGCCTCGTTAAAAAGTCCGGGAAAAACAATAAAAGCTAACGATCAGTTGGCCCTCGCAGCCTAAAGTGCTGTGACGATTCGCTGCTGACACCTGCTGGGTGGACGAATCGAAATTAGCAGGTCGGCGGTAAAGGTGAGCGACCGACCTTTACCGACGAATCAATGTGGTGGCTGGTCCAAACCATGGCCTGTCCGCTGACAGTGGTGTGGACGAGATTAAAAAACGGAACACGCGCGTAGATGCTGGAGTGACTCTTATTCGGACGGGGGTTCAATTCCCCCCGCCTCCACCAGCCTTCGTTTGGCGATTCAATCGCCGGGCGAAGGCTGGTTCGTTTCTGGTTCAACTCCCCGTTTGTAGTAGGCGCGCAAGAGCGCCGTTGTGATATTTGTCAAAGGGGCGAATGCCAGACCTGACTCCGAAACGAACAGGCGTTCCGCCGCAACTAGTCCCATTGCAGTCTGAAGTACCGCGTGCCTGCTATATCCATTGGCACCGATGCCAATACGTGAAATGCGTTTGTCGCTGTCATTTGCAGCATTGCATTCCACCCATCCCCAAGATTGGTGACGGATGCAAGTTGATAGGTCTTATTAACAATGAGATTGGACGCCGCTACCGTGATCGTGTCGCCGGAAATACTCATCTGAAGTTTGGGATCCGGCGCGACCAGGACCGTAAAAAGTGTACTCGCGACATGCTTTACTCCGACATCATAGGCTCTTGGGAAAAACAAAACCGGGTAATCGGGAGTTACGGTGAAGTTCGTTGACGCCACCACATAGTGGTATTTGAGCGACGCCGCGTATGCCGTACCCACCTTCAATGTGAGTGGAGATAGTGGCGGTCCGCGCGGATCGAGGAACGGAAAATTCGTCGTCGCCGTGCCGCCGCGCGAGAGCGAGAGCGAATGTCCTGCGGAGGACATGGCCAATTCTACATAACCATGAGACACCGACGGCGCGTTGATCCAAGGTGCCATTCCTATCCTACATGTTTGATGGACGATGAGCAGGCTATTTGACCAAACACCATCAACGACTGCGGGATATTGTATTGGCTCTTCGTACGGCACTGCATTCGAAACCACAACGTTGGTAGTGACGACAAAGTGATTGCTGGCATTCGAACCACCGTTTGTTAAGTGCAATTCAAATCCGTAGCTTCCGCCCGGCATGGAGGAGACCATATCACTCAGATTTGTAATCAAAAGTGTCTCCCCGAACTCAATCGGAGACTGCAATGTGGAACCAGACGGCATGTGCACGTAGCCGGCGACAAGATCGAACGACGACGGAAAGATGGAGAATGGTGTCACATGAACAGAGTATTGTCCTACGGAGGAAGCGACGCCATTCTCCGTCTGCGTAGCACACGAAATTGCCGAAATCGAAAACTCTTGAAAAGAATCAGCCTGGGATACTGGTGTTCCAAGTCCAAACAACATTGCAAGAACACATAGATAGATATATCCAATCGTATCTTCACCATGCGTGTATCTGCTAACTGGCATTGAAGTAATTCAAGTATGCTGAGGCCATGACTTTGATGCACGTCAAAACCCCGGCAACATGCGGTAGCTATCTACTGGGGACGGACCACAGGTTATTCTAGAGCCTCAACGCGTTACGACGACAAAATGGGTGTTTTCGGTACCTTAGAGCCGCTATTTCGGGTCGAAAAGAGCCCGTAAGCATCATGGTCCCCTGCAGGCATCCGAACGGCTGGACTCATGACGCAAGGGCACGGGGGTTTTGCGGCGCGGATTGCTGGAAGCATGTCCAGCAGGAGTTCAACGGCGTCGTTATGCGATGTAACGGCGCAGTTGCGTCGTGTAACGGCGTCGTTGAGTGACGTAACGGCGCCGTTCGATCACTCAACGGCGCACTTTTGTGGTGTAACGGCGCCGTTGGACGACGTAACGGCGCCGTTCGATCACTCAACGGCGCACTTTTGTGGTGTAACGGCGCCGTTGGACGACGTAACGGCGCCATTCGATCGCTCAACGGCGCAGTTTTGTGGTGTAACGACGCCGTTGAGCGGCGTAACGGCGCCGTTTTATGACTGAGCGACGCCGTTCAAGCGTTGCGTGCTGCGCACAAAACCTGCCGCCGCGAAATGATTTCAAAAATCTTTTGCGCTATAGTCTTTTCACTACAAACCACTTACGACATCGGCAAAGTATTTTGCTAAAATGTTTGAACGTAAATATCACGCGCGATGTCTATGTCTCCAACACGCCGTGATCGGCCTCGCGTTTGGGGCTGGCTAGAGCGTGATGTTGAGTATGGAGAATGAAGAACATATGGCCAGGAGAGACTTCCTACCATCGAGAGAGACAGAACGAGTGGAATGGTTCGAGACCTTCGTAAGCAGACTTCGTCCCCGGGCGGCCCTCCTGGGCATTGCCGAAGACGAAGTGAATGCGGTCGAGGCGGGGGTAGCGTATTTTCGCTATGCCCGTCAGGCGCAACTGCTGCATGCGGAAGCCTCGCAAACGTGGACAACGCACAAGCGCGACGTCCTCAAGGGCAATACGGTGGGTTCGATTCCCGAACCTGTCGTGCTGCCGCAGCCTCCACCCGCCCCGCCGACAGACTTCCTCGCGCAGCTGCGCGATCTGGTCGGTCGGATCAAGCGCCACCCCAACTACACGAACACGATTGGCGACGAGCTCCGGATTGTCGGAACCGGCAGCCAGCCCGTGGAAGTGAAGTCGGTGAAGCCCAGCATCACGGCATCGCTCGCCAAGGGGCGTCCCGTGATCACCTGGACCAAGCACGGTTACGATGCCGTGGAGCTCGAAGTCGATCGCGGAACGGGGTCATTTGTGCCCCTCGCGGTCTGCATCAAGCCCAAGTACACCGACACCACCCCGCCCCCACCCGCCCCAGCCGTCTGGCGCTTCCGCGCCATCTTTCGCAAGAAGGATGAGACGGTCGGCGAGTGGAGCGAAGTGGCCTCCGTCGGTGTCTTTGCGTAGCGCCTAAGGGGATCTTCCCGGTCTGGTGTCGACGGGTATAGGGCGACGCCAGAGCGGGGGGATTTGGGGAAGGCTATAGGGGTTTAGGCTGTAGGTGGTAGGTGGAGATAGTGATCAGTGATCAGTGACCAGTAATCCGTAAGCCGCAATCAGCAGTCATCAATCGGAAATCATTCAAAGTCTCTGTGTTCTCTGCTTTCATTGCGGTTAACGCAGTACGCGGTGCGATGAGAAGGATGGACGGGGGTTGCCCACGGAGGTCACGGATAGCACGGATGGGAAGAGAGATGTGACATTCGAGATTTGAGATTCGAAATCATGCATCGGAACATCCTCTTCATCCGTGAACTCCGTGGGTCATAACTCTTCTCAGGTTTCCGTGTCCGTTCGACAAGCTCACGGCAGGGTTCCGTGGGCAAACTCCCTGCAGGGGGTTCGTCTGTGGTAGAATACTCCCAGCCGTAGCCATGAAAGAACGATTCGTCAGCGAGGCGCTTAAGCCTGTCACTTCCACCGCCGATACCTCGCGCATGGCCGTCGGTGAGCCGGGCCTCCCGCGTGAGTTCATCTGGCATGGCGAGACGATCCGAATTGCCAACGTCGCGCGGGAATGGCGCGAGACCGGGCCATGCCATCACGGCAGCGGCGAGATGTATGTGCGCAAGCATTGGTACGAGGTCGAAGACGAGACGGGTCGACGCCTCAAGATCTACTTCGAACGCCACGGACGCGGAAAGAGCACGAAGGCGCGCTGGCAGTTGTTTAGTTTGGTCGATTCCGACAGAGCCGCATCCTCCTGATTTCCCCACAGGTACGGTGAACCGTCCCGGTTCGCCGATCTGCGTGTCCCCGACGGCTCGGCTCTGGGTCTGGGACATTTTCACTTCCGATTTTGAATCTCCGATCGCGAATTTTGCATCTCTCTTCCCATCCGTGCTATCCGTGACCTCCGTGGGAAACACTCTTCTCGTCATGCTGAAGTAGCGAACGAAAAAGCCCCGACGACTTTCGTCATCGGGGCCTCTCTATGAATCTGGATTTGCTCTTACGGAGCTTTGACGACGGTGCCCGGGGCGGGGTTGGCTTCGCCTTCGGTCACATCGGCGTAGGACATTTTCTCAACGGTCTTCGCGACCTTCAGCTTGCCGATGATCTCGCCCTCTTCCTTGCCGAGGATCTCGCCGGAGTCCGGATCGATGATCTCTTCGCCTTCGGTGGACATGACGAGTTCCTGTCCGGCTTCGACGCCGAATTCGGAGCCGCGGTTGATGAGGACCTGGCCTTTGTCCGTGACCTTGATCACGGAGCCTTCGAAGGGAAACTCCTCCATCTTCTTCGCAATGAACGCCACGGCCTGGTTGATGCAATCCTGCGCGGCCTGGCCGAGCGGGGTCTTCTTGAATCCGCCGAGGTCGGTATTCACGCCGCCGACCGAGAGACCGACGTTCAAGCTGGTGTTGCCCGCCTTGCCCGTGATGCTCTCTTTCGCGACGAGTTCGCCGGTCGTCGTGTCGACCAGCTTGACGATGATGTTGACCTGCGCTTCGGACTTGCCGCCGCCGAGGCGGACGCCGCCGAAGGAAATGCCACCGCCACCGCCGGACTGGCTCTCTTCCACACCGGTAACCGCTCCCGTTCCCATGTAGCGCGCGGAGCGAGCCTTGCCGGTCTGGGCCACTTTGCTACCAGCCATGCGACCGCTGGCCGCGAGGTCCTGCTCGGCGAAGACTTCCTTCAGCTTCTCGCGTTCGACCACGACAAAGCGGCCGGAATCGTAGAGCGCCGACTCCATCATGACCGTGAGATTCTCTCCAATATCCCAGGCACCCGACCAGCCCGCCTCGTTCTCGAAGCCTTGGACACCGATCGCATGCTTGAGGCCCTTGTACTCCCCGAGACCCATGTCGGCATTGGATGACTCTGCCTTGGTCTTAGCTTCACCCCAAAAGGCCCATGCGTTGGAGCCTGCTGCGATCCATGCGATCGCGGCGATTGTCCCGAACCTGACTGCGCTCTTGATCATGCTACTACTCCTTTATTTCTGATTCCTGTTTGATCCCTACAGCTCGATACAGAAAGCCGACTGCGCGTGGATTTCTTTTGCGATAGCGTGAATCACATCCTGCGGCACCTGGCGGTTCACCTTCAAGATCGCAATGGAGTGCTCGCCCTTCGTGTCGTGCGGGTTGCGCACGTCGTCGATGTTGATCCCCGCCTTCGCCATCGCGGCGCCGATGTGACCCAGCACGCCGGGGCGGTCCTTGTACACGAACACCGCGGTGTGTCCCTTGGGCTCGAAGTACAGCTTCTGGAAGTCGTTGATCCGGGCAATCATGAGAATGCCGTCCGTCACCGTTCCGCGCACACTGGCCGTGCGGAGCATGTTGTCGCCGAACGAGCCGGTGAGATCCACGGTGATGGCATTGTCGTAGGTCTTCGTGTCGTCGGTGACCCGATCCTTGTACTCGACGCCCATGTCGGCGAGGTACTGGCGCGCCGCCTTGTTGTCCATCGAGCCATCAAACTCCTCGCTCAGCGCCGCGACAACGGGCACGAGGAGCCAGTTGTTGTACTTCTTCAGCGAGCCGTAGAAGCTCGTTTCGATCAGCTTGAGCTTCACGTCGTGACCCACGGCAGCGCGGCAGAGTTTCGAGAGCGTAAACGCGAGGTCGGCGAATGCCTTGTCGAGGCCGGGCGGCAGGTCGCGATTGACGATGTACGGCGAGATCCCGCGCTCATCGAGCTCGATCAACTGCTGCGCGGCGTGCAGGGCGGCCTTGAAATTCGCTTCCTTCGTGCTGGCGCCGAGGTGCGGGAGCATGAGGTCGGCGATATCCGTCACCGTCTTGGGGCCCTCGGCGTCCTTCGGATATACATCGTTGAGGAAGCGGATGCCCTTCTCGGCCTTCGCCTTCCGGAGGTCTTCTTCGTTGATGATGCCGCAGCGGGCGCAGTTGATAATCGTGGCGCCTTTCTTCATCTTCGCGAGCAGCGCAGCGTTCACCATTCCGCGGGTCTCTGCGTTTTCGGGGACGTGCAGCGTGATGTAGTCGCTACGCTCGAAGAGCACGGCAAGGTCCACGACTTCGACACCGCAAGCGCGCGCGCGCTCCTGGGAGATGACGGGGTCGTATCCCACGATCGTGACTTCGAAGCCGCTGAGCCGCTTGGCGACGAGCTGGCCGATGGCGCCGAGGCCGACGATGCCGATGGTCTTGCCGCTGATTTCGCGGCCCATGAACTTGTTCTTCTCCCACTTGCCCGCGCGGGTGGAGGGATCGGCGGCGACGATATGGCGCGCGTCGGCCAGCATCATGGCGATGACTTCCTCGGCCACGGCATTCGCGTTGGCTCCGGGGGTTGTCAGGACGTCGATATCGCGTTTACGCGCGTATTTGGTGTCGATCGTGTCATAGCCCGACCCTGCACGGACCACGACCTTGAGGGAGGGAAGCGCGTCGATAATGGCGGGGGTCACCTTTTCGCTGCGCACGATCATGGCGTGCGTGTCCTTGTGCTGGGCCACGAAGGCCCCGAGATCGGTGACTTCTTCCTGGACGACGGCGTAGTGGCCTGACTTTTCGAGCGTTTCGCGGACGACTTTGTCGAGTTTTGTAGGAATCAATACCTTCTTCATAAAGCCCTTCAGTTGGGGAAAGAAGGGAGACTAGTAGGACCGCGGTTCCGAATCAAGCGCAGGGGGTGGGCAGATTGATGAGGGATGAAGGGGAATTGATGAAGGCTGATTGCTGATTGATGAGTCTGATTTCAGAACTTCAGCATTCATCAGTCAGCGTTCATCAATCATCCTCCAGCAATTCCCCAAAAGGCAGCGGGCGGGCCTGCAAGGAGGAGGAATCAGGCCCGCCCGCTTTTGACTCAACATTCTCGTATCGATCAGGCAACCCGGCGGCCGAGTTCGGTCGCAAGGGCCTGGGTCATTTCAATCTGCTTCCGCGTGAAGGTGTCCTGCTCGTGGAGGGCCACGAAGAAGATCTTCCCGCTGCTGACGATCGTGATCGGCTGGTGGTCCGCCAGGAAGGACAGCGTCCGGATGTCGCCCATGCGAAGCTGCTTCACATAGCGTTCGACCTTCTTGAACATCTGCGGTGCGAAGGCGCCCAGGCGATCGGACGCAGGGTCGTTCCACGTTCCGGCGAGCACGATGCCGTCCTCGTGGATGACGATGCAGCCGGTGAAGCCCGCGACTTCCGCGAACCGGGCGGCGACGCGACGCACGTCGGGCATCGCACCGATCTCGGTTTCAAGAATGCCATTCACCATCGCGCGGTACTTGAAGTACGGGCCGTCCCAGCGGACGCCGGTGACTTCCTCGAAGCGCTTGCGGCGAAGTCCGGGCACGCGGGCGAGATCGAACACATCGCGGTACGGCCCGTTGTTCAGGCGTTCTTCCACGACGCGCCTGGCGAGGCGGATGCCGACGCCATTGAGGCGCGTCGCCAGTTCTTCCGCTGTCGCGTAATTCACATCGAGACCGGCGAGAAGCACGCGGGGGTGCTCGGCGTACGGGGGGATTTCGGCCAGCGGTGCGACCGCGACCGCTGCGACCGGCGCTGCTTCCGGCTGAGCGAGCGTCAGCTCGCCATCCTCGATATCCTCTTCATCGAGTTCGAAGACCTCTTCCGCGGGAGCGGACGCAGTCACCTGCGGCGCGGCATCGGACACCACGGGCTCGAACGGTTCGTTGACCGCAACGGATTCCGCCACCACTTCGGGCTCGGCAAGCACAGGCTCGCTGGCCACGACAGGCTCGGGCTCCGGCTCGGGGACGACGATCGCCGCCGGCTCTTCCACGGGCTGCTCGACATGCGGGACGTCCATGGTCGGCAAAACAGGCTCTTCCTGCGCAACAACCGGCTCCGTGTACGCCACGGGTGCTTCGGGCTCGGGCTCCGGAATATCGATCACGGGCTCGGGAATCGCTGCAGCCGCAGGGCTCGCCTCGTCCACGGGGGCCGAGGTGTCGAAGCTGCCGATCGTGAAGAGGTTCGGCAGGGCCTTGTCGCCCAGGTCGCGCTCGATGAACGCGGTGCGTTTGCGCAGTTCGCCGGGTTCGATCGCAGCGACGACAATATGCAACGGAAGCGAAACGGGATCATCGCCATGGAGGCTGACATAGTCGCTGAGATGGTCGCTGGGCACATCAGCAACGAGCATATTGAGCTTCGTCGTGATCTTGCCCTTCGCGAGCTGGTCATACAGATCGGGCACTTCCACCGCGAGCCGGGTATCGGACACGGGTGAGAGGGCTTCGGGATTCTTGAAGGCCTGGTTCGCCATCTTCACGACATCGGCGAGACGCAACGCGATCGTGGGGTGAAGGGAAACGCGGGAGACGTTGTCCACGGAGCCCATCTCCTCTTCACCGACAATCTGGGCGATCTCCTGCAGCTCGCGACGGATCTTCTCCAGGTCGAGAGGTGCAGGCGAATGGGCACGCACTTGGGCGGGGGAAGCCATGGTGACTGTCCGCGAGGCGGTCTGCGTCACGGGAATCGGCGCAAGCGCCGGCTCCGTGGCCGCGGGTTTCCGCTCTTCTTTGTCTCTCCGCAAGAATCGTAGCAGTGACATGGCTTACTCCACTTCTGCAGGTGTTCAATCCTGCCTGAGAAGTCATTAAGCATAGCCCGTGCCATCGTGCTTTTCGGTTGATCCGCATCACATCCGGCGCGACGGTGGATCGCGGCTCCTTATAAGGAACACCTTCCCCTCATCGATCCGGAAACAAGCGCCAGACCGTGCTTTGGCGCATCCGTCGCGACGCTGCAGCACGCCGTCTTTTCACGTTTCAATTTCGCGTTTGTGAAAAGTGAAAGGCCCTGATTCACCCCGTAATCCGGCTGCGACCCACCCTTCGCGAATCAAACGGGACTCGGCACGCATCCTGCTAAAGTGAGTCTGCAGAGAGATAGAAGACAAGGACGAGGTGAATTATGTCATTCATTAACTTCGCGAAGAAAGAGATCGCCTTCAAGATCGTCTATTACGGGCCGGGCATGTGCGGCAAGACGACGAACCTGGAGCAGATCCACGCGGCCGTGGACCCCACCCTTCGCGGCGAGCTCACGATGTTGTCGACCCGCCAGGACAGGACGCTCTTCTTTGACTTCCTGCCTCTCAAATCGGACATCGTCAAGGGCTTCGTCTCCAAGTTCCAGATTTACACGGTCCCGGGCCAGTCCATGTATAACGAGACGCGCAAGCTCGTCCTCCGCAACGTGGACGGCGTCGTCTTCGTCGCAGATTCGCAATGGGAGAAGATGGAAGAGAACGCCGAGAGCTTCCAGAACCTCGAGGACAACCTGAAGGACCAGAAGGTCGTCCTGGACGAGCTTCCCTACATGCTCCAGTTCAACAAGCGCGACATGCCGAATGCGGCCCCTGTCCACTACATGGACTTCCTCCTGAACCGCCGTGAGAACCGGGCCACCTGCCTGGAAGCCGTGGCGCGCGACGGGCGAGGCGTCTTTGAGTCGCTGAACCTCATCTCCAAAATGGTGCTTGGATCGTTCCTGAAACAAAATAATCTACCGAGTGCGCAGGTGCCCGACGACATCTGCGTTTCGTCGGAAAGGTAAAAGGTCCGGCCATGATCCAATCGATGTCCGTCGAGCAGAATTCGGAACTCGAGAACGTCCTCACGGGCCTTCTTGTAAAGGCGGAAGCCAGCAGTGTGTTCCTCTGCGATCGCGGCGGGAACATCCTTGCGCAGCAGGCCACCCAGGGTTACCGGAGCGAAGACAACATCGCCGCGCTGGCCAGCGGTTCCTTCTACGCCACGCGCGTGCTTGCGCAGATGCTCGGTGAATCCGAGTTCCGCCATGTCATCCACCAGGGGCAGGACACCAGCATGTTCATGCAGATGCTGGACAGCGACATGATGCTGCTGGTCGTCTTCGGCCGCGAATCAAACCCCGGCCTTGTGAAGCTTTACTGCAACGAAGTGTGCCATGAGATCGACCGCCTGATTACCCGAGCCCAAAACGCACCGGCGGATGCCAGCACCGTGAACCAAACGTTCGAACTGGACGCAACGCGGATGCCCTTCGGCAGGATCAAGACGTGATCCGGCAGGCGGGCATGGTTGAATTGCCCGGAATGAGGTAGATTGGACTTTATGACGGCGAAGCCAGAGAGCCGGTGCTTTCTCGTTTCCAAGGATGTCGTCATTCCGCTGAGCAGCAATGCGGCAGTCATCCTGGGACGCGATCCGGCGACGTGTAATTTCGTGCTCACCGACGAGCGCGTCAGCCGCGTACACGCCATGGTCTTCGCCCGCGACGGCGAGTTCTTCGTCAAGGACCTCAACAGCTCCAACGGCACCTTCGTCAACGACCAGCGGCTCGACAGTGTCGCCACGCTGAAGCCCGGCGACATCATCGCCCTCTCCCCTTTCCGGCTGGAATTTGTGCGCCCGGACTTTTCGCAGGTCATCGACGCCACGGACCAGCAGCCGGTCAAGACGCCCGAGCTGCGAAACAAGCTCGAGGGCTCTCTCAGCACCCTTTCGATCACCGACCTGATCCAGCTCCTCAACGCGACCCTCCAGACCGGCATCCTGAGCATCACCGATGCGGAGGATCAGGACGGCGACCTGTTCTTCGCCGACGGCGAGATCATCCAGGCCGCTTACGATGGCAAGATCGGCGAGGAAGCGGTCTATGCCCTGCTGCGAAACCGCAAAGGCAAGTTTGAGTTCACCAAGACCGAGCCGATCCCCCTTCAACGCCGGCTTCGGGCGCAGCCGGCAGGCGGCGGCGACCTGACCGACGACCAGGCGTCAAGGGACCCCGACCAGCAGATCTTCCGCAAGACCCAATCCCTGCTGCTTGAAGGCATGCGCCTTCTCGACGAGCGGCATCCCGCCACCGCGCCGGTCAACAAGCGGGCGGATGCTGCAGGTCCCGCCGAACCCATTGATCAGTTCGGCCACGTGAGCAATTGACCCGGTAACCCGCCCCAACGATCCGCATCTGCGGCCTGATTCCGTTTGACACTCTTTTGAGCGCAGTCCTAGTATCGTCGCTATCGACAACAGTTTCCGTACAGGAGATTTCTCATGGGCAAGGCGCTTAAGCCACTGATCATCGTTCTGCTCGTCCTCAGCATCACGTCCCTGACACTGGGCATCATGCTCTTCTCGAAGCGTGAAGTCCTGAAGGGCCGCGTGCAGCGCACGGAACAAGGCATAGCCGCGATCGCCAAGGGGTTGCACGACGACGCATTCAACGCCTCCCAGCTCGCTGTCGCCGATGCGGCCAGCCTCGGCCAGATCGACACCGCCCTCAACCGCGTCGCCACGGTGGCCGGTAACCAGTACGACGAACTCCAGAATACGAAGAGCGACCTTGAGTCCACGCGGAATGACCTCGCCCAGACCCGCGACGAACTTTCGACGACCAAGTCCAGCCTCGCCGCCTCGCAGGACGAAGTGGCCCGACTGAACGAAACGATTGTTGCGAAGGAGGCGGAAGTCGCGCGCGTGGAAAGCGAACTCGAAACCGCTGTGGCGGACAAGGCCGCGGCCGATGCGAATATCGAATCCCTCAACGGCCAGATCGCCACGATGCAGGACGAGAAACGCGACTTGGAAGACAAGGTCGTGACCCTCGAGCAGACGATCAAGCAGATCGACGCCGCGTCCGGCGAAGGCGCGCCGATGATGCAGAAGGGCCTGAGCGGCCAGATCGTCGTCGTGAACAAGGATTGGAACTTCGTCGTGCTCAACATCGGCAGCGATGAAGGCGTCGTCCAGAATGGCGAGCTTCTCGTTCACCGCGCCGACAAGCTTGTGGGCAAGGTGGTGGTCAGTGGCGTCAGCCGCAACCTGGCCATCGCCGAAATCGTTTCAGACTGGCAGCAGGCTCAGATCCGGGAGGGCGACAGCGTTGTCCACTAAAGTCGTGAGCATCTTATCGTTGGTCGCCGTTCTCTGCGTCATCGCCTTGGCCGTGCTGCAGGGTCTGGAAATAGCGCACTACAACGCCGCACCCTCCGTGTGGCCGCAGTAGCGACGAGGAAATCAGCCCGATGAAACGCCGCATCCCTTTCCTGCTCGCACTGATTGCAGCAGTCCTTACCGTCCTCACCGGCTGCGCAACGACGGACCCCGACGCGGAGTCCGATATCCCCTGGAACGCCCCCCAGTCATGGGAAGGCGCGCCGGGCATACCGGGGCTTGAGGGAAGATAGGCGGAGATACGAGATTTGAGATTCGAGAT